>JANQQK010000043.1 GCA_028289375.1 Phycisphaerae bacterium | reverse complement strand
GCCGTTTCCCGATGGTATCCACAACTTCAAACTGGAGGTTGAAGATCGAGCAGGAAACATTAGTCGCGACACACTCTTGGATGTGCAGATCGATTCCTCCCTGCAGGATAGCAGCGGGATCGTCATGCTCGCGAGTAGCGACTCAGGGATGGACAACGCTGACCGAGTAACAAACATCATCGAGCCCACGTTTACTGGTTTGGCGGAACTCGGCGCGGAAGTCAGCTTGTTCGCCAACGGCAACCTTGTTGGCAGCTCGACGGCCCTACACGAAGACCCTGCATCCAGTGAAACGCTCGCGGCTTGGTCCATCGTATCCGCGCCGCTTGCGGACGGCATCTACGAGATCTTTGCACGCGTTGAAGACTGGGCTGGCAACACACAACAAACGGACACTGTGACCATAGAGGTCGACACTGAGGCACCGAATACACCGTTTCTCGACCTAGACATAGCGAGCGACGATGGCGCGTCCGGCACCGATAACATGACGAGTCGAGATGACCTCGTGTTCAACATGAGCACGACAGATCCGCGGCAGGCCGAACATCTCGATCAATTCAATTACAAGTATCGGTTGTACATGCGAACGGCCAATCAGTCTGAACAGTTGGTCTACGACTCCTCGACGGACGATACGCTTGCCGAGCGTTCCGGTGGCTTCACGACTCGCGAGGCACTCCAGCGAACGATCAGCGACCTCCCTGAGGGTGCGTACAACTTCAAACTGGAGGTCGAGGACCGCGCCGGTAACATTAGCCACGATGTATTGCTTGAGGTGATTATCGGCGAGCAGACGGTCGTCATTGTCGACGACATTGATGTTCCCACAACGATCCAGCTCGTACCTTCGAGCGACGCCGGAATGGATCCGATGGATGGGGTGACCAGCATCAACGCCCCGACCTTTTCCGGGCTGGGTGAGGCGGACGGGACTGTGCAGCTGTTTGCCAACGGGAGCATCATTGGTAGCGGCACAGTGGGTGGTGATCTGACTGACGGCGTCGAAGGTGACGGAGCGGGTCTGTGGCAGGTGACATCCGGTGTGCTGTCCGATGGTGTCTACATGGTGACCGCTCTTGTCGAAGATGCATCCGGCAATCTGATGGCGTCGGAGACGCTCACCATCGAAATCGACACGCTAGTGCCGAATACGCCCGTGTTGGACTTGCTGCCCATAAGCGACAGTGGCATCCATGACCAAGACAACGTAACGTTGGCGAATCCGTTGGTTTTCAATATGACCAGCGTCGACCCCAACCAGGACAGCCATCTCTCGGCGTTCAATTACAAGTTTCGTCTGTTCCTGAGGTCGGAATCGGGTGCCGAGCAGTTGGTTTATGATTCAGTGGCGGACGACACGATCGACGATACGCTCCGAGACGGGGCCTTCATTAGTCTCGATAGTTTGCAGCGCGAGATTCTCCTTGACGTACCGGATGGCGTTCACAACTTCAAGTTGGAAGTGGAAGATAGAGCGGGCAACATCAGCGAAGACTTCCTGCTGAATATCTGGATCGATACCAGTCTGCGCACACCGGCTCCGAGCGCGACGATTGATCTGCTTGCGTCCAGCGACAGCGGGATGAGCGACCGTGATGACGTGACACGAATTAACACACCGTCATTCGGGGGTGTCGCCGAAGCCGGCGCAACCGTGACCCTGTTCGCCAATGGCCAGTTGGTGGGTGTGGGTCGCGTCGGAAGCGACGAGACAGACTTTGTTCCAGGTGACAGGTTGGGTACCTGGGAAGTCACCGTCGAATCTCTGGACGACGGCGTCTACGAGATTCTTGCGCACATTGAGGACGCCGCCGGTAACTTTGTACGCACCGATTCGATTTCCGTTGAAGTTGACACGACGGAGCCCAACACACCGCACTTGGATCTGTTGAACGATACGGGTCATTCGTCACACGACAACATTACCGGCGAGAGTTCACTCACGTTCAACATGACGACGGAGGATCCGGCTCCAGCA
>JANQQK010000091.1 GCA_028289375.1 Phycisphaerae bacterium | reverse complement strand
TTTGCGTCGGTGGTGCCGGGGACGTTGACGACGGTGATGGCGATGTGGGGGCTGGTGGTGGCGGGGCGGGGTGAAGGTGATGTTGTCGAGCGGCGTAGTGGCGTGGGGGCGGTTGGATGTGTGTTGGTTGGTGTGGTGGTCTTGGCGTTGTGTGTTTGGCCTCAACAGCGGGCGGCGGCGTTGGCGGATCGGGCGCGTGGGGCGGGCAATGTTGAGAAGGTGATGTCGTTGTTTGATGATGCGGTTGCGGCGGATGGGTTGGATTCGGCGTATGCGTTTGAGGCTGCGAAGTTTGCGCGTGGGGTGGCGATGCGGGTGGATGATGGAGATGGGTGGGTGGTGCGTCATGAGCGGTTGATTGATAAAGCGATCGCGCGTGATCCGGTGCATCTGATGCTGTGGCGGGAGAAGGTGCGGGGGCGGTTGTTGGCGGGTGCGAACGGCGACGTCGATGCGTTGACTGAGGCGGTTTTGGCGGCGGAGCGGTGCGTGGCGTTGTATCCGAATGATCCGGATGTGCATCTGGTGTTGGCGGATGCGTTGGGCGCGTTGGGGCGGGAGACGGAGGATGAGGCGGTGTTGCGACGTGGCATTGGCGAGTATGAAGAGGCGATTGCGTTGGATGACGCGAGGCCTGAGTGGGAGACGATGCGCAGGATGCCGGAGCGGGTGCGTGTTGAGATTGGCGCGCGTGTTGACGAACTAGCGGAGTTGATCGAGGTCGTCGGGGGTGTCGATGTCGCGGATGACGGCGATTGAGGGGCAGGGGACGGGTCGGACCAGGGCGGCGTGGTGGTGGGTGAGGTTGCGGAGACCCGTGTCGCAGAGCGGGGCGTGAACGTCGGGGATGAGGGTCGCGGGGAAGATGAGGGGGTGGCCTCGACGGCCGTCGTGTTCGGCGATGATGAGTTTCGTGGGGTCGGAGTGGTACGCGGCGATGCAGTGGTTGATGTCGTCGGGGAATTGTCCTGGCTGATCGGCGGGGGTTATGAGGATGCCGTCGGTGGGTTTGGGGGCATGGCGGGTTTGGATGTCGGCGAGGGCGAGGCGGATGGAATCGATCATGTCGGATTGATCGTCGTCGTTGATGACGATGGTTGTCGTTTCTGAGTCGGTGAGTGACAGGGCGTTTGCGATGTCGGTGCGCGTCACGATGGTGATGTGGGTGATGTCGCTGCTCGTGAGTGGATCGAGGACGGCGAGGAGCATGGGTTGGTTGTCGATGGGGATGAGTTGTTTGGGGCGGCCCATGCGTCGCGACATGCCGGCTGCGGGGAGGATGGCGAAGATGCGCGGTTGGTCGGTCATGTCAGGTGGGCGGCGTTGACCTGGTTGACGTGGTTGGTGTCGCAGATGCCGGCGAGCAGGTGTCGCAGGGTGTGGTAGACGTTCATGTCGATGCGGTGTTCGGACGTTGCGCCATTGGTGAAGACGGCGGACGAGACGGTGTGGGCGCTGGTGTCGATTTGTGCGGTGATGGTGCCGTCGGTGAACGTGGCGATGCCATTGGTGATGTCGAGCTGGTATTCGTGCGACTTGATGCGGCCAACGATCGTGTGCGATGCGTCGGAGCGTGAGACGACGAAACCGTCGCGCGGGGCGGCGGCGTTGAAGGAGTCGATTGAGCCGAAGAAGCTGGGTTTCTTGATGTAGGGGCCGCCGTATTCGGGGCAGAAGGTGTCGCAGTTTCCGCATTCGTTGCAGAAGTCGGCGTAGCAGGCGATCTGCATGTCCTCGGTGATTTCGAAGTGTCGTGCTGCGGTTGCGGTGATGTTGCCGTCGGCGGCGACGATGTAGTCGGGGTGATCGAAGGCGACGATTGGGGTGGGGTAGGTGAAGTTGGCGGCGTTGGGGCAGACGGGGATGCACTTGTCGCAGGTGATGCAGTCGAAGACGTCGAGGTGGGAGTTGATGCGTTTGGGGATCTTGCGGTTCTTGTCTGCCGCGTAGCGGGCGTCCTGTCGAGCGTGTTCGGCGGCGATGGTGGTGTTGAGGTATCCGGCGTACGTGACGGGGTCGGTGTTGTGTTGTGGTGCGTCTTGTGTGGCGAGGTCGCGCTGGCCGAAGTGGTCGAGCAGAAGATCGTCGATGTTGGCCGCGTTGACCTTGTTCATGGCGTCGGTGAGGCGTTTGAAGTAGGTGGCGAGTCGACCGTAGCCGCCGGGGCGAAGCAGGTCGGAGCTGATGGTGATGGGAACGAAGCCGCAGGCGACGGTGTTGGCGATGTTCTGGTTGTCGATGCCGGCGGAGAAGGTGATGGGGACGTTGGGGCCTACTGCCTGGCGGAATACGTCGGTCAAGGTGAGGGTGATGACGTGGAGTGGTTGTCCGGAGAGGTACATCACGTCGTTGTCTTTGGTGAAGAAGTCGCGGTGGTTGATGACTTCGAGGGTGTTGCTGAACTTGTAGCCGAAGCGGCGGTTGTGTTTGGCGGCGAGGGCGGAGAGTCGGGTGTTCATCGCGACGGCTTCGTCGAACATGAGGCCACTGGTGTAGGCGGTCGGATTCACGGTGAGTTCGGTGTATCCGAGATCGTCGTGGAGGAGGTGTTCGAGGCGTTGTTTGCCGAGCATGGGCGGGTTCATTTTGACGATGACGTCGAGGTCGCGCTCGGTGAGCAGGAAGGTGCAGATGCGTTCGATTTCGTCGGCGGGGCAGCCGTGAAAGGTGGAGAGGGTGACGCTCGTGGAAATTTGTTTGGGGTAGTCGAGGTCGCGGGCGTGTTTGAATGATGTGGGGATTTCCGCGCGGAGTTTTTCGATTTCGTCGGTGGCGTCGTGCATGCCGTCGAGGAATCTTTGGACCTTGTCGGACTTGATGCCGGCGAGGTCGTAGCCGACGCTGATGTCGTAGATGATGTCGCCTGCGGGACCGGCGAGGTTGAGTTCGGCGAAGCGGGGATCGCGGCGGAGCATTTCGACAAGCATCATGCCTGCGACGTATTCGCGGAGCGAGTCGAGGACGCGGAGTTCCTGCGACCATTCAATGTTGTAGCCGACGTTGGTCATGTCGATGCAGGGTCGGCCTATGTCGAGTTCGTCGAGGACCTGCACGGTCTTCAGTTCGATGATGCGCGAGCCAGCGAGGTAGCTGAGCACGATGTTCTGGGCCATCTGGGTATGGGGACCGGCGGCGGGGCCTATGGGGTTGCCGGCGGGTTGACCGTGGAAGGTGACGGAGAGGTCGGGCGCGTCGGCGGCGGGAATGTGCCACGATCTGCGGGGCAGGTGGAAGACGGCGTTGTCGATGTCGGGTTCGCGGTAGAGGCGGGTGACGAGGTCTGCGAATGGTGCGGGGATGAGTTCGGCCATGGTTCTGTTCGCGCGTTTTGAATGTGTTGCGAACCAACGACTGTACGACGTGCGATCGGGCGTCGCAAGCAGAATGTGGGGGCGGTCACTTCGTACCGATGCAGATCAGGTGGTCCTTGGCGCGGATGAGGATGCGCGAGCCGCTGATGGCGGGGGTGGCCATGCAGATTTCGTCGACGGTGTTGGTGGCGACGGGTTTGGGTTCCCTGCCGGTCTTGTAGACGTAGATGTCGCCGATTTCGCTGGTGAAGTAGATATGGTCGTTGGCGGCGACAGCGGAAGCGGTGAAGCCAGTGCTGCCGGAGCCGACGCGAGAGCGATGGAAGCGTTCGCCGGTTTTGGGGTCATACACGCTGAGGACGCCGTGATCGGTGCAGGTGTAGAGGAGGTTGTTGTAAATGAGGGGCGTCTGCATGTAGGGGGCGCCTTTGGTGATTCTCCATGGGATGGCGTCGCTGGAGAGGATGTCCGGCTTGAGCGTGAGTTCGCCCTTGCTGCCGAGTTTGACGGCGTGGATGGGGGCGAGGAAACCGTGGGCGGATGCGAAGTAAACGAGATTGTCGTGGAGGATCGGCGTCGGGACAGGGATGTCGCCACCGCCCGAAAGCCACCAGTTGCGCTTGCCGGTCTTGGGATCGTAGCTGGCCATCTCCTTGAATCCGTTGATGAGCAGTTCGTCGCCGGCGGATCTCTTGGCGTACGTGGGGGTTCCCCATGTGGGGACGTCGTTGCGTTTGGTTCGCCATTTTTCTTCGCCGGTCTTGACGTCGAATGCGGCGAGGAAAGAGTTCTTCTGGATGTCGCAAAGGACATAGAGAACGCCGTCGTGGATGATTGGTGAACTGCCATATTCCCATTGGGCACCGGGCATCATCCAGAAGCCGGCATCGAGGACGCCGAGGTCTTTCTTCCAGAGGAGCTTGCCGTTCATGTCGTAGCAGTACATGCCTTCCGAGCCGAAGAGGGCGACGAGGTGTTTTCCGTCGGTGACGGGGGTGGAATTGGCGTGGGTGGCTTTGGTGTGTCGTTTGATTTTGGGGACGGCGATGATGGCGGTTTGCTGCCAGAGTTCGTCGCCGTTGTCACGATCGAAGCAGTACACGCGGTAGGTGTGTTGGGTGTCATCCTGAACGGGCATGATGTCGCCGTAGAGACCGACGCGGAGTTGGGGGTCGAGTTGACCTGAGATGGCGGTTGTGACGAAGACGCGGTTGCCCCAGACGATGGGGCTTGAATGGCCTAGGCCTGGGACGGGGGACTTCCAGAGGACGTTTTCGTTTTCGGGGACGTTGAACTTGATGGGCGGCTTGCCCGAGCCAATGCCGGACGCGTTCGTCCCGCGGAATTGAGGCCAATGGTGGTCGTGGGCGGTGGCGATCGTTGGCAGCATGGTAGCGCCGATGAGCGTGATGATCGTTCGGGTTGTGCGGTTCATGACGAGCCCCTTTCGTGCAGGAATCGACTGTTGGGTGAGAATGTAAGGCGATTGGCGGCTGATGGCGAGTTCCTTGGTGCGGGAAAGTGTGTATTGGTGTCGGTCAGGCGGACGGGAGTGTGTCGATTTTGCTTGTGAGCGTGGTGGTGGTGTCGTAGACTGGGCGAAGGTGCCGGAATGACGACAGCAATGAACAAGGTATCGGGTGTTGGTGCGTCCAAGGAGACGATTGCGCTGACGGTGAATGGTGAAGCGGTGTCGGTTGAGACCGATCCGAATCGTTCGCTGATGGACGTGCTGCGCGATGATCTGGATCTGATTTCGCCGAAGAACGGGTGTCAGCCGCAGGCGCAGTGCGGGTGTTGCACGGTGCAGGTGGATGGCAAGGCGCGGTTGTCTTGCGTGATGAAGGCGAAGCAGGTCGCGGGCAAGTCGGTTCTGACGAATGAGGGGTTGTCGGCTGAGGTCCGTCAGCAGGTGTCGGACTGTTTCGTGCAGGCTGGCGGGGTGCAGTGCGGATTCTGCATTCCGGGGATCGCGATGCGGGCGGTGACGTTTCTGGATGAGAATCCGAGTCCGACGCGTGGTGAGATTGAGCACGCGCTTCGGGCGCATCTGTGTCGGTGCACCGGATACACGAAGATTGTCGATGCGATCGAGTTGATGGCGAAGGTGCGCGGCGGCGCGGAAATGCCGGAGCCGGAGACGAACGGTCGCGTGGGGACGCGGTTGGCGAAGTACCGCGGGCATGAGTTTGTGCTGGGGGATTTCAAATACGTTGATGATATGAAGGTGCCGGGATCGCTGTTTGCGGCGATGCGGTTTGCGGATCATCCCCGGGCGCTGGTGAAGGGGATTGATGCGTCGGCGGCGGAGAAGGTGGCGGGCGTGTCGCGCGTGATCACGGCGGCGGATGTGCCGGGGGATCGGTACGTTGGGCTGATCGTGAACGACTGGCCTGTGTTGGTGGCGATCGGGGACGAGACGCGGTGCGTGGGGGACATCATCGCGATCGTCGTGGCGGAGAGTCAGGATCTGGCGCGCGAAGCGGCGAAGCTGATCGAGATTGATTACGAGGTGCGCGAACCAATCACGCGTCCGCAGGATGCGCTGGCGGATGATGCGCCGGTGTTGCATCCGAAGGGGAATCTGCTGTCGAAATCGGGCGTCAAGCGCGGTGATGCGGAGGCGGCGCTCGTGGGATCGGCGCATGTCGTCGAGGGTTCGTATCAGACGCAGTTTATCGAGCACATGTTCCTTGAGCCGGAGTCGTGCATCGCGGTGCCGGAGGGTGGCACTGACAATGGTGTGGAGCGACTGCAGGTTTACTCGCAGGGGCAGGGGGTGTTCGACGATCAACGGCAGATTGCGTTGGTGCTGGGTTGGGAGCGGGAGCGCATTCGCGTCGACCTGGTGTCGAATGGTGGGGCGTTTGGCGGCAAGGAGGATATGAGCATCCAGGCTCAGACGTCGCTGGCGGCGGCGCTGACCGGTCGACCGGTGAAGTGCACGCTGATGCGCGACGAGAGTTTCCGGCTGCATCCGAAGCGTCATCCGATCAAGGTGGATATCAAGCTTGGTTGTGATGCGGAGGGGCGGATCACGGGATTGCGTGCCCGCATCATCGGTGACAAGGGTGCGTACGCGTCGGTCGGGGCGAAGGTGCTGGAGCGTGCGGCTGGTCATGCGACGGGGCCTTATCGTGTGCCGGCGGTCGATATTGAGTCGCTGGCGGTCTACACGAACAATCCGCCGTGCGGGGCGATGCGCGGTTTTGGGGCGAACCAGGCGGCGTTTGCCGTGGAGGGGTGTCTGGATCGGCTGGCTGAGAAGGTTGGCATCGATGGGTGGGAGATTCGGTATCGCAACATTCTCGAGCAGGGTGATCGGTTCTGTACGGGTCAGAAGCTGGACAAGCCTTTCGGTCTGAAGAAGACACTGCTGTCGGTCAAGGACGTGTATCGCAACGCGAAGTACGCGGGGATTGCGTGCGGGATCAAGAACGTTGGAATCGGCAACGGCATGCCCGATATGGGCAAGGCTGTGTTGAAGGTTGAAGACGACGGGCGGGTGTCGATCCGCACCGGTTTCACCGAGATGGGGCAGGGGTTGTTTACCATTTCGATTCAAACCGCGTGCGAGGAGACGGGTTTGCCGCCGGAGACATTCACAGCCACGACGGATACGAGTGCTGCCGTTGACTGTGGTCAGACGACGGCGAGCCGTGGAACGGTGCTGGCGGCTGCGTCGGTGTCGCAGGCTGCGCGGAAGTTGAAGGCGGATCTGGATGCGGGCAAGTCGCTGGCGGACCTGAAGGGGAATGAATACCGCGGGGACTATGCGTGTACCTATACGAGCAAGCTGGGGGCGGATGTTGAGGATCCGAAGACGCACCTGACGTATGGGTTTGCGACGCAGGTGGTGATTCTGGATGACGACGGGCGGTTGAAGAAGGTTGTTGCGTCGCATGATGTGGGACGCGTGATGAACCCGACGCTGCTCGAGGGGCAGATGGAGGGTTCGATTCATATGGGGTTGGGGTACGCGTTGACCGAGGATTTTGTCGTGGAGGGCGGCGAAATTCAGAGCAAGGACATCAAGTCGGTCGGCGTGCTGCGGGCGCATCACATGCCGGAGATCGAGTTGATCTTCATTGAAGAACCGGATCCGGAGTGCACGTACGGTGCGCGGGGTGTCGGGGAGATCGGATTGGTGCCGACGGCGCCGGCGGTGGCAGGGGCGCTTGCGAAGTTCGACGGTGTGCATCGGACGACGCTGCCGATGAAGGATGCACCCGCTGCGCAGGCAATTCTAAATCCGCGCTGGAAACCGGCGACGAACGGGTCGGCTGGCTGACACATCCAAGTTGTTATGAGTGAACTGACACCGGTATTGGAGTCGTTTCTGGCCGAGGTCGATGCGGGGCGATCGGCTGCGTTGTGTGCGGTGGTGGCGACGCGTGGTTCGACGCCGCAGTCTGCCGGGGCGACGATGTTGCTGACGTCGGATTTCTCAGCGCAGGGCACGCTGGGTGGCGGATGTGTCGAGGCGGAAGTGAAGCGGCGGGCGTTTGAGCTCTTGCAGGCGGGGGCTAGTACGGTTCTCGATTTCGTGCTCGATCATGACTATGGGTGGGACGATGGTCTGATCTGCGGTGGGCGGATGGATATCGCGGTGGCGTCGTTTGGTCCGGGCGATGATGTGTCGGCCATTCGGTCGGCGGCGGAAGCGGGGCGCTCGCGGCGTGCGGCGTCGTTTCCATTGGACGTGACACACGATGGCAGGCGACTGCGGTATGACGTGCGTCTGGAGATTCCGCCGACGCTGCTGATCGCGGGGGCGGGGCATGTCGGACAGGCGGTGGCGAAGCTGGCGGTGGATCTGGATTTTCATGTGGTCGCGATCGATGACCGGGCGGACATGGCCTGTCGGGATCGGTTTGATGATCGGGTGGAGTTGTTGGTGGGGGATATCGCCGAGACGCTGCGTCGGTATCCGATCGATCCGTCGAGTTACGTCGTGATCGTGACGCGGGGGCATCAGAACGATGAGCAGGCGTTGGATGCGGTAATTCGTTCGGAGGCGGGTTACATCGGATTGATCGGCAGCAAGCGGAAGGCGAAGTTGATCTTTGAGGATCTGCGGCAAGGTGGGGTGTCTGAGGATCTGCTGTCGCGCGTGCACACGCCGATCGGGATGGCGATCGGGGCGGTGCTGGTGCCGGAGATCGCGGTGAGCATTGCGGCGGAGTTGGTGGCGCATCGGCGACGGGGGCATGCGTCGATGGTCACGGGGCCTGTGGATGTGACGGCGTCGTCGGTCGTGTAGGGTTGGGCTGATCGGGTGCTGGCTGATGGCGTTCGTTGACCAATGGGAAAGGCGACTGCCTGTTCGTCACCCACAAGGGGTGACGCTACTGAAGAGGTGGTTGCGCGACCGATCGATCATGTTCATTCGTTGATGTGGGCGTGGATGAGGCGGGCGAGGACGGTCTGTCGGTAGCGGGCAGTTGATCGGATGTCGTCGATGGGGGCGATGTCGTGCTTGAGGATGTCGGCGACGTCGGCTGGTGTCGCGAAGGACTGTCCGTCGTTCAGCGCGGATTCGAGGCGTTTGCAGCGGCAGACAAACGGCGCGACGCTGTTGGCGACGACGCGCCAGCCTGATCCGTTCTTGACCATGGCGACGCCGACCTTGGTGATGGCTTGGGCGGAGCGGGCACCGACCTTGTGGAACCACTCATGATCGTGCGACGTCCGTGGCATCGTGATGCCGACGATGAGTTGGTCGGGTTTGCGGACGGATTGCTTGTAGCCGGTGAAGTACTGGTCGAGTGGGACATCGGTTGATTCGGTTCGGGATTGCAGGTGGACGATGGCGTTGTAGGCCATCATGACCGGGACGCCGTCGGCAGCGGGTGAACCGTTGGCGATGTTGCCGGCCCAGGTGCCGCGGGTCTGAATCTGGATGGCGCCAACCTGTCGGGCTGCAACGGTGAGCAGGGGGAAAGCGTTGGTCACGTCTTTGGAAGCGATGACATCCCAGTAGCTGGTCAAGGCGCCGAGTTGCAGCGCGTGGTCATCCATCGACATGGTGTTCAGATCGTCGACGCGCGACAGGTCCATCAGCGTCCAGCCGGTCTTGTCGTGGTGGTGCCAAGAGACCATCAGATCGGTGCCGCCGGCGATGGGGCGAATGGACGGATCGTCGGCGAGCATGTCGAGTGCTTCGTTGCGGGATGTTGGACGCAGGACCTTCACGTCACGTTTGCTCCCGTTTGTTCATGATCGACTCGACGCCTTCGATGATGCCGTCATAGCCCGTGCAGCGACACAGGTTGCCGGCCATGAACGCGCGAATGGTGATGTCGTCGGCGACGTCGGGGTTTTCAGCCAGCCAGGCGGCGGACATGACGACGCCCGGGGTGCAGGCGCCGCATTGGGCGGTGCCGGTGGCGTTGAGTTTGTGGCAGAGCTCGGGTTTGATGGACTCGACGGTGGTGATCGATCTGCCGTCGGCTTGGAATGCGGGGACGAGGCAGCTATTGACCGGGTGGCCGTCCATCCAGACGGTGCAGGCACCGCATTCGCCTTCGCCGCAGCCCTCCTTGGTGCCGGTCTGGTCGAGATCGTAACGCAGCACGTCGAGCAGGCGGGCGTCGATGGGCACGCGCTTCGTGACGCTCCGACCATTCAGCGTCATGGTGAGTTCAAACCGTTCCATGGGCGTGTTCCTCCATGTGCAGCATGAGGCGTTCGGGCGTCATCGGGATTTCGTAGAGCTGCGTGCCCAGTGCTTTGCAGATGGCGTTGAGGATCGCGGGGGCCGGTCCGTCCATGGGCAATTCGCCGATACCCTTGGCGCCGCGCGGTCCGAATGGACTTTCGGATTCTTCAAAGATGACGCGGATGGGCGGCAGGTCACCGCTGGTGGGGATGATGTAGTTGGTCATCTGCCCGTTGGCCATCGCGCCGTCGCGGGTGACGATGTCTTCGGTCAATGCCCAGCCAATCGCCTGCACCACGCCGCCCTGGATCTGTCCGCGTGCGAGCGTGGGATTCAAGACGCGACCGATTTCCTGGGCCGCGACGAAGTCCGTCACGCGAACGCTGAACGTGCGCAGGTCGACCTCGACGTCGGCGACATACGTAGCCCAGCCATAGCATGCGTACGCGTGACCGATGTATTTCTCATCGTCCCAGACGATCACGTCGGGTTTGTGGTACTTGGCTTTGCCGATGAGTCGGGTGTTGGGGTTTGCGTGGTGCCATGCTTCGATGGCTTCGATGAGCGCACGCCCCTTGATGCCGCCGGTACGTTCAACGATTTGGTCACAGGCTTGTTCGATAAGGTGGCCGACGATCATGGCGGTGCGGCTGGCGACGGTGGGTCCGCTGTTGGGCACGCGTGATGTGTCGGGCGTTGCAAGGGTGACGTATCGCGGTTCGAGATCGAGTCGGTCGGCGGCGATCTGTGTGAGGATGGTGGTCGTGCCTTGGCCCATGTCGGTGTTGGCCACGAGGACTTCGATTTGGCCGTCCGGGTGCGCTTCGACCCATGCTTCCGAGGCGAGGTAGACCTCACCGGCGCCGGTAAATCCTGCGCCGTGGAAGAACGTGGCCAATCCGATGCCGCGACGCAGGTACGGGTGCGTCTTGTTGAACGTCGCGTGTTCGGTGGATCGCGTGTCGTATTGCGCGGCGTCTAGCGTGTTGTCCATCAGCGCGACGCGGTCGACGCCGTCGTTGATGGGTTGGCTGGTGGCGGTGGCGTCGCCATCGCGGATCATGTTGCGGCGGCGAAGTTCAGCGGGGTCGAGGCCGAGTTCTGTGGCGATGACGTCCATGTGGCGTTCGACGGCGAACAGCGTCTGCGGAGCACCGAACCCGCGGAAAGCGCCGTTGGGCGGGCTGTTGGTCAATCGCGCCTCGCCGTGGATGTGGATGTTGTCGCAGTGGTATGGGCCGGCTGTGTGGATGACGCCGCGACTGAGGACCACCGGGGAAAGCGTGACGTACGCGCCGCCGTCGAGCACGACGTTGATGTCCATGGCCAGCAGTTTGCCGTCATCATCGACGGCGGTGCGATGACGGACGACGCTTGGGTGTCGCTTCGTCGTCGCGGCCATGTCCTCCTGTCGATCGTAGATGAGCTTGACGGGCTTGCCGGACTTGCAGGCGAGTGCAGCGACGTGGACAGCCATGTTGGAGGGGAAATCCTCTTTGCCGCCGAAACCGCCGCCGGTAGGCGTTTGGACAACGCGGAAAGCGTCGCGCGGTTTGTCGAAAGCATGTGTGAGGGCGTCGAGGACGTAGTAAGGGCATTGCATGGTGCCGGCGACGACGAGCTTGCCGTCTTCGTGGTAGGCGAGCATGCCCTGCGTTTCGAGGTAGACGTGTTCCTGTCCGCCGGTCTTGTATTCGCCTTCGATGATCCGGTCGGCTGATGCGAAGACGGTGTCGGGATTGCCCTTGTGGATGTCGATGGACTTGAAGACATTATCGTCACCGTGCTGGATGTGATCGGGTGTCAGGGGTTGGCACGGGTCGTCGACGGCCGGCAGTGGCTCGACGTCGAATGTAATGGCGTGTCGCGCACGTTGAATTTCGCGTGGGCAGGGATGGGCGATCAGAAGGATCGGTTCTTCCTTGTGGCGGATTTCGTCGGATGCGAGGGCGACCTGATCCAATTCGATCAATCGGATCTGGTTGTTCGGAATGTCACGGTGATCGACGATTGTGAACTTGGACCAGTCAATGGACGGGTCGAAGTGGATGGCTTTGATTCTTCCGCGTTGAATCGTGCTGCGGATGGTGGCTGCGTGGAGGATGCCGTCGATTTTGAGGTCGTCAACGTAGCGGGCTGAACCGTTGAGCTTGTCGATGCCGTCGACTCTTGGGATGTCGGTTCCGATGGCCATGGGTATTGCGTTCCGTCTTCCCCGAATTTGGGGAAACGATGAGTATACCGCGTGATGCGTGCGTGTCGAAGAAATGTTGCATGGCGATGGCGTGCTGCGTTGAGGGTCTGTTCACACGTGCCCTCCCCGCAGGTTGATCGATTCTAATTTCCGGTGTCACCCGCGTCGGTGATCAGCAGTTGCCGTGTGGTGTCAGCCTGCGCGGTATCGCCCTTGCTCTCGTAAATCGAGATGAGCGTTTTGACGGCGCGTTGTGTGTACGTGTGATCTGGTCCGAGGGCGTTTGTGAGCACGTCGAGTGCCTTGCGTGCGTGCGTTTCGGCGTTGTCCAGCCGTCCTGTGACTCGAAGCGAATTGGCGTGCCCGGTGCGGAAGACGGCGGCGTACCAGCTTTCGGGTGGAAGCGTGCGTTCGGCTGCGGAGATGATGTTCGTCGTCATGGTCAGGGATTCTCCGTGTCGCTCGAGATCGCGCAGCACGCCGCTGACGTTGTGCATGAGGATGAGCGTATCGAGATGCTCCTCGCCCTTGGCTTGACGCATGCCTTCAAGACTTTGCACAAACAGCGGCAGGGCGTTCTTGTTGTCACCCTGCCGTCGGTAGACCTGAGCGAGGTTGTTGACCGTGACGAGTGTGTCGGGGTGATCGTCGCCGAGCGTTTCGGATTGCAGAGTGAGGGCTTCGCGAAACAGAGGTTCCGCCTCTGCGTTGCGATGCATGCTGAGGTAGAGGCTGCCGAGATTGCTGATGGCGACCATGGTTTCGGGATGGGTTGGTCCGAGGGAGCGTCGTCGGCGTTCGAGTGCTTCGACAAAGAGCGGTTCCGCTTTGTCGTACTCACCCTTGTCGCGATGGATGAGCGCGACGTTGGTGAGCGTGGTCAGCGTGTTCCGGTCGTCGGGCGGCAGCGTGCGTTTGCGGATGTTGTACACGTCGCGGAACAGCTTCTCCGCTTCTTCGATTCTGCCGGTGTCCTGAAGCATGTGGGCGAGGTTGTTGGCGGCTGAGAGTGTTTCCTCGTCTTCACGTCCGAACATGCCTTCGCACAGCGCGTGTGATTCGGTGAGCAGTTTGATGGCCTTTTCATATTGGCCGAGAGAACCGTAGACGGTGCCGATGGTGGTTCGCAGTTCAGCTTCGATTCGCGGTCGTTCGGTGAGTTCGCCGTCGTCGAGTTGCGTCAGGGCGTTGTCGAGGACGTCGACGACGCGCACGTCGCGCCCCAATTGTGACGGGTCGGCCGATTCGAGCATATCGCGGAGGAATTTGGTGACGGCGGTGGCCCGTTGGGCGGACGCGTTGGCTTTGTCCCGCTCACGTATCATCGCCGTGGCCTGGGCGGAGGCATATACGCCGAACGCCAGGATGAGCAGTGCAACGGTGCACGCGAAAGCGGCGGGCAGTTTGTGGCGGCTGACCCATTTGCGGAGTTGGTAGGTTGTGCTCGGTGGTCGTGCGTCGATGGGTTCATTGTTCCTCAACCGCTGGATGTCGTCGGCAAGGTCTGCGGCGGACTGATAGCGATGCCGTGGTTCCTTGGCGAGCGCCATGAGGACGATGATCTGCAGATCGACGGGGATGTTCGGATTGAGCGAACGCGGCGGAGTCGGCGGCTGTTCGCAGATGTGTCTTACCGCGTCATGAACGGGGATGTTGCGAATGTCGTGTGGTAGTTGGCCGGTCAGCAGTTCGTACAAGACAACGCCAAGGCTGAAGACGTCGGTTCGGATGTCGATGTCGGTGTTGCGACCGGCCGCTTGCTCGGGGCTCATGTAGGCGAGCGTTCCCTTGATCCTGTCGCTGTGCATGGAAACGGTGGCGGCGGTCTCGTCGGGATCGGTGATGCGTGCCAGTCCGAAATCGAGCACCTTGACGTGTGTGGCGTTCGTCGTGGAGGAAATCGACGTTGTTGGACGGCAGATGATGATGTTGGCTGGCTTGAGGTCGCGGTGGATGACGCCGCGCTGATGGGCGTGTTGGATGGCGTCGCAGATCGCCTGGAAGATCGTCAGTTTGTTGCGAGCGTCGGTGTCGCGGGTGATGGCTTGGTTGAGGGGCACGCCGTCGACGAGTTCCATGGTGAAGTAGGGTTGGCCGTCGCGCGTGGTGCCGACGTCGTGGATGGCGGCGATGTTGGGGTGCTTGAGCCTGGCGAGCGTGCGGATTTCACGTTTGAAGAGTCGGTGGTGTTCGTCGTCGGCCGTTGTCGTGTGACGGATGACCTTGATCGCCACACGACGGGCCGGGTCATGCTGATCGGCTTCAAAGACAACACCCATGCCGCCACGACCGATTTCGCGGATGACGGTGTACCCATCGATCCACGCGTTGGGGGCCGGGTCGAACTTTGCAATGTTGGCGGATGAACTCGTGATGATCGATCCGACGTCTGCCCCCTGACCTGCCACTTCGCGGACGAGCTGATCCAGCTCCGAGCCGTCTGATTGCCAGAGCGCTGCCAGCGCGTCGTCGACGCGGTCGGCCAACGCATCGCTCTCAGGTTGATCAGTTTGTTTCGTCATGGGGATGGTGAATCTGGCTGGAACCGGTGACGTTTCGACGCAGGGTTTCAATGGCGCGGATGAGCCGCATCGACGCGGCGGGTCGCGTGATGCCATGGATTTCGGCGATTTGTGCCGTCGAGAGTTGATCGAAGAAGGCCAGCGTGATCAGCTCGCGTTCAGGTTTCCGCAATTGGCCAAGCTCGTGCATGATGCGGTTGAACTCGTCGCGACGCGCGATGGCACTGAGCGGTGATGTCCCGCCATCCGATAGAAACTGTGCGATGGGACCGGCGTTGGAAAAGGCGTCGATGGCGGAGTCGAGCGAGCGGACACCGGTCCTGGCGGTCTCGGCGGGCGGGCGACGAATGTGGTCGGCCACCTTGTTGGACACGATGCGTGAGACGTAGGCCTTGAGTCCGCCAACGGTCGGGATGGTGATGCGGGTGATGTTGCCGCCGAGGCCCATCATGACGAGCTGGACGATGTCGTCGATGGCGTTGAAGCGGTCGGGCGTGCTGCTGAGCCTGGCGGTGACCATGAGGCGTACCTGCGGTTCGAGCGTCGTCGCGATGGTTGCGGCGGCGGATGCCGATCCGTTGATGGCGTCGGCGACGATGTCATCTGTCAGTTGTGCGGCACCAATCATCGGGAACCAGTATACCCCGGATGCCGGTGTGGTCGCAGACAATTCATGAGTCGCGCCGATGGCGGTGTCGTCACGCGAAATCCGGGGAATCGTGCCAGTCGTGCAACGTTGGCACGTTGTCGGCGTTCCTGCGTTTGACCGCCTGTCCGATGGCATCGAGAATCGCTGTGGATGAGATCGACGCGCGTTGTGTGCGCGTGGGTAGGTTGGTATCTGCTCGTCTTCCGACGGCAAGGAACATGTCATGCGTTGCTTCTTACCGGGTGTGATGCTCGGAATTCTGATGGGTTGGTTGCACGTCGCATACGCGGCGGATGACGTCGGGTCGGGATGTCTGCAATGTCATGAAGGCATCGAACCGATCCGCGAAGCCGGTTCAGAGATGATGCGGCAGATTCGCGCCCGCGGGGCGGAACTGGGCGATCCGGAAGGGTGCGTCGTCTGTCACGGTGGAGATCCGACCGCGACGGTGGCGGAAGCAGCCCATCGCGCGCCGTTTTACGTTGATCCGGGCAGCCCGTGGGTCAATGAACACACATGCGGGCAATGTCACGAGCGCCATGTCAAAACGCAGATGACGAGCCTGATGATGACCGAGTCGGGCAAGATTCAGGGGACGGTCTGGTCGTTCGGCGCGATGGATCGCGGATACAACCACACGTGGGGCAATTACGACGTCGAGAATCCGCATGATCCGAGCGAGCGTGTCGGGTCGGATGATTACCGGGCGTACATGGAAGCGTTGCGAAAGAAGGAGCCCGGTGCGTTTCCTGAGCGACAGGAGGCGCTGCCTGAAGCGCCGACCGATCTGAGCAAGTTGCACGAGCAGCCGGAATTGGCCGCATTCACCTACATCCGTGCGGAGTGCCAGCGGTGCCATCTTGGCGTGAAAGGGCGATACAAGCGCGGCGATTATCGCGGGATGGGTTGTTCAGCCTGTCATATTCCATACGGCAATGAAGGGTTGTATGAGGGCGGTGATCCGACGATTCCGCGTGATGAACCGGGTCACCTGCTGGTCCATTCGATTCAGGCGACGCGCGAAGCCAAGGTCACGGTGCATGACAAGACCTACAGCGGCGTGGCTGTCGAGACATGCACGACGTGCCATGATCGCGGCAAGCGGATCGGCGTGTCGTTTCAGGGATTGATGGAGAGCGCGTTTCATTCGCCCTACACCGAGGGCGGTGGTGGCCAGATCGCGCTGCACACGAAGCACTACATCGCCATGCAGGAGGATATTCACTATCAGCGGGGCA
Source organism: Phycisphaerae bacterium (assembly GCA_028289375.1). GTDB lineage: Bacteria > Planctomycetota > Phycisphaerae > UBA1845 > UBA1845 > OFTM371. The sequence continues at coordinate 53,500 of JANQQK010000091.1, read as the reverse complement.
TGATGTGCGGCGATTGTCACACGTCGATTGACCTGCATGGGGATGGATTTATCGCGGGGACGAATCTGGCGCAGGTGCAGATCGAATGCCCGGATTGCCACGGAACGCCCGAGATGTACCCGTGGGAATTGCCGCTGGGGTACATGGACGAATTCGAGGAGAAACCCAAGACCGGCAAGCCACGCGGCGTCGCCATCGACCTGCCGGACTATCTCAAGCAGGGCACGGTCTACGACAAAGAGGACGGCTACCTGCGAACCGCCCGCGGGAACCCGTTTCCCGAGGTCATTCGTCGCGGAAACAAGGTCGTGGTGCACACCGCCGGCGGCAAGGACATCGAGTTCGAGCCGTTGAAGCTGAAAATGCAGAACGGCTCGCTGAGTCGCGAAGCGCAGGTGGCGATGTGCCATGTGGACAAGCACATGGATCGCATGGAGTGCTACGCCTGCCACGCCACCTGGGTGCCGCAGTGCTACGGTTGCCACCTGAAGATCGATTATTCCGATCAGGCCAAGAGCTTCGACTGGATCGCCGCCGGTCAGAAGCACCAGGAGGAAATGTTCCGCGCGGATCGCGGGGAGCGCGGCTACGACACCTACATGCCCGGCGAAATCACGGAGCAGCGCTCCTACATGCGTTGGGAGGATCCGCCGCTGGGCGTCAGTGGTGAGGGGCGCGTCGCACCCGTCACAACCGGGTGTCAGCCATCCATCACGATCATCGGCGAGGATGGCGAGGAGATCATCCGCAACAAGGTATTCCGCACGCCGCCGGGCACCGAAGGCGGCGGCGACGAGGGACAGCTGGCGCTCGATATGAGTCCGGGGCAACCGCACACGACGGGACGCGCGCGGTCATGCGAATCATGTCACGCCGATGAGAAAGCGCTTGGATACGGCATCGACGGTGGACGGCTGACGCGTCCTTGGGACGAGCCGATCGTGGTCGAGCTGATGACGGCTGACGGCGAAATCCTGCCGAAGCAGTACAAGAATCAGGTCGAGGGCATCGCGGGCATGAAAGGCGACTGGTCGCAGTATGTGACCGAGGATGGCGAGCAGTTGATGACGGTGGGGCACCACTGGAGTCTGTCACGCCCGCTCAACAACGCCGAACGCGCCAACATGGATCGTCGGGGCGTCTGTTTGTCATGCCACCAGGAGATTCCGAGCGAGTCGCTGGCGGTCAGTCTGCTGCATCACACGGCTGAGATGACGGGCATGATCCCCGCGTCGGCCGGTGAACACGATCGATTGGTCAACAAGATCGTGTTGTTCTCGGCCTGGGGACAGGCAGGGGCGTTGGTGCTGATTCCTCTGAGCATCATTGCCTTTCTCGCCTATCGAAGTCGGCGGCTGCACACCGATCAGCGGTCATCAGAAGAGTCATGACAGAGAGCGCGACCGATGTGGGTTGATCTTGACGAGCGACGACGCATTCGCATCACCTGTGCGAAGGGCCTGTCTGAGTATCTCCAGCAGGAGGTGGAACAACTCGGGTATGGCGTGACGTCGTCGCGACCAACGGGTGTGGAAATCGAGGCGTCGATGGTTGACGCGTTTCGATTGAACCTCTTCCTGCGCACAGGGATGAACGTACTGTTTCTGATTGATTCGTTTGACTGTCGCGGCCCTGAGGAGTTGTACGATCGGACGTCTGACATCGCGTGGGAGGATATCGTCGCACCGGACGAATACCTGAGCGTCGTTTCCAATGTGAACACGCCGACGATCACCGATTGGCGGTTTGCGAGTTTGAAAGTCAAGGACGCGATCGTCGACCGTGTGTCCGATCGCGTGGGGCGTCGGCCGGATTCCGGTCCGGAACGGGAAAACGTCGTCATTCAAGTCTACTGGACCGGCGACACGTGTGAGATCTTCCTGAACACCTCCGGGCGAAAGCTGTCGGATCGCAATTATCGCAAGATGCCGCACAAAGCCCCAATGCAGGAGACGCTCGCGGCGGCGGTCGTGATGGCCACCGGGTATGACGGGTCGACACCGCTGGTGAATCCGATGTGTGGGAGCGGAACATTGGCGATCGAGGCGGCGCTGCTGGCGTCGGGCCGGGCGCCGGGTCTCTTGCGCAGCAATTTCGGATTCCTGCATGTGCGCGGATTCGATGAGGAGCGATGGCAAACGATGCGCCGCGACGCGAAGCGCATTCGCAGCAAAGGCGACGCCAAGCCGATCATCGCCACCGACGTTGACGAGCGCGCCATCTTCGCCGCCAGAAAGAACGCCGAAACCGCCGGCGTTCACCACATGATCCAGTTTTCCGTCTGCGATTTCGCAGAGACGCCTCTTCCGGACGACCCCGGCTTCGTGCTGATGAACCCGGAGTATGGCATGCGACTCGGCGACGTGCAGGCGTTGGAAGCGACCTACAAACGCATCGGGGATTTCTTCAAGAAACAGTGCGCCGGGTGGACCGGATTCGTGTTCACCGGCAATCGTGAACTGGCCAAGTCGATCGGACTCAAAGTAAGTCGTCGCATGGAGTTCTGGAATGCGAAGATCGACTGTCGGCTGTTGAAGTATGAGATGTACGCCGGCACCCGGCGCAAAGATCGAGGGGCGACGACCTGATCTGGTCACCGCCCCTCGCCATTCACTTCTCAAGCACGCCTCGCGGGCGCGACCATCTCAGCGACTATTCGCCATCAAGAAGGATGTACGCCAGCGTCGTGCTCGTGCCCGCCGTCGTGCCGTCGCCGGACTTGAAGACGACGCAGTTGTTGCTGGCGAACACGTCGGTGGCCGGTGTGCCATACGGCGACGTACCGGCAGGGTCAGCGGGAACGATGAACGACCCACCGGTTGAGTACTGCAGGAACTCGCCCGAGCCGAGGCTTTCCGAACCAGCCACGAAGCAGTAGCGACCATCGGGCGTGACCCAAACGGTCTGAGCGAAGCCGCGGGCACCGTTGTTGGTCGTCGAACCGTCGAGGAAGTCCTCGATCGGCGCCTTGGTGTTGTCCGGACCGGGCACCGTTCCGATGGCGGTGCGGTAGGCGGATCCGAGGCTGTCGTCGGCTGAGCTGTTGGCGAAGTAGAGGAACTTGTCGCCACCCAGTCCAAACAGCAACGCCGCATCCGGATCGGTCAACTCGGTGACGCTGCCGTCGGTCAGGTTGATCAGGGCTGCGTGGAATGGACCGGTCGACTGGCTGATGCCGGCGATCATGTAATCCCCCGAAACGCGAACCTGAATGTCGTCAAGACCGAGACCGCTGTCGACCGTGAACATCGACGGAGCAGCGGTCGGATCGGACACGTCGTAGACGTAAACATCGTCACCCAGGATGGCCACGACCGTGTTGCCGTCAATGGCGACCTGATCCACTGAACCGGGGACATCCATGTCAAAGCCGAACGCGACCGGTGTGTCACCCGAAACATCGATGACCTTCAGATTGCGGCCATCGTCAACTTCGCCGTCGTCGGTGCGGACCACGCAGTAGTTTCCGTCAGCCTGAATCTGGCCGGCGCTGAGCGAGCCGACCGGGATGTTCTGCAGGCGAACATCGGTCGTCGGAAGCGAGTTGACCGTACCGGCATCGGCGTCGAACACGGTCACCTGGAAGGTGTCATCCGGACCACCGGCAAAGCAAACCTTGTTGCCCGTGACGGCGAAACCGCCGTTGCGGTAGTTGTCACCGCCCGGAACCTCGCGGGCTTCGGTGTCACCCTCGGAAGGACGCATCCACGCCACGCCGCTGAAACCACCCGTGCCGAAGACGATCATGTCGTCACCGCACTGCAGCCCGCCATCGTGACGCAGTTCGATGTTCGTGCGGACGATCTGCAGAGCGACATCACCATCGCCGTCCATGCCGTCACCGTCCATCATCCCATCCCCGTCCCCGTCCATCATGCCATCGCCGTCACCATCCATCATGCCGTCGCCGTCCATCATCCCATCGCCATCCATCATGCCGTTGCCGTCGTCGGGCGCGGGGCCCACATTTGGGCAACCGGTGGTGAGGGTCATGATGCCGATCAGCATCATGCAGGTCATGGTGTGCGTGCAGAGATTCTTCCAGCTCATCGTGTGATTCTCCTTCTCGAATTCAAAAAAAGTAGCCGACCGCGTCAATGGGGATCGGAGTCTATCGCCGAAGGCGTTGTTGGCAAGGAATTTTCACGCGGATTTTTGGGAAGATGACAATCTCGCGAATTGCGATTGCAATGGGGCGGACGCTCGGGCGTGAAATCGTTCGCAAGCAGGAGCGGGTATCGGATCAATGAGCAACCGGGAGGACGGACCGATGGCGGACAAATTGACCGTGGGAATTGCACAGATCGCGCCAGTCTGGCTGAATCGCGAAGCGACCCTCGAAAAGGTGGGGCAGTACGTCCATCAGGCGGCCGATGCGGGATGTGCGCTGGTCGTCTTTGGCGAAGCGTTGGTCCCGGGATATCCGTTCTGGCTGGAAAAGACCGACGGTGCGCGGTTTGAATCGGAAATTCAGAAACAAATCCACGCGTACTACCTGTCACAGGCGGTTTCCATCGAATCCGGAGACCTCGAGTCGATATCGGCCATCGCCGCGGAGCGAAATATCGCCGTGTACCTCGGTTGCATCGAAAGGCCCGCCGACCGGGGCGGTCACTCGCTTTACTGCACGCTTGTCTACATCGATGCACAAGGCCTCTTTCAAACCGCACATCGCAAGCTCATGCCCACCTTCGAGGAGCGTCTTTGCTGGGGCACGGGCGACGGGGCAGGTCTGCACGTTCACGAACTCCCCCCGTTCACCGTCGGCGGGCTGAATTGCTGGGAAAACTGGATGCCGTTGCCCCGGGCCGCCATGTACGCCCAGGGTGAAGATTTGCACGTCGCTGTATGGCCCGGAGCCGTTCGTTTGACGCATGATATTACGCGTTTCATCGCACGTGAGGGGCGGTCATTCGTCATCTCGGCGTCGGGCGTGATGAGGCGGGATGCGATTCCCGCCGCCATCCCGCACGCAGAGCTGATTCGCCAGAACAGCCCCGAAATCCTCGCCGATGGCGGGTCGTGCATCGCCGGTCCGGATGGCCAGTGGCTCGTCGAACCGGTCGAAAACGACGAAACGCTGATCGTGGCCGAACTGGACCACGCCCGTGTTCGCGAGGAACGACAGAACTTCGACCCAGCCGGTCACTACGCCCGTCCGGACGTGACGCAGTTGTACGTCAACCGAGAGCGGCAGGGGACAGCCACGTTCGACGACGGTGCATGAGAACGGAAGATGGTTTTTCTCGCGAAGGCCGCCTGGGTGGCGTACGCTTGGTGTTCTTTGGGAAGGGGGTCGTGTCATGGGATGGCGGAATACTGCTGCTGACGCGTACGTGGTTTTGTTGCTGATGGCATTCGCACAGTCGGCGTTCGCCCAATGCGCGGACATCCCGACCTTCGCAGATGGCTTATCGCCGACGAGCGAAATTCACGTCGACCCGGACGGCGATGACGGATCGGGCGACGGATCGCCCGGCAATCCCTACGCCACCGTGCAATTCGCGATCAACCAAGCCACGCCCGGAACGGCCGTCATCATCCATGAAGGCACCTACGCAGGTGGCATTTTCGTTGGCAGTCTGCCCGGTGAGCCCGGTGCACCGATCTGGATCGGCGGTGCAGCCGGTGAAGCCCGGCCGGTCATCCAAGGCGGGGGAACCGCCATGCAGGTCAGCCGTGCGACCTATGTGGCGTTGCACGACGTGGAGTTCCGCGGCGCGTCGCTGAACGGCGTCAACTTTGACGACGGTGGCGACGTCAGCAATCCGCTTGCCGCCCACCACATCCTGTTCCGCAATCTCCTCATCCACGACATCGGATCAACCGGCAATCAGGATTGTCTGAAGCTGTCGGGCTTGCGCGACTACGTCGTGCTCGATTCCGTCATCGCCGATTGCGGTGACGGCGGCAGCGGCATTGATCACGTCGGCTGCCACCGTGGATTGATCGCCCGCTGCGACCTGACCGGACCTTACTCGAGCGGCGTTCAGTGCAAGGGCGGATCAGCAGACATCGAGATCCGCAACTGCCGAATCGCAGATGCCAACCAGCGTGCCGTCAACATCGGCGGATCAACCGGCTTTGAGTTCTTTCGGCCACCCTTGTCGACCGACGCGCCCAACGCCGAAGCACGCAACATCCGCGTATTGGCCAACATCTTCGAAGGCAGTCGCTCGCCGATCAATTTCGTCGGGTGCGTCGACTCGGTGGTGGCCAACAACACGATCGTCCGCCCGGACAACTGGATCATCCGCATCTTGCAGGAAACGACAAGCAGCGGCGAATTCGAGTTCCTGCCCTGCGGCGACAACCGCTTTGAAAACAACATCGTCTATTTCGATCGGGGGCAGATCTCCACGTACCTGAACATCGGCGCGAACGTGGCCGGTGAGACCTTCTCATTCGCCAGCAATCTCTGGTACGCGTTTGATAGTCCGGCAGCATCGCAGCCATCATTGCCGGTGACAGAATCAAACGCGGTGACAGGCGAGGACCCGCTTTTCAACGATCCGGCGGCCGACTACCGCATTGATGCCGAGAGTCCCGCGGCTGGCATGGCGATGGCGACGGTCCTGGCCGCGTCGGATGTCGATGGCAACTGCTACGCCGATCCGCCGAGCATCGGTGCGTTTGAAGTCGACCAGGCAGCGGCCGTCCCGACCTGTTCGCTGTCGTCGATGATGGCGATGGCGTTGATGATGTCATTGGCCGTTGCGATGTTGAGACCTCAGGAGAACCAGCGATGCTGAGTCGACCATTACGGCGTGGGGCCATGACCATTGGCATGACGATCCTGTTCTTCTGCACGAGTGGATGTGCCACGGATGCGCCGCCTGACTCGGAGCTTGGCGACGTTCCCGGTGCCTGTTGCACAGACGACGGTTGCGTGGAAACGAGCGAGGAGGAGTGCGCGCTTCAATTCGATGCTCCCTACTTCGATGATGAGTTCTGCGGCAACGCCTTCTCTTCGTGTCGCGGTGCGTGTTGTCGCAATGACGATTGTTTCATCACAGCCGGCCAGAACGAGTGCGAAGGCCTTGGCGGCGAGTTCAGGGGTACGAATACAGACTGTGATGCTGTCTTCGCGTGCGGCGATGCCCCGGACGAGCCATCGCCCGACTCGCAGCAGGCGGGCATTTGCTGTGTCGACCAGATGTGTGGGCTGATGTCTCTGTCGGCGTGCACCGGGACCGTTTTCCTCGACCGCGACGATTGCAACGGCGTCGATTGCACACAGGGTGCCTGCTGCGACATGCTGCTCGATACGTGCGAATTGCAAAGAAAGGACGAATGTGACGATGATCCGTTCGGGTCCTACGCAGGCGACGGCACAACGTGCGAACAGGCGGACTGTACCAATGGGGCATGCTGCTCTGCGGACGGTGAAACCTGTGTCGACACGACCGATGAGATGTGCGTCGACATGGGAGGCGGTTTCAAGGGATTCGGATCGCGCTGCGACGGGACACTGTGCTTCACAACCGCGTGTTGTGCGAGTGACGGCAGTTGCTCTGACCGTGTTCCGGAGGCATGCGTGGCTGATGGCGGAACGCCGTCGGCGGCGGGGCAGTCGTGCGACTCAGCGAACCGTGAATCGGGGCTTTGCTGCGCGGTCATGCCATCCGACGAACCATATGGCGATTGCCAGAACGAATTCACGGAGTTTGGTTGTGGCGCACGAGGAGGAACGTTCGCCGGAGCCGGTATCACATGCGAACAAAACACGTTCGAGGAGTTCACCCGGATCACGATCACAAGTCTGGAGAGTGCGCCGTCTCCGGGCCTGTTTGGTGAGTCTCTGTCGTTGAGCGTCAACTGGTCAGGCAATCCGACGTTTCCCATCACACTGCAGGGGTATATCGACGTCGACGCCTGCCCGCCGGATTCCTCATGTGCACCGGTGTTGCGACGGGTCCGATTCAGATTCGACGAGAACGAAGGAAACACCCTGATGGCTGCCGATTGGAACGTCTGCCCCGGATTCACGACCGTCACGCAATATTTCGAGCCATGGCGATTCCGCATCCTCGACGCCCATTGCGTCGCCAGCGAAGAAGTTGCCATTTTGGTGGAATGTGCGCAGTAGATGTTATTGGTCTGAGGAAGGTGGCGCCGTTCCAAACTCAGCACCAATTTCATGAATCAGCTTGTCGGCCAGGGAACAGCGTCGCGCGACGCACACCCGCTCGATGGTTCGCTCTCCGCCATCCACGGGCATCTGAATGGTGAACTCCGTCCCCGGAATCATCGGTGTTGCAGCCAGAAAAGCGACCCCATGCTGGGAGACATTGCGCAGGCGAACCCGCAGAACCATACGCGTGTTGCTGGTGTCGAATGTGACCACGGAGGTCAGGCCGCGCAGACGGTGACGTTGCGATCGCCGAACGTCATTGGCTGATTCGGACTCCTTGCCGTCAAGACCATCCAGAATCTGCTCAATCTCTTCATCGGAAAGTCGTATTTCCGATATTTCATGTGGATCGCCGCTCATCGGATCATTCCATGACATCGCCAACACGGTCGCTGCTTGCCGCGTCTGCCCGAACGATAACGGCAAACAAACAAAAGGAACACCCGCAATCCGGGTTGTGGTCTCGGACATACATTGGCCTGACGCCATTGGTACGCGATCACAACCAATCGGAGAAAGTTTCTGTGCTCCTACGCCCCATGATGGGCAGTCCTGGGAATCAGGAATCAACCTGAATCACGACGACCGGGTCATCCGCAATAGCTCGGCCTAACGGTGGGGTCTTGGATGTGTGTTGACGCGATTCAGCCAAGAGCGCCAATGGAATGCATGCGCTGAGGGCGGTTTGAGATCGACGACCGACCCGTCGAATCACCCGGCCAGGGCAGCGGTCGCCGATTCCAACGACCCGTGCATCTCGAAAAACTTGTCCAGACGGCAGATCGTCAACGTCTCACGAACATGTCCCGACACGCCGGCGAGCACGAATCGCTGATGCTTCTGCTTGAACACCTGTGCCAAGGTGATCAACGCGCCAATGCTGATGCTTTGAATCGTGTCAGCCACCGAAATATCGAGAACCACCGGATCGGACGTCTGGTCGGCTGCTTCGGAGACGGCTTCGCGCAGCCGGCTGCTCGCGGCGTGGTCAAGATTATCGACCAGCAGTGTCACAATCAGGACGCCGTCGGCGTACTCGCTTCGAATCAATTCACCCGGGGCAGCCCCACTCATCGTTCACAATCTCCGTCCATGCGACACATCGTCATCATGACTCCTGTCCCGATCCAAGCCCGCGAATCCCGCGCATCGCCATCGCCATGCCTTCCGGACTCGACGACCACCGCATCGCCTCCCGCCCCGAAATCAGATCCTTGCGATACATCTCGAGCAGGTGTTGATCAAACGTCCGCATCCCCGATTCGCCCTCGGCGATGAAATCGGAAAGCTCATCGATCCTCTGCTCCTGAATCAGCTTCGTTGTCACCGGCCCACCACGCAGTATCTCAACCGCCGGATAGCGATCGCCATCGGCGGTCTTCACCAGTCGCTGCGAGATGATCGACTCGATCGACCCCGCCAACTGTGACAGCAGCAGCTTGTGCTCCGCCGGCGGGAACATCGCAATCACACGTTCAACCGTCTGGGCGGCATTGGCACTGTGCACCGTGGTCAGCACCTGATGCCCGGTATCCGCTGCCTGCAGTGCGATTCTCAGCGTATCGACGTCCCGAAGCTCGCCGACAAGAATGATGTCCGGGTCCTGACGCAACGCCTGCCGGATTCCCTGTTGAAACGACGGCGTATCACTGCCGACCTCGAGCTGCGAGATCAGGGAATTGCGATTCTCGTGAATGTACTCGATCGGATCTTCGAGTGTGACGATCTTCGTCCGATACGATTCGTTGATCAGGTCGACCATCGCTGCCAGCGTCGTGCTCTTGCCGCTGCCGGTCGTACCCGTGACCATCGTCAGTCCGCGTCGCGAAAGGGCAAAGTCCCGAATCACTTCCGGCAAGTGAAGCTGATCAAACGACAAAATGTCCGAACGAATCACCCTGGCGACCATCGCCGCGTGCCCCAGGTGCAGGTAAGCACTGCATCGAAACCGCCCGAGACCATCCACCTGATACGAGAAGTCGATTCCGTCCGAGAGCGAGTGTTCGAGGTCCGCCCGATGTCGCTCCGGCACGATCGCGGCGATCGCGCTCTGCAATTCCGCATTTTCGACAGGCGGAACTTCCAGCGTGCGCATTTCACCGCGAAGCCGAAGCATCGGTACCGCCCCGGACTGCACGTGCAGGTCGGACGCCCCATGTTCCACCGCCGCCTGCAATAGTCGTTGCAGTTCCATGCGAATCCCGAGTGACGCCATTAACGTCGAATGGACGACCCAACGCCGGTCGCCCCCATCGATGGCCATTGTTCGGGTTTCACCACCCAATGGCAAGGGCACGCCGACGCTGGATCGTCGTCTCGATCTCTTAACGCATCGTCACACTCCGATCGGGCGCATCAACAGGCCTGCTTGCGTTGCTCATGGGTTGGAAAGTCGGTGTAACCGTCGCGCCCGGTGGGGCTGTACCACTGCGATACCTCAGCGTCGGGATTCAGTGGCAGGTTCTCCGCGAAGCGTCGGACCAGGTCCGGATTGCTGATGAAAGGCCGACCAAACGAAATCAAATCCGCATCGCCACGCGCGATGGCAGCCTCCGCCGTTTCCTGCGTGTATCCGCAGTTGCCCATCAGCGGACCGCTGAACACAGCACGAAATTCCGCAAGTGTCATCGGTTCACCAAGACCATGCGACCCGAACGCCAGCCCATCCATCACGTGCAGGTACGCCAGCCCGAAACCATCCAACTGCTTCGCGACATGCAGGAACTGCTCGCGAAAATCCGGCGAGCCCATATCGTTGAACGACCCGTTGGGTGACAACCGCACACCGATGCGGTTCATTGGCCAGACTTCACCCACCGCACGCACCACCTCGTCGAGCATCCGATACCGATTCTCGATGCTGCCACCGTACTGGTCCGTCCGATGGTTGGTCTTTGACTGTAGGAACGAATCGAGCAGGTACCCGTTGGCCGAGTGAATCTCGACGCCGTCGAATCCCGCGCATTTCGCACGTTCTGCTGCCGCGCGGTAGTCGGCCACGATGTCTGCAATTTCAGCCGTCTCCAACGCCCGAGGCGTCTCATGCGGCTGCTTGCCGATCGGCGTGTGGATGTATTCCTCGTTGATCTTGATCGCCGACGGCGACACAGCAGGCTCGCCGTTATGAAAACTGCTGTGCGACGCGCGCCCGCAATGCCAAAGTTGCATAAAGATCGTACCGCCCGCGTCGTGAACCGCGTCCACGACCTGTCGCCACGCGTCGGCCATCTCATCCGTGTAGATGCCGGGCGATTCATTCCACCCGTTCGCCTGCTCGGAGATCGTCGTGGCTTCGGTGATGATCAACCCCGCCGACGCGCGCTGTGCATAGTATTCCGCCATCATCGCATTCGGCATGCGTTGCGTGCCGGCACGAGATCGCGTCATCGGAGCCATCACAACGCGGTTGCCAAGGTTCAGTCCGCGAAGGTCAAACGGGGTCATCAACGCCTGATTGTTCTGTGTCATGTCGTCGTCCTTATTCCGTCTCTCGCCTTGTCCATCAACCTCACAAGTTCTCTGCATTCGTCATCCGACAGCCCGGTACACAGCGACGCATCCATCGCGCGCACCGGTTCATCGAGTTGCCCCACAAGCGCGCGCCCGGCCTCGGTCAGCGAGACATACCACACCCGCCTGTCCTTTTCGCATCGCGATCGCCGGACCAATTCCCGCTTCTCGAGCTTGTCGATCAGGTGGGTAATCGCCGGAACCTTCGCAATCATCCGCCGACCGATCTCAAGGCAGGGCAGTGGTTTCCCCTCGCCGCGGAGAATCCGCAGGATGTTGTATTGCGGCTGACTAAGCCCATGCTCACGGAACAGCCGCCCGAACCGGTACTGAATCAGATCATGGGTCCGAAGCAGGCCCACCACCGCCGCCTCCTGCGGCGACTCGAATGGCTGACGCTTCCCAATTTCCTGTTCCAGCTTGCCGAGCATGTCGTTCCCGCACTTGAATGATTCATCGATAGTTTACATATCGATTAATGGTTGGTCAAATAAATTTCGCTTTTCACCGCGCTGGATGCCCCTGCTGGCTTGGGTCTCGCGCTGGAATCCGGAATCTGCTCCGAAGAAGTGCATCGCACGTCGCGTCGTTCCGGAAGCACCATGTGTTGATGGCGGCTGAACCGCTATTCAGGTTTGCGGGCCATCACGCCGACGATCCCCGGTCGCAACGTGAAATCGCCGTATTGCCGCACCGTCCGCGCCCGAAATCCGATCGCCCGCAGGTCGCGAACGAGGTCCGCCCCGCGAAACAACTTCAGACGATGCGTCTCAGTCGACTTGCGATACAACGTGCCGCTCTTGCGAAACGTCACAATACGCCGGGTGAGCACGTTCGTCTTCTTGTTCTCGTCAACCGTTAGCAGCAGCGACCAGTCCTTCGCATCGAAGTGTCGCTCACGAGGTCCCGACCCGCGTCCCGGTTCCGCCGTGTCAAACAGAAACAATCCGCCCGGTGTCAATCGATCGTAGATGCGGCGAAACAACGTTCGCAACGTCGCCCGTTTGATCCGCCCGTCGAAAAGATAATTCAGGCACTCACCCGTGCTCGTGAAGGCGTCCGCCTCGGGCAGAGCGACATCCAGGAACGAACCGCAAATGAACTTCGCTTTGGGAACCTGCTTCCGCGCGAGTTTGATCATCGCGGCCGACTGATCGATGCCGACCACGTCATAACCCCGGCGTATGAAGGCTTTGGCCAACAGGCCACTCCCACAGCCAAGGTCCACCACGCGTCGGCCACCATTGCCGGCTGACCGTAGCTGATCCACGATGAATGGAGCAGCCCCCTTCGCGTAGAAATCAAACCCGACGTGATGAATGTAGGCCAGATCGGAGGCGTAGTGGTCGTTCATGAACGATGATGTATCGATTGTTGTGCGTCATGTCGAGACGTCAGCCGCCGCGTGTGTGCATTTCAAGTCGCGGGTCCAGCCGCAGTTCCGAAACCGGCACGAACGTCCCGCGTTGTCCGAGCGTCAATCGCTCCTCCGCGCCGCGGTCGATGCGTCGCGACCACCGATCACGAATCGTCGCTGTCAGTTCGTCAGCACTCACCCCATCCCGCAACATCGTCTTCAGGTCCATCCCCGAACGGGCATAGAGGCAGGTGTACCAGTGTCCGTCTGCCGTGATCCGACTGCGATCGCAATTCCCGCAAAACGGTGCCGTTGTGGATGAGATGACACCGAATGTGGTCCCGTCCGGCAGCGCGAACCGATCAGCCGGCGCATGCGGATCGGATGATACCTCCGCGATCGTACCGAAGTCTGTCGCCAACGATGCGAGCATGCGCTTTTTTGGCACCACCGCATCGTCCGACCACCGCGTCGCACCGCCGACATCCATGTACTCGATGAACCGAACCTCGGCCCCAATGCGTTGCCCGAACCGAACCATGTCGGCCAACTCGTCGTCGTTCATGCCGCCCACAACGACCATGTTGATCTTGAGACCGCCCGCCCCGGTTGCGACCGCAGACTCGATGCCATCCAAGGCCGCGGACAGACGATCCGAACCCGTCATGCGCTCGTATCGATCCGCCCGCAACGTGTCGAGACTGATCGTGATCCGGCCAAGACCCGCCGCAAGCAAGTCGTCAATCTGCTCCGCCAGCAGCACACCGTTCGTCGTCAACGCGATGTCTTCAAAACACCCAAGCCCCGAGAGCATCGCGACCAGCGTCGACAGATCACGCCGCAATAGCGGCTCGCCGCCGGTCAGTCGCAGCTTCGTCACACCGACCTTCGCGAACGCCGCCGCCAGCGTTGTCATCTCCTCGTACGTCAGAATCTCCGCCTTGGGCAGCCAATCGTAGTCCGCCTCCGGCATGCAGTACTGACAGCGCAGATTGCACCGGTCCGTCACCGACAACCGCAACGACCCCAGCGGACGCCCGAACTGATCCCGCACTCGATCCATCACAACATCTTAACCGCCCGAAACGGCCTGCATAAAGAGCAACCCGTCGCCGGGTTTCAGCGGCACATCCAGATCATCAAGCCACCGCGTGTTCGTCCCATTGTAGAAGCACAGCACGTGCTCGCGCAAACCGCCCGATTCGTCGAACAGATGAATACCGAGTTTCGGATGGTCACGCATAATGGCAGCCATCGCCTCAGACAGCGTTTCCGCTTCGACCGGAATCGTGTCGGATTGACCCATTTGCGACAGCAGACTCGGCAGTTGAACCTCGATGGTCACCATGATTCAGGAGTCGTCCCCGTACGCCACCACGCTCAGAATCCGCGGCAACCGACACGGCAGCGTCTGCCACGAGTCGCCGCCGTCAGCCGACGCATAGACGCTCCCCGACGTTGTCCCGAAGTAAACACCGCACGGATCCTGATCGTCGACCGTCAACGCCCCGCGGAGAACACATTCGTAGGCGTGGGCGTCAGGCAGGCCGTTGCTCGCGTCCTCCCACGAGTCGCCGTTGTTGGTCGATCGATAGATGCACAATCGCCCGTCGCACGGCAGACGGTATTCGTCGCTTTCCAGCGGGGCCGCAAAAAGTGTGCCGGTCCGACGATCCATGGCAATCGGAAATCCAAACCGCGACGGCAAGCCGTTCTCGTTCCGCTCCCAGTTGTCACCACCGTCGGACGATCGAAACATGCCGAGATGATCCTGACGGTAGATCCGATTCGGATCGTCCGGCGACGCAACCAGTCCGTGAACGCAGAAGCCGACCTCCGGTTCCGTTTTGTCTTCAAGAATGACGGGCACGCCGGTGTTCTTCGGCTGCCAACTTTCACCGCCGTCGTCACTCCGAAATACCCCAACGGCGGAGATGCCGCACCAGAGACGCTTGGCATTCGTCGGATCGAGCAGGATGACGTGGCAGCAGAGTCCACCCGCGCCGGGTTGCCACGCGTGGCGAGACGAATGTTCATTAAGCGCCGTGATGGGCTGCCAGGTGTTGCCGTCGTCGGTGCTCTTGAACAGACCGGCCTCGTCGACGCCGGCGTAAAGGGCCTCTTCATTCCCGGCCAATCGCCAGACCTGTTTCATTTTGCGCTGGCCGCCCTTGTCGTATTGCGGGCTTTGCTCGACCTGCGTCCACTCGCCGGTCAGATCGGACGCGCGATGGATGGCCGCCCCATACACGTAGCTTGCGGTGGCGGCCAGAAAGGTGCCCCGATGGTCGCGCATCGAGGCGGTCACCTTCCAGCCCTTGAAGATCGGCCCCTCGATTTTCCACGATCGCCGATCCTGCGAATGGATCACAAACGCACCCTTGTCCGTCCCGACAAACAAGCGAATACCCATGGTTTGAACCTCGTTATCTGGAATCAGATTTCGTCGTCGTCGCTATTGTGGTAACGCCGCAGGCCTTGCGTTGTCCCACTAATTTTCGATCGACCCGCCGTCGGATTTCTGACCGTTCGTTCCACGATTGCCGGGCCTGAGGAACGTGGTCAGGTAGGCGGTTTCTGCTTCGAATTCCTCGTGGGATTGGCAGGTCTGGGCGATTTCGCGGCGGATGATGGCGATGAGCTTTCGCCGCGCGATCCACAGCTTGTGGCGATTCTGCGGCTGGCCTGAAAGATGTCCGCACAGGACGAGGTAGTATGGGGAATCCTCTGATTTTAACTCCTCAATGGCTTGCTGGGCGAGGTGGAGTATCCAGGAGCGATCAAACGCGGGGTCTCGGGCGTCGGCGGTCCAATCGGTGTTTTCAAGTTCGACTTCACGCCGCCGGCGGTGGCGATCGATCATGAGCCTTTGGGTGATGGTGAGAAGCAGGCTTCGGAAGCGTCCGCGTCGGGGGTCGGCTTTTTCGAGGGTGTCGCCGCGGAGGACACGGACGAACAGATCCTGACAGACTTCATCGGCGTCGGCGTCGGAGAGTCCCTTGGCGGCGAGGTATTGGCGGATGACGGGGCGGTAGCGCTCGGCGAAGCGCGCGAGAGCGGCGGGATCGCGTTTGGCGGCGCTTTGGATGGTCGTCCACATGGTTGTGGGAAAGCTCATGGGTGCACGGTCTCGTTGTGAATGGCTGCCGTGTTGGGTTAATCTGAAGGTCATGACGGCGGACGAACATCTTATCACGCAAGCCATCACGCACGATCTGTTTGGTCCGGAGGGGCTTACCGAACCGACGGAAATCAACGTACCCGAGAAGTATACACTCGTTAAGTGCCTGGGGCGGGGCGGGTTTGGTGTTGTTTACCTTGCGACCGACAGGGGGCTTGACCGGCCGGTGGCGCTCAAGTTTCTGAGCAACGCGCGACCGATGGACATCGAGCGGTTTCGTCGGGAGGCGCGGTTCACGGCTCGTCTGGACAATCCGGCGATCGTGCGTGTGTATGAATTCGGTGATGCGGATGGGCAACCCTATATCGCCATGCAGTTTGTTGATGGGGTGAGTCTGTCGGAGGCGAACCTGGGACTCATCGACACGCTGCAGGTTGTTCGCGACGCAGCCGACGCGATCGTGCATGCGCATCGGGAGGGCATTGTCCATCGGGATCTCAAGCCTGCGAACATTCTCGTGGACAAGACGGGCCGGGCGTTCATCACGGACTTCGGGATCGCGCGGGATCTGACGGGTTCTGCGGGGGCAACGATCAGTCACGACGGGGCGGTTATGGGCACGCCGGCGTTGATGCCGCCGGAGCAGGCGCGCGGTGACCTTCACGCCGTTGATGCGCGCTCGGATGTGTATTCGCTTGGCGCTTCGATGTTCCTTTTGCTGACGGGTCGGCATCCGTTTGTTGGTGATCATCTTGTCGATGTTCTGCATGGCGTGATTCATGATGACCCACCGATGCCGCGTTCGATCAATTCCGCCATACCGCGTTCGATCGAGACGCTGATTTTGCGTTGCATGCAGAAGCAGCGAAGTCAGCGATTCCAGACGATGTCGGAAGTGCGGGATCAACTTACTGCATACCTTGAGGGCAACGGCGACACACCGGAGACGTCGGCGTGGTTTCAGAAACTGGTTGGGGCGGCGCCGAAGCAGCCAACGTCGGATCCTGATCTGTTCCAGACGCTTGGTTTGGAGATTAACCGGGAGTTGGCGCAATGGGACGCCACGCTTTATCGAATTTCGGGCAACATTCTGCGGTACTACCCACAACTTGATGCGATCATCGAGCGATTGACGGAAACGCTGAAGGACCATCCCGACTTTGCGTGGGCGCGTTTCTATCGGGGTATGGCGCTGTTTCGTCGGGGGCGATTTGACGATGCGCTGGAGGATATGGAGCGGGCGATCGATCGGTTGGCGAATCAGCCGACGGCGCAGTTCGAGATGGGGCGTCTGTATCTGACCATGTTTCTTCGGGAGCACGACGAAGCGCACAAGCACATCACCCGTTCGGGGACGCGGGCACACCTGGTTGAAAGCCGCAATCGACTTCGGCAGGCGGAGGTCGCGCTTCGTGAGTCGGCGCGGTTGAAGAAAGATGTGCTTCCATGGCAGGCTGATTTGGCGCGGGCGGTGGGTCGGCTGGCGGACGAGGACATGGCTGGTTGCATCGAGATTTGCGATCGCATCCTGGCTGACGACGCTGATCTTGAGGATGTCTGGAAGCTGCGCGGTGATGCGATGCGGTTGGCCGGTGATGAGCCGTTCGAAAGTTACGAACGGGCGATTTACGTGCGTCGCAGTTTTTTCGAAGTGGCCATCGCGGCGGCGCGTGCCCACATGGAACGGGGGGACCTGGTGTCGGGCCGTGATTCCCTTCGTCGCGCCCTGGAGATCGATCCTGAAAATGTCGAATCGCTAGCGCTTTTGGCGCGTTCCTATCTGCTGGAGTTCAACGCGAATGCGGTTGAGCGCTGCTCGCTGATCGAGGAAGGTCTGCAGCACGTTGAGCATGCGATCGCGCTGAGTGGGGGCAGTTACGATCTGTTCGTAACGCAAGCGGAACTGATGATGGAACGCGGTCGGTTGCTTCGCCGGGTCGAGGACATCAGCGAGACACGGGTCATTCTCGGCAAAGCGGCCGATCTTCCGGGTTGTCAGAACCGTATCAAGTACATGCTGGCGCGCTCGGTTGTCGATTGCGGGGAGATCGACCGGGCTGGTGTGACGGTTGCGGAACTGGAGCGCGTGATCGCAGAAGCCGAGCCGGTGCTTCGCGTGGATCCGGATCAGACGTTCTGGCGGGAATTGGTCGAACGTGCTGAGGGGCTGCTTGATGCGCCCGAGCAGCGGCCGTCATGCTGATTCCCAACCATGTTCCCCGATGAGTTTCACGAATCGACAGGGGTAGAGGTCTTTTCGCGTGGTGCGCGAGCCGACCCGGGTGATGAGCGTGAGGACCTGTTCTTTCTCGCCACCGACGGGCACGACGAGGCGGCCACCGTCTGCGAGTTGGTCGATCAACGGTTGTGGGACGTCGGGTGCGCCGGCCGTGACGATGATGCCGTCGTACGGCGCCATCGGCGGCCAACCAGCCGTTCCGTCGCCGACGTGGAAGTGGACGTTTTTGACGTTGAGTGATTCGAGGATGCTGCCGGCGGACGATTGCAAGACGCCGATGCGTTCGATCGTGACGATTTCGTGGGCGAGGCGGGAGAGGATGGCGGTCTGGTATCCGCTGCCGGTGCCGATTTCGAGAACGCGGTCGGTTGGTTGCACCTGGAGGCGTGCCGTCATCGAGCCGACCATGAAGGGTTGGCTGATGGTCTGATCTTCGGCGATGGGCAGGGCCCGGTCTTCAAATGCGAATTCGTGTAGTTCGGGTGGTACGAATCGTTCGCGCGGGACGGAACGCATCGCCTCCAGGACGCGCGGATCCTTGACGCCGCGCGCTTCGATCTGGAAGCGCACCATGTCGTCGCGTGCGGTGTCGGGTGATTGAGATGTGTCTGGTTCGGGTGTCAGTTTTCTGTCACCTTCACGCATGGCTGCCTTGGCGATCCTAGTACGGTTGTGATTTATTGGTAGAGAAAAATCGTGATTCATGGATTGTTGTGTGTGGATTGTGGCGAGGGTGAAACGGTGATTGACCGGGTTGGGGAACCTTCGGTACAGTCCCCGCGACTCTTCTTTGATTGAGGGACGACTGGATGGCGATCATCACGCTGCTGACGGACTTTGGGACGCAAGACCACTACGTTGCGGTCATGAAGGGTGTGATATTGCGGATGGCGCCGCGGGCGGGCATCGTGGACGTGACGCACGACATCGGTCCGCAAAATGTGTTGCAGGCTGCGTTCGTGTTGCGGCAGACGATTGCGTGGTATCCGCCGAATACCGTGCACGTGGCGGTGGTCGATCCGGGGGTTGGATCGTCGCGGCGGATATTGGCGGGTCGGTATGGCGGTCAGATCGTGATCGCGCCGGACAATGGGTTGCTGAGCCTGGTACATCGGGACATGCGGTTGGAAGAGCTGTATGCGGTTGAGCAGGAGCGGTACTTCCTGCCGAATCGGTCGAGTACGTTTCATGGGCGGGACATCTTTGCGCCGGTGGCGGCGCATGTGGCGACGGGGTTGCGGTTGCCGATGCTCGGGTCTGCGGTGAAGGATCTGGCGATTATTCCGACTGCGTCTGCGAAGCCGGTTGACGGGGGAGTGGCTGGTTGCGTGATGCATGTGGATCGGTTTGGGAATCTGGTGACGAACATCGATGTTGAGATGCTCGGGCCGTTGACGCGGGGCGGGCGGATGCTGGGTGTGCATGTCGGGGATCGCGACTTGGGGGTCATTCGCAACAGCTACGGCGATGTGGATGAGGGGGTGGTGTTGGCGCTGATCGGGAGCTCGCGGACGGTTGAGATTTCGGTGAATGGTGGGCGGGCGGATGAGGCGTTGGGGGTTGGGGTTGGTGCGGACGTGGTGGTGCGATGAGTCGGCGGGTGGCGATCGTCGGGTGTGGGTATGTGGGGACGGCGGTGGGGGCGTCGCTGGTGACGGCGGGACATGATGTCGTTGGGACTACGACGGGTATGGATCGGGTGGTGGAGATCGAGGCGGCGGGGATTCGGGCGGTTATCCTGGACTTGGCGAATGTTGATGCTGTGCGGGCGTTGTTGGCGGATCGGGATGCGGTTTACTTGTGCGTGGCGGCGGGGCGACAGCGGCGGAACTATGAAGACGTGTATCTGCGTGGGGCGCGGCATGTCGTGGCGGCGATGGCGGGGTCGTCGGTTGGGCGTTTGATCTACACGTCGTCGACGGGGGTGTATGGACGAAATGATGGTGGCTGGGTGGATGAGGAGACGCCGCCGGAGCCGACGACAGAGAATGGGAAGATTCTGCTGGCGGCGGAGGGGGAGTTGCTGGGCGGTGGGGTGCGGTTGGGGGTGAAGGTATCGGTGGTGCGGCTGGCGGGGATCGTTGGGCCGGGGCGTGATCCGGCGGAACGTGTGGCGCGGGTAGCGCGTACAACGCGGGATGATGGTGATGCGTTTGTGAATCTGGTGCATCGCGATCGGATTGTCGATGGGCTGACGCGGTTGCTGGGGATCGAGCATCACGGGGTATTGAATCTGGCGGGAAGTCAGCCGGAGACGCGGCGTGAGATGTATGATCGGCTGATCGCGGAGAAGGGGCTGACGCCGGTTGTGTGGGAATCGCCGGCGGTGCCACGACTCGGCAAGCGTGTGCGGTCGGTGCGGATCGATGAAGTACTTGGCCTGTCTGACTGACGAATCCGTCAGAAGAAGATTTTGAAGACCTTGAGGATGCCTTGTTTCCAGGGAACGCGGTGGGAGACGCCGGAGGCGTTCTTGAAGTCGTCGAGGTGTTCGAGGTACCAGCGATAGTTGCGGATGAGGGCGTCCTGGTTGGAGAACTTCGGGTTGTATCCGAGGATCTTCTCGGCTTTTTCGATGCTGACGAAGGAATCCTCGCAGGCGGTTTCGTAGACCCATTTGTAGAGCGGGCTGAGGTTGAGCAGTTCGAGGAAACGCAGGGTCCAGATGACGGGGCCTGCTGGGGTGCCGACGATTCTCTTGCCGAAACCGGCGTCGTCGAGGACGGCTTGGTAGTCCTCGCGCATGGTCTTGAATTCCCTGGCGCCGATGTTGAAGACGTCGTCAACTTTGTCGCGTTCGAGGGTGGCGCAGAGGTAGATGGCGTCGCACAGATCTTCGACGTCGAGAAGCTGGTAGCGATTGCGACCGTTGCCGATCATGGGGAAGCCTTTGCCGTCCTTGGCCCAGTCGTAGAGCAGGGCGAAGACGCCGAGGCGTTCGGGGCCGATGAAGGACTTGGGTCGGATGATCGGCACGCACATGCCTTTTTCGCGGAACCCGGCGCAGACTTCTTCTGCCTTGACTTTTGCTTCACCGTAGGGACCGACGCCGTGGAGTTTGTCGGTTTCGAGGAGCGGGTGGTGATCGGGGATGCCGTATACGGCGGTCGAGGAGATGTGGATGGCGCGTTCGACGTTGTGGGCGAGGGCTGACTCCATGACGGTGCGCGTGCCGTCGAGGTCGGTGGAGTAGATGTCTTCGGCTTTGTAGAGCGGCAGTGCGGCGGCGGTATGGACGACGATGTCAACGCCTTCCATGGCGCGGTCGACGTCGGCGCGGTTGCGGATGTCGCCGGTGACGATGCGCACCTTGTCTTTGCAGTCGGCGTAGTCGAAGTCGGCCAGGTCGAGTGATGTGACCTTGTGGCCTCGGTTGAGCAGGAAGCGTGTGAGGTTGATGCCGAGAAAGCCAGCCCCGCCGGTGATCATGTAGGTCTTGGATGTCGTATCTTGATCGCTCATCGATTCTTCTATGTTGGTCAGCCGGTACCCGTTGCGGCATTTATGTTGAACATCTCGTCGAGGCCAACAGCGGGCACCCAGTATCGCTCGGTCATGATGGTCAGCGCGACGAATCCCCACAAGGCCACCGTCGCCTGGAATGGTCGGTCGCCGAGCACGATGTCCATGGGGCCGTGCACGTCGCCGGATTGCACGAGCATGGCGTAGCGGAAAATACCGTAGACGACGAGCGGGATGGTATAGACCAGGTGCCGCTTGTTGTAGGTGGTCTGGATGTCGGCGTCCATGGTGTAGAGCAGGAAGGTCACGATGGTGATGCCGGCGGAGATGCTGATCAATTGCGAGAGCAACTCAGGAGAGTAGCGGAGCAGGGCAATGCGGTGTTCGCCGGCTTCGGTGAGCGTGGCGAATTGTGCGACCTCGCAGCGTCGTTTGCCGAAGCCCATGAACATGCAGAGCGTGAAGGTGCAGACGACCAGCCACGGTGAGACGAACTCGGAGATCGCTTCGGCGCCGGCCATCGCGCGAAGGACGAACCCGATGGCGATGAGGACGACGTCGAGGATGGTGCGTCGTTTGAGGGCCATCGAGTAGGCGAGGATCATGACGAAGTAGGCGATGACGGTGATGGTCGTGCTGATGGGCAGCAGCAGGGTCAATGCGACGCCGGCGGTCAGGAGGATGACGGACCAGACGGCGGCGGCGTTGGGTCCGATGGCCCCGCGGGCGAGGGGGCGGTTTTTCTTCTT
Organism: Phycisphaerae bacterium; assembly: GCA_028289375.1. Lineage (GTDB taxonomy): Bacteria > Planctomycetota > Phycisphaerae > UBA1845 > UBA1845 > OFTM371. The sequence goes on along the minus strand of JANQQK010000091.1, from coordinate 30,928 downwards.
GGGATGCAGGGCATCTGCTTCGCGGTCAAAGATGTCGTTGAAGATGTAGCTGCTGCTGGAGATGAGGCAGAAGGCGGCAAAGATGATGCCGGTCTTGACGACGGCGTCACGATCGAGGCGCATCGCGAATGCGGGACCAGCGAGAACCGCGAGGTTCTTGATCCACTGCGCCGGTCGCATCAACTCGATGTAGGCAGTCAATGATTCTCTCCGAGCGTCGCTTCGACAGGCCTCGCACCGGTCGGCCGATTCGACCCGCACGGGTTCGCGGGCGGACACGATAGCCGCATCGCCAACGCATCACAAGTTGCGCGATTCGGCTGATATTTTGTCGGCGATTCTTGGGTTCCCACTTGGGAATTTGGTAGAATGGCGTCGCCGGCGCGGTTCTTCCGCCACGTCGGTCAAGACACGACCGAATCCGTTGTCGCACCGGCGGATCGGTGGCCACTCAGCGTGCATTGACAACAAGATGGAGAGGAACGTCATGAACCCGCAGAGCTTCCGTTGCGCCCACCGTCTGTCCCTGCTTCTCGCCACCGTCATCGTTTCGCACACGTTCGCCTTCGACATCAACCGCGATGAGGATGTTGATCTGGCGGACTTCTTCTCGTTCCGTGCCTGTGCATCGCTGCCACGCGACGTCGCCATTACCGATGGATGCCGCGTGTTTGATGTTGATGGCAACGGAGCAGTCGAACTGCTGGACTTTGCAGGCTTCCAGCAGTGTTTCACCGGTGCGGACGAATCGGCTGCGGAGGAATGCCTGCCGCTGCGCACGACAATCTCAGCACCGGACAACGTTTTGCAGGGTTATGAAACGCTGGTTGGGGCGACGGTTGAGAATGGTCAGGCGGACATCAGCTACCTGTGGACCGTCGTGGAGGGCGATGCGACCGTCACGACTCCCACATCGCCGCTGCCGCGTATCGTGGCCAATGATAATGAACCGATTGAGCTGCAACTGGTCGTCCGCGACAGCATGTCGGACTGGGTCGCGGTGGACCATGTCACGCTTGGCGTGGCCACCGAGCCGCTCGCACCGGACGTCGACATCGAAGCCATCCCGGGTCTGACCGTCCAGGTCGGCGATGTGCTGCTGCTCAAGGCGCACGCGTCGGATCCGCTCGGTATCGATATCGCCGAGATATCGTGGACGCTGGCGGATGGTCCGTTCCTGCCCGATGCGTTTACCAATCCGACCTCGGTCTCGACAAATTTCAATACGTGCTGTGCCGGCAGCTACCAAATCGCGTCCACCGTGCGTAACGCGCTCGGCGAGGTCGGCAAGACGCTGGCGACGATCAATGTCATCGAGCCTGAACCGCTGAATGTGACCATCGTGGCCACGCCCGGCACGACGGTCGAGCGGACAGACATAGTGACGCTTGAGGCGATGGTCAGCGATCCGAACGCGGTGCCGATCGACTCGGTGCAATGGTCGCTGATTGGGGGGCCTAACCTGGATATGCCGTTTACGAACCCGACGTCGATCAGCACGAACTTCAACACGTCGCTCGTCGGAATGTTCACAGTGTCGGTGACCGTTGAGAACATTTTCGGTGTCATGGGTTCGGACAGTGTGGTGCTGACCGTCGAACCGGGTGATCCGGGATTCAGCGTGACGGCTGGTGCGGACCGGGTCCTTTCGCCAAACAGTGTTGATTTCGGTGGATCGGCGCCTTTCGCCGCAGGTGCCCAGCTACAGTCCGGTCTCGGTGGTGGACAGGTACCCGGCATCATGGCCAATGTCATCGGGAACACCAGTGGTTCCGTGGCGTACTTCTGGGAGAAAATCGCGGTCCCAGACGGTGCGGACCTGATCGATGTGACGATTCTGAACTCTTCTGCGCAGTCCATGACGTACCTTGTGATTCCGGCATTGAGCAACACGGTGAGCACGATCCTCGATATCGGCGTCGCTGGAGCCAATACGAACACGGTGGTGCCGGGCGAATATCGGTTCCGTGTGACGGCTCAGGACCTCATGTCGGGTGAATTCGATTCGGTCGAAGTGTCGCACACGCTGGTCGCACCGTTCGCCATACCGGCTTCTCCGTCGCCCGGTTCGCTTCAAGGTCTTGCCAACGCACCGCAGGAGTTGACGAATTATGTGATCGCACCGAACTCCCGCGATCATCACTTCCGACTGCTCTCACTCGTCATGGGCACGCTGCAATTCGCGCTTCGCGATGCTTTCGATCTGGGCCAGACGACGGCCCCGCTGGATTTCAATCAGGATGGGGCGATCAACGCGACCGATACGGGCTTTCTGTATGCGGATTTCACGCCATTTACCACGCTCAATTCCGAACCGGTGATGCCGACGGCCGGCGACATCATCGACGTGGATGCCGAAGTGGCGGGCACGACGCGGGGAACGTACATTCTGCAGGCTGCGTTGGCTGCCGGACCTGCGAGCGTTGGTTACGGTCCGTCTCGGGGATTTGCTACATACCACGCGCAGTCGGAGCTACCCGCCAGCCTCGATGTTCGGCCGAACTTCGTATCATCGAACCTCAATCACTTTGGCTTGGTCAACAGCACGACGAGCACGTCGAATGCAGCGGTGTTCAGCCGTGCGACGGCGATCCATGGAGCGCGTGCGGCCCGCAGTTCTGAGAGCTGGTGGAATGCCACGGCTGCGACCTGTTGCGACATTAACGGCGATGGGTTCGAGGAGTTGCTTCTGGGGATTAAGGAAGACTTTGATGGTGTAGGCGGTGCCAACGACCTCGGCATTGCCATTGTGCGCGGAGTTGGTGCTGATCCTACCGTCGCAACAAATTCGCCGCTCGACAACAGTCCGCACAACTTCGGCTCGTTGAGTATGTCCGCCGACGGTGCGGACGCGGACACGCTTGGCGATCCAAATGGCTCGACGCTTATCGACGTGTTTCGCGTGAGCGCCGACGTCGCTTTCGGCAGTTACATCACCGATTTAGCGTGCTGCGATCTGGACAACGACGGTCGTAAGGACTTGGTGCTTGGTGAGCCATCGTTTGGGAGTGCCACTCAGTCGGGTCGCGCTCACATTTACTACGGGACGGCCAATGACGGTTTCTTTCAGAATCCATGGGCGACGACCGGCAACACCATCGCCGGCAACGGGGGCGGTACACTTGTGACACCAGTGTTTCTGCAACGCCCGTCGAACGCGGATACCGATTTCGACCTATTCGGTTATCGACTCGCATGTTGCGACTACAACAACGATGGCGTTGATGACCTCGTGACGTCCGCTCCGGGTGGCGGCCAGAATGTGACACCGTCAGGCAACGGACAATTCAACAACAACACCGGAGCCATCTATGGATTTGCGGGTTCAATTGTGCGGTTGGCCAGCACGACCGTCAATGACATGGGAAGCAACGCCGGATTCCGGCTGATTCCGACGATCGCCCGGTCTGGCGACTTCACAGGTGCAGCACTCTGTTGTGATGACGTCAACGGCGATGGCGTGGCGGACATCGTTTATGGAGCGCCCGGGCGACGCGATTCCGCGAACCCGCCCAACGAAAACGCTGGTGCCGTGCTTGTGCTTAACGGTGGCAATCTGACCGGATCAATCTCAACGGTCAGCCGCATCTACGAAGGCAACGCTGCTCATCTTGGTCTGGGACGCGATGTGGTCGCCACCGACTTCAACGGTGATGGCAGCCGGGATCTGGTCATCAGTGCCCTGGTTGGCGATTCAACGGACGGCCTTGATTCTGCCGCGAAAGCAGGTCGGGTCTTCTTTATTCCGAGCACGGTTGCGACGATTCAGTCGAGTCAAATCGGAGTGCCCTTGCAGGCACAGCTTTCCGCGCAGCCGCAAATCACCGGTGCGACGAGTGACGCGAACATTGGGGTTCGGTTGTGTGCGTTCGATTTCAACCAGGATGGGCGAAAGGACATATTCACATTCGGTTCGTCAACGTCGACGGCAAACAATGTCGGCCTTCTGATCGAGGGAAACAGCAGTTTCGGTGCGACGGTGACAGCGAGTACGACGCTTAACGATGCATTTGCTCCGGCTTTTCGGACTCCATCGGTCTTTCCGCTTGTTCTCGGTTTTGATCCCGACGGCGTGTTGTACACCAATACGGACGCGTGTCTGTTCTGCGACGTGAATGGCGATCAGGTCGCCGATTTGTTCTTCAGTGGTCATCCGGCCAATGGCTCGGATGCGTACGCCATCTATGGCGCACTGCGCGAATGACGGGTGCAGCTTGAGCGCTAATGTGACCTAGTTTTCTCCCCACCGCATGGCGAGTCTGGACGGCCTGATGGGCACGCTCTAGACTCGCCTCGCCATGTTGCGTCGGACTCTGCTGCTGTTGTGCGTGTTGCTTGTGTTGCCGGGGTGTCGGCGCGAATCGTCGACGCCGACGCCCACATCGGATAGTAAGCCTGGCATCATCTTTATCACGTTCTGCACGATGCGGCGGGACAGTCTTGGTTGTTACGGCAGCGAGAAGGCGCTTTCGCCCGAACTCGACCGCGTGGCTGCGAACGGCACCGTTTTTGACGATCACTACACCAATGCGTCTTATTCGGGTGGTGCATTCGCGTCGTTGATCACCGGCAAATACTGTCATCACCACGGCATCTTCGATCATCCCAAACGACTGGCTGACGAACATTCGACATTGGCTGAGCACCTCGCGTCGGCGGGGTACGTGACCGCCGGTTTCACGACGCACATTTTCCTGGATAAGCGATACAACTACGACCGGGGATGTCGTGTGTACCGAGACGATGACCCGGATGCTGCATCCATGGGACGTCGTGCGACGCCTGCTCAAAACACGAACGACGCGCGACATTGGATTCGTTCGCTGGATTCACGACAGTTCTTCTTGTGGTTTCAGTTGCAGGTCACCCATTTCCCGTACGAGGTGCCGAAGCGCTTCGTCCGCACGTCGGCCGATCAGCTTGATCTTGCCGTGCTGCAATACTGGAAAGATGATCGAGCGGGCAACGCCAAGGCGCGCTTGATGTTCGACTACGACTCGTTCGCATTCTCGGATCGTGCGACGGCGTCGGCGATGGTGTTGTATGAGAGTGCGGTCAACTATGCCGACTATCTCACCGGGGCGGTTCTGAATGCCGTGCGGGATCGCGGTTGGCTGGATGAGTGCATCGTCGTCATCACGACGGATCACGGTGAGTGTCTTGGCGAGCATGGCCATCACTTCAACCACGATGCCAACGTGTACGAACCGGTCGTTCGCGTGCCGCTGATTGTCAAACTGCCCAAGTCGATGAAGCAGCCTGAGCGGATCAAACAGGTGACGCGCCACGTCGATCTCGTGCCGACCATCCTTGATCTGGCCGGTGTTGACCTGCCCACGGATGTGGACGGAGAGTCGCTCAAGGCGATGTTTAGCGGGTCGACGATCGATCTGCCGGCGTTTGGTGAGTCACGGCCTTGGCAGGCATCGCGTGCGGGCATGAAGCACTACGAAGCATCGGTTCCTGGGGTTACGGGCAAGATCCGGATGGTGCGCAAGGGTGATTACAAGCTCCTGCTGACGCCGCGTGCGGATGGCGACGTGGTCAGGCTATTCAATGTTGCGACCGATCCGGGCGAGACGGTTGATCTGGCTGCGACGAAACCGCAGGTTCGCGACGGGCTTCGCCGGTTGCTCGATCATTGGTTCGCCGGTTACGCCGAATCGGCCACGCCTGACCTGCAGCTTTCCGACGAAGAGCGACGTGCGCTGCGATCACTCGGTTACACCGACTGAGGTTGTGAACGTCGTTGATTGAGAATCAGTCCGCCGGCGATGATCAGCAGCCCGCCCATGCCAACCAGCGAGCTGACGGAAAGTGTCGGTACCACACCCGTTTCGCAGACGTCTGGAATCAGATTGGCGTTGAGATCGGGGGCGCCGGCGGCGATGTCGAGACCGTCGTGGATGCCGTTGCCGTCGCAATCGCCGACGTGGGCAAAGTACACGTCCTGTTCGCCGTTGAACGTGGCGGCGTAGATGATGTTGACGCCGGCGGTGTCGGAGGTCGTGTCGTTGTAGTCGCCGAGTTTGTTCTGGTTGGGAAAACCGAGCAGGCTGTCGAACGGTGGGGAGATCGGCATGTTCTGCGACCAGGTAACGCCGGCGTCGTAAGAGTAGGCGTAATAAAGCTCGGAGATGTTGAACATGGCTTGCGAGCGCGTGTCGTTCCATACCGCGTCGATGCGTCCATCGGGTGCGACGGAAATGGCGCCAAACCATTGCCAGTTGTCTGAGCCGGGGGGATCGTCGTTGACGATGACGGGATTGCTCCACGACTGTCCGCCGTCTTCGCTGCGGACGAACACGACGTCGGCTGGGTCGCTGCCGTCGACGTCCAGCGAGGCGAGGATGTAGACGTTGCCGCGCGTGGGTGTGTTCGAATGGTCGGTGGCGACTTGAATCTGCCCCATGAGTCCGGCGGGATTGGGGCCACTACCGCCACCAAGGCGCAGGGAGCCGCCCATCTCGACGACACCGCCCAGATCGAACGTGGGGGTAACGCCGGCATCGCGTGCGTTTGTCGTGCGGGCGAAGACGATGGTGCTCGTATCAAACGCGCCGGCGTTCTGCACGCCGACCATGTACACCTCGCCGTCCGGACCAACGTCGATAGTGCCGAAGGTGGGACCGAATGGGGTGAAGACGGGTGTTTCAAAGGACAGTCCTCCGTCCACGGATCGGGTGAATGTGTCAAATCCACAGCAGTTGAAGAAGGACTGCCAGACGGCATAGACGTGTCCGTTGCCGATGGAGTCGGTCCGGTCGACGACCATCCACGCCTTGTCACCACCGAATGCGGGAACCGCAGGACCGAAGGTCAGTCCGCCGTCGGACGAGCGGAAGACCTGACAGAGGAAGTCGCCGGGGTTTGGATTGTCGACGGTGAGGCTGTAGTAAAGGAATGTTCCGTCGGGCAGTACGTCGAGCACCGGGTCGCTGCGGAAGATGCCGGCTTCGATCGGTGTGCGGAGGTTCCACGACGCGCCGCCGTCGTTGCTGAACGATCGGCCAGCCTGACGGAAGTTGGAGCTGATCGCATCGAATTGTCGCCAACCGGTGACGATGCGGTCCGGATTGTTCGGGTCGATGGCGAGGGATGGCTCGTTCGCGGCATCGCCGATGATGTTCGCGCCGAACGCATCCACATTGACCTGCACGCTGGTCCATGGGCCCCGTTGAATCTCGGTGACGGCGGATCGGGCGGTTGGATCGTCTTTCGGCGGGTTGATGGCGGATGGGTCGATCCGTTTTTCCTGGATGGGGCCTATAAAATCATGGTTGACAGGTGTTTGCGCTTGGTGCATTGCCTGGGCTTGTACGTGCAGGGGTGCGGCCCACGTCACGGTCAGGGCGATGCTGATGACTGTAACTCTCTTAACAGCAATGGCTTGGCGCATGTGTGCCCTCCTTGGAATCATCCGAGCTTTTGGCCGGCGTCGCCATGATAACCGGTGGGTGGTGCATTCGGGCGTGGAATTCTCGGATGAGGGGCGTTGCTGATTTGGTTAATCTGTACTGAAAGTAGCGATTCTGATGAATGCAGGGGTTGTGTTGCACAGTTATCGGACAGGCTGAAACATTCCGGTCAGATTTAATCTAGGTACCGGCTTGACAGAGAATTGGGGAATATCTAATCTGGACCCAGTGGTTATAGGCGGTCTATGATCTCGTCGGAGGGGATGAGGCTTTTAGACTGAGGAGTGGTGACATGGCCAGGGGTGGTCTTACAGGGTTATTGGTGCTTGCATGCGTCTCAGTCGCATCCGCTGATTTTACGAACGGCGGATTCGAAATGGGAGACTTCACGGCGTGGTCGACGGCTGGTCTGGCCAGTGTCGAGACGGCGGCGTTTGGCACGGGGACGACGCAGGGAGTTCAGCAGGCGTTTCTCGACACGTTTGATCAAACGGGTTCGAGCCGAAGTGACATCGAGATGTTTCTCGGTTTGGGCGACGGTGACTTGAACACCATCGCCGACAGCCTGAACACCGGTGACGCGGTCGTGGAAGGCTCGGCGTTGAAGCAAACGATCACGGTGAATGCAGGCGATGTTCTGACGTTCGATTGGAACATGATGACGGATGAGTTTCTTGCGTCACCATCGTTCAATGATTTCTCGTTCGTCTCCATCGTGGACACGATGACGGACATTTCGGTTTTGGCGGACGTCTTTACCGGGAGTTTTGTTGCATCCTCGACGTTCTTCGCACATGAGACCGGCTTCAGCAGTTTCTCGCACACGTTTACGACGGGCGGGACGTACACGATCGGTTTCGGCGTCGTGGACGTCGGTGACGCCGACTACGCGTCTGGCTTGATCATCGACAACGTGCAGATCGTGCCATCTCCGAGTGCAGCTGCTCTGGCGGTGCTTGGAATGCCGATCGCGGTGTCGTGCTTCCGCCGTCGCCGATAAGCGACCCATTCCAAATCAGACTCAAGGGGCTGCCTGTATGGTGGTCCCTTTTTTTGTTGGCGTTTCGCATGATGTGATCGGGCCCTTTGCACGTCATCGCGGTTTGGGTCGTCGCCGGCATCAACTCGGAGCGCAGTTGTTGGGGCATCGCGATTGACTCAGCCGAAAAACGCCGAACAATATAGGCAAGAAGGGGTACTTATCGGAGTTTCATCTTCTCCGATGTCTGTAGCGTCAGTGTTCGAGGCGAAAGGGCGCGGCTTGCCGCAATGCTCGTGATGGTCCTGATAAGGCGACTTTGTCTTATCGTTGCAATGCGTGGGGGGTAACGGTTAGCATGCTCGACAGGGGTTGTCACACGATATGCAGGGCGAGACTTCGGTCTTTCAGACGGTTTGGGGTGCTTTAGTGCGCGCTGCTTGTGGCATGTCTGTGCGTTTGGTTCTGGTTTTGGCTCTTCTCGGTTTCGCTGCGCCGGCAGTTCAGGCGTTTGATTGCGTTCAGAACGAGAGTCAGAAGCTGACGGCGCTGGACGCTGAGGCCTTTGACGAGTTCGGGCGATCGGTAGCGGTGGATGGTGACGTGGCGATCGTTGGCGTTTCCAAGAGCGACGATGCGGGGCGATTTTCCGGATCGGCGTACGTGTTCCGAAACTCGGGGGGCGTCTGGAGCGAGGAGCAGAAGCTGACGGCTTCGGACGCGGAGGATCTCGACGAATTCGGGTTCTCCGTGGATGTCAGCGGCAATGTGGTCATCGTCGGGGCGCGCATGGAAAACGATCGTGGTGCCGCGTATGTGTTTCGTTTCAACGGAACCACGTGGGTCGAGGAGCAGAAAATCACGAATGGGACCGGCGGCATTGATGATGAGTTTGGATTCGCCGTGGGTGTGGATGGCGATACAGCAGCAATCGGTGCGCTGTTGGCGGGGGTGAGTGGAACCGGTTTGGTTCAGGTGTTTCGCGAGTCGGGATCAGTGTGGTCGCTCGAACAGGAGCTGACGGCGAGCGACGCCGAATTCAACGACAACTTCGGCAACAGTCTATCGCTGGCTGGTGATGTGCTGTTGGTCGGGGCGCAGAAGGATGATGATGCATGTCCGGCTGATCCGTTTTGTGATTCCGGTGCCGCTTACATCTTCCGCCGATCGGGCACGGTATGGAGTGAAGAGGATAAGCTCACAGCGTCCGATGCGTTTGACGGTGATTCATTCGGATTTTCGGTCGGCGTGGACGGTGGGGTGGCGGTGATTGGTGCTCGTGCGGATGACGATGCCGGATCGCTTTCCGGTGCCGCGTATGTGTTCCGCGAGAGCGGGGGCGTGTGGAGCGAGGAGCAGAAGCTGACGGCCACGGATGCGGTGGGTAGCGATGCGTTTGGCTCGTCTGTTGGCATTTCCGGGCAGGTGGTGGTGGTTGGTGCAACGGGCGATGATGATTTGGGTTCAAGCTCCGGGTCGCTGTACGTGTTTCGCGACGATGGTGCATCGTGGAACGAGCGTCAGAAGCTGAATGGCACCGACCAGGGTGGCGGCGACCGGTTGGGGTTCTCCGCGGCTGTTGATGGCGCTGTGGCGATTGGTGGCGCAACGACGGGCGATCTGCCTGGCTTGTCCAATGCCGGCGCGGTGTACGTGTTTGATTTGAGTGAGACATGTCCGCCTCAGGGGTGCGTTCCGGGCGATGGCACATGTGACGGTGCGTGTCAGTTGTGCGACGTGGATGGTGAATGTCTGCAGTGCCGTTTCGATCTCGATTTCGATGCGGGGGGTGTGATTGGCACGGGTGATTTGGGCATTTTTTCGGGTTGCTTCGGCAGCGTGTATGGGCCGGGTGATGCGAACTACGAATCCTGCCTTTCGTCAAACTTTGACGGACTGGTTGATGAGAAATCTGGCGAGTACAACGTCGGTACGAGTGATCTTGGTTTGTTCAGTGGGTGTTTCGGATCGGCGTGTGGCGATTGCGCGACGTGCTTCCCGTAGCTGGCTGAGAATATGACGTGGATTGGTTTCAACATGGTGATTGACGGGTTTCCGCAGGAGGGGCACTCGTCGGCCGTTGGGGAAAAGCGTTGAAGGTCCGGAAACGGATGAGGAGCGAAGTGATGGTGGGAAGAACGGTATTGCGGGGCGTTCTGTATGGAGTGATGGCCAGTGTGCTGGCAAGCGGCAGTGGGCTTGCGGCGGAACGTCGTTCGGTCATTGAATCGCGTGCTCGGGAGTTGAAGGGCTTCAAGGAGAAGGAAACCGCTGCTGCGGGCGGTGGTTCCATCACGGCCAACGTGCTGCTCGTGGTGAAGACGGGGCCGGCCAACTTCTCGGTTGATGAATCCACGACGATGCCGGTGTCAGATACGACGACTTTCAGCGTGAATGATGTTTTCAATTTGGAAGTCTGGGCGCAGATCGAGAACCACGCTTCGGGATTGGCTGCCGTCAGTGCGGACATCAACTTTGATCCCGCCGAGTTGCAGTCAACCGAGAGCACAACGTTTCCCTTCGGATTTGGGGGCAGCGCACCTGGCGTTTTCAACACGTTCCTCTTCGATGACTTTCCGAATGCGATCGTCGACAACGTCAATGGAAAGATCGACGACCTGAGTGGCGGATACATTGCGTGTGCCAGTGACCCCGCAGGTGTTGGTCCGAACAACTGGGCGCGGGTTGCGATCATTGAGATGCAAGCGCTCGTCGCGGGCAGTCCGACAATCACCGCAACCGGCACGGGGAATCCGGTCCGTGGTCTGGCGCCCTGTGGCCAGAGTGACCTTCCCCAATCGGCCATCACGTACATCGGTATCAACGAACCGACGGCGGACCTCCTGCTCAACATCGCACCCGGTTCGGAAAATGTGACACAGGGTGACACTGTGACTGCGACGCTTGAGGTGGCCAACCTCGCGACGGCGATCAACGGCGTGCAGACGGTTTTCAGCTACGACAACTCGCTGCTGCAACTGGATTCGATCGTGCCGAACGATCTTGGGCTGACACTGCCTGAGGCGGGTTGGCTTGAGGTGTTCGAGAATGACGTCAGCGGTGACGTGGCGTATGCGGCGCTGATCACGGGTGGATCGACCATGGCTGATGGCGTGGTGGCGACGTTGACGTTCACGGCGATTGGTGCGGGAACGACCAACTTGGCGTTCCTGTCAGACAATCCACCCGCGCACCCGACGATCGCGAATGAGTTGACGGATGCGGCCACCGCGGGATCGATTGCGCCGACAACGACCGACTCGGGCAACGTGACGATTGCGGGATGCGATGACGGCATCCCGTGCACGACCGACTCGTTTGATGGCAGCATGTGTGTGGCGACGCTGGATGCGGGCTTTTGTCTGATTGGTGGTTCGTGCGTCGCGAGTGGTGCGGCTGATCCGTCAAATGAATGTCGCGAGTGCAATCCGGCGGTGGTGACGGACGATTATTCGAACGTGGGAGATGGCACGTCGTGCGATGATGGTGATCTTTGTACGCAGACGGATACCTGTCAGAGCGGTGCATGCTCGGGCGGCAATCCTGTGGTGTGCACGGCGCTTGATCAGTGTCATGTGCCGGGGACGTGTGATCCGGCGACGGGTGTGTGCGACGATCCCGATGCGGAGGATGGCACGCCTTGTGACGATGGCGATCTTTGCACGCAGACAGACACGTGCATGAGTGGTTCGTGCGACGGGTCGAACCCGGTCGTCTGCACTGCTTTGGATCAGTGCCACGTGCCGGGTACGTGTGATCCGGCGACGGGGCTTTGCGATGATCCCGACGCGCCGAACGGGACAAGTTGCGATGATGGCCAGGCGTGCACCGATCCGGACGCATGTGTCGACGGAGTGTGTGTCGGAGATGTGATCGATGGCTGTATCGTGTGTGCCGACGCGGGCGACTGTGATGACGGCAATGACTGCACGATCGACGATTGCGTCGACAATGCGTGTGTGTTCACGGACCAGGAGGATGGCACGCCCTGTGACGATGGCGATGCGTGTACGCAGACCGACACGTGCGCGAGTGGTACGTGCGACGGGTCGAGCCCGGTGGTGTGCACGCCGTTGAGCCAGTGCCATGTGGCCGGAACGTGCGATCCTGCGACGGGCATTTGCGACGATCCATTGGCTAAGGATGGCACGTCTTGTGATGATGGCAATGCGTGTACGCAGACCGACGCGTGCATGAGCGGTATGTGCGACGGTTCGAACCCGGTGGTGTGCACGCCGCTGAGCCAGTGTCATGTTCCCGGTACGTGCGATCCTGCTACAGGTGTATGCGATGATCCCTTGGCAAAGGATGGCACGTCTTGTGATGACGGCAATGCGTGTACGCAGACCGACGCATGCATGAGCGGTATGTGCGACGGTTCGAATCCGGTGGTGTGCACGCCGTTGAGCCAGTGTCATATCCCCGGTACGTGCGACCCTGCGACAGGCATTTGCGATGACCCTGTGGCAGAGGATGGCACGTCTTGTGATGATGGCGATGCGTGTACGCAGACCGACGCATGCATGAGCGGTATGTGCGACGGTTCGAATCCGGTGGTGTGCACGCCGTTGAGCCAGTGTCATGTCGCCGGTACGTGCGACCCTGCGACGGGCATCTGCGATGATCCCTTGGCAGAGGACGGCACGTCATGCGACGACGGCGATGCATGCACGCAGACGGACGAGTGTGTGAGTGGTGCGTGCGACGGGACGAACCCGGTGGTGTGCACGCCGCTGAGTCAGTGTCATGTCGCCGGGACGTGTGATCCGGGAACGGGTTTGTGTGACGATCCATTGGCAGAGGATGGCACGCCGTGTGATGACGGTGAATTCTGCACCGATACGGACGAATGCCTTTCGGGTGAGTGTCTGGGCATGATGCTCGATTGCGACGACATGGACCCGTGCACGGTCGACTCGTGCGACGAGGCAGGTGACACGTGCGTGAATGATGAGATGACGTCGGTGACGGTGAGCATCGAGATTGCCGATCTCGCACCGGCGGCCAGCGTGACGCGAACGGTGACGGTCGTGATGACGGAGTGCGGAGGTCCGATCGATGTCCGCAATGTTCCGGTAACGTTCGATGCGAATGGACTGGGCAGCGTCTTGTTGATGGATGTCAGCCGCGATGCGGAGTGGATTCACGTGGCTGAGCGGCATACGCTTGGTAAGGTTCTGCCGTTGGTCTTCGACGGGGTGGACGGCTGCGATGCAACGGCTGACTTTATCGGGTCGGACGGTCTGTTGTCAGGCGACTTCGGCAACGGCACCGTGTCGCAGGATAATCTCGTGGACATCACGGACGCTGCGATCCTGTCGATCAACTGGGGTTTGGCGATTGATCCGAACGCCGATAATGGCGCCGACGCGACTGGCGATGGTCTGCAGGATGACGACGATTTCGCTGTTGTGCAGAGCAACTTCGCGGTGTCGGGTGATCCGTTTGACCTGTGTCCAGCTGCGAGTACCGGCCTGAATATGGGGGCCCCGGTGGCGGCGACGAGCATTCCGGTGACCGACGTTGCGGTACCGAATGCGTTTTTGGCGGATAAGAATGCGGATGGCTGGATTGACTATCGCGATATTGAGCAGTTCGCCGCTGAGAAGGGGCTTCGCTTGTCTAACACGTTTCGCGCGAAGTTGCGTGGTGCCGAAGCGACGGGCAGCTTCAATCGTCTTCCGTCGAAGCGTTGATCGGCGTCATACGATCGGGACCGACAGGACTTACGGAGGAGTGCTGAGTTGATGAAGCACAAGGGATTTCCGATGTGGCGGCTGGCGGCGGCGATGTTGGCGGTCGTGAGCGTGGGCGATTCGGTCGTGATCGCGTCCGCACCGTCCAGTGCCGGCGGTGGGCCTCAATGGGGCGAGCTTGCCATTGAAGGACCTGATGATCCGTGCGGGTTTTTCGCCGGTGCGTCGGTGACGCTGACGATCCGCGCGTCGGGCCTGCTGGAACCGATCAACGGAGTGCAGGCGTTGGTGCGTTTTGATACGAACGCGTTGATGCTCGACGACATTGAAGTCGGTGACGGGGCTGGTTCGCCGTGGGACGGTGGGGCGTTGCTGTCGGACATTGACGGCGGAGATGTTACGTTGGGTGTGGTGTTGCTTGGTGACGCGACGGATGTTGATGCCGTTGTTGCCCGGATGACGTTCACGACGTTATTTGATGGCGATGATCTGCTGGCGCAGGTGGACATCGTCGCCAGCGATGGGCCTTTGACCAGCAAGTTGACGGTCGCCTCCGATGGGAGCAGCGTTTCGCCAGCGCTGACAACACCGGCCCGCGTTCCGCACGTTGGTGACGACGAGCCGGATGGCGACATTGACCTGATTGATTTTTCGGCCTTTCTGGACTGCGTCACCGGTCCCGCGCCTGATGGTCCGCTCGGTGACTGTTGTCGATTCGACTTCGATCGTGATGATGACGTCGACGCTGCGGACTATGGTGAATTCAGTCTGTATTTCACGGGCGAGATTTCGCCGTAGAATGACTGTTTGATTTTCTGCAAGTCATTCAAACATCCGGTATTGCTCGGACACTTCTGTTGCCTGACCAATTAAGGGCGTGAATCGCCGGTGCTGACGATTGCGCGCCGTTTCCTTGGAGTGATTTCGTGCTCGTTGAAACGGAGAGGGGGCTTCCATGACCGTTTCCAGGTGTTCTGCGAAACAAAGCAGTATGAAGTTGGGGGCGATTGCATTGGTCACTTGCATCGGTACAGCAATGCCGGGCATCTCGTGCGACTTGCCGCGCATTACGCGTGAACTGCTTCTGTTGTGCGAGCCGGTTGCGGACGTGATGGTATATCGTGGCCGCGTCGTTTCAGAAGGCGAGGGAGCTGGAATTGCCGGTCTGCAACTTGGTCTGACTGTGTTTGTCGATGGTGAAGTCTACACCGACGCGCCTCGTCATTTGTTGGCTGCTGCCACAGACGTCGACGGGGAATTTGCCTTCGCACTGACCGAGTCGGCAAGCGCATGCGACGATCCCCCCATGTATCCTGTTCCAGATCGACTTGTTTTCACGGTCGGGTGCACTGAGATCGATACTCCGATCGAACGGGAGTTTGAGGTGTCTGCAGAAGACATCACCGACACGGAGTATCGCGGTGTATTGTTCGATACGATTGACGTTGGAACAATTGCTTTCCCGGGGTGTGAGGAGTAGCAGTGCTTGGCAGGGTTCGGGGCTGCATCGAAGTGCGCCACGTGTGCATGCGCGGCAGGACCGCTCGAATCGACTCCCCCACCGCTGAAGACGGCGGGCCACCCAGGTTGACTACGATCGCGGTGTGAAATCGAAGCGGTTTGTTTGGGCGAAGAAGGTGCGCGGGTTGTCGTAGACGATCTTGCGGATCGTGGATTCGTCGTGGCCGCGCATGCGCATTTCGTGGATGAACTTGGGGACGGCAGTTGGGTCGCTGGGGCCCCAGTCGCCGGCGGAGTTGACCATGATGCGTTCGGTGCCGTGCTTTTCGATGATGTCGGATGATCGGGCCGGAGTGCACTTGGTGACCGGATAGAGCGTCATGCCGCACCAGAAGCCGTTGTCGAGGGCAAGTTCGACGGTGTGTTCCTCGACGTGGTCGATCAGCACGCGATCGGGGCGAATGCGCGAGTCGCCCTTGAGCATGTCGATGATCATGCGCGTGCCTTTGTACTTGTCTTCCAGGTGCGGTGTGTGGACGAGGATGAGTTCGTCGTGTCGGGCGGCGAGGTCCACCTGCTCGAGGAAGATGGTCGACTCGTTCATCGTGTTCTTGTTGAGGCCGATTTCGCCGATGCCGAGCACGCCCGGTTCGTTCAGGAATTCGGGGATCATGCTGATCACTTCGCGAGCCAGTTCGACGTTCTCGGCTTCCTTTGCGTTGATGCACAACCAGCAGTAATGCTGAATGCCGTATTGGCCTGCACGGCGACGTTCAAAGTCGATGAGCTGGCGAAAGTAGTCGCGGAACGCTTCGGCTGATCCACGGTCGAAGCCGGCCCAGAAGGCGGGTTCGGAGATGGCGACGCAGCCGGCGCGGGCGAGGCGTTCGTAGTCGTCGGTGATACGCGAGACCATGTGAATGTGGGGATCGATGTAGTCCAACGTGCGTGCCTCCTGCGTCGTGTGGGATCACTTGTGTGATGCTGCTGCCTTGTTGGCCTGCCATTCTGGGTCGTAGTCAATCGAGAACGCCATCTGCACTCGGATCGACTTGTCGCGCTCCGGGTCGATGAGGATGTTCAACGCCTGGAGAATCTTGCCGACGCGCGGGTCGGTCTTGAGGGCCTCGTGATCGGCGGTGGCGCCGACGCGGTCGATGGCGGCGGCGATGTTGAGGATGTCGCGACGGATTTCGAGAAAGTCGCGATCGAGGACGTCGTTGGCGGATCGTTCGGATGGCATGGCAGTTCCTGTTTTGACAGCAAATCGTTGTCTAAGGGTAGGATAGTTCGGCGCATGATCGGGGGTCAAGTGTGGGTTGAATTGCGGAGTGGGTTTGTGCGGTTCGTTCCATCAACGCCGGAATAGTTGCTGCGACGGTGCAGCGGGCGCCGGGTCAGGTTATGGGACGGTCAAACTCGATGGCGTCGGAGGTGTGGCGGTCATTTCGGCGGAAGGCGCGGACGCCTTCGATGACGATGCAGATGGCGATCAGCAACAGGGCGGTGCCGACGACGAAGAGCAGCATCTGCTTCTTCTGCCAGAAGTCGACGAGGTTTTCGATGACCGCCGTCGTGGTACTGATGAGCATGAAGAGCATGGGGATGCCGGTGAAGAACGGGTTTCGGCCTCGCTGGTGCAGGTAGAGCGTGACGACGAGCAGCGTGAGGCCTGCGAGCAGTTGGTTGGTGATGCCGAAGAGTGCCCAGAGTGCGAGACCGGCGGGCTTGCCGTTGATTTTGTAGAAGGCGAAGAAGCAGATGGCGGCGACGGCGATGGCGGTGGCGAGGTAGCGGTTGTCGAGCAGTTTGATTTTCAGCGATAGGCCGATCTCGGTGACGTTGAAGCGGAGGAGGCGTGTGGCGGAGTCGAGCGTGGTGAGGGCGAAGGAGACAACGATGACGGCGATGAAGCCGGCAGCGAGATCCTGCGGGACACCGAGGGCACAGATGAAGGTCGAGCAGCCCTTGATGAAGACGCCGAGCTTGGCGGACAGTCCTGCTTCGATGGTGCCCCAATCCTTGTAGGCGAGGTTCCAAAGGTCGGCGGATTCGAATCCTGCGGTGCAGGCAAGGACGGCGAGCAGTCCGAGCAGCGATTCGCCGACCATGCCGCCGTAGGCGACGAAGCGAGCGTTGGATTCGGTGTTGATCTGCTTGGCGGTCGTGCCCGAGGAAACGAGGCCATGGAAGCCGGAGGCGGCGCCGCAGGCGATGATGATGAAGACGAAGGGGAAGAGCGGTGGGGCGTCGACAGGGTTGGGGTTGACGGCGGGTGCCGCGAAGGAAGGGCCTAGGATGAAGAAGCCGATGTAGGTGGTGGCCAATCCAAGGTAGAGCAGCAGCGAGTTGAGAAAATCGCGTGCCTGCAGCAGGCTCCAGACGGGCAGGACGGAGGCGGCGAAGGCGTAGGCGAGCAGGATCCAGGTCCATGTCTTCTGCGTTGGCCAGGACTCGACGGGCAGGCCGAGGGTGGGCAGTTTGGTTCCCAGCCAGACAGTGATGAGCATGAGGACGAATCCGACGGCGGTGGTGGGGCCGAGGGGGAAGTTCTTCTTGTAGAGCAGCACACCCATGATCATGGCCATGACCATGAGGGAGGCGGATGGCAGCACGGCGGATGGGAAGGAATCGCGTGCGGCGGCGAGGTTGTTGGGGTCGAAGTCGGAACCGATCGCGAAGAGCTTGGCGATGATGAAGACAAAGACGCCCATCGCCAGTGCGACGCCGAAGAAGATGATGGCCAGGAAGAGCATCTTGGCTGGCTTTCCGATGACGCCCTCTGCGACCTTGCCGACGGATTGGCCTCGTGCGCGCATCGAAATGACGAGCGCGGAGAAGTCGTGGACACAGCCCACGAAGACGGCGCCGAGCACGACCCACAGCAGTGCCGGCAGCCAGCCCCAGATGACCGCGACGGCTGGTCCGAGCATGGGGGCGAGCCCGGTGATGGATGCGTAATGATGGCCGAAGAGGACGAAGCGGTTGGTCGGCACGTAGTCGACCCCATCGGTCATCGTGTGCGCCGGCGTTGGCTCATCGTCATTGAGTTTGAAGACCCGTTTGGCGAGGTGCCGCGCGTAGACGGCGTAGCCGAAAGTGTAGAGTGCGATGGCGGCGAGGGTGGCGATGAGCGGTGACATGCCAGGCTATGTTAGCGCTTGCTGAGCGTGCTGTCACGGTGGGGATGGGGCTGGTTGCGTTTGTTGAGCGAGATGCGGAAGTGATTCCGGTCCGGCGGTGAAGTGTGCGCATGAAAAGGGGCGGTGGGCTGGTCTTTCGATCAACCCACCGCCCTGATGCATTTGGTCATGTTGGGGCATCAACGACGTACGTCGGTCTGCACGATGACAACCGAGACATTGTTGGCTGACGCGAAACGCTGAACACCCGATTGATGGTACACCGCCACGAATTCCGACGCCGGCTGCAGTTCCAGTGAACCGCGTGCATCGGTGGGAACCGAGATGGTGAACGTGCCGAGGTAGGCACGCTTGTCTTTCAATGTCGTCACACTTGCGTTGAGCACAACACCGCCGATGCGTCCGAGTTCGTGGTCGGTGGCAGGGAAGTGGGTTTGGCCTTGGAAGACATGGTCGCGTCGGGCCGTGTCGACACGCACATCTTCGATGGTCGCATCAACACCATGGACGGTGAGTCCAAACTCGTAACCGACAATGTCCGTGACGTCGCTAACATAGATGTCGACGTCGATTCGGCCACCAGCTCGTACGGATCGCTTGCGTGGCACGATCACGATTTCGGGCGCATCAAGCTGCTGGTCGTCAGCGGACATCGGGGTATCGAAGGTCGGCGTGGAAACACTTGCAACGCTGCTTGCTGCTGCAGGACCACAGCCGTCGGCTGCGGGTGGTGGGGCATCATCACACGTGGCTGGGGCCGGTGTTGGACAGGCGAATGGGTTGGCACCACCGAATGCCGCGACAACCGCGAGGATGTCGTCCGTGCCAAGTGGCGATCCGCTTGGGCCTTTCGCGCCGCCGGCTGCGATGAGGTCGCCGTTGGGACAGGCGCAGTAGTTTCCAAATCCGGCGACCGCACAAAGGATGTCGTCGGTTTGAACGAAGCCGCCATACGACGCACAGGTATTGCCGTATCGACGTGTGCATGAACTGCACGTGCCGTTGTCGCAGTAATGGAAGTCGCAGATGTCGATCACATAGTCGCCGTCAACGGCGGCGAAGTAGCAGTCGCAGTCACGGATGCAGGATGGAGCGCTTTCGCCGCAAGCCGGGTTCCTGGATCCACAGTCACCGGCAGGGTCGTACGTGCCGGGGTTGCCGATGTCAAAGCTCGACGATGCAAACGAGTTCTGATCGTCTGCCGGCGTCGACAGAACCCAGCAGAAAATGTTGTCCTGCCCGACGGCGGTGTCGCAAGGCCAGCCGCTGACGAGTTGTGTTCGAATGCTGCCGAGCTCCTCATCGCCGTAGCGTAGTTGGTCGACGATCGAGCCTGACGTGTCGAACAGGCGAATCGTGTCGTTGCGACCGAGTTCGCCGTTGTTTTCTGGGAACGTGATGATGTCGTTGGTCAGGTTGCCCCAGTTGGCAGCGAAGGTGGCGGCGTCGGCTTCGGTGAGGATGACGACTTCACCTGGCATGACCATGCCGAACGCACTGAGATCGAAGATGCCTGGTGGAGATGAGGCGTCGGCGAAGCTCCAGCCAGTCATGTCCACAGGTGTATCGCCGAGGTTGGTAAATTCGACGAATTCGCCGTCGTTGCCGGAGTACATGAATTCGGTGATGCGAATCTCGCCGGTGCTCGGTGCGGGGCAAGGCTCATCGGTGCAGTTGGTGTCGTCGCCGAGATAGAGACCGTCTGCGAGGATGCACTGCGAGGGTGACAGCTCGGAACAACTTCCCATGACACAGCAGGAACCGATCTGCGGCGGGCAAGTGAAATCGACGTGGACGCCGGGACTTCCGGTATCGCCCAAAGTGGATGCGACGGAGTTCTGCGCGTCGCCAACCGAGGAGAGTCGCCAATCGTAGATTTCCGCCGGCATGTCGATCGGCAGCGCCTGGGCGCAACCCCATGCGCTGGTTTCCTCGGCCACGATACTGGCTGGCACACTGTCCAGCCCGAAGATGATGAGATCTACCTGGGCACCAGAGGGGTCGTAAAGGTGAATCACGTCGTTGTCACCGATGTTGACCATGTTCATCTCGAGAATCGGCACGGAACCGATGCCGGTGACAGCCGCCCATTGTGTGCGGAAGTCGGCGTCGAGACCTTCGGTGATGACGGCTGACTCGCCGGGTGCGAGTGTGCCGAGCGACGAGAGGAGGACATCGCCCGGGATCGCACCTTCGTCTGAGAAACTCCAGCCTGTCAGATCAATGCTGACGGTGTCGAGGTTTGTGATTTCGAAGAACTCCGGACCGAAGCCGGCCACCATGAACTCGGTGACGCGTAGTTCCAGTCCCGTGGGCGAAGGGCAGGTCACGGCGTTGTCGCCGGTGCAGACGGTATCGTCGCCCTGATAGAGTCCGACGCCTGCACAATCGAACTCGGTTCCAACCGTGCAGACGCCCGATGCGCAGCAGGCGCCAATGGGTTCAATGGGGCAGGCTACGTCGGTGTAGTTGCCGGGGTTGCCGATATCGCCGTTCGCGGAGGTCGTCGACGAATAGCTGTCGCCGACAAACGCCAGGAACCATTGGAAAATGTTGTTGGCGCCCACCGCGTCCTCGCACGGCGTACCGCTGACACCGTTGGTGCGGATGGTGCCGGGGAAGTCCTGATCTCCGTAGGTCAGCCGATCGACAAGTTCTTCATCCTGATCGTAAAGGTTGATCTCGTCGTTGCGACCGATGTTGTTGGTGACGCCGCCCAGTACCTTCACGCTCATCGGCAGGCCCCAGTCGGTGCGGAACTCAGCGGCCGTGGTTTCGGTGATGATCACCGACTCACCGGGCGCGACCGTTCCGAAACCGGACAGGTCGAACTCGCCCGGGATGCGACTGACGTCATCGTAGCTCCAGTCCGACATGTCGATCGGTGTCAAGCCGACGTTCGTGAACTCGATGAATTCACCCGAGACGTCCATGCTCGTGGTGTACATGTACTCGGTGATGCGCATCTGCGCGCTTGTGGCTGAAACAAGGCAGCAAACGGTTGCTGCTGTTGCAAGTAAACCCCTCATGGTCATGGTCACCCTTTCGCCTCCTGTCATGGCTTGTGATGGAATGTGTCGTGTTCCTTCCGGCGGCGCGTCGATGTCGTTCGGTTCGCTACTCGCCGGTAAATCGTCTCTGGAATTCGGCAAAATCGAGAATGTTCACTTCCTCGTTGCCGTCGAAGTCGAACAACGTGCAGTCGGTGTCGCCTGATTCGGGCATGCTTGTGCAAACGGCGAAGCAGCCGAAGTCGCCCAAGCCGATGGCCGGCGTACCGGTGCAGTTGCCGAGCGCTTCGGTCACGCTCACGGCGATCGCATCCGGATAGTTCGTTGTCTCCGGATCGCCAAGCGAGAAGGCGTCGCCGAATGTGGCGGTGTGACCGATCTTGACGCCATGCGGAATCGCAAGGGAGAGTCGTTCGTCCGTCGTTGCGCTCAGCAAGAGATCGGCCGTTCCGATCGCGTTGGCTCGGAGTGTGACGCGGTACACCGATGCCGGACCGGCCAAGCCGCTGTCGAAGGCGGTGGTGTATGCGTTGATGCGATTGGCGGAACGAGATTCGTCCTCGTTGGTCAGCTCAACAAGCTCGTCGCGGGCGACGACAAATGGCGCTTCGAACTCGATCTCTTCGATCGTCAGGACATCGGATGCGTTGACAAGCAGATCATGCATCACCTGCATGACGCCGTTTTCCTCGCCGGCGTTCACGTTCGCGCCACTCTCGACCGCAACGGTGACATTCAAGTCGACGAGATCACCTTCACGCAGTCCTGTCAGCGGTCGACCGCTCTGCACGGTGGCGAGGACGTCGACGACGCACGTGACACCGACGTTGTCATTCAACACGACACCACGCGAAGTCGGTGTCGTGTTCTCGTATTGCACGCCGACGATTTGGCCGGTGGTATCGCCCTGGAAGTTGAGCGCCCACTGCAGGTCCGTGGGATCGATGCCGTTGTCACCCGAACCGTCGACGTCCCACGGGCGGATCTGCTCAGCCGGGTCTCCGTCCTTGTCGTTGTCTGCCTCGTCAAACGCGTTGCTGAAGACCCAGTCCGCGTCGCCGAAGACGCTCAGTACCTTTGCGATGTCTTCTTCATCGCAGTCGCCGTCACGATCGGTGTCGCCGGGAATGAAGGGAATCGCGAGCAGATTCAGTCGACCCGCTTCGATCGGGTAGGAACCGGCTGACGCGAAATCGAAGTCATCGCCTTCGCCGTCGGCCAGCCATAGCGGGACATTCGTTTCAAATGGCTGAATGGAGTCTTCGTTTTCGTTGGGGGCGTTGCTGTAGAAGTAGGCGAATCCAAGCGGACCGAAGTCGAGCAGGCTCTCCCCGCGAATCCACTGTTCGGTGGCGGTGTCCTGCCAATTGTTGCCGTTTGGCAGCTCGCCGACGCCACCGTCTGCGGGTGGCCAGCCCTCGCCTTTCGTTCGATAGTCGACGCGCGTCAGGCAATCGGGATTGAACCCCTGAGGATCATCGAGAGCGTGCACCCTGCGCTCGGGCAATCCCGGCACGGTGCTGCCGCTGTCAACATCGCGGCTGTCGACGTCATATTCGAATCCGCGATCCTGCTCGTAGCTGATTTCATCGACGATTTCGAGATCGTCATCGATCATGTCGCGCGTTGTCGCACCGAGCAGGTCACGCGTGATGCCGCCAAGCCCGTTGTCTTCGCCCATGTCCAGATTTCCGTCGCCCCATTGGTCGACGATTTCGCCGGACTGATTGTCCATCGCCGGGCGAATCAGTTGTGCATCGTGAAAGACGTCCTTGCCCCAGCGGATTGGTCCGACGGGGTTGGCTTCGGTCTGTCCGGGTCGGTTGCGAATGAGAAAGATGGTGTTGGAACCGTCGTTCTGGAGGCGCCCCGGGTCTTCGGCCGAGCCGTTCCAGATGTCGACCCATGGCCCGAAGAAGTTGGCATCGTCGAGGACTTCGGCGTAGTCGCCGATGTTGCCGATTGCGATCACGAGCATGCCGTTCGCGCCGAGTGACAAGCCGTCGAGGCTGAAGAACTCGTCGATCTCGTGGAAGCAGTCTGGCGGCGGGAGCGTGTTGGCCGGGTAGAATCGACCTTGGCATCCGTTGGCTTGTGCGACGGCGTAGCCATCGAGCTTCTTGCCGGGCGTGCCGAGCAGTTCGATGTATTCCGCCGTCTCATCGGTTGTGCCCGATGGGTTGATGAAGATTTCGTTGATAAAGACGACGGCGGAAGTTGGCGACGCAAACAAAGTGCAGACGCACCACGCAACCAGAAGGCAAAATCCCCTCACGAACTTGCTCCTTTCATTCCTCTCCAATACAGCTGTGTGCTTCCTACTGCACTTCACTCCAACGCTGCGCCGTGAAAGCCGTTGGATCCTCGAGACGCCGTCCGACGCTCAATACGCCATCGAAGACGACGTCCGGCTTGAGATCGGTCTGCTTCGGCGGCGGCATGGCGTTGTCGATCGAGAACTCGCCGTCTCGATTGGTGTCGAGCAGCGTGCCAACATGGCCGTCTGCAAACAGAACACTGCATCGAAAGCGATTGTGCGCCTTGGAGAAGATGCGCGAACTGAATCCGTGAGCCGGGCCGAAGTCGGCGTAATTCTGCACGTCGTATGGCAACGCGAACGGGCCATCGGACATCGACTTCACGGCGCGTTCGCCGAGGACGGTATCGTCGGTGTCTGTTCGGCCATCACTGAGAAGCGGCACCCTTGAGGGTGATACCTTGAGCATGCTGTCGATGCGGAGTGGGCCTTTGGTGGTGTCGACGCGCTTGATGTTGAAGGGGCTGGAGCTGTGAACCGCCTTGTTCGGATCCCACTCCGTTCGGGCCATGAACCACGACTGCGTGTAATTCGAGTTGTATCCTCGTGCGAGAAGGTCGCGGGCGCGTTCCTCAGAATAGACGCCGTCTTCGTCGAGGCCGAGTTTCTGGTTGTATTTGGCAGGATTGGATGGGCAGAGCATCTCGTTGGGGAAGGCCAACTCGGCGTTGACCAGGTCTGCGACCCAGCCAACCTGGTCCACGGGACCGTCACGTCCGTTGGAGGTCTCCGGATCAAATGAGCCGCTTGAGTAGTAGTCCCGATGCCCGGAAGCGTACGTCATCAGTCCGCGCCCGATGCCGGCGACCTCGGCTTTGCACACGACTTCCTTCGCCTGTTCGCGGGCGCTCTTCAGCGATGGCAGCAGCACGGAAATGAGGATCGCAATGATCGACACCACGACGAGCAACTCGATCAGCGTGAATCCGCTGCGCCTTGGCGCATTTGATTCCCGCCCCGGGACATTGGTTGGCATCCATCCCATCACGCCATCTCCCAGCCGTAGGACTCCGTGCTGAATGCAGACTGCCATTCGGCATGCGACTCGATGTGATCCGCGCTGTCACATCGAGCTTGCGGGCGAACTGTAACGTTCAGACGTGTTGTTAGTATGATGCAAATGCTAAGACGTGATTAAGACTCATCTCTAAGTCACTGAGTTCTCGTGAGGTGATTTGTTGAAGCAAAGGGCGTGAGCTTAGTGAAATCTGAACATTCTTTCGCCATACTGTCGGCCACGCACGAATCAAAGCGGAACGATGACGAGAGGCTGAGACTCAAGAATGCGTAGAACCCCTGCTTTGGCTACATTGGCCGCATTGGCGACACTCTCCAACTTCACAGGGCGAGCGACCACTCAGGCCGATGAGACTGGAATCCCGATTGATGACACGTATGCGGCGCTTGTGTCTCTGAACCACCATATTGACCGGCAGGATCCGTTGGCTTGGCCTTTGAAACTCGAGGTCATCTCACGTGATCCGTACGCGTTTTTTCGCGGCACCGCCGATCTTTTCTACCTCGTGTGTCACCAAAGACTTGCAACACTCTCGCACTCCGGCGCACCGACTGTCCGCCTTCATGGCGATGTCCACGTCGGCAATATCGGGACGTACCAGTCGAACGGACCGCTCGGAAGCGACATCGGTGTTGGCTTGGTCGATTGGGACGAGACGGTCGATGGCCCGTACTACCTGGATCTACTTCGCGCCGGCGTTGCGCTTCGATACACGGCGAAGGTAAACGGATTACGGCTACAGAATCGGGCGATCGCCTTGGTTCACGACGCCCTCGTTGAGGCATACGACGAAGCGATTTCAGGTGACATCACTGCGACATCGCTGGCCAGAACCGAGGCGTCTTTGCAACGATTGATCAAGGATGCCCGTGGCAAGTCACTGAAGAAGAAGCTCGGCAAGCATATCGAATTCAAGACGTTACGATTCCGACCGATGCGGCAGAAGCGCGGTCGCGTCACCGAACTGACGCAACCCGTCTCAGTCGCGAAACGTCGATCCATCGTCGAGGCGCTCCACGCTTACGCCGTTGAACACGACCGGCAAAGCAGGGACCGGAAGTTCGGGTTCGCCGACATTGATGCCGTTGCCAGCCAGATCCGTGACGTGGTTCGCTGGACAAAGCTCGGCAGCGCCGGCAGCCAGGGGCTCACCAAATACCTTGTGTTGCTCGACGTGAGTTTCGGCGATCACGAAAGTTACGTCATCCTCCAACTCAAGGAGGAACCGACACCGGCGGCCATCCGTGCCAACGCCGTTTGGGGCAACAACACCGACCGCGGAGCATATGTTGCCAATGCCCAACGCACGCTTATGAGTCCGCCACAATGGCTCGTCGGACGTGCGACGTTCGGTGGCAGGTCTTTCCTGGTGAAGCCGAAGGATGCGTGGAGTAAGGAGCTAACGGAGGGCGACTTCCGAACCGAGGACGAACTTCGATCGCTGGCGCGCATCATGGGTGCGTTCGTCGGGATCGCCCATCGGCGCCATCTTCTCCAGGCAGCCGATCCGGAACAATCGATTCAGTCTGTACGCGCGCATCTGTCTGTCCTCTCTCCACAATTTCCTGAACACACTCTTAACATTAAGTCATTCCTCGATCATGCGTACAAAGCGCTTCGGGATGATCCTGAAGTTGATTCCGTGCGTCGCGCGGCGCGTGCCGTCATCAACCGACGCGCGGATTAGGACACACAAACTCAATCGGCCAAGTCGAGATTAATGCAATCTTAACGGCGTAATCATGCTGAGTTGATTCGGTGCGGGTATGGTCCGCAACACGAGGCTGGGCGGATTTCGTGTCCGCCCTGTCTGGAGCGGATTCGCGGATCAGCCTGATCTCGCGCGTCGCTGTTTGCAGGCGTTCCGGAGGTGGAAGTCCAATCGTGTGGATCGCACGTCAACCCCAAAGGTCTCGTTGTGTTCAGTGTTTCAGCGGCGTACGTCAATGCGCCGTTTTCTTGCGTTATCGTTCTTTTTCCCGAGCGGCGGTGACGCTTTCCGTTTCCGTAGAGTCAGTGGTGAATTGGACAGGGCAGTAGGTGAGGAGCCTGACCATGGTCGGCTGTCGTCGCGCGATGGTTGAGGTGCAGAAAGCAGAAACCGGAGGAAAAACAGTATGAGGAAACAGTTTGGAGGCATGATGGCGGTGGCAGCCGTCATGGCGATTGCCAACGCGGCAAGCGCACAGCTGATCATCAGTGAGATTAGCGACGGCACGCTGCCAAGCGGTCTGCCGAAGTTCGTCGAGCTGACCAATACGGGTTGCGATCCGATCGATTTGTCGGCCTACAGTATCGGCAATTACAACAACGGTGGTCCAACGCTGGGCGGTGCCGCATCGACCGTTCTTTCCGGCATGTTGGCACCGGGTGATTCGTACGTCATTTCCTATGAGAATGGCGACAGTTCTGGCGTGGGTGCCTTCTTTGATCTTTATGGGTTTGATCCGGACAATTTTGATCTTGGATCATTCATCAATGGTGACGATGTCATCGCACTGTTCCTCGGTGCCGCCACCGGCGATGGAAGCGATGCGACCCTCGTCGATGTCTACGGTTTTGTCGGCGTTGACGGCTCTGGACAAACGTGGGACTACACCGACGGATTCTCAAGCCGAAATGCCAACGTCACTGCTGGCAACGCTGGCACATTCGTCGAGTCAGAGTGGACGTTCGGCGGAGCTAACGCGCATGAGAACTCCCCGACCGCTTGTGGTTTTGACGACGTTTGTGAAGCGGCGAACATCCTCGCCAACACGGATCCCGGCACGCACACGTTCGACGCACCGACGTGCGGTAGTCCGGAAGTCATCGTGATCAACGAGATCATGCAGAATCCGGCAGCCGTCGGCGACAGTGATGGCGAGTACTTCGAGGTGTTCAACCCTGGTATGGCTGATGTCGACATCAACGGTTGGACCATCGCAGACAACGACACCGATTCGCACTTGATCGCAAATGGTGGACCGCTCAACGTTCCTGCTGGTGGTTTTCTGGTGCTGGGCCGTTCCACCGACACCTTGACCAATGGTGGCGCGCCCGTTGCGTACGCATACGGCTCGGACATTTCGCTTGCCAACAGCGCTGACGAGATCGTTCTTTTCGACGGTTCGATGACTGAGATCGACCGCGTCGAGTACGATGGGGGCCCTGGCTTCCCCGACCCGAGTGGTGCATCGATGCAACTGCGTGACCCCGCGCTCGACAACAACGATGCCGCGAACTGGTGCGAGGCCGACACGGCGACGTACGGTGATGGCGACTTCGGTACGCCCGGCGCTGCGAATGACTGCTCGACCGCAACGGGTGCTTGCTGCCGTGGTGGCGATCCGTGCACCGAGGGTCTTGAGTCCGAGTGCGTTTCGTTCGAGGGCGGCGTTTATCAGGGTGACGGCACGGTCTGCGGTAGCTGCCCGGCGCCGACGAATGCTGAAATCCGCATCACCGAGTTCATGCATGGTGGATTCGGCGAGGAGTTTATCGAGTTCACCAACGTTGGTGCTGTGGCGGTCGACATGACCGGCTGGAGCTTCGACGATGACAGTCGCACGCCGACGACTCAGGATCTGAGCGCTTACGGCAGTGTTGCACCGGGCGAGTCGGTCATCCTGACCGAAGACGATGAGACTGCATTTCGTACAGCTTGGGGCTTGGCTCCGACTGTGAAGGTCATCGGCATGCTGGATGCGAATCTCAGCGGTGGTGGTGACGAAATCAACCTCTACGATAACTCGGGTGCGCTCGTTGATCGTTTGGCTTACCCAGCCGACGCAGCCGACGAGATCAGCGCTTGGCCGTGCAGTGGCGCGTTGGGCCTGAATGACTTCTCGCAGTGGGTCAGTTCGGCCGTTGGTGATCCGCAGGGCTCGACCACGTCGACGGCTGGTGACGTTGGCAATCCGGGTAGCTACTCGGATCAGGCTTGCGTCTTTGGAGCCTGTTGTGACACGATCAGCTTCACGTGCGAAGACTCGGTTGTTGCACACCTCTGTGCCGCGATGTCCGACGAGTTCACTTCGGGTTCGGACTGCATGTCGGTCAGCTGTGCGCCGTCCGCTCTTGGTGCGTGCTGCTTTGCCGGTTTCTGTGTTGACGACGCGATTCAGGCTGAGTGCGAAGCCGACGGTGGTGTGTACAATGGCGACAACACGGAATGCATGACGGTG
Organism: Phycisphaerae bacterium; assembly: GCA_028289375.1. Classification (GTDB taxonomy): domain Bacteria; phylum Planctomycetota; class Phycisphaerae; order UBA1845; family UBA1845; genus OFTM371. Next base: position 1,719 of record JANQQK010000091.1, on the reverse strand, counting down.
TTGTGCGCGGCTGGTCCTGCCGTTGTGATCAACGAGTTCCGTACCGACCAGGGTGGTGGCGATGATGATGAGTTCTTCGAGCTGTTCGGCCCGGCGGGCACTTCGCTTGATGGCTTGACGTACATCACGATCGGTGACGACAGTGGTGACGGCAGTGGCGACCTCGGCAAGCGTTCGGGCGTTGTTGAGGCTGTCGTGCCTCTGACCGGTTCGGTCATTCCGGCTGATGGTCACTTCCTCGCTGCTGAGACCAGTCCGATGGTCAACCTTGGTGCCATTGCTGATCTCATTGCGGACATGAACTTCGAGAACGGCGACAATGTCAGTCACCTGCTGGTGGCTGGTTTCACCGGTGCCGAGGGTGACATCCTCGACACCGACCGCAACGGCACGCTCGATGTCACGCCCTGGGCGGGTATCCTCGATGCCATCTCGGTGATCGAGACGCCGAATCCGCCAACGGACAATGCCAACGAGTGGGATTATGGCTTCGACGGTGCTGGCGGCCAGACCGGTGGTATCGGTCCCGACGGCAGTTTCGTTCCGGCCCAGATCTTCCGTTGCGAGACGGGTGTTGGGCCATTCCAGATCGGTACGTTCGACCTCGACGCAGACGATACTCCGGGCGAGCCGAATCTCTGCATCGAGTGCGGTAACGGCATCCTCGAGATGGGCGAAGAGTGTGACGACGGCAATGCCGACAACACCGACGCCTGCCTCGATACGTGCGTCAACGCGACCTGCGGTGACGGCTTCACGCAAGCCGGTGTCGAGGAATGCGACGACAGCGGTGAGTCTGCCACTTGCGACGACGACTGCACGGCTGTTGTGTGCGGTGACGGCAACACCAACACGACCGCAGGCGAAACCTGCGATGATGCTGGCGAGTCGGTCAGTTGCGATGATGATTGCACGGCGGTCGAGTGCGGCGATGGCAACACCAACGAGACTGCAGGCGAGACCTGTGACGACGCTGGTGAGTCGGCCACGTGTGACGACGACTGCACGGCTGTTGAGTGTGGCGATGGCAACACCAACATGGCCGCTGGCGAAGAGTGCGACGACTCGGGCGAGTCGGCCACGTGCGACGCCGACTGCTCGCTGGCTGAATGCGGTGACGGTACGCTGAACGCGACGGCCGGTGAGGCTTGTGACGACGGTGCCGGCAATGCCGACATCGCCGATGCTTGCCGCACGGACTGCTCGTTGCCGGCTTGCGGTGACGACATCATCGACAGCGGTGAGGAGTGCGATGATGGTGCCGGCAATGCCAACGCACCAGACGCTTGCCGCACGAACTGTCGCCTGCCTGCCTGTGGTGACAGCATCACCGACAACGGTGAAGCCTGTGACGAGGGTGGCGAGACGGCGACTTGCGACGACGACTGCACCGATCCTGAGTGCGGCGATGGCAACACCAACGAAGCCGCTGGTGAGGACTGCGATGACGCAGGTGCCTCGTCGACGTGCGACGATGATTGCTCTGCTGCGGTCTGTGGTGATGGCACGCTGAACCTGCTCGCAGGTGAGCAGTGCGACGATGGCAACACGGACGACGGCGACACGTGCAACGCCGATTGCACGCTGCCGGGCGCTGCTCCGGTTCCGGCCATGTCGCAGTGGGGCATGCTCCTGTTGAGCATCCTGCTGGTCGTTGCCCTTGGCACGAAGTTCCGTCGCAACGCGACGACGGCCTAGTTCGTCGCGTAACCTGACGTA
>JANQQK010000090.1 GCA_028289375.1 Phycisphaerae bacterium | reverse complement strand
CCGCGACGAGTTGTAGCTTGAATTGGCCACGAACAGGTGATGGCAATCCGTGTACGGATAGTTCGAGCTGTTGTCCTTCGGAAATCCGTACGACTTCGGCCAAGAGTGCTCACGGTTGTAATTGCTGTTGCCCCCGCCTTCTTTCGTGTACGACGCGTTCTTGTAGACATCCAGCACGTTGCTCGAATTGTTCGGATCCTCGTCGGCTTCGTCGAGAATGTCCCACGTGTCGGTGGCTGTCGACGTGTAGGGATAGCGCGTGTGATCGTCAATCACGTCATGCAGCGTCGACCGCAACGCCGCAGCCGACCGCGCGTCCACCGAGTCGTAATAACCCGGCATCGGGTCCGCTGACCCGACCGAGACCATCGTCATCAGCATCGTCGTCGCCACGATCGACCATGCCGATTTCCAGGAAGTTGAAGCTGTGTCGTTCATCCGTAAACTCCTTGATCCAGATGCCCAAATAAGCGCAATCTCAACCGCGGCGAACCCTCGCCGATCTTCTTCACAATAAGGGGAGCGTCAGCCGAACCCACGCTGGCCGACGCCGATGATCTGCCTAGCCCGCGCGGCATTCTGGCCATCAGCATGTCGCCGTGCAAGCAAATATTGTGCTAAACTTTTGTGAAGCAATTGCCCCAATTCACTAGTTGACGCAGACTACGCCCGCACGGAATGCAGGGCATCGAAAGGGTATCGCCATGAACGAAATATTGACCATTCATACCACAAGGCAGGGGTTGTTCGAGATCACACGCGAGGTCGAAAGCGTCGTTGCGTCAGCCGATATCGACGACGGACTCTGCACCCTCTTCGTCCGACACACCTCCGCCAGCCTCACGATTCAGGAGAACGCCGACCCCTCCGCCCGCCGCGACCTCGAGCAGTGGATGGGTCGCCTCGTCCCCGAAAACGACCCGCTCTACACCCACACCGCCGAAGGCCCCGACGACATGCCTTCCCACATCAAGTCCGCCCTCACCGCCACCACACTCTCCATCCCCATCATGAACCACCGACTCACCCTCGGCACCTGGCAGGGCATCTACCTCTGGGAACACCGCACCCACCCCCACGACCGACAAGTCGTCGTGCATGTAGGGAAATAGACTTGTCTCGACCATCGTTGATGAAACGACTCCTCGGAATCACAACCGACCCTTGTGCTCGTGTGTTCGCCAAGTACTTTACTAACAGATATGGTATATCACAGAAGTCAATTGTGTGGATCGCTTGGGGTTTCGCCGTGATCGCAGTGTGCCTCATCAGCTTCGACGTTGTCGCTCCCAGTGTTTCGCCCGAGCGGTTGGAGTTCTTCTTCCTCGTCATGGTGGCCGTCACGACCGTAATTCTCAACCTGCTTTCGCGGAGAGCGGAAAGTGCTTTTCAGCAGGAACTGGAGGCCGGCGATTTTCTCCCATGTGAGATCTGCGGGTACAACCTGAATGCCCTTGAAGACCGAAACGTCTGTCCTGAATGTGGAATTGCTTTTGATAACGTGGAACTTCAGAACACTTGGCGAGCTTGGGTTGCCAAACACCGCAAATGAGTCAGGCTCGGCAAGCCCCGGCCCTATTGAGCACCGGTTTTGTTCCGCTGTTTTCGCCGACGGGTGCGGTGATAGTCGGCCTTGCGGTCAATGTATCGGCGAAGATCAATAGACTTACCACATTCCGGGCAGCGATCTCCCGTCAGTCCTTCAAGACGGTAAGCGCACTGTCGGCACACCAGATTGATGCGCGGGATCGGCAGATCGGGCTTGCGTTTGCGTCGCCTCAGGAATCGCCGAATCTGACGGTTACGCCGCCGTGCCTTCGCCTTGGCCAATCGCTCCTGGCGCGAAGGCGTCGGCTTCTGCCGCTCCGTGACGAAGATGGTCAGATCATCCGTCAGGTACAGCAAACACTCGCAGCACGCCAGAATGTCACAAATGTCGATCATGACGCCGCATCACGTTCTACCCACCGATCAAACCACTGAGGTTAGTTGATTCGGTCGACTGGACAAGCACGCAACAAGAAAACGCCGCCCGATCGAAATCGGGCGGCGTTTCTATAGTCATCAGCCTCGCCCTTTGACCGCACGGGGCGAAACTGCTGTTCACAATCAGACGCGATGGGTTACATCATGCCCGGCATGCCACCCATGCCGCCCATGCCACCCATTCCGCCCATGCCACCCGGAGGCATGCCGCCGCCGGCTGGGGCTTTCTTCTCTTCCTTGATCTCGCTCACGACCGCTTCGGTCGTCAGCAGCAGACCCGAAACAGAAGCAGCGTTCTGCAACGCCGTACGCTCGACCTTCGCGGGGACCAAAATGCCGGCCTTCACCATGTCGCAGTAATCATCCCGCAGAGCATCCCAGCCGAAGTTCACATCCTTCGACTCCATGACCTTCTGCCACACGATCGAACCATCAACGCCAGCGTTCTGAGCGATCTGCTTGATCGGAGCCGACAACGCACGACGCACGATGTCCGCACCAATCTTCGCATCACCGCGAAGCTTCTTGGCCACAGCGTCCAGAACCTTCGACGCACGAATCACCGAAACGCCACCGCCCGGCAGCACGCCTTCTTCGACGGCTGCACGACAAGCGTGCAACGCATCCTCGACGCGGGCCTTCTTTTCCTTCATCTCAACTTCGGTGGCAGCACCAACGTTGATCTGCGCGACGCCGCCCGACAACTTGGCCAGACGCTCTTCCAGCTTCTCGCGATCGTAGTCGCTGGTCGTCGCGTCGATCTCGTTGCGAATCTGATCGATGCGCGACTTGATATTGCTGCCCGTACCACCGCCCTCGATGATCGTGCACGACTCTTTGTCGACGCGGATCTTCTTGGCCTGCCCCAGATCCTTCATGTCCAGCGAATCGAGCTTGATGCCGAGATCCTCGAAGATCGCAGTGCCACCCGTCAGGACGGCCATGTCCTCGAGCATCGCCTTGCGACGATCGCCGAAACCAGGCGCCTTGACCGCACAAACCTGCAGCGTGCCGCGAAGCTTGTTGACCACCAGCGTCGCAAGGGCTTCACCCTCGATGTCCTCGGCGATGATCAGCAGCGGACGACCCGACTGCGCCACCTTCTCGAGCACCGGCACGATGTCCTTGACGTTCGAGATCTTCTTCTCGTGGATCAGGATGTAAGGCTTGTCCATCTCGCAGGTGAGGTCTTCAAACTTGTTGATGAAGTGCGGCGAGATGTAGCCCTTGTCGAATTGCATACCCTCGACGAGGTCAACGGTCGTATCCAGCGACTTACCTTCCTCGACCGTGATGACGCCATCCTTGCCGACCTTGCTCATCGCTTCGGCGATGATCTTGCCGATCGTCGCGTCGTGGTTGGCAGCACTCGTGCCGACCTGTGCGATCTGCTCGTCGCGGGTCACCTTGGTGCTCATCTTGAGCAGCTCGTCGACGATGGCCTCAACCGCCGAATCAATGCCGCGCTTCAGCTCCATCGCGTTCGCACCGGCTGCGACGTTCTTGAGACCTTCGTCAAAGATCGCCTCGGCATAGACCGTCGCCGTCGTCGTGCCGTCACCCGCCACGTTGCTGGTCTTGGACGCGACTTCGCGCACCATCTGGGCGCCCATGTTCTCGTTGGCGTCGTCCAGTTCGATTTCCTTCGCCACAGTCACGCCGTCCTTGGTGACGGTCGGCGAACCGAAGGACTTCTCCAGCACGACGTTTCGGCCACTCGGACCAAGCGTCACCTTGACCGCACGGGCCAACTGCTTCACGCCGCGACGTACTGCCTCGCGGGCTTCCATATCGTATGCAATGCGTTTGGCTGCCATCGTTGCAACTTCTCCGTTTCTTCTCTTCAGGCGAGCATCGCCCGCGTTGTGTTTATTCGTTGATTTCGTTGGTGATGATGGGCAAACGGCGAAGCCGCTTCGTTACCCAAGGACGCCGAGAATCTCGCTCTCGTCCATAATCAGGTATTCGTCGCCGTCGATCTTGAGCTCGGTGCCGGCATAGCTGCTGAACACCACTTCCTCATTCTTCTTGACCTGCATGTCCGCTCGGCTGCCGTCGTCCAGCAGACGCCCAGTACCGACCGCCTGGATGATCCCACGCTTGGGCTTTTCCTTGGCCGAATCCGGCAGCACGATTCCCCCAGCCGTCATCGCCTCCGCCTCCACGCGCTTCACAATGACCTTGTCACCCAGTGGCTTGATGTTCAACTTCGCCATCGACTTCAACTCCTGTGGTTTGCCCGATGTCTATCCCGATGCCGCGTCATCCACCCCCAGGCGGAGCGCACCATTTCCGCAGAGCGTCATGCAACCCCAGTGCCAATCAAGCGTCCGTCCGTCTGGAACAAGTGTTCTTGAGGTAAATTGTTTGACAGCAGTGGCTTACGGGCGTGTCTGGTGTGGCCGGACCCCGCGCACATTCACCGATACGCCAGACGCTTGCTGCCAAATCAACCCCCGGTTACCTTCCATCTGCCAGTTTGGCAGCCCACCCGGGTGAAAATGCTGGCGAGAAGCGGCCTGTCCGACCGAGGGTCATCATGGGCAAAGACCCGATCTGCCCGTTCCCCCGGCTCGGTGCGAATCGACAACCTCAGAGGAGTTCCGCAACCATGTTTGCCAGGATCAGCAAGACCAAGAAAGCCCTTCTCGTGGCCATGTGCTCCATCACCTTCTCCAGCGGCGCCTGCCTGCCGGAAAACTACATCGCCAACCTCTTCCAGAGCATCACCACCAATGGCGCCAATCTGATCATCCAAAGCGTCATCGTCACCGTCATCGAGGGGATCGGCCTGCAGAATCCGCTGACCGGAACCGTCGTCGTGGAAACCGCTCCAGCCGACGGGAACATGATGGGCGGCAATCAGTAGGCAAAGGCCCCGCAAGAATCAACTGCTAGGATGGCGCGGATCCGGCGACGTCGGATGTCGCGTCTGGAGAGGGCGGTGGCATCAGGTTCAGCCGCACGCGCTTGATGCGCCGTGGCTCGGCCGCCAGAACGCTGATCTTCACATTCTCAAGCTCGCAGTGATCCCCGACGCGCGGAATTCTCCCGAGCGAGGAGAAGACAAGCCCGCCGATCGTCTCATAGTCTTCGTGTTCGGGAAGCTGAAGGTCGAGCGAATCGTTGATCTCGTCGATGCGGACACGAGCATCGACGTCGATTGTCTCGTCATCGATCCGTGCGATCGGCTCCTGCTGCCCTTCATCCTCGTTCTCGTACTCGTCCTCAATCTCCCCGACGAGTTCCTCGAGAATGTCCTCGATCGTGACCAGACCGGACGTGCCACCATACTCGTCGAGCACAATGGCCATGTGCTTCTTCGTCTCGCGAAACTCCTGCAGAAGTTCGGATACGAGCTTGTTGTCCGGCACGAATGGCACCGTTCGCAGCGTTGCAGCCATGTCGAACTCTGATTCGTTCTCGATGTGCAACAGATCTTTCGCGTACAACACACCGAGAATGTTGTCGATCGATTCCTCGTAAATCGGAATCCGCGAATGTCCTTCCTCGCGGATCAGCGCCTTCGCCTCAGTCAGCGTTGCCGTCTTCTCCATCGCGACGATTTCCGTCCGCGGCGTCATGATGTTCTCGACGTCAATATCCCCAAACTCGATCGCTGACTCGATCAACTCCTTCTCATGTTCATCGACCGCGCCCTGCATCTCGCCTTCATTCACGAGACTCATGATCTCGCGCTCAACCCGGCTGGCCAGCTCAATCGCGCCTTGTTCCGGCGCACCGGTCAGGCGGCGCACGATCGTGTCGATCCACTCGTAAAAGCGCAACGCAGGAAACGTGATCAAGTGGATCGCGCGAAGCAGTGGTAACGTCACCGAAATCATCGCACCGGCTGCATACTTCGCACAAGCCGACGGCACGCTGACGCTGATCACGACGAACGCCAGAAACCCGAGGACAAACGCCCACAGATTGCGCCCCCAGCCAGCCTGTCCATACGCTTCGATGATGGTCAACAGGACGATGACAAACCCAAGCGACGCCGCCGTCCGCACGATGGCCGTCGCATGACCAAGCTGCTCACGACTCCGCGTCAGCCACGAAAGCTCCTCCTCGCGTCCCTGACGCTGCAAGTGCTCAGCCACCAGCGCAATCGCGCGCGTTCGCAACGAGTAGTTCGCCGCCGCAGCCAGAAAGATCATCAGCGAGAGGACAACCAGAGCAATCCAGAGACCGGCGATCACTTACTTTTTCTCACTCCTGATGTTGGCAGATGTGTCCGGAGAACCACTCCCCGATCGATAAACAGGTCCTACCCCCAGACTCGTCAGCACCCGATCCTCCACCGCATGCATCTCAGCGGACGAAGTGTCATCTTGATCGTCGTACCCCATCAGGTGCAGCGTGCCGTGCACGGCATACAGCGCGACCTCCGACGCAACTCCGTGTCCGCGAGCAGATGCCTCACGTCGCGCCGTATCCACGGAGATCACCAGTTGGCCGTCCACGGTTTGGTCAGATTCGTCCGACAGATCGAACGAGATCACGTCCGTCGGGCCTGTGTGCTGAAGATACTGCTCGTTGATCGTGGCGATGTCGTCGTCGGAGACAACCGCGACATCGATCCGCGCTTCCGGAAGTGACTTGATGGTGAGTGTCTGGACGATGGCCTCACGCAGAAGCGATTGGTCAACCTCGTCGCAATTGTCGCCCAAAGCGATGTCTATGTCGAAAGGAGAGTCGTCTTCGTCCATGACCCCTTGTCACCACGTTGCGTCAGCCAGCGGCTGACTTCAGCGGCGTTTCCTTCACCTTCTCGCCGCTCTCGGTCTTATCTTTCTTCGGATAAGACACGCGGCCATGATAGTGACTGCACAAACTCTTTACCAGCGATTCCTCGACGCGATGCAATTCACGTAGCGTGATATCGCAGTCATCGAATTGTCCATCGTTGAGGCGATCCGTGAAGATTTCGTGAACAACGTGCTCGATTCGTCCGGGTGTCGGCTCAGCCAGGGCACGCACCGCGCCCTCGATGCCGTCGCAGAGCATCAGAATCGCCGATTCCCGCGTTTTGGGCTTCGGACCAGGATAACGGAACTGCGACTCGGAGACCTCGCGGTCATGCTTGCCGCTCGACTTGGATGGTTGCTGCTCGCTGGCAATGTGATGGAAATAGCGCACGACCGTCGTGCCGTGATGCTCCGCGATAAACTGATGCAACACGCGCGGCAGGCGATACTCCTTTGCCATCTCGAGACCGTCTTTCACATGCCCGACAATGATCAGCAAACTCATCGTCGGCGCGAGATTGTCATGCCGATTGATCTTCGCTTCCTGGTTCTCCGCGAAGTACTCGGACTTGTGCAGCTTGCCGATGTCGTGGTACAGCGCGCCCACCTGCGCAAGAAGTCCGTTCGCACCAATCGTCTTGCACGCCGCTTCCGCCAGCGTACCCAATAGAAGACTGTGCGAATACGTACCCGGCGCTTCGCTTGCCAGTCGATTCAACAGCGGCCTGGTCGGATCACGCCATTCAAGCAGCGTCAGCGACGTCGCAATGCGGAACACACGCTCGATCATCGGGAGACTGGCCAGAATGGTCATCGCCGACAGCACCGCCGCCAACGCTCCCCAGGAAGAACGACGCGCGGCAAATGCAAAGGCCTGACCGTCGATCAAATCAAAAGACATCGACGACAGAAACACCGCAATCGCAGAAAACGTACCTACCCAGATCATCCGCTCGCGCGAACGCACCTCGTCGAGCAGGACAACCGTCGCGCTCACCCCCACGAACATCGTCACCAGCAGCGCCGCATCACCGCCGACCGCGAGGCAGATCATCACCGCCGGAAACGCGATGATTCCCGCCGCAATGCGTCGCGAGTACGCCACCGCCACGATGGACGCAGCATACAGAACAGGTGCGATGACAAGCCCCTCGATCGGCGTACGCAACGCGATCATCTTCGCGACAAGCAACGCCATACCAAGCAGCGCGACCAGCGCAATCGTCCGCGTCTGAATCTCGAGGATCCGAGGCTGATACGTGCCCACGTAGGCAAACAGCCCGATCGTGCAAATCAGCACGACCACCACCATGCCGGTTCGCTGCAGGAGCCGACGCTCTCGCAGCGGTTGTGCCGCCTCGTTCGGCGACGACAGGAATTCCTGATACGCCTTGTCATGCGCGCCCAGAAGCTCGAGGTCCGCATGCGACAAACCTGCCTCCGGTCGCGGTGGAATCAGTGGCTTGTTCGCCTGATGTTCCACGAAGACCTGATCAACCTGCGACTCAGCCGCACTCATCGCCGCCTGCGTCAGTTGCTGGTCGTAGGTCAAGAGCGGCGATTTCGACATGAACCGCACCAGGACGTCGATCACCACCGGTCGCAACGCCGTCGGGAATCCCGCAAGTCGAACGAGATCCTCCGCGCCACGTTTGATCTGCTTCGAATTCGTAAACGGCGAGAGATCAAAGCCCTTCACCTCGCGAGGCTTCGATCGCTCGTTGGATTCTTCACCCGTGGCAACGTGCACAACGACGACCGGTGAGGTCGACGCGGGTTGACGCTTCTCAGCCGATGCAGGATCCCAAGTCAGTTCCCGTTCAAGTCGCGACTCAAGATTGTTAATCGACGACTCGTAGATATTCGAGCCGGAGTCCGGCGCGTACGAGCGCAAGAGCTGATAAGCACTTTCATCGACAGGCCAACCGCGCTCGCCAGCCGTCTTCGCCATCGCGTCATAAGTCTCGCTTGCCTGCGTCGCTTGGTAGAGCCCCAGAAGCTCCGTGCGTATCTGCGTAATGAGATTGCGATTCAGCCGGTAATGACTCGCCGCCGAAGCGCGGGCCGCCTCCTGACGGCGGAAGGTCTCCTGCGAGTCCGCCACCCGGAACGTGACTTCCGCGTAAATGGGCTGATCGGTCCGCTGGCCCACCGCGTACTGCCGCGAATGACTGCCATACAGCACGATCGTCGATGCCACGATGAAGAACAGCATCGCGATCAGCGCGGGCATCATACCGAAACGATCAAACACCCGCCGCCAGATCGGCACCGGCAGATCCGTTCGCAACTGCTTGACTTGGTCGCGTCGTCGTTTGGTTTTCGCTATGGCCATGATGTTCTGCAGCGACAGGAGTTTGCACTTTCCCGTCGCCGCCGCCAAACCGCCACGCCAGCAGCCGGCGATACGACCCGCCCCTAGCCGGGCTGGCGGGTCTCCGATTCGTAGGCCGTCACGATCCGCGTGACAAGTGGATGCCTCACAATATCGGTCTGCGTCAGTCGGATGATCTCAATCCCGCGCACCTGGTTCAATCGGTGCACCGCATCGAGCACGCCGCTGCGCTGTCCCGGAGCCAAATCCGTCTGACTGTCATCTCCGGTGACCACCATCTTGCTCGATTGGCCGAGTCGCGTCAGGAACATGTGCATCTGAGCAACCGTCGTGTTCTGAGCCTCGTCCAGAATGATCACCGACTTGTTCAGCGTTCGTCCACGCATGAACGCCAGCGGACTCACCTCGATCACATCATTATCCATGAAGCGGCGGATCTGATCAGCCCCCATCATGTCATTTAATGCATCAAATAACGGCCTCAAGTACGGGTTCACTTTCGCTTTTATGTCGCCAGGAAGATAGCCCAATTTCTCACCCGCTTCGACCGCTGGGCGTGTGAGTATCAGACGATCGATCCGTTTCTGCTTCAATAACGTTACCGCAACTGCGACCGCGAGATATGTCTTGCCCGATCCTGCAGGACCCAGGCAGAACGTAAGGTCATTGTTCAGAATCGATTGCACGTACGCGCGCTGTCCTTCGGTCCGCGGCACAATACGCAGACCGTTGGCAAAAACCTCCAATGTCGTTGGACGTTCGCCGGCCTTGGCGATCGACGCATCCTCGATCGCCTGCTTGACTTCCTCGGACGTCAGCGACTCGGCTGTACGAAGTTGTTCCTGCAGGAACGAGATGGCCGTCGCGGCACGCTTGACCGCATCGACGTCGCCGGACAGTCGGACAGCCCCGTCTCTGGCAGCCACGTTGATCCCGAATGCGGCGCGGATCGCCCGCAGATGCACGTCGGTCGGGCCAAACAGAGCAGCGGCTTTGTCGGCGTTCTCGATCGGGACATTCAGATCGAGAAGGTTGGAGATTGTCTTGGGGGATGAACTCAAGGTCGTCGATCACGCTCCAGCGGTCAAACCTCGGATTCTATACCAACTGCCATGCTCTTGTCAGCAGGTACCAAGCCGCCGGCAGGGCGAAAATCAGGCCGTCGATCACGTCGAGCACACCCCCCATACCGGGCACAACTGCTGATGAATCCTTGACTTGCGCGCATCGCTTGCACAGCGACTCGAACAAATCGCCCAGTTGCGTACAGATCGACATGATCGCCCCGAAAATCACCAATTGTCCGATCGACATGCGTCCGGGCAGGGTGGAAAGGTCGAAAAACAGCTGCGCAAACTTATCGGACGTTGTTGGTTCAACGCCGTCGTCAAGTACCGGCAGTTGCACAGCGTTGGCCAACCACTTGAAGACCAGCGCGACCGCGATGCTGCCGAGAATGCCGCCGAACGCACCTTCCACCGATTTGCCAGGGCTGACGGCGGGAACGAGTTTCCGTCGGCCAATCGCACAGCCGACAAAATACGCGCCGATGTCACTGGCAAAAACGACCAGGAACACGAAAAAGAGAATCCAGGCATTGTGGGCGACGTTGGACGCGTTGGCGTCGGCTCGGATCTGGATGGCAAACGACGGCAGGATGCCGAGGTAGGCGATGATCATCCATGTTGAGGCCAGATCCGTGATGGCCGATTCGGTTGAGGTTTTTCGCAGTTGAATCGCGACCGATCCGATGACGGCGACGGCAAACCAGAGCACCTGCCAGTGCAACGCGTCGACGTCGATGATGCCGTCGCCAACGAGTCCGGCCGCACACAACCATGGCGAGAGCATCAAAACCACGCACGAAAGGGCGGCCCAGGTGGCCTGCGGGGCAAGTTTCGCCTGACGAAGGATGGTCACCATTTCGTGGACGGCGAGCAGGATGACCACAGAGAAGAGAACCGGGATCAGGCTGCCGTGAAGGAGGAGTTTCTCCAGCGACGGGCGGTCCCCCCAAGGCCGCTCCGCGAAGAAGACTTCGGCCATCACGAGCGTGAGCAGGACGGCGATCGATGTGACGCCGGTAAGAATACGTTGCAGCACGTTGGATGTTCTCCGAGAATCCGCCAAAGGTCAGACACGATATGGATGATCCCGAATCGTGTCCAATACTGTGTCAATCCTAGAGCCTTGTCGCATTGCACATTAGCGTGAGCAGCGGCCCGATTCTCCCATCACATGAGCGGTTCAAACAGCGAGCCCGGTGCGACTCAGGGAGTGTTCCCGTCACCCACAAACGGTGATGCGACAACGGGGTTTTCATATAGGTGTGGTTCGAGGTGGTCATGGATGGCGGTGGCGATGATGTGGTTGCCTTCGCGTGTTGGGTGGCTGGCGTCGACGTAGAGCGTGGCAGGGTCGCCATCCCGGAACATATCCGTGACATCGAGGAACGTTCCGCCGACATCGGCGACCCAACCTGCGACTCGGTCGCGTGCGTCGACGTAGGACGTTGATCGCGCTGCGTGGCGCGCGGGGAACCAGAGAACGATGAAGTCAGCTCCGGACTCGTGGACAGCCTCTGCGAGCAAACGCAGTTCGTCGCGAAAGCGATGCGCCGCCGACTCATTGTCTACGTAACCCCGAAGGCACATGTCGGCGAACGAGTCGGGATTGGCTTCGTCGCCATTGGGATTTCGGCGTTCGGCAGAAACCCAATCGTGCACGATGGTGGTATGTCGCAAGTACTGCAGCAGCGCGCTGCGACGCAGGACGCGACGGAGCGGTGATGCGGGCGGGTCAAATGTGCAACGAAGCTCAGAGGTGACATATGGTGCCAGCCGCCACCAGGGCGCGTTGTATATATCGTTGACGTGGTGGTAATAAATCACTGTTTCGACCCCGGCGAATTCATGGGATCGCTGATGATACACTTCACGAATTTGGCGAATGTTGTAACCGACAACGCCGAGGTTGATCGCCTCGATGGTGCGTGCGTCGTTGGCCGCCATGCTTTCGAGTTGCGCGGGGGCGGTTGCGTCATCACCAATCAGACTGCCGCAGCAGGCAGAGTCCCCAATCCAAAGAGTGCGGTAGGAATTCGCTGGTGGCCGGGGCGGATATTCACGCGTGCCGCGGAGTCCCTGGGCGGTTTGATGGCGTGGAAAACCGTTGTCCAGCCCGGAGACGGACGGCTTGAGTTTGTAGAACAGGATCGGATCGTCGCTGCGTTCATACCAGCCGAGGGGATCAATGGAGAGTGTCTGCCGCACGACGATTTCGCCGACAACGAACGCGAACAAGCTGACCAGTGTGAAGACAAATCCGGAGAACAAAACTTTGCGCCGTCGGCTGATCTTCGGGCGCTGATCGGTGTCGGACTGAATGGATGATTCCGGAAGTTGCTGCAACAACGGCCGATTCCTTTCGGAACTGCATTGTAGAGAATCTGCCGTCGACGATGCAATGATGATGTGTGTGCGCTATCGAAATTGTTCATCCGTGAAGAGGCGGACATAGCTTTCGTAGCGGGTCGGGGCGACTTGGCCTGTGTCGACAGCATTTTTGACCGCGCAGTCAATCTCATGGCGATGTGTGCAATCCGGAAACTTGCAATGGGGAATGTGATCCAGGAATTCAATAAAGTAACTCTCAATTTCCTGAAACGGGACATTGCTGAGATCGAACGAACGCACGCCGGGGGTGTCGACGACGTAGCCGCCGACGTCAAGTTTGATCAGGGACGCGCGCGTGGTGGTGTGCGTGCCCTTCCGGGACTCGGCCGCGAGTCGGCCCACTTCCAGACCAAGATTGGGTTGGACGGCGTTGAGCAGTGAGCTTTTGCCGACACCACTTTGGCCGGCGAAGACCGATTCCTTGCCCTTGATCAGGTTGCGCAGCTCGTCGATGCCGGCCCCGGATTCGGCGCTGGTGGCGAGGGTCGTGTAGCCAAGTTTGCGGTAGATGTTGAGGAACGCACGGACTTCGTGCTTCATGACCGTGTCGATCTTGTTCAGGCAGATGATGGGCTGCATGTCGCCATAGAGGGCCGAGACGATGTAGCGATCGACGAGGCTGGGCTTGGGTTCGGGTTCGCTGGCGGCGGAGACGATGACGACGAGGTCGACGTTGGCGACGACGGTGTGTTCCTTCCTGCCGACGACGCGTTTGAGTTCGCCATGTCTGGGTTCGACGGCTTCGATGACGCCTTCGGCTTCGACACCTTCGCGATCAGTTTCGATGGTGAAGCGCACAAGGTCTCCGACGGCGACGGGGTTGCGGTTGTCGATCGATCGGGTGCGCAGGACGCGGCGGATCGAGCAAGGCCAGACGGTTTCACCATCGTCGACGTCGGCGGTTCGGCCATAAATGGTGACGACGCGTCCGATGCGGGTGTCGTCGGTTTGTCGGGCGATGGTATCGCTGTCATCGACGATCACCGTGCGTTTTCGGGAGAGTTCGCCCTTGGCGAGGAGGCGCTCTTCCGTGGGGACGTCGGCTTCGGCGTCGTCGAGCTTGTCGGCGAGGTGCGTGAAGTCGGTCTTGCGGCGGCGGGCGGACCGGTTGGTCTTGAATTCGACGCGGAGTTTCCTGCTGCCGGATTTGCCTTTGCCGGGTTTCTTGCGCTTGGCCATTGGTGTCGATTCTGGTTCGGGGGTGTGTTGGGTGTCAAGGTCTGCGGTGGGTGCTATGCTGGCGGGCGATGGTGGATGTTGCGGGCAAACGTGTCGTGGTGATGGGTCTTGGGCGCTTCGGCGGCGGGGTTGGGGTGACGCGGTGGTTGTGTGGGCAGGGGGCGAGCGTGTGTGTGACGGATCTGGCGGATGAGACGACGTTGGCGGATTCGGTGGGAGCGCTTGATGGGTGTGACGTGCGGTTGCGGCTGGGGGGGCATGACGAAGCTGATCTGGACGAGACCGACCTGGTCGTGGTCAGTCCGGCCGTCGACAAGCGGCGATCTTCGTTCTTTCAGACTGTGGTTGAGCGGCGAATTAATTGGACGACGGAAATCAACCTGTTTCTGGAGCGTTGTCCGGCGAAGGTCGTGGGCGTGACGGGCTCGTTCGGCAAGAGCACGACGGCGGCGATGGTCGCGCATGTGCTGACGTCAGGGTGGCGAGGCGGGGCGGTTCACTTGGGGGGCAACATCGGTCGGTCGCTGCTTGGTGAGGTCGAGACGATGACAGGGACGGATGTCGTCGTGCTCGAGCTGTCCAGCTTTCAACTGGAGGACATCGTGCGGATTGAGCGCCGGCCCGACGTTGGCGCGATTCTGAACGTCGTGCCGCATCACCTCGAGCGTCATGGCACGTTTGATGCCTATCGCGGGTGCAAACTGAACATGGTGACGCGCGACGAGCCGGGGATGCCGGTCGTGCTTGGGTCGCGGGATGCGTCGTTGGCGGAGATGGTTGGCGCGTTGCGGTGTCGGGTGGTCGACGGCGCGGCGTCTTCGCGGGTGGGGGCGTTGGTGGTGCCAGGTGCACACAACTGGGCCAATGCGCAGGTGGCGGCGGAGACGTGCGCGTTGTGCGGCGTGGAAGACGCGATCATCGCACGGGAATTGGCGACGTTTCCCGGTTTGGAACACCGGCTGCAGTTCGTGGCTGAGGTTGGTGGCGCGCGGTATTTCAATGATTCCAAGGCCACGTCATTGGCGGCGACGACGGCGGCGTTGGCAGCGTTTGAAGAGCGGGTGGTGCTGCTGCTGGGCGGGCGACGAGGCGATGAAGATGTTGGAGCGTGGGTATCGACAATTCCGTCATCCGTGCGGGAGTTGATCGTGTTCGGTGACGTGCGATCCGATGGGTCCTTGTTTGCGGCAGGGGACATTCCCGTTCATACGGTGACGTCCGTGACGGATGCCGCTCGCGAAGCACGTGCGTTGGCCCGACCGGGTGACGTCGTGTTGTTCTCGCCCGGTTTTCAGAGCTACGACGCCTACGTCAACTACGAGTCGCGCGGTGAAGACTTCATCCGCGTGGTGCGCAGCTTCTGCCGGTAAACCACATGTTCATCCTGCGCGTGTCGGCATGATCTGCGCTCTGCAGCCCTGTTTCAACGGAACCCCGGCTCGCCAGTCCTTTCGGTGGGAAGGCCTGTAAGTCCATTCTTCGTAGCTACTTACAAAAATGTGTTTGCGGCGGGCTTTGAAAACGCGTTGTTTGGCACGCGCTGTGTCTATGGGTGAACCGACGCAACGTGCGCCGGCGTTCGGGGCACGGACAGGTTCAAGGATGAACGGAAGCGACGGTCAGGGATGACAGTAGTGGATCACGATGCACTGGCGGACGACGGCGGCACCACACCCCACACCGATTGGGAAGAACTCGGCGCGTTGATTCGCAAGGCGGTCGACCGGGCGACGGGCGAATTGCTCGACGCTCGCGCGGATGCGCCCAGGGAGGACGGTGCAGATGGGCACCACGAGTGGATCGGGCACGATTCGGCGGACGCCAGCGGCATCATCACATTGGCTGGTCACGAGGAGGACTAGAGCGCGATGTCGTACGGACTCTGGTTATCGACGGCGGGCATGCAGATCAACGACTACCGACAGTCGGTGATGTCCAACAACCTCGCGAACGCCAACACGGTCGGTTTCAAGCACGACCTCGCTGTGTTCACCGAGCGCGCGGTGGAAAGCGTCGCTTCGGGGCGGCATCGATTTTCGCATGATGTGCTCGACGGGATGACGGGCGGCGTCTTTGTGACGCCAACCGTGCAGACGTTTGATCAGGGCGATCTCGACAAAACGGGCAGTCATCTGGACGTCGCGATCGTCGGTGACGGATTTCTGACCGTCGCTGATGGGGATGAAACGAAATACACGCGCGACGGTCGGCTGGCCATCAACACCGAGGGGGAACTCGTACTCGCTGCGGGCGAGGGGCGGTTGCGGGTGCTGAATGAACAGGGGCAACCGATCCGCGCTGACCTTCAGGACGGTGGAGAGGTCCGCATCACATCAAACGGTCAAGTCCTGCAGGATGGCGACACGCTGGGCCGGATGGACATCGTGTCGTTCGAAGACAACAGTCGCCTCGTCAAGCAGGGCAGCAATCTCTACACGAATCATGGCGGCGAACAGCGACCCTCGACCAGTGAATTGCGCGTCGGATACCTCGAGCAGTCGACGGCGAATCCGATGAACGGGCTGGCCAAGATGATCGAAACGTCACGGGCATACGAATTGAACGCGAACCTGATTTCGTTGCAGGACCAGACCATCGGCCAAGCCGTCACTTCGGTTGGTCGTATCGGATAGGAGATAACGTCGATGGCGGTTTTGGCATTGCACTCAGCAGCGACGGGTATGAAGGCTCAGGACACCAAACTGGATGTCCTGGCCAACAACTTGGCGAATGTGAACACGGTTGGCTTCAAGCGCTCGCGTGTGAACTTTGAGGATCTTCTTTACCAGATCAAGCGTGAACCGGGGACACCGAATGCGCAGAACGAACCGGTGCCGCACGGCATTCAGGTTGGTCTGGGCGTCAGCATTGCCGGCACCCAGCAGAGCTTCATACCGGGGTCTGTGGATCGAACCGAAGAGCCGCTGGATATGCGTATCGACGGCGAGGGCTTCTTTCAGGTGCAGACCATTCAGGATGGTGCCCTGATCACCGCGTACACGCGGAACGGCAACTTCACGCGGAACTCGCTGGGCAACATCGTGCTGGCCAACAGTGAAGGCGCGTTGCTTGAACCAGCCATCACGATTCCGCCAGACACGCTCGATATCGCGATCGGAAACAATGGCGAAATTTCCGTCCGACAGCAGGGCAACCCGGACCTGGCCATTCAGGGCACGCTCCAGCTCGCACGATTCGTGAATCCGGAAGGCCTCGAGCAGATCGGTCAGAACCTGTTCGCACAAACGGTGGCGTCTGGTCCGCCCGTCATCGCCCAGCCGCAAACGGACGGATTTGGCGCGATTCAACAGGGACAGCTTGAGATGAGCAACGTCGATCCCGTCCGGGAATTGGTGCAACTGATCCTGACGCAGCGTGCGTTCGAGATCAACAGTCAGACGATTCAGTCCGCCGACGAGGCGCTGCAGGTCGTGGCCAACCTGAGGAGGTTCTAACCGGGGTCACGTGGTGACGCCGTGAGCAGGAGGCGATGATGAGACGCAAGGATTGCGGGACATTTAAAACGATGATGGCTGCGATGCTGCTGCTGCCGGCCGGCAGTACCTTCGCGGAGACCGTCCGCGTCTGGCCAAGTGCGATCGTAACGGGCGACGAAGTCCGACTCGACGATCTGTGCGCCATCGAAAGCGGAATCTCGACACTGAACGGCGCCGTCCTCGAAACCGTCGTCGCACCGGCACCCAAGCCGGGCGGGTCCAGGATCATTGATCTCAAACAGGTGCAACGTGCCCTTCAGCAGGGCGGTGCCAATATGGCCACCGTCCTGATCGTGGGTGCGACCGAATGCGCCGTGAGCCGACCGAGCGCGTCTCAGGCCGCTGCACATCAATCGCGACGCGCGACCGATCTGCAGGGTACGTTGCGCGCCGCTGTCGAGTCAGCATTTGCAGAGGCGACGTCGTCTCTTGGCGGTCGCATTGCACTTCTCTTTGGACGGACCGATGCGTCATTGCTTGACCTGGCCGGACCGGAGTACCGCTTCGACGTGCGTATTCGCGGAGGTCGCGTTCTGGGGCAACTCATCAATGTGGACGTCGACATCTTAAGCGACGGACGCGTCGTGCAGACGCTTCCGCTCGTCGTGTCCGCCACGCTGATGCGTGATGTGGTCGTGGCTACGACGCCCATCAACGTGCGTGCACCGATTCTCGCTGAGCACGTCACCATCGAGCAGCGGGCATTCGATCATGTGTCGGACATCAGCGATGTCACGATCCAGCAGGTCGTGGGCATGCGGGCCAAGCGTTTCATCGCCGCGGGCAGACTGATCGATCGCGATGCTCTCGAAACGGTGCCGCTCGTCGAAAACGGCGAACTTGTGGACGTGGTCTCCAAGGCGGGAGGTGTGACGATTCGCACCGTCGCCAAGGCTGCGAGCAGCGGGACGTATGGCGATCTGGTCGAGTTGCGATCGTCCAACCGCCGCGGTCCGAAGCTGACCGGTTACGTCATCGGCAAGAGACAGGTAAGCATGACCCCGCCGGATGATGCGAACACCCGCGTTGTTACCACTCTGGCGATGGGAGGAAAACGATGAAGCTGCGATTGACGGTGATTCTGATCATCATGGCAGGCACGACAGCGGCGGCGCAGACGACGTCCATCGGTCGGCGATTCGAGGTGCAGGCGTCCGAATCGCAGGCACGTACGGATCTGCGCGGTGTCGGTATGAAGGGCAATCCCACGTTGGAAGCGAGGTCGCTCGTCGCGGTCAAACCACCCGAGCCACGCAAGTTCAAGGTGCATGATCTGGTCACGATCGTGATTCGTGAGCAGCAGATCTACGAATCTGAAGGCGATTTGCAGCAACTGGAAGTGTTCAACATTCGGTCGCAACTCAACCAATTCTTCAACATCGAGGATGGCCAACTCGGCGGAACGATCTTTCCGCGCGGGCGACCCAACATCGACTACCTCTACAACACGCGATTTCAGAGTCAGGGCGACAAGGAGCGCGAGGATCGCTTCACCACGCGCGTGACCGGCGAAATCATCGACGTCAAGCCCAACGGCAATCTGGTCATCGAAGCCCGCGGACAAACCCACTTCGACAATGAAGACGTCACGATCACGCTTTCCGGCGTTGCTCGCGCTGTCGACATCACCGCAGACAACAGCGTGCTGAGCACGCAGCTCGCCGACAAGCGGATCAAGGTCAAGACGACCGGCGCCGTGCGGGATGGCAGTCGTCGCGGCTGGCTGACAAGACTGCTGAACATCCTGGGGCCGTTCTAACCGGAGGGAGATGGATCGCATGAGACTGACAAGAATTACCATCCTGATGTGCGTTGCGGCGGCGTCGAACGCGATGGGACAGGTCAATGTCCGCATCGGCGACGTCACGCACCTGAAAGGCCAAAGCGTCAACCGGCTGATCGGGACGGGACTTGTCGTGGGGCTGAACGGAACCGGTGACGGCGATCAGTACGCCGTCACGATGCGGCAGCTCGCGCAGGCTCTCGGCAATCTGGCAGCACCGGTCGGCAGTCCCGAGGAACTGAAAAACACGAAGAACGTGGCCGTTGTCATGGTTGACGCCGTGATTCCGGAGAACGGCGTTCGCGAGGGCGATCAGATCAACGTCAACGTCAGCTCGATCGGCAGTGCGAAAAGCCTGGCCGGTGGTCGACTGCTGATCACGCCGTTGATGTACCACGATCTGCGGATCGAGACGATTTACGCGTTCGCCAGTGGGAAGGTACAGATCACCGACCCGACAACGGCAACCGTCGGGGTCGTCGAGGATGGCGCGAAAATCGAAGAGGACGTGCTGCTCGGTTTTACGGCCAGGGGCAGCGAATTGCCGTTTGCCAACAACTGGGTGGATCCGCGCGAGGAATACATCACGCTGATTCTCGACGATCAGCAGTCGTCGTTCGGGTTGGCGGTCGCCATCGCAGAGGCGATCAACGCGGAGTTGAGCCTGGCAGCCGACGTCGAGCGTGTCGCAATGGCCGCCGACGCGCGGAACGTCATTGTGTGGGTGCCGCCATTCCAGCGAGGCGATCCGGCCCCCTGGATTCGCGACATCCAGGAACTCAGCACGCTGATGCCGCCGACAAAGGCACAGGTCGTGATCGACTCGGACACGGGTACGATCGTGGTGAGTGGTGACGCACGAATTTCGCCCGTGGCTGTTTCCCAGCGGGGTCTGACCGTGACCGTGCTCGATCCGCCGCCGTCTGATCCAACGCCGCAACTGACCTCCAAGTCGTTCATCGGTGTGACCACCGAAGAGAACATCAACACCAAGGTGACCGATCTGCTCGAGGCGTTGAATCAACTGAACGTGCCGATCGAGGACCGCATCGCCATCCTGAAACAGATGAGCCGCGCGGGCAAACTGCACGCCGAACTGGTGACAAAGGAATAAACATGTCCGCCATCGAGACAACATTCAGCTTCGCACGACCGTCGGCAGATGTCGCAAAGACAAAGCTCCGCGACACGATCGACCAGGTCGTTGGTGCGGCCTTTTACGGCCCGCTGCTTGCGTCAGCGCGCAACAGCACACTCAAGAGCGACGTTGGTCGCGGTGGACGTGGTGAGGAAGTGTTCAAGGCCCAGCTCGATCAGGTGCTGGCAGAACATGCAGGTGGGGCAACGAATGCAAGTATCAACGACGTGCTCTACGCACGCTTCGAACCAGCCGCACTGCGTGCATCGGAGGGGCAGGAGTAAGCGATGTCGAAGATGAACGAGACCATCCGGAAAGTGCTGATGCACATGGAACGAATCGAGCAGTTGCAGGCTGATCTGAAAGCACTGCTGGCGGAGAAGCTGGACGCCATGCGCCGAGCCGATCTTCACGCAATTCAGGCGTTCGTCGAGCGCGAGAAGGATCTCATCATCGGCATCAATGAGCAGGAAGTGCTCCGCAAGCAGGCGATGGAACAGATCGGTGCGCAACTTGGAATGTCCAAGGGGCTTGGTCGCACCATCACCGCACGCATGCTGGCTGAACACGCCGACGAACCCGTGCGTTCGCGATTGCTCGATCGCGTCAGCCGTCTGAAACAGATGGTCACGGAGGTGTCGAAACTGAACCGCCTGATCCAGCGCGTGTCCGAGCAGACGATCAAGCATCTCAAGACCGCCTTCGCAACCATTTCGGAAGCGGGCGAAGACATCGGACTTTACTCAGCCGGCGGGACGACGGTTCAGCGTCGTCCACGTGAATTCTTTGAGGCGATTGGATAACGATCATGGGATTGATGGATTCAGCACTCAACATCGGTCGCAGCGCACTGCTCGGGTATCAAAACGCCCTGCAGGTGATCGGTAACAACATCAGCAACGCCGGCAGCCCGAACTACACGCGGCAGACGCCGGGACTGACGCCGCTCAACGGACCGGGCGTGGCAGAAGGAATGCGTCCCGGTGCTGGTGTCGCACTGACGTCGCTGAAACGCAATCTCGACGAAGCATTGGAAAACCGCGTGCGCGCAGCCATTGGTGAGTCACAGGAAGCCCAGACGCGACAGCAGGCGCTGGGTCTGGTCGAGGGTCTGTTTGATCCGACCACCGGGTTGCAACTCGACGCACGACTGGCCGACTTTTTCAACTCTGTCAACGACGTGCAGAACACGCCTTCAGATCCGGCCATCCGCGAACTCGTCGTCGCCAGCGGCGTCACCCTGGCTGATTCGCTCCAGCAAATGCGAACACGACTCGGCGAACTGAGCGATCAGTTCAACGAGGACATCGAATCACTCGTTGGCCAGGCGAACGATCTGGCATCGCGAATCGCAGAATTGAACACCGAAATCGTCTCAACCGAGTCGACCGGTGCACCAGCCAGCGCGTTGCGTGATCAGCGTGATGCGTTGTTGCGTGATCTCAGCGAGATCGTCGACGTCCGCGTCCGCATGCAAGCCGACCAGACCGTCAACGTCTACATCGGCAACGAAGCCCTCGTGCAGGGTGGGGCGTCACGCGGATTTGACATCTCGGTCAAGCTCGACGGCCAACGTCGCCGCGACACGCTCGTCTTCGCCGACAACAACCAGCAGGTCGCCGTCGGAACCGGCAAACTCGGCGGGCTTATCTCGGCCCGCGATGAACAGACCTTCGCACGCATCGACGACATCGATCGCCTCGCGTCAGCCGTCATCTACGAGGTCAACAGAATCCATGCCGATGGACAGGGAAACGCGGGTTACACAGAACTGACCTCGACCAACGCCGTCGACGATCCGACCGCCGCGTTGAACGCGTCCGCGGCTGGTCTGCCTTTCATGCCGCAGAACGGCAGCTTCTACGTCGCTGTCACAGATGCTGCCAGTGGCACCACGACCAGCTACCAGGTGCGCGTTGACCTCGATGGCATCGACGAGGACACGACACTCGAATCACTCGTGGCCGACATCAACACCAATGTCGAGGGACTCAATGCCGAAATCACCATCGACAACCGTCTTCGTCTGACCGGCGACAACGGCAAGTCGTTCAAATTCGGATACGACGGAGCAGGCCAACGCGAAGACACGTCGAACCTGCTTGCGTCCCTTGGCGTCAACACGTTCTTCGAGGGCTCATCGGCAGCCGACATCGACGTCAATGAGAACTTGCGTCGCAACGCGGACCTGCTCGCGACATCATCCTCGAATCTCGCAGGCGACGGCACCAACGCCGCGCGACTGACGCTCGTCGCCGACACCGCATCGTCACTGCTCAGCGGTGTCACCATCAGTGACTTCCAGACGTCCATCACCGGTTCGGTCGCGGTTGCGTCCGCCGGTGCACGCGGCGACGTCGCCGCCACCGAGTCTGTGCTCGCATCGTTGCAGGCGCAAAAGGAAAACATCAGCGGTGTCAGCCTCGATGAGGAAGCCATCGAACTCGTCAAGTTTGAGCGCGCTTTTCAGGGCGCCGCGCGGTTCGTCAGTGTTGTCGACCGGTTGTCAGCCGAGCTGATTTCGCTCGTGTCGTAAGGAATTGGAGTAGCGATCATGGCCATCACACCCATCAACGTCACCCGCGTGTCCCACGGACTGCGCACGATGTCGATGCTCGATTCGCTTCGCCGCAACACCGTCGACATCTTCACGCAGCAGTCACGGCTCGCCACAGGGCGGAACTTCGTCACCATCGGCGACGATCCGGTCGCAGCCACGCAGGCGCTCAAGCTCGACAAGTCCATCGTCGATCAGTCGCAGATTCTCACCAACCTGCAGCACGCAGACCTGATGCTTGCCTCGGCCGATGACGCCCTCAACGAACTCAACGATCTGCTCAATCAGGCGGAGTCCATCGCATCGCAGAGCATCGGCCCGCAGAGCGACGGTGCCGAGCGACAGGCCAATGCACAGGTTGTCGCCTCGATTCGCGAACGGCTGATGACCATCGGAAATCGGCAGGTCCGCGACATGTACCTCTTCGCCGGACGGGACACGCAGCGGGCGCCGTTTGTTTCGGAACTCGGCGGCGTCGCATATGTCGGCGACACAGGCGACGTGCTGACACGCGTCGGCCGACTCGATCAGCAGGCCATCAACTTCACCGGAGATGCGATCTTCGGCGCACTCTCGTCGGCCATCCGCTCGGTGGACGAACTCAACCCCAATCTCGCCGACGCCACGCGCCTCGAAGATCTCGCCGGTGCGAATGGTCAGGGCATTCGCAAAGGCTCGATCATCCTCAGCGACGGAAACGGAATCAACGTCTCGGTCGATCTGACAACGGCTGACTCGGTCGGCGATGTCATGCGGATGATCGATGCCGCCGCCACCGAAGCCGAACTCCCCGTGACCGTCGCCATCGAGGGCAACGGACTCAGCGTTACCGGCGGGGGCGTTACCATCCGCGATACAGCCGACGGCAAGACCGCCTCTGATCTCGGCATCGCCACCAGCGACGAACCGGGCGCGGCGGCAGGCCCCATCAGTCTGGCGCCCAGACTTGCCACGAACACACGACTCACCGAACTCAACGGCGGCACCGGCATCCCCGAAACCGCCAACCTCGTCATCACCAATGGCAGCAAGACCGTCGAATTGGATCTGTCCGACGCAGAGACCGTCCAGGACGTGCTCAACCGGATCAACGCCGCCGATGTCTTCGTCTCCGCGCGGATCAACGACGCCGGGACCGGCGTCGAAATCGTCAGCCAGATTTCCGGTGTTCGCCTCAACGTCTCCGACAAGGATGGTGAAACCGCCCAGGCGTTGGGCCTCAGCCCGTTCGGACCGTCAACACCATTGTCATCACTCAACGACGGCAGGGGGGTAGCGATTCTCGACGGCGAATTCGATCTCACTATCACAGCCAAGAGCGGCGGCACGTTCGACGTGAACCTCGACGGAGCCGAGACCATCGGCGACGTCATCGACTTGATCAACCAGGCCGCCTCCGACGCCGGTGTCAACGTCACCGCATCAGTCGATCAGTCGGTCAACGCGATCGCCATCGAGGATGGCAGCGGCGGTTCCGGTTCGCTCAGCGTCGGACGAGGTCACATCGGTTCGTTCGCCGTGGACGACCTTGCGCTGCTCAGCAGTGTTCCCGATCCCGAAACGCGTCTTGTCGCCGGCGACGTCAGCGGCGTTCGCCCTGATGGTATTTTCACCGCGCTGATCGACCTCGAAGACGCGTTGCGTGCCGACAGCGAACGCGGCATCGGTTTCGCCGGCGACAAACTCGCCCGCCTCAACGCCGACGTGACCCGCGTCCGCGGCGAGATCGGTGCTCAAGGCCAATCGATCCAGGGACGCATCGAACAAACCGAAAACGCCGTGCAGGCCACGCAGGCGTTTCTCTCGGATATTGAAGAACTCGACTACACCGAAGCCGTCACGCAGTTCCAACAGGCGCAGACGGCATTGCAGGCGAACCTCTTGTCCGGTTCGCAGTTGTTGAACCTCTCACTGCTGGATTTCCTGGGATAGGGACGTCGCCATGAAACTCGCAGTGAACATCGCGTTAACAGGAAAGGAAGCAGTGGGGCGTCACGTGCAAGGCCCGCATGATGACCCCGCTCAACGGTCGTTCGGGTGGAGGCTCGAATGCTGCACGACTGACCATGACGGACAGGTCGTGTGACAACCGTTTCCCGCGTCGATGGGTGAGCATGATTCACATGCACCCATCAACTGTCAGCTGACCGGGCGTACCGGCGGCGCGCAGGAAACGGTCGACTATGAATGGATTGGCCTTGGGAGCTTCGCGATGATGATCGAAACGTCGCGTTTTGGCAGTCTGGATGTGGATGAATCGCGGTTGATCAACTTCGAGCGTGGGATTCTCGGATTCCCCGACACGAATCAGTACGCCCTGGTGCAGACGGGTGAGGAAAGCGGGTTCTACTGGCTACAGGCCGTGGACCGCGCCGACCTCGCATTCGTGGTCTGCGACCCGCGTCTGTTCGTGCCGGACTATCGCGTGCCCGTAAAGGTGGACGAGGTCGAGCCGATCGGCCTCAGTGATCCGAACGGTGCACAGGTTTTCGTCGTCGTGAACAAGATTGATGACCTGCTGACCGGAAATCTGCAGGGTCCGCTGGTGGTGAACGTGGAAAACCGCCAGGCCAAGCAGCTCGTCCTCAGCGACAAGAGGTTCTCGACTCGGCACCCGTTGATGCGCTTGCCCAACAAGTCGGCCATGAGCCGTACGGCGTAGTTTATCGCCGCAGGTAGCGGATCGAGGAAAATCCTGTCTATAATGGATTGGACCGGATGATCCTCCCGAGAGTCCGCGAAGCGCATATCGTTTAGCTCGCCCGTGCGCATGGAGGCGTTCTCCACTGGTGACGCGCCGACGCATGGATGCTGCTAAGTTGTCGGCAAACGGGTTGACGAAGCATCGTCACAGCCGAGGAAGGAACCGAGGATGTTGGTGCTATCTAGGCAACGAGATGAGACCATCATGATCGGCGATGATATTGAAATCACCGTCGTCGATATTCGGGGCGATAAGGTCCGACTGGGCATTACCGCTCCGAACTCCGTGCCCGTGCATCGCAAAGAGGTATACGAAGCCATCAGGCGCGAAAACCTCGCCGCTGCGGGTATGAACCCGGAGGAGCTGTCATCGCCCTCCAACAGGAACGAAAAGAAAAGTGAAAACCACAAACGAAGGAATCGTTAGGTCCTTAACCGTGTCGCAGGGATCGCGACACTCGGGTGCCAACGGATGGCACCTTCGATGGATCGACTCGGCAATACCGCGCTAACCGCCGACGATCCGAAAATCAGGGAGGATTATCATGGGACGTATCAATTCGAACATCCCCGCCGTGACCGCGGGATTCCAGCTAAGCCGTAATCAAGGCTCATTGGCGACAGCGCTGCAGAGACTCTCCACAGGACTGCGGATCAATCGCGGGTCAGACGACCCTGCCGGCCTGATCGTCTCCGAACGGTTGCGTTCGGAAATCTCAGCCGTGTCGCAGGCGATCAGCAACTCCGAACGCGCGATCAACGTCATCGCCACAACGGAGTCGGGACTGAACGAGGTGTCCAGTCTGCTGACCGACATTCAGGCACTCGTCGTCGAAGCGGCCAACGCGGGCGCTTTCTCCGAAGAAGAGACCGACGCGAACCAGTTGCAGATCGACTCCGCCATCGATTCAATCTCACGAATCGCCAACACCTCGACATTCGCCGGTCGAAAACTGCTCGACGGCAGCCTAGACTACTTCACCAGTGGTGTCGTCACCTCCGACCTCGCCAGCGTCGACGTGCTCGAAGGCAATTTCGGGACGCAACCCTACATCCCGGTCAACATCAGTGTGAGCCAATCGGCCCTGCAGGCGGAATTGCAATTCGAAGCCAGCGCAACGGGCAGTTCGACCATCTCGCTCGATCTGCAGGGGCCGGACGGCATCATCCCGCTGACTTTCCCAGCCAATACGCCCGACAACGAAATCGTCAACCAGATCAACAGCATCGCCGATGCCACCGGCATCACGGCGTCAGCCAACGCCTACGCCACACCTGGCGATCCGAGCACGGCCTCCGGCGTCGTCTTCCTCAGTCGCGAGTATGGCTCAGATGCGTTCGTTAGCGTGACACTCGCCAACGGCAGTGGGCCCTTCCCACTCAGCAAGCGAGATGGCACACCCGCCGGCACTGGCGGCGAGAAGGTCGAAGGACGCGACGCCGTCGGCACCATCAATGGTCAGCCGACCACGGGCGACGGCTTGCGACTGTCGTTGACCTCGTTCCTGCTCGACCTCGACATCACCCTCGACGCAAGCTTCGGAACCGGCAACAGTGACTTCGCCATCACCGACGGTGGATCGCTCTATCAGCTTGGCCCACGCGTCAACGTCAATCAGCAGGAAACCATCGGCGTCAAGAGCATGCAAGCCAACAAGCTTGGCAACCGCCTCGTCGGGTTCCTGTCCGATCTGCAAAGCGGCGGTACCAAATCGCTGCGCACCGGGAACTTCAATCAGGCTTCCGATGTGCTCGATGAGGTGATCACGCAGGTGGCTGTTCTTCGCGGTCGACTCGGTGCCTTCGAGCGGAACAAGCTCCAGCCGAACATCAATCAGTTGCAAGTGTCGGCTGAGAACCTGACGTCGTCCGAGTCGGTCATCCGTGATACCGACTTTGCCGAAGAGACCACCGAGCTGACGCGTTCGCAGATTCTGGTCCAGGCCGGCACAAGTATCCTCGCCATCGCCAACGCCCAGCAGCAGAACGTGCTCAGTCTCCTCGGCGGATAATTCCACCGCCAATCCAGACAACGCGTCTGATGTCACCAACACCAAGCCGCCCCCCGGGGCGGCTTTTTCTTTTGGTTTCGTTCTTGCGCTGTCGTTCGAATGGCTCAATCATCGGCGATTCTGATACGCCACCGACGGATACGCCCGCCGCCATCCGCCGCGAAACACACGTGTGCCCGCCGTGAGCAGCAACAGTGTCAGCACCACACCGCCCCATTCCGACATGGTCGGCACCGGCGGAGGCCCGGGTGATGCGATCTCGTAAACCGAGTTCGCTGGAACATCGAACAGGCGTAGATTCGCGCCGTCAGGCCAAACAATGAGAATCTGATCGGCCTGCGTAGCGTCTCCGAGTCCGAAGTGGACGACGAATTCATTCTGCGACTTGTAGTTGCTGCCGTTGAAAATCTCGCGCATCTGGCAATCGCCATCGATGCAAAGCTCAACCTGTGTGCCGACCGCATACGTGTTGGGCCAAGTCCCGCCGATTCGCAGGCGGATCCAGTTCCGAGTTTCACCTTCGTTGTTGATGAGCAGACGCAGATTGGAACCTGCCGAAGACACCACAATATCTTGATCACCATCCCCATCGATGTCCGCAAACGCCGAACAGTATGAGTTCGCCGGATCAGCCACGCCCATCGGGACAGCGATCTGCGTCGCCGGCCACGAATTGTCGTAGTTGTACAGGCGGTTGGCAGCCAGTGTATTGGTGACGTACAGTTCGTCCCATGTGTCGTTATCGAAGTCGATGAAGAACGTCGACCACCCAATCGCAAACGACTCGACGCCACCCGATTCGGAAAAATCAATGAAAGGCCCATTCCCCGGATTCAGGAGCAACAGGTTGCCCGTGAAGATGTTCGTCAGGTAGATATCCTGCCATCCATTGTGCGTCAGGTCGCTAATAGCGATCCCCATGCAATCCACCTCGGCTGCGGTGTTTGTTTCGTCCGTAATCTCGACGAATGTACCGTCACCCTGGTTCTCAAAAAGGTGATTTTGCCAGGTTGGCCCGGACCCTTTGTCGTTGCCCAGATAGAGGTCGGCATCACGGTCGCGGTCGATGTCCACGAACGCAACGATCAGCGACGGGTCCATACCCTGCGTCACGCCAAGCGTCTCACCCACCTGTGTGAAGGTCCCGTCCTGATTGTTGAGGTACATTAGATTCGGATTTGTGTCGCCCAGTGCGCCAGTGCGGTTGGGGACGAACAGATCAACCCAGCCATCACCGTTCACATCGCCCCAAGCGCAACCCATCCCCGCACCCGGGCCATTCAGTCCACTCGCAACACTCTGGTCAACGAATTGAAACGCGCCGTCATTTCGCATCAGGACGTTGTTGCCGAGAAACACCGAGAAAAACAGATCCAGATCACCATCAGCATCGTAGTCCGCCGCTGTCACGCCCGAATAATCCGCGCTCACCGGTATCGCAACTGACGCCGAGCGATCGGTGAAGTTTCCAAGCCCATCGTTTTCAAACACGCCAACAACCCCATCAGC
Organism: Phycisphaerae bacterium; assembly: GCA_028289375.1. GTDB lineage: Bacteria > Planctomycetota > Phycisphaerae > UBA1845 > UBA1845 > OFTM371. The sequence continues at coordinate 5,847 of JANQQK010000090.1, read as the reverse complement.
ACGTCCGAGCGCCACGAGGTCCACGTCATCGTCATTGTCCAGATCGACAAACGCCACACCACGTCCGAACGGATCGTTTTGCTGAAGAAGTTGGTCAGGTGCGATCGTGTATGTAACCCCGCGCGACACGGACTCCTCGGAAAACGAATTCTGTCCCGCAATCACCTCAACATCGGCGCACAGAACCGGCACGACCAATGCAGCAACGCAGCACCACCTAACCTTATTCCCATCACAATATCGAAACATCTTTGCCTCTTTCACTCAGCTCTAGTAGCAACGCATGCAGGGCAATGACCACGACCCACGAGAAGCTGTAGAGTAGGCCAGCCAAGAGCCCTCGCGCGCGTCTCGTACAGTGGCCTTGCCAGGCAGTCGCGGGGGCACTGTGACTCCTGCATCACTCGACTGAAATTGTAATAAATGCACCCACTGGTGAATACCCGAAACTCCCGTCGTGAGATCGGATTCGATAAAGCTGTACTTCACATGTTGCGGAGTGTGACCCGATCGGGCAAAGAAAAATCGAGCGTGTGAACGGATGGTAAGTCCAGATACTCACACGACTTCCACAGTCTCGATAAGCTGGGCACCCTTAGAAGCGTCCGTTAATCCTTGACATTGATACGCGAAAATCTGTATCCTTGCCCCTGTTGGGTCGGAGAAGGCGCCCAAGTTGGGTGTATTCAGACCAATCGGGCTTGCAGGTGCCCGTGCGACAGCGATCACTTCCTTGTCTTGCTTCGCGCGCGGTTCTTGCAGTCTGGAGTTGGAAAAGCAACACGAATGGAACGGGGCGAAGCGGCTGTGCTAACGAGGCAACGCAGCACATTCAAACCACGCGTAGCCATCAGGCCGATCGGGTCTTTCGCGCTCTTGGTCTCCTTGGGTGTCAGCGCACTGCTGTCTGCTGTCGCTTTGGATTCCGGCGAAATTCCGTGGGTTGGCGTGTTCTCATTGCTGCCTGTGCTACGGGTTGTGCAACGGTTGAATCCAGCCGATGCGACCCGTGCCGGTGGTTACTGGGGTGCTCTACTCTACATCTTTACCACGTCTACCGCCTTTAACGTAATTGATCCGGGGTTGAAGGCGTTGGTTTTACTTGTATGCGTGCCTGCGATCTTCGCCGGTATCGGGGCATGGGTAACGCGTCGTACCTGCTTTAGTCCTTTGCTTCTTGGTATTGGTTGGGCGCTGGTCGAGTTGGCCTTGACGCCGCTCAACCTCTCGCATGGCCTGATTGCACCGTCGGCCGAGAGCGTCATCGGTGGCACGCTTGGTCAGGTTTTTGGATTTGCGACTGTCGCATTCCTCGTTGCCTTGTGCAGTGCGGTTCTTCTGGGTGTCATTACGTCGCTGAGTGTCTCACTGGCGGCCTTCTTTCACGCAAAAAGTATTGCTGTTCCATGCCGGTCACTGTGGCTGAGCGTGGAGCGGATCATTTCGTTTGAGCATCCGACGTTCAGCCATCCACGGGCTCCCCCCGTCAAGGCCTGATTTGAATCAGCCAGCACGTCACCTTGAGTGACGGACTGGTACAGCGTCGTTGCATGTGCCCGTATCAGCCGGGCAACCATTCGCAAGAAGTTTTGAGCAAAGAAAAGTAAGCGTGGTCGGGTCTGCGATTGAGCACGCGAAAGCCCGACCAGGGACAACGGCATCTGACTCAGGAGGGTCAAAATGAATTGGAAGAAAAGTTTGAGTTTGTGTACGGCTGCTTGCCTCGCCGTCACGTCATTCAGCTTGGCACAGACGGCCAAGCAGGCTGACGAGGCTGCTGCAAGCGCCAAGGTTACGCTGAACCAGTTGAGCGAAGGCGTCACGCCGTCGCAGGCAACGCTGCAGCAGTTGGCCGCGGATCTGAACACGTCCGGCAACGTCTCAATGGTTCCGCCGACCAACAAGGCTGCCCTAAACGGACTCACCAACGGTCAAGAACTGCTTGACGAGTATCTCGAGAAGCTTCGTGCAGCAAACGGTCTGACCATCCTGACATTGCCGTCGGGCCCTGGCACCGACTTTGTGTTCGACGCGAATGCGGGTTCCGCCTTCTCGTTCGATGAGGTCGGCGACCCAGACAACGAGACGTACACTGTCAACAACGCAGACGACACGACGTACCGCAGTGTCGCCTGGACGGCCACCATCGAGTCCCTCGGCGCCAGCTGGTGCAGTGAGCCAACCGTCGGTATCACGCTGCCTGGCGATGTGTTCTTCGGTGGCATCACACTGGGTGCTGGTAATGCCCCGTGCGACCCGAATCCGTCGACCTTCGCTGCCTGCCTCAACTTCGCCGATGCGGGTGCTCCTGACATCACAGGGACCTTGGGCGACTGGACTTTCGAGTTCTTCGAGGGCTTTGATGACACCGCCGACGCTGTCGACGCCAACATCACTGGTTTCTCGATGACATTCTCCAAGGCATTCTGCCCAGGTTCGACGGGTGCCTGCTGCACCGGTTTGACTTGCACGGATGAGACCGCCGGGACCTGCGCTGCAGGCGGTGGTAGCTTCTTTGGCACCGGGACCACGTGCGATGCCATGGACCCGCCGAATCAATGCGATTGCAATGACAATGGTATCCCGGATGCGGATGACCTGCTCCCTGGCGCTGCTATTCCGTTTACGCAGGTATCGGGAGCTGGCATTCCGGATGACGGCGCCCCTGCGATCGGATTGACGGATACGCAGGTACTCGCTGATCCATCGGTCGTCACAGACGTCAACGTCGAAGTCAACATCACGCACACGTGGAACAGCGACCTGACCATCACGCTTCAGTACGATGATGGCAGTGGCGGTGCGCCGGAACAGGAAGCGATTCTCTCGGCCAATAACGGCGGCTCGGGTGACAACTACATCAACACAGTATTCGACGATGCAGCCGCAACGGCTATTGCCGGGCTGGGGGCTGCTAGCGCTCCGTTCACTGGGTCGTTCCAGCCGGAACAATCGTTGGCAGTTTTCAACGGCGAGACGATTGCCGGTTCCTGGAGCCTGTTCATCACCGATGGTGCTGGAGGCGACGTCGGTACACTCGATAGCTGGACGCTGAGCTTCAACGCCGGTCCTGCCGTCTCAACCGATTGCAATGGCAACTCCGTCCTCGACGAGTGCGAAGATCCCGATCCGAATACGGTCGGCGCATGCTGCAATACCGACGGTAGCTGCACTCTGGTCACCGAAGCCGAGTGCAACGCCGCCAGCGGCGTGTTTCAGGGTCTCTGCACCGATTGCGATTCGGTTGCCTGCCCGCAGCCAGGTGCTTGCTGCCTGGCCGATGGTTCCTGCACGGACGGCATCTTCGCTGATGCCTGCGTGGGTGCTGGTGACATTTTCACCGAAAGCACCGTTTGCCCAGGCAACGGTGGTGGTGGCCCGACTCAGCAGTTGATCATCAGCGAGATCGTGGATGCGACCGAGAGTGGTGGTCTGCCCAAGTACGTCGAGCTGACCAACACCGGTTGCGACGACGTCGACCTGAGCGACTACAGCATCGGTAACATCAACAACGGTGCTGCAACCATGGGCTTTGACGCTCTGGTTCTCTCGGGCATTCTTGCTCCGGGCGATTCCTACACCATCTCGTACGAGAACAGTGACTCGGCGGGCATGTCGACGTTCTTCGACGTCTACGGTTTCGATGCCGACAACCTCGACAACGGCTCGTTCATCAATGGCGACGATGTCATCGTGCTGTTCCTCGGCGCAGGCCTCTCTGGCGATGCTGCTGATGGCTCGGGCACTCCGGTTGCCGATGTCTACGGCGTTGTCGGAACGGATGGCACAGGCCAGCCTTGGGATTACACCGACGGCTGGGCACGCCGCAATGCAAGCTCCGTAGCCGGCAACGGTGGTTCCTTTAGCCTTCTCGACTGGACCTTCGGTGGCGCTGATTCCCTCGATGGTGCAGGTCCGGCTGGTATCGTCGCTGCGACCGACCCAGGCGCGCACACGTTCGAAACGCCGACTTGCGGCGCTGTTGAGACCGATTGCTCGGGTTCCTGCTGCCGCGCTGATGGCAGTTGCGACGACGGTGTCAACCTCGACGATTGCAGCTCGGATGGCGATGTCTTCAATGGTCCGGGTTCGACCTGTGACGATGTGGCCTGCAACGACGACTGTGCAACCGCTCAGCTGGCGATCGATGGCTATGGCGCGTTCGCGTTCAGCAACGTTGGCGCGACCAACGACGGCCCGGTCTTCGGTGCGATCGATGATTGCTTCGATGCTTTCGGCAACCAGGAAGTCAACAGCGACGTTTGGTATTGCTGGACGGCTCCGTGCGATGGCGACGTGACCATCGACACGTGCGATACGTTCGACACACGTTTGGCGGTCTACGTCGGTTGCGCTTGTCCGACGGACAAGACCAACCTCGCCGGCTGCAACGATGACTTCGAGAATGCTGAGTGTGCCGCTGGCACGACGCTCGCTTCGGCTGTGACTTTCTCGGCGGCCGCTGGTCAGCAGTATCTCGTCCAGGTCGGTAGCTTCTCGACCTTCACGCAGAGCTCGGGCGACTTCAACATCAACGGCGAAAGCTGCTGTGGTGATGGCGTCCTCGATATGGGTGAAGAGTGCGACAACGGTTCGGCCAACTCGGATACGAATCCGGATGCTTGCCGCACCGACTGCACGCTGCCTGTCTGCGGCGATGGTGTCCAGGACACGGGCGAAGAGTGCGACAATGGTGCAGCCAATTCGGATACGAATCCGGATGCCTGCCGCACCACGTGCGTGCTTCCAGCTTGTGGCGATGGCGTGACCGATTCCGGTGAAGACTGCGATGACGCCAATGCCGACAATACCGACGCCTGTCTCGACACGTGCGTCGATGCGAGCTGCGGCGACGGCTTCGTTCAGGCTGGTGTCGAAGAGTGCGACGATGCAAACGCCGACAACACCGACGCTTGCCTCGATACGTGCGTCAACGCAACCTGCGGCGACGGCTTCGTTCAGGCTGGTGTTGAAGAGTGCGACGATGCCAACGCAGACAACACAGACTCCTGCCTCGATACGTGCGTCAACGCAACCTGTGGTGACGGCTTCGTTCAGGCTGGTGTTGAAGAGTGCGACGATGCCAACGCTGACAACACCGACGATTGCCTCGACACCTGTGTCAACGCGACATGTGGTGACGGCTTTACGCAGGCTGGTGTTGAAGAGTGCGACGACGGAATGGCCAACTCGGACACGACTCCGGACGCCTGCCGCACGACGTGCGTGCTTCCGGCTTGTGGCGACGACGTGGTCGACTCGGGCGAAGAGTGCGACAATGGTGCAGCCAACTCGGATACGACTCCGGATGCCTGCCGCACCACGTGCGAGAATCCGTCCTGTGGCGATGACGTGGTCGATACCGGTGAAGAGTGCGATAACGGTGCTCTGAACTCGAATACCGAGCCGAACGCATGCCGTCTGAGCTGCAACCTGCCAAGCTGCGGTGACAATGTCACCGACAATGGTGAGGCTTGCGATGATGGTGGCGAGTCGGCCACGTGCGACGACGATTGCACGGACGTCGAGTGCGGTGACGGCAACACCAACGAAGCCGCTGGTGAGGACTGCGATGACTCGGGTGCCTCGGCTACCTGTGACGTCGATTGCTCCGATGCAATCTGCGGTGACGGCACGCTCAACCTGCTCGCAGGTGAAGAGTGTGACGATGGCAACAACGACGATGGCGATCTGTGCAACGCCGATTGCACGCTGCCGGGCGCTGCTCCGGTTCCGGCCATGTCGCAATGGGGCATGCTCCTGTTGAGCATCCTGCTGGTCGTTGCCCTTGGCACGAAGTTCCGTCGCAACGCGACGACGGCCTAGTTCGTCGCGTAACCTGACGTA
>JANQQK010000079.1 GCA_028289375.1 Phycisphaerae bacterium | reverse complement strand
TTGTGGAAAAGTCGACTGGTCCCGAAGTCCGCAGCGATGAGCAAGTCAGGATGTGTGTCGCCATCAAGATCAGCAAACGCACTCGCAAAACCCCAGACCAACTTTGACGATACCCCCGAACTGAGCGTTGCGTCCTGAAAGTACCCGTTGCCATCATTCTGCAGCAAACGGTTCTTCCTGCCTGCGATCGATTGCCACTCAACAACATGAAGATCAAGGTCGCCGTCTTTGTCGTAGTCGCCAAATGTCGCCCCGACATTGTTTCCGAAGGGGAATGCGGAGAAAGTTGCCACGCTCCGATCAACAGCCTCCTCGCGAAAGACCCCACTGCCGTCGTTGATGTAGAGTACGTTGCGATTGTCGAGGATCGTTGCGACGTAAATATCCTGATCACCGTCGTTGTCGATGTCAGCAAAGGAAACGCCCGCGCTGGATGCTGAAAAGTCCACCCCAGCCGCTGCGGCTGACTCGGTGAATGTGCCATCACCATTGTTGATGTAGAGCAGATTCGGCGAGTAGATTCGTGTGACAAACAGGTCGACAAACCCATCCGCATTGACGTCGACGGCTGCAGCACCGGCGGTCATGCGCCCCTGTTCGCTGCAAAAGAATGCGTCGTCCGAACCGGGCACTGTGTGCGACGTATCAAGCCCTGCACCTACAGTCACGTCCTCGAACGACACCACACCGCCAGCCACAACGAAGGGACTGAACAAGGCGACCATGGCCATAGCTGGAGAAATGGCGTGTTTCATGAGTCCCATAACACCGTCATCCAAAACCAGGAGTTCCCCAACGCAACGCGATCAGTGTAGCCAAAGTGATGTTCGATTAAAACAAGAAACCGTGGTGCGAAGGCACCACGGTTTCGAGATCTTACGAGGCATTGCGGAAAACTCGATCAGCGTGGCGGACCAGCGCCGTCCCCGATGCCGCCATCAGGTTCGACCGGAATCGGGCCGTCAGGGAGCGGTTCGGCACCGTCACCAATACCGCCGTCCGGCTCCACGGGAAACGGACCATCGAAGACATCAAAAAGGTCACCATCATCGAGGATCAATTCAATTCGTTCACTCACGGCGTCCAAGTCTGCCACTGGCGCATTTCGGACAGCCCGGTCGGTCACAGCGAAAATCTTGTCATCAAGGAACAAAGCCCGGGTAAACGATGCTCCGTAGTAGAAAGGTTCCACCCGCGTGCTCAGGCGGCCCATCGGCGTGAAGCCTTGTTCGGCTGACAGGCTGAAGACCATGATGCCGTCGAACGATTCGTCGACGATTGGTTCGGTTGGAAACTCGTTGATTGGCGGCTCTTCTCCCGGCGTCTCGGACGAAATCGGATCGTCGCCGGGGACATCTTCCTCGCCAAATTCATCATCACTGGCCACGGATTCATCCGTTCGTTCGTTGTCCTCGTCCAACACACCTCCGCCGCCATCTTCGAACACAACGTCATCAAAGAAGACCGGACGATCGCTGTAGATCGAAACGGGCAACGCCACCATGCCAAGTTCGGGTTGGTAGTTGAAAGCTTTGGGGTTGTGGAGCGCTTCGGACCAGGAGCCGGTCTCCTCACCGATCACGTACAAATGCTCAAGGAACGGATTGGCGAAATCAGAGACATCGAAGATCGACAACTGCACGCCCCACGGTCGGAAGAACACGTCCTGTTCAGGGATATACTGCCCCACGGTCAACAGATGGTCCTCGTCCATCGGCACGATGAACGTCGAGAAGCCTGGCACTTTCAATTCGCCGATGATCTGTGGGTTGCGCGGGTCGGCAAGATCGAGCGTGAAGAGCGGATCGATCTGCTCGAACGTCACGACGTAGCCTTTGTCACCAATGAACCGGGCGGACTGAATCGTCTCACGCGGTGCGATATCGGTCACGCTGCCAACAACGGTCAACTGATCGCCAGACTGCTCAAGCACGTACACGTTGTTGTGCACGGGTTCGATCTGGTTGAAGTTCTGATCAAACTGCGGGCCGACGGTCGATGCGATGCGCAGAAATCCTTCGTGTTCGCCCATCGAATACTGATTCAGAATACGGCCCGGGACAGATCCCGTCGCGACAGGCGTGGCCACGCCGTCGACGTAGTCAAATTTGTACACGTCGGTTGTTTCACGCTGGCGTCCGCGGAAGTCGTAGTTCGTGTCGGTGAGGTAGAGCGCCGATCGCGAGGAGTAGATCAGCCCGGGTTCGGCCATCACACCGACCGAATCGAACTCGGCCGGGTCGTCGGTGTCGATGCTGATGACGGACAGGATGCCGAACCCGTCCGGGTCTTCAGGTCGATAGAGGTTGGACCAGGTGAGCACATCACCGGATTCGGTCGAACCATCCTCGGCGACGCGATCGAACTTTGGCAGGAAGATCTCAGCCGGCATTGGTTCGGCGGTGAGTTCCGGCCTGCCCAGCAGCGGCATCACGTCGAAGAACTGGTTTTGATAGTTGGCCAGCACGAGATAGAGATTGCCGTCGACCATGCGCGACGATGACTGAACGCCCTCGAACTTGTACTGTGTGGTGATCACGGGATTGGTCGGGTTGGTCACGTCGATGATCGAGACGACGGTGCGTGGACGCTCGTAGCGCGATTGCGGTGCAATTCCAGGCTCGACGACGTCGTCGGCGATGTCCACATCGGGCTTGTCGTCCGCATCTGTGTCGCCGGGTTCGGACTGCCCATCTGAACCGGATGAGCCACCCGCCTCATCGGCGGGTTGAGACACCAGATCAACGTCCGGCGGCAGAACATCGACAAACACGTCGTCCTCGAAGATTGGATCCACGAAGAACCCACCGAACGTCTCGCTGAGTGCAACGATCATGCCGTCGCGCAGGTAGATGTCTCGGCCATACCCTTCAAGCTGCACCTCGCCCATCATGGCGAGACTGTTGGCCGGGTTGATCTGAACGATCTTGAGCTTGCTGTCTGCGATCAAGTAAAGGTGCGTGCCGTCGGTCTTGATGACGTCGGCTTCGTCGACGCCGATTTCCTGCAACGTCGTTTGGGACTGATCACCACCGGCATCACCATCCTCGGTTACCCCTGGTGACGGGTCGGCGGGTGGCGCCGCCCCACCGGTGCCGCCATCATCGTTGGCAGAGTCGAGCGCCTGATCGACATCCACATCACCGCGGAATTCTTCTTCGCCAAACGTGTTGACGATCTGGTCGTTCTGCGCGTTGACCTGCTGAGCGAAGTAATTGGTGAGATCCTCTTCGGACTCGAATGGAATGAGCTTCGCAGAGCCGGTTTCCTGATTGGTGTCATCCGGGTTGAGAATGTCGTTCAGTATGGGAATCATGTCGCATCCGGCGACGAAGGCAACGGCGATGGTCAAGGCGAAGAGGCGTTTCATGGCTGGTACTCCGTTCTGTCAGTGGCCAATAGCGTACGATCCGTGACCGGGAGGCCGCGAGTCATCATTCCGCACCATTGGATATCATCGTCCTGCCAAGTGGCCGGTCAATGATTTCCAAAATTTCGATCTCAATTGTGTGCAGTATTGCTTGACGTCGTTGAGGTATGGTGAAACTCCATGGTTCGGGATACGCTTCGGAACTCGGCAACGTCACGAGACGTCGCAACAGAACATGCGCAGCAGCAGGGAGGTTGGTGACATGGCTGATTTGCAGCATCCGGTGATCGTGGTCCCCGGCATTATGGGGACATCGCTGCATGATGACTATCCGCTCAAGACGGCGGACCTGTGGACCATGGTCCTGAACAAGGACTACCACCGCATCTCGATGCATCCGGACAACCTGAAGTACGAAGCCGTCGAGCCATCGCGGGTGTATGCGGGGCGACTCTTTTCCATCTACAACGATCTCATTGAAGCACTGCGGTATGACCTGAGCGCCAAGGCGGATGAACCGACACCGGTCTTTGCGTTTCCATACGACTGGCGGCGGGATATCCGGGAGACGGCCAAGGAATTCGCGGCGTTCGTCGATGAGGTGCTCGCACGCACGAAGTTGCTGAGGCGCTACCGTGGATTCGAGTCCGTCAACAAGGTTGATCTTGTTGGCCACTCGATGGGCGGACTGTTGATTTGCGAGTACCTGCATCAGTTTGGAGATCGCAAGCTCATCGGGAAAGTGGCGACGATGGGAACACCCTATCTTGGCTCGATGGAAGCGGTGGTGAAACTGACAACGGGGCTTGGCAATCTGTCGGGCGAGCGCCCCAGCGAACGGGAACGCGAGACGGCGCGGTCGACGCCGGCGGTGTACCAATTGCTGCCGTCGTATGACTTCTGCGCGTACGAAGAGAAGAAACGTGCGCAGAAACAACTGAACCTGTTCGACCTGAAGAATTGGCAGACGACGATTCTGGAGAGTCTTGCGGAATATGTGCGCCTCCATTCTGTGGAAGTGATCGCCGATGACCAGAATCGTTTGGCGCGGGCGGCGGACATCCTGACGGGTCTTCTGGCCGACGCGAAGAGTCACCGCGACAATGTGCGAAACCTGAAGCTGACCAAGATGCGAAACGGGCTGTCGGCCAACAGTTGGCTGGCGATCGTCGGTGTTGGTGAAGAGACGCGGCAGAGTGTGCGGGTGGACCGCGAGGGCAAGTGGACGCGGTTCAGCCTCGACGTGGATGCCGGTGGGAAGCAGGCAAGGAACAGGCTCACCGGTGACGGGACCGTGCCGTTGCACGGAGCAATTCCGCCGTTCGTGCCCGAAGAGAAGCTGGTGGCGGTCGATCGAAAAGGGTTCGGTGCGTTCGAGTTCGGGGATCGGTTGCTGTTGCAGGCGGCAGGGCTGCATGCGATGCTGCCGACAATGAATCTGGTTCAACGATTGGTGATCAAGCACCTGCGTCCTGCGTTCAACGGGCGGTTTGATGGGGCCAAGCGGTTGCCCGGTGTGCGGAAGAGATGGACACCCCCCATTCCGATCAGGAAGTGATCTTCCCGGTCTGCCGCGCGTCACGTATTCTGACATTCATGATCACCATGCCCGAGTCTGCAATGCTCGACTCGGATCGCAGCTGAGATATGCGCTACGTCGGGATCCTCATTTCTGTCTTGATTGTCATGCTCCTGGTCGCGCGCGGTGCGCGTGATGAGCACGAGCGTGCGACGCTGGTCTATGTCAACTCGTCGGGCATCAACACGCTTGATCCGGCCGCGATGACGTGGAATCAGGATTTGCGGGTGGCCCGCAACATCTGGGAGGGGCTGACGCGGCATGATCCGGCAACGCTCGAGGTTGTGGCTGGGGCGGCAGATTGGCCTGTCGTGTCGGCCGACGGGTTGACCTACACGTTTCGGATTCGCGCGGGGTCCCGCTGGTCGAACGGGGACAAGGTGACGGCACACGATTTCGTGCGTGGCTGGCGGCGCGCAATCGAGCCTGGCACGGCGGCAGACTACGCGCAGCTGCTGACGGACCGCGTCGCGGGTGCGAAGGACTATTACGCATGGCGAAACGACGCGGTCGGCGTGTTGTCCGGATTGGCGGTCGGTGGTGCGTCGTGGCGGGCGGCGTTTGAGGAGCATGTGGCCGAGCGAGAGACACGTTTCGCGAGCGTCGGATTTCGGGCCGTCGATGAGGAGACGTTCGAGGTTCGATTGATTCGTCCATGCTCCTATTTTCTGGAATTGTGCGCCTTTCCAACCCTTGGACCTGTGCACGAGCGCATCGAGGACTTGCGGATCGAGATGGATGGAACGGGGCTGACGGCGGAAGGTTTGGTGGCATTCGATCCGCAGTGGACCAAGCCGGACTATCGAGCCAATGGTTACGCGGGGTTGGTCACGAACGGGGCTTACCGAATCACTGACTGGCAGTTTCGGCGGCGACTGCGAATGGAGCGGAATCCACACTACAGGGCGGTGGATTCGGTGGTGTGCCGATCGATCGAGATGGCGGTCTATCGCGACCTGAACGCGGCGATCATGGCGTATGAGGCAGGCGATGTGGAATTCCTGCCGGAGATGGCGGTCCCGTACGATCACGAACTGGCTCGATTGAGTGCCACCGGCGCGCGTCCGGACATCCACTGTCCACCGGTGTTTGGAACGTACTATTACCTGTTCAACAGTCACGACGCAGAAGTGGGCGGTCGGGCGAACCCGTTCGTCGACGCACGCGTGCGGAGGGCGTTTGTCATGGCCATCGATCGGACACTGTTGGTGCGCAAGGTCGTTGATCGCGGCGAGAAACCGATCGGACAGCTGATACCACCGGGCGTGATCGAGGGATACGTTTCGCCCGGCGGACTGCCGTTTGATCCGGACAAAGCCCGGCAATTGCTGGGCGAGGCGGGCTACCCGAATGGCGCGGGGATGGAACCGATCGATCTGCTGTACAACACCGGTTTCGATCATGGCAAGGTGAGTCAGGCGCTCGCGGAGATGTGGCGGCGGGAGTTGGGTGTGACGGTCGTGCCGCGCGGCAAGGAGGTCAAGACGTTCGTCGATGATCGGCAGACACGCAGGTTCATGATCGCGCGAGCGGGATGGTATGGGGACTACGCCGATCCAACGACGTACCTGGATGTGTTCGCGACGGGCAACGGAAACAACGACGCCGGGTTCTCGAACGTGACCTTCGACGGGTTATTGAAACGCTCGGATGGGATAACCGATGCGGGAGCGCGGTTGGCGTTGCTGTCCGAGGCGGAGCGGCTGCTGGTCGAAGATGAGGCTGGTGTACTGCCACTGTATCAATACACGCAGTTGCTGGCGATCAAGCCGGGATTGCAGGGTCTGCACCCAAATCCACGCCTGCTGTTCTTGTTTGATCAGGTGACGGTTCCGTGACCGGTCGAATCGTGCGACGATTGGGGTTGGGGGTTGTCACGCTTCTGTGTGTGTATGCATTGACGTTTTGGATGGTGATCGTGGTGCCGGGCAATCCGTTCGCGTCGGGGGATCGTGCGATGCCGCCGGAGGTGCGGCGGGCGCTGATGGCGCGGTACGACATGGACGACAATGCGGCATATTTCTTTCAGTACCTCGCAGGCGCGGTTCGGTTGGATTTCGGGCCTTCGTTTCAGTATCGGGATTGGACATGCACGCAGATCATGGCTCAGTCGCTGCCGGTTTCGGTGGCGTTGGGATTGCTGGCGATGTTGCTGGCGGTGTTGATGGGTTTACCGGCGGGTGTGTACAGCGCGGTGCGTCGGGATGGTTGGTTTGATTTGGCCACGCTGAGTCTCGTGCTCGTGGGGATTAGTCTGCCGACGTTTGTGATTGGCTCTGCGTTGCTGACGGTTTTCGCGGTCTATCTGCAGATGTTTCCAATTGGTGGCTGGGGAACATTGATGCAACTGCCGCTGCCGGCGTTGACGCTTGCGACGCCGTTTGCTGCGTACATCGCACGGCTGACGCGAATCGGGATGCTGGATGTTCTGTCGGGAGATTTCATTCGGACGGGGATGGCGAAGGGGCTGACGCGGCGGGCGGTGATCTGGCGACATGCGTTTGGTCACGCGTTTCTGCCGGTGCTGAGCTACCTGGGACCGGCGACGGCGCAGGCGATGACGGGGTCGTTCGTCGTGGAGAAGGTCTTCGGTGTGCCGGGGATCGGCCAGCATTTCGTGGACTCGGCGTTGAATCTGGATCGTGGTTTGGTGCTGGGGACAGTGCTGGTGTTCGCGGGATTGATCGTGACGTTCAACCTGCTCGTGGACATCGTGTACGGTCTTATCGACCCGCGAATTTCGGGGACGACGGCATGATGGGTGTGATGTCGCGACGGGCTTGGAAACGATTCGCGGAACACCGCCTGGGCGTCGCGGGCGGTGTTGGCCTGGTCGTTCTTACGGTGATGATGTTGGCGTTGCTTCCATTTTCGATGCACTGGTTCAATGCGCAGAATCTGCAGCATCGGGTGCGATCGGCGCCCAGCTGGTCGGCAGGCATTGCCGAGGGTGACATGGTAAGTCTGTCGGAGTCCTTACTGCTGTCGAGATTTCCCAAGATCACGTCGATGATGCAGTCGACGGCGGGATGGTTCGGATTTGATGATCTGGGGCGGAGCATGTTGTTTCGCACGGGGCTTGGCTGGGTGATCAGCATGGTGGTTGGGTTTGGCGCAGCGATGATGGCCACTGTGATCGGCGTTGGTTGGGGTACGGTTGCGGCGTTATCGGGCGGTGTTGTGGATCAGGCAATGATGCGCATCGTGGATGTTCTGTATGGGCTGCCTTATGTGCTGTTCGTGGTGTTGTTGCGTGTGGTGTTCGCTGAGCCGATGACGGTCTGGATTGGTGGGCAGGCGCAATTGGCGGGTGTCATGCTCGTGGTGATCGCCATCGGATCGGTGAGTTGGCTGACGATGGCACGGGTTGTGCGTGGGCAAGTGCTGTCGCTGCGATCGCAGGCATTTGTGGAGGCGGCAACGGCAAGCGGAGCGGGGATGGGGCGAATCGTGATGCGGCACCTGGTGCCGAACATCATGGGACCGGTGGTCGTGTACACGTCGCTGGTGATTCCGCAGGCGATCCTGCAAGAGGCGTTCCTGAGTTTCCTGGGGATCGGAATTCAGGCGCCGCTGCCGTCGCTGGGGACGCTGGCATCGGAAGGTGTAAGTGCGGTCAACTCATTTGTCGGTTTTTGGTGGCTAATCGTGTTTCCGTGTGGCATCCTGTTCGTGACGTTGTTGGCGTTGAATTTCGTCGGCGACGGGCTGCGCGATGCGTTGGATCCGCGTGGCGGTCGTGGAACTGCGATGTCGAAATGAAGAGGCTGGTGATGAACAGCAAATGGTGCGGCGTGGCGCTGATGGCGATGGCGTTGTGTGGTGGCTGTCGGCGCGAATTGCCCAAACCCGAGTCCGCGGATTCCGGTTCCGATGCGGGCAAGTCGACGGCAACGGTCTCGGACGAGGTGCGGGGCAATCCTGAATGGCTTTTCGCACGACCGGAAGATCACCGCGAAGAGATCAACTACTACGCAGAGCTGACCCTTACGCTGCGCGGCAGTCCGAACACGCTGAATCCGGTCCTCATGTCTTCCACCGTGGAAGAGCGACTCAAAGAGTTGATGTTTGATTATCCATTCATTTTTGATTCGAAGTTTAAGTGGGCGATCAATCCGGCCATGACCGAGTCGTACGAGGAGGCGGCTGATCACAAGTCGGCGGTGCTCGTTCTGAAGAAGGGATTGACGTGGCACGATGGCAAGCCGCTGACGGCGCACGACATCGTGTTCAGTTGGGAGCAGATTCTCGACGATCGGGTACCGGCTCGAAGCGCGCGGGGCGGGACGGATCAGATCGTGGCGTGCAAGGCGTTGGATGATCAGACGGTGCGTTTTGAGTACGCCGAACCCCTTGCGACGAACAAGTGGAACGTGTTGTTCGCACTGATCCCCAAGCACATTTACGCCAAAGAGAAGGATCTGGACCCCACGCTTTCGAAGAGCAACTACCACGTGCAGTACAACCGCTCCGCCGTGGGCAACGGGCCTTATCGCCTTGCGACGTGGATGAGCAATGATCGCATCGTCCTGGAGCGATGGGAGGATTATCCTGGTCCGCGGCCTCACTTTGCGAGAATTACGCTTCGCATCATCACCGATGCGCAGGCGGGGCTGCTGGCATTCGAGCGCGGCGAGGTAGATGAACTGGAGTTGAGTCCGGAGCAATTTGCCAAGGGCACCGACACGGATTCGTTTCGCAAAGCCGGCGTCAAGGGACTGGGGTCGCAGTGGAAGTTCAACTACATCGGGTTGAACATGGATGGGTCGAACCCGTTCTTCCACGATCGGAAGGTGCGACGTGCAATCTGCCATGCGGTGAACTACGACCGCATCATCGAGCAGGTGTTTCACGGGTTGGCCAAGCGATGCCTCGGCATAACGCACCCAGATGCACCGATGTTCAACAACGCCATACAACCATTTGCCTACGATCTGAACCAGGCCGCGACGCTGTTGGATGATGCAGGGTGGCTTGTCGACCCAGACGATGGCTGGCGGTACAAGGAGATCACGGTTGACGGTGCGCCGAAGCGCCAACGCTTTGCATTCACCGTCAACCTCGCCCAGCCCAGCACGACGTCGCCACTCGTGGCGGCCATTGTGGCAGAGGACCTGAAGAGTATCGGCGTGGAGATGACGTCGCGGGTACTTGAGTGGTCCACGTTTATCGAGCAGATGCGTAACCATGAATTCGAGGCACAGATGTCCGGCTGGGGTGCGCCGGTTGATCCGGATTATGGCTGGAACGTCTGGCACAGCACTGCTTATGAATCGGAACGAAATTACGTTGGCTACGCGAACAAGCGTGTGGATGAACTCTATGCCAAGGGGCGAACCGAGTTCGATCACAAGCAACGCATGGGCTACTACGCCGATTTGTCGAAGATCATCTACGATGACGCGCCGTACGTATTCCTCGTGCACTCGCCGATACTGTGGGCATTCGACCATTCGATTCGCGGCGTCGCATTCAGCCCACGCGGGCCGTTCATGTTCGAGCCGGGCATTCGCGACTGGTGGAAACCGAAACCGCGTCCATAAGCCAACGTCTTCGATGATGCACGCGGCACGGAGTGCTCGCCACCATGCTGACCTACGCCCTTCGACGTGTCCTGCTGCTTGTTCCGACATATGTTGGCATCACGGCTGTCACGTTCGCGGTGGTGCATCTTGCACCAGGTGAGCCGACGCTGCTGACCGACGATGCCGGCATGTCGCAGGCGATGTCGGAGGCAACGTTTCAACGGCTCGAAGCACACTTCGGGCTGGATCAGCCACTGCATGTGCAATATGGACGGTGGCTGTGGCGATCACTGACGCTCGACTTTGGGCAGTCTTTTTCGGACAGCCGGCCAGTTCTGGTCAAGATCGGCGAGCGGTTGCCGTGGACGTTGCTGCTGAGCGTGATATCGCTGGCAGGCGGGCTGGTGATATCGATCGCGATCGGAGTACGGTCGGCGATGCGCAGCGGTGGACGCTTCGATCGCGTGATCAGCACGCTGCTCTATGCGCTCTATTCGGTCCCGAGTTACGTGGCGGCGATGCTGCTGATCGTCGCGGTGGTGGTCATTCCCATTCCGGGGATTCCGGTATCGGGCGCTTATGCAGATGACGTCGCATCGATGTCGTTCGGTGGCAAACTCGTCAGCATCGGGCAACACTTGCTGCTGATCGCCATCTGTTTCACGTATCCATCGCTGGCGTATCAATCACGTCTTGTCCGCGGCAACATGATGGAAGTGCTCGAGCAGGATTACGTGCGGACAGCCCGCGCGAAGGGGCTGACTGAAAGCGCAGTCGTTTGGCGACACGGATTTCGCAACACGTTCGTGCCGATGATCACCCTGCTCGGGCTGTTGCTGCCGACGGTGGTGAGCGGGTCGGTCATACTTGAAGTCATGTTTCAATATCCCGGCGTTGGGCGGTTGTTCTATGAAGCCGTGTTGCAGCGCGACTATCCGACCGTGATGGCGCTGTCGTCGCTGACGGCGATGCTGGTTCTGCTGGCAACGTTGATTGCTGATCTGGCCTATGCATGGGCAGACCCGAGGATTCGTTATGATGACGCGCGGGCCTGATCAACATGCGACCGGGTCGCAACGCCTTTGGCAGCGGTTCCGTCGGAATCGCGCTGGTGTCGTCGGACTGGGATGTGTCCTATCGTTGCTGCTGATTGCGATGTTGTCGCCGCTCATCGCGGGGAATGTGCCGATCGTCTGTCGCTATCAGGATCAATGGTATGCCCCGGCTGTTGTGGAAACAGTGCGGCGGATTCCGATCGTCGGCCGAATCGTCAGGCCTTCGAAGCCGTTCGGACTGCCGGGTTTCGATGCGAAGTCAGAACTGAGCGACGCGGACACCGCAATCTGGCCGCTGATCCCGTTCGGACCAACGGAAACATCCACACAGTCATTCGCCTCACCGTCGTCAACGCATTGGTTGGGAACCGACGAGATTGGGCGAGATATTGCCGCCCGCATGGTGCATGGGACAACCGTTTCGATGTCGGTTGGTGTGGTGGCCATGGGGATCGCCGGATTCATCGGTCTGTTCATCGGAGGTATTGCGGGATTCGCGGGTGGCTGGGTCGACGCGGTGCTGTCGCGCGTGATCGAGGTCGTGATCTGCTTCCCGGTGTTGTTTCTGATTCTGTCCGTCATGGTCTGGCTTGAGCCGAACATCGTGAACGTCATGATCATTATCGGCATCACGCGATGGACCGCCGTTGCACGTTTCACGCGTGGCGAGTTCATCAAGCTCAAGGAGCAGGAATTTGTCCTGGCTGCCCGAGCGAGCGGTGCGGGTACGCTGCGAATCGCGGTGCGGCATCTGCTGCCCAATGCGTTGGCACCGGCACTGGTGACGCTGACGTTTGGCGTCGCTCAGGCGATCTTGATCGAAGCGGCGTTGAGTTGGCTGGGGTTCGGTGTGCAGCCACCCAATCCGTCGTGGGGCAACCTCCTCCGCAGTGCGTACGTGCATTTGCGCAGCGACCCCTATATGGTCTATCCACCCTGTGTGGCGATTTTTGTGGCGGTGCTCGCTTACAACCTCGTCGGCGATGCGTTGCGCGATGCGATCGACCCACGAACCGAATTGCAAGCAAGAACATGACGTCAGTGCAAACTGCAGACAAATCAGGCCGGCGACATCAGCCGTTGCTCCGCGTCGAGGGACTGCGGACCGAGTATCGTTCGGACGGCGGGACGATCACCGCCGTGGATAACGTGACGTTCGATGTGCGTCGCGGCGAAGTGCTTGCCATCGTCGGCGAAAGCGGATGCGGCAAGAGTGCAACCGCGATGTCGATCATGCGACTCATTTCTCCGACGGCAGGTCGCATCGCTTCAGGTCGGGTGCTCTTCGATCGCGATGAAGAATCGGTTGATCTGCTGTTGCTCGATGAATCGGCCATGCGCTCGGTACGCGGGCAGCACATTTCCATGATCTTCCAGGAGCCGATGACGTCGTTGAATCCGATTCACCAGGTCGGCGATCAGGTGGCTGAAGCGCTGCTCGCCCATGGCTTGGCGAATCGTCGTGAGGCGTGGGATCGGGCGGTGACGATGCTCGGGAAGGTCGGCATTGCGGCGGCGTCAGAGCGAGCACGAGACTTCCCGCATCAGCTTTCAGGCGGAATGCGTCAGCGGGTCATGATTGCGATGGCACTGATGTGCCATCCGAAGCTGCTGATCGCCGACGAACCAACGACGGCGCTTGATGTCACCGTGCAGGCGCAGATTCTCGATCTGCTGCTTTCGTTGAAGGAATCGCAGGGAATGAGCGTGATGCTCGTGTCGCACGATCTCGGCGTTGTGGCAGAGACCGCCGATCGCGTGTGCGTGATGTACGCCGGGCAGGTGGTGGAACTGGCGCCGGTGCGTGAATTGTTTGCCAATCCACTGCACCCTTACACGCGGGGGCTGCTCGAAAGTCTGCCGCGCATCTCGGATGCGAAGGAACGCCTCACTGTCATACCGGGGTCTGTGCCGAATGCACGCCGTTTCCCCGACGGATGCAGGTTTCATCCGCGCTGTGGTCTAACGCGCGAATTGGCCTGCAGTGGCAATCGACCTGTCACCGATGGTGTGCTCGCGCGGTGCATTCGTGACGTCGACGGGCAACAAGGCGGGAGTCCGACACTGCAAGAAGCTGAACCGGAGCACTTCGTCGCCTGTTGGGAAGTACCAGCGCGACAGGACAATCAACCGGAATCCGCGCATGTCTGAAGCCATGACATCAACGGGGCGCGAATCAACCCCAACCGCGTCGCCGTTGCTTCGCGTGCGCGACCTGAAGACGCACTTCCCCATCCGCAAGGGTGTGTTGTCGCGTGTGCATGCCAACTTGCGTGCTGTCGACGGCGTGAGTCTCGATGTCGCAACGGGCGAGACCGTCGGCATTGTCGGTGAGAGCGGATGCGGCAAGACGACGCTAGGCCGAACGATCCTGCGACTGACGCCAGCCACATCCGGTTCGATACACTTCGATGGTCACGACGTCCTGTCCATGTCTTCATCGACGCTTCGCCGCGTGCGACGCGATATGCAGATCATCTTTCAGGACCCGGCTGGCAGCCTCAACCCGCGCATGACGGTGGCGTCGATCGTCGGTGAACCACTGATGATTCATCGCATCGCAACGGGAAGAAACATGAGTGAACGCGTCGCGGAACTCCTGGAGAAAGTGGGCCTGACCGGCGACGATCTCCATCGCTATCCGCACGAATTCTCGGGAGGACAGCGGCAGCGTATCGGGATTGCCCGTGCGATCGCTCTGAATCCGAAATTCATCGTGTGCGACGAGCCAGTCAGTGCGCTGGACGTCTCCATTCAATCGCAAGTCATCAACCTGTTGGCTGACCTGCGCGGCGAATTCGGTTTGTCCTATCTGTTCATCGCCCACAATCTTGCCGTCGTGCGTCACTTCTGCGACCGCATCGCCGTGATGTATCTCGGGAGAATCGTCGAGTCTGCGTCGGCTGCCAACATCTTCGCATCAGCACGACATCCCTACACGATGGCCCTGCTTTCCGCAGTGCCAGAGCCTGACCCGCAGCGCAAACGCTCCCGAATCGTACTGCGTGGAGAAGTTCCATCTGCCGTCGATCCACCAACCGGGTGCGCCTTTCACACACGCTGCCCGTTCGCCACCGACATCTGCAGATCAGAAACGCCACCGCTGACCGGAAAAACCGGGCTGTCGGACGATCACATTGTCGCCTGCCACCACGCCGACGAACTCCTACAATTTCCAGCATCGACTGACCACGTGTCCGCCTCAGGCGGTGATACACTTTGACATTCCCGCTCGTGGGTGATACCACCGGCCATGCAGGCACAGGACACGCCGCGCGTCGTGCTGCGCTCATCACACTGCTAACAAGGAGCCTGATATGCCCCGATTCGTTGCGACATCGCTTGTCCTGTTGATTTGTTCGACGTTCGTCGTCACCCACGCCCGTGGGCAGGAAGGAGAAGCCGCCCCACCCCGCGTCGACCTGCTCGACGTGTTGCCGGCTGACACGTGGGGCACGCTCGCCGTTCCGGATCTTCGCCGATTCGATCAACGACTCAACGCGTTCATGCAGCCACTGCAGGTTCCGATGATGATGGGGCCGCCTGTCACGATGGCCAAGATGTTGCTCGGTTTGCAAGCGGGGTTCGACGACAATGGTGGTTTCGCCGTCGTGATGCTCCCACCGGTGCAGGGTCAGGGTATCTCACAATCGCTTGTCATTCTGCTGCCGACGACCAATTACCAGGCGATGATGAAGGGCATGTCTGCTGAAGCAACAAACGACGGCGCCAGCAAGATCTTCTTCGCAGAACGCACGTCCTTCGCCATTCCCTACAGGGAACGCTTCGCGGCCGTGGCCCAGAACCGCAACGCGCTCAATCGCCTGACCGGCATGAAGGGTGTCCTGCGCACACGTTTCAATGATGAGCAGACACGTCGTTGGCGCGACAACGACATGACAATCTGGGTCAATGCCAAAGAAGTGATGGCCAACCCCATGACCACCAGATTGCTTCAGGCAGCAAAGCAGATGGGGATGGCCACTTCCGAGCAGGAGTTGAAAGACCTCGGACAACTGCAGTTCCACGCGACATTCGATCCGAAGGGGCTGACCCTCGGTGGATACGCCGACGCTCAGTCCGGCACGCAGTTGGCGAAGGTGATGGCGAGCGTTCCGGGGACAAATGAGTCGTTGCTGAAAGGACTGCCCAATGAGAAGTACATCGCCGCTATGGGATTTCAATCAAGTCGAACATACGCGGAGATGTCGGCCAAATCGCTCGAGAACAGCATCCGTACCTTCATGGAGGGACAGGGACTCGAAGCCGACAAGTGGATGCCGGCCACAACTTCGCTGACCAACTTGGCCAAGTTCACCACCAGCCTGTCTGCCGATGTCGTGGCGTTGCCCGATGACCGATCCGGCACGCTGGCAGCCAACATCGTCATTCGCACCAATGGAAACGCAGGCGCCTTCATCACCACATTGGCCGACATGGTCGGGCAAGTGAAGACCGGCGTTGAAGGCATTGACGACGACGAAGCCAAGGAAATCGCGTCGCTCGTCTCGTACACGAAGAACGCCGAGAAGCAAGGCGGAAGCGCCGTTGACCATCTGACGTTCACACTCCCCGACGATGCCGATCAACACGTCAAGGAGATGGTCAAGAAGATATTCGGCGAGGCGAATGTCATCGTCCGCGTCTCGCGGGCGAGCGACGACAACGTCGTCATGACCATCGGCGGTGGAGTCGATCAGACGGCGGCACTATTGGCCTCCGCGCGATCCGATGGTGCTCCCCTCGCAAAGGCAAAGGGCATCGCGACCGCTTCCACCCGTGTCGGCAATCGCCGAACGATGGAGATGTATGTCGCCGTCGATCGATTGCTGCAAGTGATGACCAAGCTCGATCCGGCTCAGATGAACGGCATGGTCATGCCAACGGTGGACGCCCCTCTGGTGCTCCATGGAAACAGCATCGATGAGCGTTCTGCGTCGGGTGCATTCTTTGTTCCGATGGATCTCATCGTCGCCATGAAGAACGCATTCATGAACGCCATGGTTCAGCCGATGGGCGCTCAGCCGAATGATCCACCACCTGCCGATCGCATGCCGGACCAGGGCGACGCGAGCATGTAATGACGTGGCGTCGCGAGCGCGTTACGGATCGCGCAGGGTGAGCAACGTCACTTCCGGCGGGCAAAGGAACCGGATGCGCGGCGCGAGCCAGTGCTCCCAGCCCAGTCCGCGACCGACGTAAATTCGGCGGCCATGCAGGTCGTGCAATCCGCCGGCACCGATATGTCGCGGGACACTTGAGAATGTGATGGGTGGGCCAAATCCGGGAACCACAACCTGCCCGCCGTGCGTATGACCTGCAACGAACAGATCAACGCGCGTATCGCGTGAAAGCGACAGCACCGGATCCGGCATGTGCGCGAACATGATGCGGATGTCGTCCGGCGTTGATGCTTGCTCCATGCGCGTCATCAATGCCGATCGCTCGGCGGAGTTGTGCACGTCCAAGCCAATGATCGTCATGCGGCGGTCTTTGAAACGAACGCTCATGACGTCGTTGTCGAGCACATGAATCGGAAGCCCAGACATGATTCGCTTCAGTCGATCAACTGATTCGCAATGACCTGCGACCGCGTAGACACCGGCTGGCGCTTGCAATCGGGAAAGCAGTTCACGCAGGCTGTCCCACTCCCATTCGAGTCGTTGATCACGCCCCTGAAACACATCGCCTGGTATCAGGATCATATCCGGCTTGCAGGCCATGAGTCGGTCGATCGCGTCCCGTTCGTGTTCGGTAATGTGCTCGGTTTGAATGTCGGCCAACACGCCGATGGTGACGTCCGAGGAGCCTGCGCGATCATCTGCAATTGTTACGTCGACTTTTTCGAGCTGCACACGGAACGGCTCGATGAACGTGGCATACACACCGACGGGAATCGCGAGAAGTGTCATCAGTGACAGCACGATAATGGCCCGCGTCGGCTTGACATCCTTCGATCGCCAACCGATCAACAGCAGCAACAATCCAGCCAAGGGCAGCGTGATCGCGAGAAGGTCGTACATCAGATGTATGACGCCGAACAAGCCACGGCTGACGACCACAACAACCGCCGACTTGGCCATGAACACAAACGCACCGGCCACCAGCCCGGTGGTGAGTTGATACATGTCGATCTTCTTGGCCGTCACGGTGAGCCGCGCGACGGCCGCGATGACGATCGCATTCCCAACGGCGGCGACGGCGGCGATGTAGACGAAGTAGTCCGCCAAAATCGGCAAATAGGATCTCACTGTAGACTCCGGTGATCCGTGAACGCTTATGCATCCGGCTCGGGCGGCTGCAAGTCCTGTAGCCTTACTTCGATTTCCATCGCCCCGGAGTTCACCAATGCCGTCTGTTTTTGGAATTGAACGCGAACCAACTTCCCCGCCCGATCGAACGAACGAAGAAAAACCTCGTCGCCCTCACGCAGCCGGTTGACCCAGTCGACCCAGACATTGTGGGCGTTTTGCGCCTCGGCCAACTCCCGTTCACGCTGTTCCATGTCACGGCGTTTGCGTTCGGCGTCCATGCGCGCTTGTTCGGCCTCTTCCCGTGCCGCTTCCGCACGACGTCGTGACTTGAGTGTGCCGTCGATCGCCTTCTGCAACGCCTGCTGCCGCCGATCGAGATGCGAGCGCGCCGATTTGACCAGCGATTTGGACATCCCCAGCCGCTGAGCAATCACGATGGCGTTGCTGTTGCCCGGCTCACCGAGTTTGAGTCGATAGAGTGGCCTCAGCGTCTCCACGTCGAACTCGACACAGGCATTGTCGACCCGATCCTCGGTGAATGCCGCCGCCTTGAGCGTCGACAGGTGCGTCGTGATCACCGCGTACGCCTTCAACCGCAGCAACTCGTCCACCACCGCCCTGCCGATGGCCGCCCCTTCATCCGGATCTGTTCCTGCCCCCAGTTCGTCGATCAGCACGAGCGAGTGCTCGCCCGCCCGCTTGAGCATGTCCAAAATGGTCTTGAGATGCGAGCTGAACGTGCTCAGAGACTGTTCGATGCTCTGCTCATCGCCAATGTCCATGAACAGGTTCTTGAAGATCGGCATCCGCGACCCGACCTCGGCGGGTATCGGAACCCCCGCCTGCGTCATGGCTGCGAGCAGACCCACCGTCTTGAGCGCGATGGTCTTGCCGCCGGTGTTCGGACCGGTGACGATCAGAATGTCGAAGTCGTCACCCAGTCGCATCGAGATCGGCACAACCTCGCGTTTCTCGCCGCCCTCCGCCGCCTCACGATCAAACACAATCTGCAAAACCGGATGCCTCGCCTCGCGCAGATAGAGTTTGCGATCGTCGCTCAGTTCCGGCACGACCGCCTGGAAGTCCTCGGCATACCGGACCTTGGCCACCAGCAGATCCAACACCGCCGCCGCCCCAAGCGAATCGAGAATCTCGCGTTCCTGCTGATGCACCACGCGTGACAACTGGCTGACGATGCGCGAAATTTCCTTCCGCTCGTCATCGCGAAGTCGCACGATGGCGTTGTTCAGCTCGACGACTTCCTGCGGTTCAACAAAAAGCGTCGCCCCCGAATCGGAACTGCGGTGGATAATGCCATTCACCCGCCCACGGTACTCCGCCCGCAACGGCAGCACCTTGCGATCGTTGTGGAACGTGACCCCCGCATACTGCAGATACCGCGTGACCGATTGATGACGCAAGATGCGATCGAACACGATGTCGATCTGTGACTTGGACTTCGCGATGGTTCCGCGAATGGACGCCAGCTTCGAACTGGCGTAGTCCCGAACCTCACCACGCGGATCGATCGTCTCGTGAATCTTCTCAGCCAGCGGCGTCAGGTCGGTCACGCGATCGATCACCGTTCGCAGCAGACCGAATTCCTCGGGCAGCTTCTGCCCCCATCGCCACAACTCGCAGACACCGTCCAGCGTCGCGCCGATGTCGGCCAATGCTTCCGGCTCCACGCCGGTTGGTTTGCCCGATAACTTCACGCTCAGGCGCACATCGCGGATCGATCCCAGCGGCGGTAGACCGATCCCCTCCTTCACCTGCTGCATCTCGCGGACCTGATCAAGCCACTTGGCCACCTGCGACTGGGACGCCGACGGTGACAGCTTGCCCGCCAGCGGTTTGCCGAGCTGAGAGCGGCAGCGATCCGCCAAGGCATCGCGTACCGTCTGGAATTCCAGTTTTTTCAGGACCTTCTCGTTCATCACCCCGAACTCAGATTCGCACCACGCAGCGCCGCCTCAACAAATCACAGCCCCCGACAGGGACGGACCATCTTACACATCTTCCGACGCCCGTCCCGGTCGCCGATAAGGAATTTTCCGCTTTACCGCCAGACCACCCGGGTATAATGACCCGTTCACGCGGATTATTCGGAGTTTGTGCATGCGGCCAACGATTTCACGTTTCGCTCTCGCTGTCATCACCGCCACCACCCTCGCCTCAACGGCACAACCGATATGGGCGGACGACAATTTCGACCTCGACAACGTGAATCGGGTCATCGCCGACCTCGCCGACGAATTGCGACCGAGCACCGTCGCGATCCATGCCTACGACACGCCGCCTACCGAAGGCGTCCGCATCCGCACGAGGCCGGACTCGCAAGGATCCGGCGTCATCTACAAGTCCAGCGGATACATCCTGACCAATTATCACGTGATCGGCGACGCACCGGATATTCGCGTGACGCTGCACAATGGTAAGGAACACCAAGCCGCCGTGCTACAGATCGACCGTCGGGCCGACCTCGCGGTCTTGAAAATCGACGCCAACAAGCTTAGGGCAGCCCCTTTCGCCAATGACCGCGAAATTCGCGTGGGCCACATTGCCATCGCCATCGGCAACCCATTTGGCGTGGCCAACTTCTCAGGCAAGACGTCGTTCTCCTGGGGCGGGGTCAGCACGATCGGACGAAACCTATCCAGCGAACTCGACGGCACCGACACCCGTTACTACGGCGAGCTGATCGAGACATGGGCCACCATCAACCCCGGCAACAGCGGCGGACCGCTCTTCAACATCCATGGCGAAATCATGGGCATTGTCACCGCCATCGAAACCACCAGCGGGGTCTCGGAAGGGCTGGGATTTGCCATCCCGATCAACGACCGCACCCAACGGATCATCGACACGCTCACCCGCGGTGAGGAAGTGCGCTACGGCTACCTTGGCGTCAGCATCAGCCGGCGACAATCCCGTCGCGAATACCGTGTTCGTGGCCGCGACGTTCGCGGTGCACGTATCGGCAACATCGTCGACGGATCCCCCGCGGCCGACTCCGTTCTGGAACTGGGTGACATCGTGGTTGAATTCGACGGCGTCCCCATCGACGATCCCGACCAGTTTGTCCGCGTCGTCGGCTCGACGCAGGTTGGCCAGTCGGTGCTTTGCCGCTTCGTGCGTCACTCGAACATTCAGACGACCACCATCCGCCTCGGTGATCGCTTTGATCACCTCGATCGCACCGAGAAGCAGTTGGCCAGCATGGGCTTGGAGTCGATGAATTGGCGCGGTGCGGAGTTGTTCGAGATCAACGCAGCGTTGCGACGTGAATTCGAGATTCCGGACAACACGAAGGGTCTTCGCGTCGACGAAGTGCGCGTCGGTTCTGATGCCAACATGAAACGCCTCACGACCGGCCAGATCATCACGGCCATCAACGGTCGCGCCATCCGATCGATCGACGAGTTTCGACGGCAATTGCTCGCCAAACGGATCGTGTTGACGATGCATGACGGTGCGAAAGTGGCGTTCGACGCCGATTGATTGAGCGTGGAAGCGGCTGCCCCAACGATGCCGTCGCCCTATCCGCCGAGCTTGTCCACGATCCACTGACGCGCGTGCGACATCGCATCGCCGATCTTGCTCGGTTCACTGCCGCCGCCCTGCGCCAAATCAGGCCGTCCACCGCCCTTGCCGCCCACCACCGGCGCCGTCTCCTTGATGATGTCGCCCGCCTTGACGCCCTTGCCGACCAGGTCCTTGCTCACACCCGCAACGAGCGTCACCTTCCCGCCATCGTGGCACGCCAGCACTACGGCAGACGCTTCAGTCTTCTGACGCACCCAGTCGATTGCCCCGCGTAACGCGTCAGCCGGTGCACTCGGCACCTCGCCCACAACCACCGCCGCACCCGCGACCGTTTCCGCCGAACCGAACAATTCCTGCACCCTGGCCATCACGTCCCCAGCCGATGCACCAGCCTGTTCCTTCTCGTGCTTTTTGGCGATCTTCTGCAGTTCGGCGATCTTGTCGCGCAGGGCTGTCGTGATGCGGACCGGGATCGTGGCTGCGTTCACGTCGCGTTGCAGATCATTCAACCCGGCAGTCAGCTGATCCGCCGCCGCATCTGCCAGCTTCGCAACCCGATCCATCAACGCCTGCCCCGTTGCTTCTGCCTCGCGGGCAGCTCCACCTGTAATGCCGACCACGCGGCGAATCCCCTTGGCCACGCCTTCCTCGCTCGTGAGCACGAATCGCTCCGCCTCGGCCGTCTCAGCCACGTGCGTACCACCGCAGAACTCGACCGAGTACTGCATCCACTTCGGACCGTCCGGACTGCCAAGAAGCGTGTCGCTGTCGGGATTGGCTTCGTCGCCGATGGGTGCGCCGATCGACACGACGCGCACGCGATCGGGGTACTTTTCACCGAACACCGCCCTCAGCGTGTTGATCTTTCGCGCCATCGCCTGGTCGACTTCCTGCGTGTAGACCTTGTGATTGGCCGCAATCTGCTCGTTGGTCAGCTCTTCGATACGCGCCAACTCGTCTGCCGAAATCGGCTTGGGATGCGACAGGTCGAACCGCGTTTTTTCCGCGTCGACCAGCGAGCCCTTCTGCTGCACATGCGTCCCCAGTACCTCGCGCAGTGACCAGTTCAGAATGTGCGTCGAGGTGTGGTTGTTCATCGTTGGCTGACGTTGAACGGGATCAACCTTGCACGAAGCAGCCCCGCCGACACATATCTCCCCTTTGACACATCGCCCCACGTGCAAGTAGCGACCGTCCTGATCGCTTACCGTTTCAACCACGAAGTCCCATGAGCCGTCGTTGGCTGAAATCCTGCCCCGATCCCCGACCTGTCCGCCCTTCTCGGCGTAGAAGCTCGTGTTGTTCACCAGAACGATGCCCTCATCGCCAGCATTCAACAGGCCAGCCGGGCGCATGTCATCACCGGCACGCACGAGCACACCGACAACTTCGCTGGCACAATCCAGTTGCGAGTAACCCTCGAAATGCGTTGTCGGAAACGGCTCGACATCGACCGCCGCCCCTGCCCGAAATTGCGCCGTCGAGCGTGCCTTCTCACGAGCCTGCTCCATGAGACGCTCGTATTCACCGAAGTCAATCGTCAGCCCCCGCTCCTCAGCCATCAACTCGGTCAGGTCCACCGGGAAGCCGTAGGTATCATGCAGCTTGAACGCATCCTCACCGCTGATGCGACCATGATGATGCTTGACCGCCTGCTCCGCCGCTTCATCGAACAGCCTGATCCCGCGATCAAGCGTCTTGAGAAACGAGGCTTCCTCATCACGAATCACATCGACGACGTGCGCAACGTTGTCACGAGCATGCCTGGCGTCGGGGCCATCCTTCAACTCGCCAAACACATGCCCCATCTGCCCGACCAGCGGCGCCACCAGATCGCACAGGAACGGCTCATGCATATCGAAATACTGACGACCATACCGCACCGCCCGCCGCAGAATCCGCCGCAGCACATACCCGCGCCCTTCGTTGGACGGCATCGCCCCGTCGGTAATCGCAAATGTCAGGCAACGCAGGTGATCGGCGATCACGCGGTACGTGATGTCGGTCATCATCTGCTCGCGCGACACCTTCCCGCTCTTGTCATCACCCGGAAGCGACCCCGCGTACGCACCCGCCCCGCAACGCTGCCGGATCGAATCGAAGATCGGCGTGAACACATCGGTGTCGTAGTTGCTCTTCTTACCAGCCAGCACCGCCGCGATCCGTTCGAACCCCATTCCCGTGTCAACGTGCTTGGCCGGCAGCAGCGTCAGCTTGCCATCAGGCCCGCGGTTGTACTGAATGAACACGAGGTTCCAAAGCTCGATCACATCGGCATGGCCCGCATTGACCAGAGGCGCACCGCTCTTATCCGGCGTCAGGTCGATGTGGATCTCGCTGCACGGCCCGCAAGGCCCCGTGTCGCCCATCTCCCAGAAATTGTCTTTCTTATTGCCCGGGTGAATGTGGTCATGCTTGATGTCGGTCACTTCACGCCAAAGCGTTGCCGCTTCGGAATCCGGTTCGAGTCCCTCGGCTTCGTCGCCTTCGAAGTAGGTCGCGTGCAGTCGATCCTTTTCGATACCCCAAACCTCGGTCATCAGCTCCCACGCCCATGCAATGGCTTCACGTTTGAAATAGTCGCCAAAGGACCAGTTGCCGAGCATCTCGAAGAATGTCTGGTGGTAGGTGTCCTGTCCCACGTCGTCGAGATCGTTGTGTTTTCCGCCGGCACGAATGCACTTTTGCGTGTCCGCCGCCCGCGCGTAGGATCGCGACCCTGCGCCGAGGAAGACATCCTTGAACTGGTTCATGCCGGCGTTGGTGAACATGAGCGTCGGGTCGTCGTGCGGGACGACCGGCGAAGACGGCACGATGGCGTGTTCCTTGCTGGCGAAAAAGTCCAGAAACTGCTGGCGAACCTGATCTGATTTCATCAACGCACCTTGTGACCTTGGGGGTATCTCATCCGCTGCGGCGTCAACATGCCGACCGGCGTCTTCTCTCGAAGATTAGCGGCAAAACGCCTCGCGACCAACCCTCGCATCTCACTCACACGCCCATTGCAAAATGAAAGCGACCCACCGCCTGTTCGCCGTGGGCCGCTTGAACTCGTTTCAAATCGCCAAGTGCGACACAGACACGCTACCGCGCTGACAACGCTCCGTATGACCGCTCACGCGATACATTCCAGAACACCGCGCCGGTGCCACCCAACTCGAACGACCAGCCCCGGGCAGACCCGGTCGGCAAGTCGAACGTGAACGAACCGATGTACGCCGGACGCTTGGCCGAGACAGCCGTACTCGATGCCTGGGCGAATGCACCCGCCCGACCATATTCAACGTCGGTCAACGGCGTCTGTGTCAAGCCGGCGAACACGTAATCCCGCCGCCGCTCCGAGACCACAACGCTGGACGGCTGAATCATGCCGGCCTTGGGATGCATCGCGACGAGCGAAGCCTCATACCCAATGACGGTTTCGATATCGCTGACGAACAGATCAACGGTCACGCGTCGATCGCGACGCGACGCAGAACGAACCTGAACCGACAGTTGCGGCGTCGCCTTATCATCCATCGCAAAGACCGGGCCAAGCGAATGAGAGTTCGCGCTCGCAGCCGATGGAATCCCGCAACCGCAAGGATCCGCACCGCCGAACGCTGCCACGATTTCGAGAATATCGCCAGTGGAGATGGGAACGCCCGAAGGCCCGCAACCTTCGATGTCGGCGTTCGGGCATGAACAATAGTTGCCGAATCCGGCCACGCCACAGAGGATGTCGCTCGTCTGTACGATGGGCGGCGACGTGAACGGCTCGGCAACGTCGCCGTAGCGAACCGCCATGCTCAGGCACGTGCCGTTGTCACATTCATTGTACGTACAAACATCGCTGTCCTGGCAATCACAATCGATCAGGCATGCACACGGATCAGGCCCGTCGCACGTCTGACCAGCCGCGAATGTCCCACCGAGGACGCCGCATTCGCTGGCCGTCTGATCGGGGATACACGTCTCGCCGACGCAGCATTTGCCCGTCTCAACCGAGATGACCACACCATCCGCCGTGAATGGTAACGGAAAGAACGAACCATCCCGCACCAGGGTCAGGTTTGATGGGCAATCGTCCTCTGGCGTACAGATCGGACGAACGACGTACTCGCCCTCAGCATCTAACGGTACGTCAAAAACCATCTCGCCCAGATAGCGAATCTCTCCGGCGAATGTCACCGGCGCGCCGACCAGGACCGCTCCCGCCCGTGGAGGCGCGATCGTGCAGGTTCCGCTACCGCCGATGTCACACATCGTGTTGCCCGCGGGACAGTCCATATCTGTCGTGCAGGCAATGCTCGGATCGCACTGTCCTTGATCGATGGCGGGGAACCCGGGCTGCCCGAAAAACACGTAATCAGATCTGGCTGGGTCAACTAGGACGCTCATCGGTTCGTACTCGAGATTCGGTGCCGTCAACTCCGAACTCACGTGCGAGCACTCAAGAGCGACCTCAAAACCAGCCATCGGATCAGCTTGATCTTCCAAGAAGATCTCGATCGTAATCGGCTGACCAGGGGTTGCCGACGCGATCGCATCCTGTCCGGACGTCGTTGCAGCCGGATCATCACCTGCCGCAACCAGAATCATCCTCGACCCTTCAACACATGCATCGGCGAACTCGTCGCAGAACTCGGTGTCCGAGCAAGGCCGCATTCCCTCCGTACAACGCTGGTCGCCTCCGCACTGTTCCTCACCGTTGCAGAACAAGCCATCATCGCAGTCGCTGTTCTGCAGGCACCCGCAGTCATCGGTATCGTCAAAGCAAGGGAACGGCAAGCATGGATCGCCCAGAGAAACGCATGACCCGAAGTCGCATTCCTCTTCGCCATCACAGAAACTGCCATTGTCACACGCGCCGTCCACGAAACACTGGACACACGCATTCAGCCCTTCATTGCACAACTCGCCAGGACATGGATCAGCGCCGGGACTACAATTCCCGCCGGTACAGACTTCTACACCATTGCAGAACGCACTGTCGGCACAGTCATCGTCGATGATGCAGTTCACACAGACATCTCCAGTCTCATCACAGAGTTGGCCATTGCACGGGAACGTGCCGGCGATGCACGTGAATCCGTCACACGTTTCCATGCCACTGCAGAATTCGCCATCGGTGCAATCAGCATCAACCGTACACTTCGGCGCAATGCCCGGCGAACCAACGTCATTGCCGTCGAAATCACTCGTTAACGTGTTCGCATACGCCCCGTCAACGCCGACAACCGATCGTGCCCAATTGGACCCGTCGTCGTTGCCGTCAATGGTCAGGCTGCCAAGCAAGACATAAATACTCGGCCCATCCGGTGAATCGCTGGGCCAATCACCTTCGTCATCGAAATTCACCGAGTCTTCGACGATGTTCTCGAAGTTGCGGAGAATCAGGTTCTCGTTCGTCTCGCTCGGATCGTTCTCCAGCCCCATCGAACTCCAATTGCTCAATCGGAAGATCGGAAATCCCGATCCCCACGCCGCCTGGAAATCCGACACGCTTTGTGAATCCGGAATCAGTACGGCCGCCTCACCAGACACAACCAACGCCGATCCCGAGATCGTACCCGTCGCCCCGTCTTCATCCGACAGTGACCAGCCATTCAAGTCGACTGTTTCGTCGGACGTGTTGAACACCTCGACCCACTCCACATCGATCGGCCCCGCTTCCGAACTGTTCGGGTTGTACATGATCTCGGAGATCACCATCCCGCTGCGATTGGCTGGCACGACGAAATCCCCCAGCACCGGCAGATGGTCCGATGCGATCACATTCACCAATGCAGGATTGCCCGGAAAAGAATCGACAGGTACCGGATAGTTGCCGCTGCCGATCACCTGCGCATTGAAAATAAAGGACCGCCGAAGCGTGGCGATACTGTCCTGCCAGGCCAGATAATCCAGCTTGCGGCTCCCGCGCGTATCGGTGTCGCCGGTAAATTGATCCGTGGAATTGTCAAAGATCATGTCGGTCCGGTCGCGATCTGTGCCATCCGTTCCACCCGTCACGGCCGCCGCCGTCAGCCACAACGCCGGACCACGCTGCCCGTTGATCGCCTCATCCTCATTCCAGTCACCGCCGAGAATGACCGCGGTGTTTTCATCCAGAATGTTGGTCGCCACCGGGGCGTCCAGAATACGGCTGTTCGGATCAGGCGCACCGGTTCCCGCACCGTTGTACCAGTAGTCAATCAGGTAGGCGACGTTTTGGGCGGCTTCTCGGCGCTGCTGTTCATCGCTGTTGCTGCCACCGGCCTTGAGGTGCGCTCCGCCGACGACCAGATCACCAAGGTAAATCGAATCAGGCAGATCCAGTTCGACAAACTGAAATCCGCGCACACCACCGTCACCCCCCGGTGCGTATTGATCGCTGCTGATGAACGGGATGTCACTGTATCGATCGCGGCTGTCACCGTTCAAATCGAGGAACGGGTAGCGGCTCATGATGACGTTGCGGTTAAAATTGTCCGTCACCGAACTCACGAAGATATACGGCAGATCATAATCCGGCGCGTAGAGCTGCACGTACGATGTCACGTTGACACTCTCAAACGGGTCAAACCCGCCGTGCATCATCAACTCGCACACCGTTGTCAACTCACTGACGCTGTCAACGCCACCGGTCTCCCCCTGCGTGGTGTTATCCCCTGCTTCCTGTATCAACAACACGTCCGGCTGCATCGCCGCAATCACCCGCACAACAGCGTTCCAGTTGTTGGCGATGTCCAGCTTGTCATTCGTTCGGCGAATCGTATCTAGCACATTCCACGTCATCACGCGGATGTCATCCGTCTCAGATTTCGACCAGTCACCGTTGACCGGATCAAACCCCAGACTCGTCCCGACGGAACCCAGCACCAACGACCAACAGACCAGACACCGGCCCTTCGCATTCCTCATCGCAAACTCCTCACCCCTGCCCAATAAAGCTCGACCACAACCCCGAATACCCCGAGACGCCCAAACGCCCCCGGGCCATCATACCAATCCCGACCCCAAAATGCGCAAAAAGGGGCCGCCCCGAAAACCGGAACGGCCCCCTGATTTTCAATCAAACGCCGTGTTCAGTCACTACTGACCGGCACGTGCCTGCGTCGACGAGTAGGCCGAACGACGCGTCGGCGACGAATTCGTGACGAGCACCATCACATCATCAACGGCGGAGACCGTCTGCGACGTGAAACCATCGGTGAACAGACCAACGTGCTCCATCGCAGCCGAGATGTTGAACGCACCAGCCGCGTCATCCGACGCACGGAACGTAAACGTTCCAACGTAAGCACGCTTGTTGGCCGGGATCGACTCACCCATGCCCATCACAGCCGCTCCAACGCGACCCAACTCGCTGTCGATTGCCGGGAAGTTATGAAGGCCGGCAAACGCATAGTCGGCACGATCCGTGTCAACCGACACCGCATCGAGCGTCAAGGCTCCACGACGACCGCTGCCAGCAGTGACACCGAATTCGTAACCACGCAGGTTCGCAACGCCGCTGGCGTACACGTCCACGTCGACGGTGCCACCAGCCTTAATCGCACGCTGTCGCGGAACCAGCGTAAAGCCGGACTCCAACTGACCGCCGAACGAATCGCCGAGACGACGCGTCGCATTGCTGTTCACTGCCGCAATCGCCTCAGAAGAAGCGGCTGGACCGCAACCTCCCACCGACGGTGGCGAATCAGCGGCACAACCTGTTCCACCAGCGGGAACTGCACAACTGAACGGATTGGCACCACCAAAGGCAGCGACCACCGCGAGAATGTCATCCGTGCCGAGCGGAGAACCACTTGGGCCCTTGCAGTTTTCAGGCGTACCAGGCGAGCAACCTGTTGCACCACCATCGATCAAATCGCCGTTCGGGCATGCACAGTAGTTGCCGAAACCAGCCACAGCACAAAGGATGTCGTCCGTCTGCACAAAACCGTCAAAGGAATCGCACGTGTTGCCGTATCGGCGTGAACAGCTGGTGCACACGTCGTCCAGACAGTAGTGGTAATCACAGATATCCAGCTCAGTATTCGGGTCCGTACCGGCCATGCCCGCAGCATCAACTGCCGCAAAGTAGCAGTCGCAATCGCGCGTGCACGGCACCGGCGGCGGGCCTTCCGGCGCGAATGGACTGATGTAGAGCAAAACCCGGTATTCTTGGTCGAAATTGTTGGGGTCTGGCACACACACGCCTTCCTTGCCGTCATCGCAATTGCCCGGCTGAGGCATACCCATGTCATCCAACAAACACACATCACCCAACACGCCCATCAACTCGCAACGCCCGCTGTTGATGTCGTCGCATTCGAAGAAATCACCATCATCATCCGCGTCATAGATGATCTCGGCTGCGAGTACGAGACCACCGAGATTCTCCGGATCAGAAGGATCCAATCCATCTGCCATACCGCCAAGATAGGCCTGCTCGCTGATGTTTCCGGAATAGAACGCACTCGACGAAATTGAATTATTGTCGTCGAAATCTAGCCCGAAGAAAGTGATCTGATAATCGCGATCTGAGTTTCGACCATTGAATGGGAAGTTGAAGTCGTCGGTTCGAAGAACAAGCTCGAGCTCGTGCCCATACGGCGCGACGTCATCCGGGTTGTACACCGCACGAAATAGGCCAAACTCAGTACCCGCGCTGTTCAGGAATCTGAATGAACCCACGAACCAGATGTTACCACCCGCATCAACGGCAGGAGGCGTCATCGTGACGGCCGCCGCGGTTCCAGCACTCTGAAACGTCACGATCGACTGCCGTGCGAATGCCGTACCACCTTCAAACGACGACCCATTCAGAATCGGCTTACCGGTGATCTGCCCGGCCAACTCGCATTCGCCATCAGCACCATTGTTGCAGGCCATAGCATCGAACGGACTACACGGAGCGCCGCCAGTTTCACAGGTCCCCATGATGTCCCATGGCAAGGTCCACGCCGCCATGGCCCATTCGGCCGGCGTTACACAAATGCCATCAGCACCGCTATTGCAGTCTGTGCTAATGTTCGGATCACATGTGTCCTCCGTATCGTCACACGTAGCCTGACCACACGAGCCACAATCGATACGCGCGGTTGCGATGTACGCGGGCCCCCACAGATCGTTCCCAGGATTGCCAGGAACGTCTGGGTGGGAAACTGGAGCTGCAATCATCAGCGACCCGTCGGGCAACACATTCATTCCAATTTGCCCATTCCCACCATTAAACGGCGTCTGGCTCGAGGCGAACGTAAACTCATTCGTGCCACCAAGATTGGTTTGGCCGGTCGTGGGATCGGTTACGACGTCGGGCAGTTTAATTGCGAGCTTCCCGGTGATTTCTCCATCTGGCCCAAGGCCCCACAACTGAATGACTGTATTGGCAAGATCAGTCTCATCGTTCAGCACGTCGTCATCTTTGCCATACGTCGCAGCGATACCGTGAGTGCTATTCAGACAGGCGCAATTCTTCGAAATATACGCGAGATTCCCGCGCGATCGCTGGTCGCTGCCATTCAACACCGGGTTGATCTCGATGGCTTCATCCAAGTGATCTGTTGTCGTGACAAGGTCGCCGGGCATTGCCCCGATGGATACATCCTCATACACGTACTCACCGTTGAAATTCGTCCCCAAATACAGCGAAGCGCCGCCACGAACTTCTTCAGGCATTATATTCGGCGTCACGAGCGTAACGGCGCTCATTCGCGCGACCCATTCCGTCGCACCTAGGTCGAACTGGCCACCCCCAAGGAAGTCACCTGAAACGACGTTGAGACGCCCACAATCGCGAGACGCTGTGTCAAACCGAAAGATATTATCATCATCAATCACGGTAAGGAATGTGCCACCGCAGACGTCGTCAAAGCCCGCGCTGAAGTCATCAGAACGTGCCATCACGTTGCCGTTGGCATCAACCGCGCCAAGCGCGAGTCCAGCAAACTGACCGAATTCATCACAACCAACCACGGCCGCATTGACCCGTGACACATAAAGACGATTGGGATTCTTCGGATCATAATTGACAATACCACTAATGACACCGTCGTGATTCACGCCGCCATTCGTGTTCGCACCCTCGTTGAACGCGAAAGCAAATTGGTTGCCACTAAACGCACTCGTATCAATCTGCATGTTCGGCGCATCATTCTTGGCAGGATTGTCGTTTACTCCACGGCCGAACTCATTCCAATACGCATAAGAGTCTTGGAAGTAGCTAACCCCTTGCAGATGCTGCCGACTAATCGCCTGCGAATTAACGAAGCTCGTTGGAAACTGCGGCGCAGCCTGACTGGACTTCGCAATCGGTGCGATTCCAAAAGACGATCCCCATGACCCAAAGAACTCGTCCAAGTCTACGACATAGTTGTTGCACTGCTCGTTTACATCCCATGGTACAACCGCGTCGCTGATTGCCGGCTGGAGCAAATCAGGGTCGTTGCATCCCAATGAGTTGGCAGTACTATCCTGCGCTTGCGTCGCTGAGACGCAAAGCGCTAATACAAACACTCCGACTGTCGCGTTGAATTCCCGCATCTTTCTCAAAACCTCCGTATCATAACTCTCTTGATCGTTGCCCTCGTACGACCACGGCCCGAGCGATTCATGCCTCGAAACGGTGGAAACGCCTGCGCGTGCTTCGACGTATTCTTCAAGCCAGTCCGAACCCCCATGCCAGGCCAAAGGCCTGGACTACGGAATGATATAGTTAGAATTACTATCACCTTGCGGAATTGGAGTCATCCCCTCATTTGCCCTCCTCACCTCCGCACCAGTTGGGTACCAAAAATCGATGCGACGCGAGGCTTGATCACCAAACGACTCTACGTGCCCATCAAAAAACAATATATTGATCTTGCCCGTGTTTTGCCGGGCATCGTTTACAGCACTCGCCTTTCGTGATCCATGACGATAGGAATAGAATAAATTGGCGCCTGCTGACGGCGATCCACCGCTAATGGTCTCACCCGTATAATCCTGCGTTCCCGGCCCGACACCATAAGCACGGCCATCCTCCCACCAAGCGCCAGCACTTGTGAATGACCCAAAATTACCTGGCGTTGGACTCACGTCGTGATCAACAAATGCACGATTAACGACATAGCGTGTACCGTCGGCGACGAATGCCTTGCGAGCGGGGGGGCCGACGCGCGGAAGCCTCGACTTGTAACTGCGAATCGCCGCCTCCCAATTCAGCCTCGTCGTGTCGGGCCTAATGACTTGACCAGGATTAGAAGGATTCTCACCGAGAACGTCCAATCGCTGATCAAATCCCCACAGCTGAAAGTGAAAGGGCATCAGATAGCTAACCGCTACCCATTCGTTAATCTCGTCAAACAAAGGCTGGTCTGGCACGCTGCTACCGGAAGGCGGAAATGCAGAAGACTTAATTGCTCGTTGTGACGGACAACTGTACTTGCGAAGAAGTAAGTCGTATTTCTGCGCCCGATTATTCGGAAAGTCTGTGTCACCTGCGAGAATCGGAGTCAACCAGTCCGTCGACTGAACTGGAAGGTCAGGGCGACTTAGATCAACCAATGGGTCTCCGCCCGACAAGTTGGCGATCGTCACCGCGAATCCTGAGGTGTTCATCCCCGGAATCCAGTCGTCTGAATCCGTTGTGTACGAGTAGAGCCCGTTAGCCAAGCTCCGAATCGTCGCCCCGCACACTGCTGATCGCGCGGACTCACGCGCGGACTTGAGACTCGGAAGCAGAATGGAAATCAGGAGCGCGATGATGGACACAACCACCAGCAACTCGATCAGCGTGAATGCTGGTGCGACAACAAAGCGATCCAAGGAATTTGCATCAGCCCTAAGACTTCGGGACTTGACGTACTTCGAGCGTTCCTGGGTCCACATAGTGATTCTGCTCCGTCATGCTTCTGATGGTCTCACGATAATGATCCGCAACGTAAAAAACGCCATTTCGCTCATTACAAGGGAACAAAGTCCGTTGACCTGTCTTTGGATTCTTGCCCGGCATCCGATCAACGTCCTTATTGTCGAGGTAGAATATTTCACCGCTCGACACACAAGCGAAAGGAGCATCGCCAGCACTCGACGCATCTCCCTCGCGGAAGATCACGATACTGCCAGCGACCAAAATCAAGACGACAGCTAAAATCCCTTTTGCCTTGCCAGACATGTTAGCAACTTTCCTCCACTCGATCGGCCTCAGGCTGAAGGCTCTCAACCACTACGCCAAGTGGAGCTCTAAGGTCCTGTCCCCCACGCGGCGTTAGACTAATCTCGACGATTGAAGCCTGTATGCCGACGACGTTAAGTTTAAATTAAGGTTTCGCCATGTTCTGCGATGACGGGCCCGAGTCATCGCCCTGGCCCGGGCAATCGCGTCGGCCAACCTGCATCGACATTCGGCAGCGGGGGGAAGCCAAACAACCCGCAACTCAAGCCCGCAAAACTGCCTTCAGTGTCCCCCGACGGCACTGCAATGTCAAGCTCAAACTCGCTTCAGCAACCGTCGTTTTCCAACCCTCAAGCCCCCGCAGCGTCCGAAAAAAACGGGGATCCGGTCATCCCGAAAACGCCCACCAAGCCTACCCGCCCTTCACATCTTTCCCACGCGTCGTGATCATCACGTATCCCATCAAGATCGTGCCCAGCAGTCCGAACGGGATCATCGAAAGCCAATACGCAGGCCAACCATGCTTGTCCATCGCCCAGCCAAGTGCGAATCCGCCGAAAATTGCACCGAAGTACTGGAACGAATCGATCACACCCGCCGCGAAACCAGCCATCTTTCGCCCGCCAATATCCATCGCGGCCGCCGTGCCGATGATCGAGTGGCTCGCATTGCAGGCGAACGACAAGGCAGTCAGGAAAATCGCCGCCAAGACAGGGGTCCCCAGTGACGATCCCTGATCAAACACGACCACCGCTGCAACCGCGACGACAGTTTGACCCGCGTAGAGCATGGCCGCTACCGGTGACCGCCTTCCCCGGAAGAGTGTGTCCGAGAGCAACCCCGATAGCATCGAACCGGCCACGGCAGAGGCCGGGAGAAGGAACTTCAGCCAATCGTACAGTTCAGACTCCTTCCCCGATCCCCAGACCTCATCGAGGTAGAGTACCCACCAGGAGAATATCGCCGTCCGCACGAATCCGGTGCAAAAGTATGCACCCGCATTGATCCAAGCCAGAGAATTAGACGCGATTTTGCGAAACACATATCCGAGCGGGAGGCGCTCCTCGTGATTGTCGCCATGCTCATCGTCATCATGCGGAATCGTGAATCCGGCCTCTTCTGGA
The DNA here is from genome assembly GCA_028289375.1 of Phycisphaerae bacterium. Taxonomy (GTDB): domain Bacteria; phylum Planctomycetota; class Phycisphaerae; order UBA1845; family UBA1845; genus OFTM371. Next base: position 69,773 of record JANQQK010000079.1, on the reverse strand, counting down.
TGGTTCTTCACGTTGAACCACATCAACACAAGCAGCACAGACAAGATCATCGGCGGGATGTAGAACATTGCCCGCCAACCCCACTCCCGCGTATCAACCGTGAACACCAACACGGAGAACGAAAACCCAGCCACGATGATCGGGCCGAGATAATTCACCCCGAAAAGCCCCAGCTGGATCATCAAACCGAAGATGCCCGCGAAGCGACCACGCTCGCGACGCTGAAACCATGACGTATTGATCTTCACCATCCCAGGTGCACCAAACGCCTGAGCATAGCCGTCAACCAATCGAATGCAGATCAGCGCCGTCAGAATCCACGCAATGTTTACCGAGGAAACGAGGCCAAAGGCGACGTTGAGGCAGATCGTCCCCAACGCGCCGATCGCCATGGACAAGCGACCTCCAAGCCCGTCAGAGAAAAGCCCATTGATGAACTGACCGACCGCGTACCCGCCGCTACGGGCAGAGTCGATCTTCCCGTATTCCGCTTTCGACAGCCCCAACTCGTCACGCATCTCCGGCGCGACAATGCTCATGTTGTAGCGGCAGAGATAGTAACCTGCGTAAAGCAACCCAAGGAAAAACCAGTTCCGACCTCGCCGCACCCGGTATCCTGGTGGATGGGGTGGAAACGCCCTCTCTTCAGGCTTCTCTGCCAATGTCGCATCCTCGAATTGGAGCAGCCAACACGCAGGACGCTACGCCCAAACGCATCCGCTGCCGTCGTGTCCCGAATGAACTGTCGCTTGAAACGCACCAGCCGCCGACTTTCGACCGCAACACACACCGCCAGCCACCGACAGGGCGCGGCATCATAAACGACCAATTCCAAACCCGCCAACACCCAACGCCGCCGCCCCACCCAATCCGATTTCGCTGGACGAACGGCCGCGAATCACCACAATCCCACCCGGAACCTCCGCCGACACTGCCGTGGCGCACCATCTGAACGAACCGCGAGGACGTTCGACACCAGGAAAACAAAAGACAGGATCACACCACCATGACCATCCCCGAAAAGATCATGGAACACGCCATCGAAGTCTGCCAGCAGGGCATCGCCGCCGGAAACTCACCCTTCGGCGCCGCCATCGCCACCCCCGACGGCGAACTCATCCACGCCGCCCACAACGTCGTCCGCCAAACCTGCGACATCACCGCCCACGCCGAAATCAACTGCCTCCGCGGCGCCTGCGAAAAACTCGGCAAGATCGACCTCAGCGGACTCATCATGGCCACCACCTGCGAACCCTGCCCCATGTGCGCCGCCGCCATCCACTGGGCCAACCTCGAAACCGTCTACTACGGCGCCACCATCGAAGACGCCGACACCGCCGGCTTCAACGAACTCCACCTCTCCTGCCAATCCCTCTACGAGCAAGGCAAGAGCAACGTGAAAGTCGTCACCGACATCCTCCGCCCCCAATGCGCCGACCTCTTCCGCCAATGGCAACAAGGCCCCCACCCAAACCCGTACTAGCGGCGATGCCACGATGTTTTGAACAGAACGACGCCCCTGGCCGCGGCATCAACGGTTCAATCTTTGCCAACTTCGAACGTCAACGACGCCCATAGACTTTCCCAATCAACGTCGGGGTTGTCCGCCACCCGTTTCATATGGATCGTGGTGACAAGACACAAGCCACCCGTCGGCAGGCGAAACTTCACCTCGCCTCGGACGCCTGTTCTTCCGATCACGCGCGCGTCGGGTTGTTCGTGCGGCGTCAACACAACCTGGGCATTGCTCAGAGGCTTGCCCTCGTAAAGCACGCGAAACGTGATCGGATCGTCAGACTGCTTACCAGTCGGATTCCGCAAGGGGATGATCTCGAGCGGATGGCCGACGATGAGCGCATGTCCGGCGTCGGATGTGTCGCCAACCTGCACGATCGACTTCGCGCACCGCGAGTAGATCTCGCGACCAGGCTTATCCGATTCACCAAGCCTGGCCCGCTCCCGGATGATGAACTCAAGTCCCTCGTGCTCGAGATAACGCTCGAATTTCTTGACGGGCAGTTCGATGGTTCGCGTCTTGCTTCGGTACGCGACGACGTTGGTCCCTGCGTGTCCTGGACGTGCCGTGCTGGATTCAGCCCCCGACTCCCCGACAAATTCCGTGACGCCGTCGGAATGCATCAGCTGGAATCGTTCGATGTGGTCAGCCGCGCGTGCCTTGACGTTGCCGCGGAAGCGTTCGCCGACTTTCACCTGAGCGGTAACGACCCCATCGCGGGCAACCTTGTACGCGTCCAGTTCGATCCAGAAGTCATGAGCCAACGTCGCCGTCGCGGTACAGCCCACAATGAACATGAGGAGACTTATCTTCCGTATCATTCGTTTGCTTCCTTCTCTTTGGCTTGGATTCTGCTAACTCAAGGTATGTCACATGCAGGACAATTCGCGACCTGCCGACGCACGACCAACAACGCCAAACGCTCCCACAGACTCGTCCCCACACGGTATCGGGGCCCCCGCTCCCTCGATCCCTCCCCTTCGTCCCTCAGTCCCTCAGTCCCTCAGTCCCTCAGTCCCTCTTACTGCCACCTCATCCACCACCCCAATAATCACCGACCGCAGCGGCGCCGCCGCATCCCCCACAACCTGCCGCGCCGAATTCCCCTCATCCACGATCAACACCGTCTGCCCCACACCGGCATCCACACCCGCCACCGCCACCAGATACTTGCCCGTATCGCCCCCATGCTCATCCAGCCGATCCACCATCAACATCCGCCGCCCGTCATAAAACGGATGCTTGATCGTCGCCACCACCTCACCCGTCACCCGCCCCAGAATCACGACGCCGCCTCCGCCTGCCAACCCTCCCGGCTCACCTGATCCACAATCCCGATGATGCTGTGATCCACCGGCACGAACCAAGGCTCCAACGCCATCGCCGCCTCCCGACCCCCTTCAAAGAGCACCAACTCCCCCACCCCCGCCATCTTCGTCGCATCCGCACAAACCACCGCCTCCCCCGCGTCCACCCCAAACCGATCCAGCGGCTGCACAAACAGCAACGGCACCCCGACCATCCCGTCATACTTCTCCGTCGCCACCACCGAACCAATCACCCGTCCCAACAGCATCCGCTTATCTTTCTTCTGTAGCGTCACCCCTTGTGGGTGACGAACCAACCAACGATCCCAACCGCGTCATCCAACCCTCATCCAAAGAACCGCGTCGAGCGCCCCAACACACCACGAACCTCACCATCCTGCATCGGTATCACCACCGACCGCGTCACCATCGCCGCCCCCGTCACCGAGCCCACGCCAGCCACCACCGCCGCCTCAACATCCTCAACCCGCCCCGTCACATGCACCAACCCCCGCCCGCCAAGCCCATCACCCAACCGAATCTCCACAACATCCACGTCCGCTGCCTTCACCGCCCGATCAGCCGCCCGCACGTTCGACGCCATCGTGCTCGTCTCAATCACCCCCAACGCGTCACCATCACTGCCCCGCCGCACCCCCGCCGTCACCGAATCAAACACCTGATCGTGCACATCCGGCAGCAGAATCTCATCAACCAACGCCCCATCCGACAGCCGCACCCCCTCAACGTGCGCCTCCTCAACCGCCGCCACCGTCCCCCCGACCAGAATCAAGAAACGCCCCGTCTCCACCGTCCCAAACCGAAACAGCTCGATCGGCGCACGCTTCACCATCGCATCCGCCGCCCGCGTCCCGACGGCCACGCTCTCCAACTCCAACATCGCAATGGCAGGCTGTCTCGTCATACGATTCGGAAGTGATCCACCAGGACGCACCGACGACGCCTGCTGAAACTCCTCGGCCCCGTCAGCCCCTCACCCGTCGGACTCGCAATCGAAAACGAACAGTACCCCTCACCGCCCTCGCCCAACCCCGCATAGCATGGCGCGTTCTTCACAAAGATGCTGCAGTTGATCAACCTCGCCATCCGACTCAGCTTCGAAATGTCATGCGAGTGCATGACGGCTGTGTGCCGCCGACCGCCCTCCGCCGCCACCGCAAGGTCAATCCCCTCATCGCAATTCCGCACGCGCACCACCGGGAACACCGGCATCAACTGCTCCGTCCACACCAGCGGATGATTCCGATCCACCTCCATCACCGCCAGCTTCACCTCATCCCCAACGTTGACGCCCATCTTCTGCAGGATATGGTCGGCATTCTTGCCGATCAGCGATCGATCCACCACGCTCGACTGCGGCGCCTGCCGACGCTCATTGAAAACCACGTTCTCCATCTGCCGCGACTGCGCCTGATTCAACACAAACGCCCCATGCCGCCCCATCGCCTTCAGGAATTCATCCGCCACCGAATCAACAACGAAGCACTCCTTCTCATCCGTGCAGATCACGTTGTTATCAAACGACGCCCCATTCACCACGTCCCGCGCAGCCCGATCGATATCCACCGTCTCATCCACCACCACCGGCGGATTCCCAGGCCCCGCGCAAATCGCACGCTTCCCGCTCTGCATCGCCGCCTCAACGACCCCAGGTCCCCCCGTCACCACGAGCAGTCGGACCCCCGGATGCGTCATCAACGCCTGCGCCGATTCAATCGTCGGCTCATCAACACACGTCACCAGATTCGCAGGACCCCCGACCGCCATGATCGCATCATTCAAGAGCGCGATGTTGTGCACCGAAACCCGCTTGGCCGCGGGATGCACGTTGAACACCACCGTGTTCCCCGCCGCCAGCATACCGATGGTGTTGCAGATGATCGTCGACGTCGGATTGGTCGTTGGCGTGATCGACGCAATCACCCCAAACGGTGCCCACTCCTCCAGCATCAGCCCCCGATCCCCCGATTGCGCCGTCGGTGTCAAGTCCTCAACCCCCGGCGTCTTGTTCGTCACCAGCAGATTCTTGACGACCTTGTTCTCCCATCGCCCCAACCCCGTCTCCGCATGCGCCTCCTTCGCCAACGATTCCGCATGCTCCAGCATCGACCGCCGAATGTTCGCGATGATTTTCTCACGCAGCTCCAAAGGCTCCGCCTGAAACCGATGAAACGCCTCCCCCGCCGCCGCAACCGCAGAATCAATATCTCCAAACACGCCAACACGCGACCCCATCGTCCCCGAGCCTGTCCCAACGCGCCGCGATTCCCTCGATCCCCCGGGCGACGCCCGATGCGCCTCACCACAAGCAATCGGCGGCGTCGGCACATGCGCCGCTCCACCGCCATCCATCCGCGACATCAACCGCCGCGCCAACTCATCAACCTGCTGATCCGTCAACCGTGCCATCACCTGTCACCCATCACCGCATCGCCGCCCGCGCCGCATCACCCTTGTGGTACTTCTCGACCCCCTCAATCTCCCACGAATCCACAATCGCCATGATCACCGCATCACAAGGCCGCTTATCCGTCACCACCGTCTGCCGCGCCGAACTCCCCGACGCATACAGCACGAACTCCCCGACACCCGACCCAACCGCATCAACAGCCACCACCGTCCCCCCGGTCGCCTTCCCTTCGGTGTCCACAGGCTGAACCACCATGAAGCGCAGACTCTCCATGCTCTGCTCCTTCTGAGAAGACACCACCGTCCCCACAACCTTGCCCAATATCATGCACACCTCCCAAGCACTGGTAGGGCCGGTGCTCGCACCTGCCTTAGGGTGGCCCATCGCTTTAGCGGTGGGGGAGTCGAATTCCAGGTCGACCAATTCCTGTAGCGCCACCCCTCGTGGGTGGCGGGAAGCCAAGACCGCGCACAACCGCACTTATTGCGCAATCGGCACAACCCCGTTCCCGAGCGAAGCCTCTACTTCTTCTTCGCCCCATCCTCACCGCGACCAAGCGGCAACGTCGTATCCACATTCGCATGCGGACGCGCAATGACATGCACGGTTACCAACTCACCCACGCGCGCAGCGGCAGCCTGACCCGCCTCGCAGGCAGCCTTCACCGCCGCCACGTCACCACGCACGACAGCCGTCACATACCCACCGCCGATCTTCTCATAGCTCACCAGCTCAACCTTGGCGGCCTTCACCATCGCATCACTGGCTTCCACCATCGCCGCAAACCCGCGCGTCTCAATCATGCCCAACGCATCAGCCATCGTCATCCATCCTCAATATCTTCTGTAGGGCAGGTGCTCGCACCTGCCGTGATCATGACCTTCGATACTTCAACTCGCGTCGCCACGCGCCACAACGCGCCAACGCACAACATGACATTCTCTGTTATTTCTTCGCCGGCTCCCGACCGCTCACACCCTCAATCGCAGCCACCGCCGCACGATACCCAACATCAATATCCTCTTCCTCGCCCCCCAGAAACAGTCGCCCAAAACTCCCGAACGTCCGCGCCTCCAGAATATTGATATTCGCAGCCTTCTCCGCCTCATTCGCAGCAAGCGCCGCATACGCCGCCGGCTCACACTCCAAAATGTACAGCGTCTGCCCCGCCAGAATCATGTTCCCATGACGCATCCGGTTGATCAGCTGCGTCTGGTAGTCATCCACATGACGAATCACCTGGCTCGACACCACCTTCGGCTTGCGACGCTCCCCCTCCTTCAGGTCCAACGCCTTCAGAATGTCCGCCCCAGCCTGACGAATGTCCGCCTGCGAATCGGAGTGAATCTCGAGCATCCCATACAACCGCTCAACGATCTGCATACCAGGCGTCACATGCGTGCTCTTCAGCGCGATGTCCGTCACCCGGTTGATCTCAATGCCCGGCGAAATCTCCACGAACAAAGCAGCCTGATGCGCCGTCGGCAGATACCCCTGCGCCACCGTCGCCAGAAACGCTGCGAATTGCGGCTGCAGATTATCCAGAAACGCATACGCCCGAAGGTCCACGTGATTCATGCGTCAATACCTTTCACCGGCTCCGTCTCCCGAAACCGTCAACCCACGCGACTCACTCAATATCTTCACACCCGCACTCGCCCCCAACCGCGTCGCCCCCGCCGCGATCATCTTCTGCGCATCCTCATACGACCGAATCCCACCCGACGCCTTCACACCCATCCGCGTCCCGCTCACCGCATCAGCCATCAACGCCACATCATGCGCCGTCGCACCACCACCCCCAAACCCGGTCGACGTCTTCACGAAATCCGCCCGCGCCTTCTTCGCCGCACGACACGCCCGCACCTTCTCATCATCCGACAGCAGCGCCGTCTCCAAAATCACCTTGCAGACCACGCGACTCTCCATGCACACGTCCGTCACCGCCCTGATGTCGCGGTACGACAACGACTCATCATGACCCTTCAGCGCCCCGATGTTGATCACCATATCGATCTCACGCGCACCATCCCGAATCGCCCGCCGCGCCTCCAACGCCTTGATCTCCGGCACATGCGTCCCCAGCGGAAAACCAACCACCGTGCAAACCTTAACACCCGTCCCCTTCAACCATTCCGCACACGCCCGCACATAGGGCGGATTCACGCACACACTCGCAAACCCAAACTCCGCCGCCTCCTGACACAGATGCTCAATCTGCTCCAGCGTCGCGTCCGGTTTCAGCAACGTGTGATCGATGTACTTCGCCAACTCACCCGGCACCGTCCCCGCACCAGGCTCATGCCCGACGCGGTCCGCCCCCATCCCCACCAACTGCCGCACGAACTCCGGATTCGTTTCCGCACACGCCTGAAAACACGAACACGCCAAACTCGAAAACGCCGCCGACGAACCCCCGCCCGACAACTCTGCCATCCGCTGCGCAATCCGCTGAATATCCTCTTCGCTCAACTGTTCCATCGCCGGCATCATCTCCACCGCTCGCGATTCAACCACCGCAGGACCAACCGAAGATCCAGCACCCGCCACCACGCCGCCCTCAATCATCCTCGCCCGACGCAGATGCCGATCCTCCGTGCACCGCGTCTTCAACCAAACCCCCACGATCTCCAACGCCAACTCCGGACTGATCACCCCCGACCCCAGCGAGAGCACATTCGCATTGTTGTGCTCACGGCTATTCCGCGCCGCTGCCAGATCATGACACAAACCAGCCCGAACCCCCGGCACCTTGTTCGCCGCCATCGACGATCCGATACCAGCCTTGTCGATCACGATCCCGACGTCGCAGTTCCCACTGGCCACGCGATCCGCAACCGCCCGCGCAAACACCGGGTAGTCCACAGCATCCGTGCTGTGCGTCCCAACGTCCTCCACAGCGAATCCACGCTGCTTCAAATCGCTCTTAATCGTTTCCTTGAGCGGATAACCACCATGATCCGCGCCAATGGCGATCCGCCGTATCGTTGTCGTATCAGGCATGAATTGCTCAGACCAAAGCCCGCGTCGTGTCGAAGCGGACCATTGAACGGACAACCCCCACACATGTCAAGAATTACCACCCAATCGGCGTCAAGTCTCACAAACACCCCGCCGATATCCCCCCTGCGACCATCTTCATCCAGAAAGGAGACCCGTCATGTCCACCGCGACCGCACAAACCACCATCATCATCCAGAGCACGCCGCCACCGCCCGACGATCACAAAGCCATGTTCAACGTCGACCAGTTCCTCGTCGACAAGGTCGTCGACTACCATCGCCGATTCAATTTCCGCTGCGCCGTCGAAACCGGCACCTTTGAAGGAAACACCACCGTCGGCCTCGCCAAACTCTTCCCACAGGTCTACACCATCGAAATCAACGAACGATTCTTCCACGCCGTCACACCAAGACTCAACAAATACCCCAACATCACACAACGCCTAGGCCGATCACCCGAACAACTCACCACCATCCTCAACCAACTCTCCTTTCCCCTCTTCGCATTCCTCGACGCTCACTGGCACGAAGATTGGCCTCTCCGCGAAGAACTCGCCATCCTACTCGCCATCAAACAACCCAAACTCATCATGATCCACGATTTCAAAGTCCCAGGACGAAACTTCGGATTCGATTCCTACGCCGGCAACGATTGCAGCCTCGAGTACATCGGCGATCTCCTCCCCCACAACGAATGCACATACGCCTTCAACCACCAGACCTCACCCGTCTCCGCCAACCGAGGCGTCCTCTTCATCGAACACCTCCTCCGGTAACCGCCTTGACGCCGACACGAAAAACCCGCGAAACTGTCGTCGGGTGACACCATGCCCGGAGAAAACGACCAACACAACCTCCGCGACCACTACACACTCGCCAAATTCTGCGCCAAACGCCTCCACGCACACAACGTCACCGCCATGTCGGCGGCCCTCTCCTTCCGCACCATCTTCGCCCTCATCCCACTGCTCGTGCTCGCATTCCTCGTCGCGAGATCCGTCGGCGTCGTCGACGATGGCAAACTCGCCCTCCGAAACTTCCTCCAGGCATCAGGCCTCTACGAACTCACAGCCGTCAAAGACCAAGACGACCCCACGATGATGCTCTTCGAAGGCCCCATCAACCCAGACGCCCCGAAGCCAGCAGAGCCCGAAACCCTCAGCGTCGCCAACTACATCGAATCCCTCGTCGAAGACGTCGAAGGCAAACTGACCTACGAACGTGTAGGCCCCATCGGCGCCGTCCTCTTCATCTGGACCGCACTCACCCTCCTCACCACACTCGAAGCAAGCCTCAACCGCATCTTCGAAGCCCCCAAAAGCCGCGCCATGGGAAGACGCATCATGATCTTCTGGTGCGCGGTCACCCTAGGCCCCATCCTCATGATCGCCGCCACCTACGTCGGCAGAGCCGCCATCGAAACCTGCCAAGACCTCCCAGGCCTTTCCATCCTCGCCAATCTTCTCGGCTGGCTCGCCCCCATCCTCACCGGCATCCTCGTGACCGCCGCCGGATACCGCTTCATCCCCAACACCGGCGTTCGCAGCAGCGGCGCCATCATCGGAGCTGCCATCGCCGTCCCAACATGGATGCTCGCGCGGTGGGCATTCTTCTACTACGTCGAAAGCTTCGTCACCCAAGGAAATCTCTACGGCGTTCTGGGCCTCGTGCCGCTGTTCCTGCTCTGGCTCAACATCTCCTGGACGATCTTCCTCTTCGGCGCCGAATTCGCCCACACCGCCGGATCACTCGCCAACGTCCGCCGCGCCATCAACGCCGAAGACATCGTCATAGGACCCACCGACTGGCTCGCCGTCGCCCTCGCTGTCGCACGTTCCTTCGCCCGCGGTGAAGGCCCCGTCCCACTCGACCGCATCGCCGAACAGATCGACCTCCCCGCCGACCGACTCGAACCCATCGTCCGCCGCCTCGCGTCAGCCGACCTCATCACCACCACCGACGACACGCAGCCAAAGTTCGCCCTCGCCAAACCCCCGCACCTGATCACGGTTCAACAGATCACAGACCTCGCCGACCCCAACGCCGCCCCCACCACCAACGACTCCCCCATCCACACCGCCATCACCACCGCCATGTCCGACACCCGCACCACCACCCAATCCCAAACCCTCACCGACCTCCTCAACACGATCCCCGAACCCGATATCGAAAAGACCCCCGCCACTATCACCCAACCCACCCCCGCCACCGCCTAACACGTAGAAGTACTTCCACGTAAGTCAGGTCAATCCCGGCGCGCCGGGAGAATCTGACGATGCAGCATGCACGTGCGACGCCGCATCAAACATCCCATCACCGCCGCGAGCATCATCACTGACGACGGCTCGGGAATCCGCGTGCGAAATCGAAAATCCGTGACATGAAATCCGGACTGACCCAACCCAACTTCTCCGCCCGCGGAGACAAGGGCTGTCACTCGAATTCGATCGCCGTTGCTTGAATCAAAATTGAATAATTGCCAGTTCGACTTGGCAACTATAGGTATAACGAATGACGTCGATGTTGACAGGTTCTCAAGAATAACATTTGATGCATGGCCAAATCCGTCTGGTGAATCAAAGTGGTAGTGCATGGAAAACTCCCAAAGCGGTGCATCGAATGGCATCGTGAACTCGACGACAGATTCGATACTGCTGCTCGCTATCCCTCCAAGATCACCCCCCATTGGCAAGACATAACTCGTCAACTCAGTTCCGACGAACAGCCCGGCAGCAGACGCGAAAACCAGAGAAGAGCCATGTGCTCTCGCTTGAGTTCCATCTGGAGCTATATCCATCGCGTCAAACTCAATAAGTTCTTGTTGAGGCAGGATCGTAGAGGCAGAATCCACTACGGCATCGCCACCGTCAAAAACATGAGCTGTTCCGCTTACGGCTGCCTCATGCGACCACTGCCAAAGCCCTTCACACCGGGCCTGAGGCTGAATCAACCCGATCGCGATCAATACACACCACTGTTTCGAAAGACCACATGACACTTTTTTCGCTCCGATAAGTTCTACTCGTTCTATTCAATCACTCGCACTCATCGACTGTACATAATCGAATCATGCACATCAATGGTCGCCATGAGATCGAGATGAAACAGGAACACTCGCAATGCTGGCGGAGTTGCCAGTTGTCATGAGCCGCAGGATGTGCACATCGCGCAGCGCGGCACGCCCGCCAGCGCCGTCACGACTTCGGGGATAATCCCAAAAACAAACGCACAGCAGACATGCCGCAAGTCCAACCTGTCCCCACCCCAATACCAACACCCATAAGACGCTCCAACCCACCAACCCCCGTCAAAAATTCCCCTTTGTCCCTCAGTCCCTTCGTCCCTTCGTCCCTGCAGAACGGCTCCGCCGCTCTCCCACAACATGAATCGTCAACCGAGGCTCCCGCTCCAACGCCACCGGATCCCCCACCAGCACGATGATGTCCTCCGGGTTCATTGGAAACTCCTTCAGAATCAGCTCCTCCAACTCCACCCAACTCCGATCACCCTCCGCAAACACATCATCCACCAGCATCGGGCTGATCCCGTACGACAGCCCCAGCCGTCGACACGTCGCAGCATCAGACGACATCCCCACCACCATCTGCGACACCCGATACTTGCTGATCCACCGCGCCGTCGTCCCACGCCGACACCACACCGCGATCATCTTCGCCCCAAGATCATGCGCCACCAACGCAGCACTCCGCGCCACCGCCGACGTCGTCGCATCCCGCAAATACCCCACCCGCATCCGATGGGCCAACGAATCGCTCCACCGATCCCCCATCTCCGCCTTCGCCTCATGCACCTGCTCGGCAATACGACGCATCATCCGCACGCTCGGCACCGGAAACGCACCAGCCGCACTCTCCGCAGAAAGCATCACCGCATCCGCACCATCCAGCACCGCATTGGCCACATCGCTCACTTCTGCCCGCGTCGGCACCGCGTTCTCCACCATGCTGTGCAGCATCTGCGTCGCCACGATCACTGGCCGACCCATCTCATGACACTTGAGCACGATCGACTTCTGCAGCATCGGCAGCTTCGTCACGTCCATCTCAACCCCAAGATCACCCCGCGCCACCAGAATCGCATCCGTCACACCGATGATCTCATCAATCACCTCCACAGCCTGCGGCGTCTCGATCTTCGCCACCACCGGAATATCCGCCTCCAGATCCAGCAGCGTCTTCTTGATCGCCTCGATGTCCGCCACACGCCGCACAAACGACATCGCCACAAAGTCGACCTTCGAGTCCACCGCCCACTTCAGATCCGCCACATCCTTCTTCGTAATCGAATCCACGCCCAGATCCGTGTCCGGCACATTGATTCCCTTGCGACTGCCGATCGTCCCACCAGCCCCACACCGACACGTCACTTCATCGTCCCGTGTCTCCGTCACCCGCAGCGCAATCGCCCCATCATCGATCAACACCGCATGCCCAACTTGCAGATCATCCACCAGATGCGCCGTATTCGTAACAAGTCGCGCCGCCGTCCCCGTCTGACCTTCATCGAGCGACCGCGCAATCACGCAATCTTCACCGACCGCGATCGTCGACCGCTCCGGATCCATCTCCCCCGTCCGCACCTTAGGCCCGCAAAGGTCCGCAAGAATCGCAACATGCGCACCCTTTCGCTCCGCAACCGCGCGCACAGTCGCCAAGGTCTCGGTATGCTGCTCGAGCGTCCCGTGCGACATGTTGAACCGCACGACGTCGACACCTTCCTCGACAAACCGCTCCAGAACCTCTGCCGACTGACTCGCCGGCCCCACCGTCGCAATGATTTTTGTCTTTGACATGGCCGCGAATTCTAAGCGCCGCCACCCTCACCCGCGACCCGAATCCGCCCTTTTTCCAAGCAACCCTGACCGCCATAAAGTCCGAGTCGACACCCGCGACAGAATTCACACTACAGCCCTCGGACCATTGAATTCAACACCCCCAAACAACTACCATCGCAGCAACCGCTAACAGAAGGGGACTCTTATGTCGTCACGAATTTGCACCTGCACCGTCATCTTCGCGCTTGTCGGATCAATCGCTCTTGCCGAGGAAATCGCGCTCCGTCCCAGCAAGGACAACACCCTCATCGAGGATGCACCGACTCTCAGCAACGGAATGGGCAACTTCTTCTACGCCGGTCGCGTCGGCCCCAACGGCGGACAGACCGTCCGTCGCGGCTGCATCGCCTTCGATCTGACCGAGATCCCCACAAACGCCACCATCGAATCCGTCACCCTCGATTTGAACCTCTTCAGCGTCGGCGCCGGCACATCCGATGGCGTTGTCTCCCTTCACCGACTGCTGTCCGATTGGGGCGAAGGCGAGTCTGACTCCTTCGGCGGCGACGGCGACTCCGCCGAACCCGGCGACGCCACCTGGGACCACACCTTCTTCCCCGACCAGTTCTGGAGCACCCCGGGCGGCGACTTCACCGACACCGTCTCCGCCTCACAAGTCTGCCCGAACTCCGGTGAATACACCTGGGGCCCGACCGATCAGATGACCGCCGACGTACAGGCTTGGGTCGCCGATCCATCCACGAACTTCGGCTGGCTCGTCCGCGGCGATGAATCCGGCATCCGCACCGCCCGCGCCTTCGCCTCCCGCAACATCAACGTGCAGGAGGTCGCCCCCGAGCTTTTCATCACCTACTCCGTCAACATCGTCCCCGGCGATTGCGACAACGACGGCGACGTCGACATTCAGGATTTCAACGAAAACCTGGCCTGCGTCACAGGCCCAGACATGACCTCAACCAACCCCGATTGCACCTGCGTCGACCTCGACGATGACGGCGACATCGACTTCGCCGACTTCGCAACGTTCCAGCGCGCCTTCACCGGCGACTGAACCGACCCGACGCAGCCTCCCCTCAGTCCCGCATCCCCTCGCGCAGCGACTGCGTCATCCGCGCCCGTGCCCCATCCCCAAGACCTTCCTCCGCCACCATGTCACCGACATCTTCAGCCCCGAATCGCCGAACCGCCGCCTTCAACTCAACGATCTGCGTCCGATAACGCCGGCACGCCCGGCAATACAACGCATGCGTCTTCACCGCCCACCACTCCGCGCCGGACAGCCCTTCTTCCATCTCACGCGACATCAACTCCGTGATCCCATCGCACGGTAAGTTCAATAGTCGCCATAGGTTGCGTAACGACATCATCGTCCTTTCAACTCGCCCGGAACCACGTTGCATCCAGCCGTTGACGCAGCCACAATCGGGATCGATGCAGCCGCGCCCACAGGTTCGTCGGCGTCAGGCCCAAAACCTCACACACTTCTTGCCCAGACATGCCATCCATTTCGTACAAAACGAACACCTCCGCCAATCCCGACGGCATCGCCCGCAAACACTCCCCAAACACACGCCAGAACGCAGGGTCACCCTCTGGCACTTCCGCACCCGATCCCCACTTGCCCGGCATCTCACGCCACAAGCCCTTCTCGGTGAACGCCCCCTGCTCCACAGCATCCATCCCCTCGCCCCAGCCGGGGTCACGCGACTTCCGCCGAAAGTGGTCCACCACCTTCCGCTTCAGAATCCCCACCAGCCACGTCCGCTCGCTCGACCGATTCGCAAATCGCTCCTTCGCACCCAGCGCCGCCACGAAGCACTCCTGCACCAGGTCCTCAGCCACCTCCCGATCCCGAACACGCATCATCGCGAACCGAAACAGCGCATCCCCATGCGCCTCGACCCACACCGCAGGATCCACCCCCGCCGACACCCGCGATCCACCTTCCGTCTCACCACCCATGCGTCCGATGGTAACAGCCTCCCCACCCATTGAACAACCGGCACACCCCTACCCAACACGCCGCACCGAAGAGGAATTCCCTTGCACCACCGCCAAGACCGTACCTAGACTGGATGTCCGACTGCGAACGGAATCATCCGGTTGATTTCCGTCGCAAGCCTGACCGCCCGAGGAACCGCCATGCTCAGAAAATCCCTCCCCGCAATCTGCACGTCGATCGCCGTCACCGCCTCATCGACCATGATCGGATGCGCAGAGAACATCTTCGAAGACATTGACGGCCTGTTTCCCACTTCCGGTCAGCGGGACGTTTCCCTGTTCAACGATTCCGACATGACCGCCCATCTTCTGGTCCCCGGTGAAGCAAGAGGCCCGGAGAACCGCGTGCTCCCCGGCGCCGGACGCAATGCCACGATCCGCGCAACCGCTGGCGGAGCACTTCAACTGCGCGCCGAGAACAGCCTGGGGCTCAACGTTCAGGGCACCTGCACCTTCGCCGACGAAGTCGCCCTGCAAGGCGGCACCATCACCTTCACCGGCAGTGGCTTCACCTGCACCGGCGACTTGTTTCAATAGCCCCTCACGCATTGACGCGCCGCAGCAGCAACAGGCTGCCAACAGCAAGAAACAGCACGGTCGACGGTTCGGGCACGCGAAATTCAATACCCATATCAACGATGTAGAAGCGCGCGCCGTCGGGTCCGCCAGTATCGCCGTCAGCCTCGATGCTGGATGTGATGCGGATGATGTCCCCGGCGTTGGCGCCGAGCGGGGAGAAGCCACCGCTCACGCCCGATGTCGAATACTCCTGAATCAGCGTTGACTGCGTCATGTTCTCGATCGTGAACAACGCGGAGCCTGTGAACACATCTGTGGCGTCCTGGTTGATCCTGAGATTGTGACCAAACATCGTCGCATCATCGGGAACGACCAGATCGATCACCGAGAACAGCGCCACGTCCGCCTCGCCGCCGGGATTGTCGCCGCCAGGAAAAGCCGTCGGGAGATAAGATGCGGCCGCATCGACACTAATCAATAAGTTATCCGCACGCGGGAATCGAAAGGAAACACTGCCCGAGCCAGTTGCCCCCGCTCCGAAGCTTCCCGGCTGTGTTTGGTCAAAAGCCCCGAAGTTGAACGATGGGTCCACGGGATCCTCAAGCACAAAGGTGTCCGAATCCCCATCTCCGCCCACCACTTGCGCGAACGCGCTGCCCGTCGCCTCCTGCGACCACTGCCAGATGCCCTCCGCGCGCACCGTCGGCGCCGCCTGAGATCCAACACCCACCCAAACCAATACCACAAGTCGCCGAATGGAAGCCACCATTCTGAACTCCTCTCTCCATCCCCAGGAGTTCAGAATAACAAACAAGTCCCCCCAATTGCAACCGTCTCCCTACGTGCCTCCGTGCCGCCGTCCCGCCGTGCCTTCCCCCATCGCCGTCCCCACGGCGAAGCGCTCCACCGCCTGCGTCCGCTTGCCGGCCAACTTGTCCTCCACCGTCAGCTTCAGCACATACTCACCGTCGCCGAGCGTGGCGGGGATCACAATCCGCTGCGCCACAAAGAAGTCACGCCTCGGTCGCCGCGACACATCCTCGATCCGCGGCTCATCCTTCCGCCACAACACGTCCCCCTGCGGCGACATGATCTCCACCTGACTGCTCAGCATCGAACGAAACTGTCCATCCGACTCCGTCTTCGTCGCGAAATTCTCAACTTCATAGTAGAGAATGGCCTGATTCGATACGCCAGGCCGAAACACACCCGTCGGCAATTCTTCATAAACCGCAAACGCCTGAACACGCGAACAAAGTTTGACAGCCGGTATCTCCAGCGACGCCTTGTTCGCCAGCATTTGTTGCAACCGATCCGCCGCCGCAAACGCACCATCCACGCCGCGGGCCGGATCCATCGCCGCCGTCTTCAGCGCCGACATCAGATCCATCCCGCGCGTCATCATCATCGCCGTCTCTTCCGGCAGCGATTCGAACACGCTCACGGCCCTCTCATCTTCACCGGTCACCATGTACATCAGCGCCAACCGCCACCGGTCTGCCACGTTCGTCGGTTCCGCGTTCGTCAGCCGAACGAGTTCCTCGATGTAGTCAGCCACGCTGGCGTTCACTTCCAACGTCACCTTCGCCACACTGCGATTGGTCGTTGGGGCATCACCCGTTGGTGTCGGTGGTTGAACACGATCCGGCACGCGGAAGCTGACGTTCATGATCCGCGGCTGCTTGCGCGACGGTTCCGCACTGTCGTTGACCGACAACGCCACATTCGGTGCGACCGATGACGCACCTGGTTGAGATGGGTCCACCACCTCGCCATCAACTTCGATGACGACATCGTCGCGTGCGGTGGTTGGCTGACGCTCATCCACGCCGGTGAACGCCTTGGGCTTCAGCGGATAAGTCTTTCGCGTCCGGTCTTCAAGCGGGTACATCTTCCGCCCGTCGTAGCGTATTGCCTTTGATGATCGCGACGCGTGATCCTCAGCCTCCGTGCCGGACTGTTTGTTGTCCAACCGCTCCACGAAGGCCCGCACCTGTTCCCGCACCTTGTCCACTTCCGCGTCATCATGCACAACCTCAACCGTAGCCGCCTTGGGCGCATGGGCCTGCGCCAATGGTGCTTCACGTCCGGGCTTCTGCACAGCCATTCCGCTGTGCGGTCCTTGCGTGCGTATTTCCTCGATGCATCCACCGGTGAGCGGTAGCGTCAGGATGAAAATCCACGAGATGTGTCCAACGAATCCATTCGTCATGACCGTGCGATCCTTCGCAGTCTGAATGTGTTCTTCGCCTTACGCGACGTTCGCGCAATGCTTCACAATAAAGCGCTCGATTTCCCGTCCCGTGTTGCCCAGACCCGTCTTCGTGCGCACGTCCGCACTCAAGAGGTCACACAACAGTTCTCCCAATCGCTGCGTCGAAAAACGCTGCATCCGCCGTTCAAACTCATCAGGCCGCATCCAGAACTGCCGCGCCAACGCAGCCGGACTGCCACCCTCATCGTATGCGTGTCGTGCATTCATCAGCTTCCGAACGCCGAACGCCAATCCACCAACCGCACGACCCGGCGCCGCACGATCCGTCATCAATACTTGTTGCCACTGCGCAAGTGCGAGCGGCGCATTCCCCTCGGCGATGGCATCCATCACCGCAAAGACGTTCTCCTCGCGATAGGAACCGACGAGCGTGTCCACGTCGTCCACCGCGATCTCTTCGCGATCGCCGACGAACAACGACAGCTTCGCCAGTTCCGAATCGAGTCCTTCCTGACCCGTTCCCGCATGATCCACCAGCCGCAACGCCGCCGGGTAGTCCATCCGCTTGCCGTAGCTCGACCGAGCAGCCTCACACACCCAGCTCGTCAGCGCCTTGCCGCTCAATTCCTTGCACTCAATCACTTCCCCGGCAGCACCAATCGACTTGGCAAACTTGGTCCGCTTGTCGAGCGCATCACACACAAGAATCAGGCAACCGCTCTCGCATCCACTCTCCAGAAACTTTGCCATCGTGTCGCGATTGGCCTGCTTGCCGAGAAACTTGTCGCCATCGCGCACGACCACGACCCGCCGATCCCCAAGCAGTGAATACGTTCGCACATCGTCGAGCACCTTGGCTGCTTCCGCTTGTGCACCGTCGATCTGCACCAGATTCAGCGAGCGGTCACCACCATCGAGTTCGCGCTCAATGACGCGTTCCAGCGCGATCCGACGGGCGTACGCATTCTTGCCGTGAATGACCGAAATGAACTGCAGCTTCGCCTGCCCCGCCATGATCACCGATCCGTTTGTCGAAAATCCGTCGCCAATCGCCTCAGATTCTGAAGCCGCGATCGTGCCTGCGTCGTCAACTCCGACGACGCCGTCGGAATCCCGAGAACGCGCTTGTAATGTTCCCGCGCCAGAATCTCATCCCCCTGATAGATGGCCACGTCTCCCAGATGCAGCCACGTCTGTGCATGGTTCGGATCGTTCCGCACAATCTGCGATAGTTGCTGCACGGCTGCACCGAACCGTTTCTCACCCAGGTGCACCAACGCCGACCCTTCCAGCGCCTCGTAAGAGTTTGGACGTTGACTCAGCGCCAATCCATACGACTCCAGCGCCTCGTCCTTCAGCCCCTGAGCGTACAGAACCCCACCAAGCGTCACAAGCGCATCCACCCGCTGCGGATCAATCGCCAACACATCCCGCAAACGTGACGCCGCCAAACGATACTCCGTTCGTGCAACATGCTGCTGAGCCTTGTCGAACAACTTGTCTGCCCGCTCGCGGTCAGCCTCCCGCACGCCGCGTTCCTGAGGCAGATCCTGACCTACAAACGCCTTGACATTCCGCGGCAGCGAACCGAATGACTCGATATCCTCAACGTTGCGACTCGGCACCGAAGACGTCCCCACCGCAGACGCAGCATGACCCGCCCGATCGACGCACCGAACCCGGATCGCAACATCCCCGGAGACGCCCTCGGGCAACCGCCAGTCATAGGAACCGGTGTTGGCCACGCCATCCTCAATACCATGCCATTGTCCTTTGACGCCGACACGATACGCCAGCGACACCGGTCGTCGCGCCAAGCCCGCATCCACCGCGGTCCAACGCACGAGCACCACCGGCTGAATCCCCGCGCCATGCTCCAGATTCAACGGATGCAGTTGGAGTACCGGCGGCTCACCATCCACCCACGTCCAGAAGGTCTCGAGAGGTTCCACGCCGTTCGAGCCGTTGATGGCGAGCCGGAATCCGTATGATCCATCATGCGCGGCGTCAAAACTGATGCCGCCAGCCTCGGCTGCCACGGTTTTCCATTTCGCCCAGGTGTTACCGTCGTCATGGGTGTACCAAAGGGTGACCGTGTCGTCCGCGCGAGCGTCGACCACATCAAACCCGATCTCAAACGACCGAACGGCCAGCGTTTCCGTCTCCTGCGAGACAGCGACGGACGCAAAGACGCCAAGGATAAGGGTCACAATGACGTGGGACAAACAACGCGTGGGGCGGATCGGTGACATGGCAGCCTCGACTTTCGTGCAGAATTCAAGCAACACGAAAATATCGGACGTGGCCGCGAAGCCCCTTGACGATACTTGGGCGACAGACGCCACAGTACGGACCAAGGCGATGTAAACATCTCTTATTCATAGACTTAGATTGCATACGGCCACGCTTTAAGGGCGTATGGATACCAAAATCGCCGATCCAGCATAGCTTCAAATTTTGTTTTGCGTGGCGATTTTGCTTTGCCGACCGATAAAAGCAGTGATAGACTCCGGCTGGGAGTGATGACCACGACGACACATGCCCGGGAGGCATTCGAATGATGGAAGAATACGATCGTCTCAAACAACTCGTTGAGTCCGCCGCTGAGGACGTCGCCAAAGCCGCCGGAGGCAACAAAGCCGCAGGCACGCGCGTCCGCAAGGCGATGCAGGACATCAAAGCCTCCGCTCAGGAATTGCGGAAGCGCGTTCTTGAGGTGCGGTCCGAGCCGTCACAGCTCTGATCGCCGCCTGAAAGCCGGCTTGAGATCACGGTATCCTCGATGGCCGAGGCACGGGGGTTCTGTCGCCCCACGCCCCTCTCCCCCCTGCGATTCCGCCCGCATCCCAGGCCTGAGACCGCAGTTTCCCGAAGACATTGGCCAAGCGTGCATGCTCCGATGAGATCACGACATCCAGGATAACCCCCAAGATGCCCAGCAACCTGCTATTCCCGGAAGACCTGCTCACCGACGAGCGCATTGTCCACGATCATGAGGCGGTCTACAGCCGCCTGCCCCAACAGCACGAATTCCGACTCATCGACGCCATCACCCATCTGGATCATGATGCGGGTCAGGCGATCGCCTATCGCGACATCGCGCCGGATCAATGGTGGTGCAGAGGCCACATCCCCGGCAAACCGATCTACCCCGGCGTACTCATGCTCGAATCCGCCGCGCAGTTGGCTGCATTTATGGAGCGTTACCACGACCCATCGTTCAAGGGGTTTGTTGGCTACGGTGGGGTGGACGACTGCAAGTTCCGCCGGACGGTTGAACCGACGTGCCGGTTTTGGATTCTTGCTAACCGACTTGAGGCCCGTGCCCGGCGGATCATCTGTCGCTGCCAGGGCGTGGTCGACGGGACGCTCGTGTTTGAGGCCACCGTCACCGGTCTTCTGATTGCTTAATCCATACAATCACGCGTTGCGGGTGCAGGGGCATTCGTGAGCGCGATGGCTTCGTCGACGGAGGTCTGCAGATTGCGGACAAGTTCGGCCAGCAGTCGACTGCGTGTCTCATGGCGGCGCTCCTGATCGAGGGATTCGGCGTTCAGTCGAATGGCCCACTGGTGGATGTCATCTGCCTGCGAACCGAGTGATGCAAGCTGTTCTGTGACCCGCTCGTCGCACACCATCATTGCCATGTCCCCAAGGCCCACGTGAATCCATGTCGCCGACCCCTTTGACCGAACATGGCGACACCGTACCATCCGCTCATCGGGTCGGGAACGCGGCAACATGATCGCCGCAAGGTCCATTCAACGGGGCTGATAATGCACCTATTGCTCACCAACGATGACGGCATCGACGCGGCGGGATTAGCGGCCCTGCACGAATCATTGCGCGGCGAACACACGCTATCGGTCGTCGCGCCAGCGTCCGAACAATCACGTACCGGGCACACCGCCAGCTATGACCGCCCCATCCGCGTGCACCGTCGGCAACACGAACAGTTCGGCTCCTGCTACGCCGTCGAGGGGACACCCGTTGACTGCGTGCGCTTGGCACTCACCACGCTGATCACCGAACCCGTCGACCGCGTGATCAGCGGCGTCAACTTCGGCGCCAACGTCGGCTGGGTGGATCTGGCGACTTCCGGCACGTTCGCGGCTGCACGCGATGCCGTCTTCACCGGCGTCCCCGCCATCGCGATATCGCAGTTCTTCTATTTCAACCAACCCAACGATTGGAACGCGACCACCCTTCGCGCACGCGCCATCCTCCAAGAACTGTTGGCTGACGACGCGCCACCGGTGCGACTGTGGAACGTCAATCTGCCACGCGTCGAATCGGGACAAGCCCCAGTCGGCGCCCGCATGCTCCCGCCGTCGTTCGATCAGATTCCGCTTCGATACGACTTGACCGAAGGCGTCGATGGTCAGACCAGCTATCAATACGCCGGGTTCTGGGAATCGCGGGCGCGGACGGCTGACCATGACGTGGACGGTGTGTTCAGTGGCTCGATCGTCCTGACCCCGTTTGAGCCGTCGATGCGCGTCGCCCAAGATATTGTGCCCGCGGGTTTTGTCGAATCCCTCGATACCCTTGCCAAGAATCTGTCGGCCTAAGCGGTGGCCGGAATTGTGTTTGCGATGAACCACCAAATTGTCGGACAATCCAATGCTTGACTTTGCGTTTGGTATATGTTAGGTTTCCTTGCGTGGTCGGGGGGCCATGAAGCAGGGGACGCCATATCCGGTGCAGCGACCAGATGATCAACCTGGACTTGATGCGCGACAGCGCAAACTGGTGGCCGACAACCTCGGTCTCATCGGACACCATCTGCGTCGCCATGTTCGCGGATTGAAGCATCCGTCACGCGAGCGCGAATGGGACGACCTGTTTCAGGAAGGCTGCCTCGGGCTGATGCAGGCAGCCCGGTCGTTCGATCCGGCATCCGGGATTGCATTCCCGGCCTATGCGCGGCTGCGGATTCAACAGGCCATCCATCGCGGACTGCGTCGCGCGTTTGAAACGGTACGCACGCCGGAAGCGCCGGGTCGCAATGAGCAGGACGCCGCTCCGCGTCGGCGGATCGTTTCACTCGACAAGGAGGACCGCCTGCCGGACCGCCACGCACCACGTCACCCCCATGTCAAGCCGGACCAGGTCACACTTGGCGAACGGCTGCGACACACGATCGATGAAGCGGTTGACCAAGCCGCACGTGCCGAAGCGCATGACGTCAAAGGCCGAGCGCCATCCGAGCGCGTGGTGCGCCGATTGGTCGAGGAGCGCTTGCGCGTTCCGCGCGAGGAGTGTCGGACGCCGCTGCGCCGCATCTCGCGCGAGGCATCACGGTCCTACGCGTCCCTTGCGTACGTCGAAAAGCGATTGCTGCAACGCGTGCGAACGCAACTGAAGTGCGATGTGACCCTTGCGCGCTTGCGTCACGACGCACGCACGCAACCGGACGGATGGGAAACCGTCGTCAGGCAGCGAACGGTGAACATGAATCAATCTGACACGTTCGACGCCGTTTGGGACGACGCATCCGAGCGGCAGCGGGCTTGGCTCGTAACGCGACTCATCGAAGCGAAATGCGCAGACGTCAAGGCATGGGCCACGATGACCTTCACGTCGTTGCCGACCGATCAGCAGCGTCAGTTGCTGGTCGCATCGGACGACGGGGACGCCGCAAAGTGAAACCATCGCCGCAGCTTCTCGACCGTACGTGGGCCGATTCCATGGACCGCCTGCAAGTCCTCTGCGCGTTTGAAGACCACAACACCGTCACCATGCACTTCGCGCACCGCATCGCGATGGTCGACGATCGCCTTGGCCTTGGCAGGACCGATCCCTGAGATGATGGTCATCGCCTCGGCGGTGGCGACGTTCGGATCGAGCGTGTTGATCAGCGACGCACGCCGCGCCCGCGCGACCTGCTCATCAGGCCACTTCATCATGTCCAGCCGCATTAACAGGACCGCGACAATACCGGAGACCAGGAGCGTCACGAGCAGCACATCGCGCCGACGTTGCGAATTCGACCGGGATTCAGGCTGTTGCATCGCTGCGGATTTCGCGACGCAGATTCACGATTTTCTGATAGGCGGGTTTAGGGGTGAGGTCGGCTTTGAGCAGTCCGCCGTGCGGGATGGTCGTGGCGGTCGCATCGGTGAGATCATGCCAAGTGACGGTGTCGACAAAGGGTTTGCTCAGGGCGAGGCGGTAGAAGCGGTCGACCCATTCGGATTGACAACTCTCCGACCACGCGTCGCGCCATTGCCCACCGGCAGCGTTGCCGTTGTCCACCTTGGACGGCACCTGAACAGCCGTGATGTGCAGCGGTTTGCCGAGGTTGCCGAAGCGTTCGATCATGGCCGACACCTGGAAGAGATCGCGCACGAACAGCCCATCCATGTTCGGACCGAAGCGGAGCTGCAACCCGATGCCGTCAACGTTGATGCCGCTTTGGATCGCCATGTCGGCGTAGAGCATCGGCGGGATGGACCGCTGGTTGCGGGCGTAGTATTCACCCCACGGCATGATGATTTCGATGGTCACGACGCTGCGCGGCACAACCTGCCGTGTGATGTTCGTGGCGATGCGCGTCAATTCCATCAACTGTTCGAAACTGAAACCGAAATCGACCGGAGCGTGCAATCCGGCGGCCACGTCCCAGACGTTGATGATCTTGGCATAGCGCTTGACGACGCGGCGAACGTGATCGGCTGCGAGGGTCCGCACGGTCTCAAAATCATGTTCCCAGATTTTCAGCCAGTCGGGGAAACCATGTTCCTGGAAACAGAGCACCTGCGATCCCTTGAGCGGCACCTGTTTCTTGGAAAGCCATTCGATCCATGCGTCGATCGGCTTCCAGTTGAACTTGCCCTCGGTCGGTTCGATGTCCTTCCACCGCATCGGAACGGCTGCGTAGTCGAAGGCGTCAGCCACGGGTGGTCCGCAGGTTTGCGGGTTGCTGGCGAGGTTGATCTGGCAACCGACGACGTGCGGACTGAAGCCGGCTGTCTGGATGCGGCGGTCGAGCAGGACGTCGGCATGGAATCGGCTGAAGTTCTCGCCGACGAGGACGGCCTTTGCGAGTGCTTCGGTGCCGATGCGGGCGGCGTCTTTGTCGGTGCCGGCTTGCAGTGCTTTCACAAGCGTATTGGCGGCCGACTCAATGTCGCTGTTGAGATGGTCTATCTCGGCGATGTCGAACATGCCCCATTCCTCGCGCTTGTGCTGGACGCGCATCAGATGGCCACGGGCGAGCTCGACCGGCAGGATGTACGGCTCATCGCGTTCGAGCAGGCGCGTCGTTTCGAGCAGGAATCGCCCGACGCCGGGGACGTCCCACAAGATGGCCAGACCCGCCGGTCCTGCGACGCGTTTGCTGCAGATCAGCAGATCGTCCTCCCAGCGGAAGTCGGCGCGGATCGGCACGCCGTCGCTGCCGAACATGAACGCGCTGGCTTGGCCGGTGTCGTCGGGCCTGTTGTTGGGATCTGGCAGTCGAAAGCGGAGCACGGATCGCCTTTGTTATTCGTACGCGTTTGTTTGCTGCGCCGCCATATACCCCATCAGCACCGGGGCAGGTCGTGATCAGACCGCGGCGACGCGTCCTGTTGGTCATTATGGCGAATCAGGGGGCGACCGTCGAGGCTTGCCGGTCGCGGCGGGTTCGGTTTTGATGGATCGGCTGGCGGGGATGCTGACGACAAAACCTGGGGATTGGTTTGAAATGCCGAAAAATACTGTAATCGAAACGTCGCTGCCGGGGCTGAGCGTCAAGCGTGGCAAGGTGCGCGATGTGTATGAATTCGGCGATGACTTGCTGTTGGTGGCCACCGATCGGATCAGCGCGTTTGACGTCGTGCTGCCGACGCCCATTCCGGGGAAGGGCAAGCTCCTGACCGACATCGCGGCCTTCTGGTTCGGGTGGTTGGCTGATGAGGTGGATCATCATCTGATCGAGGTGCTGGGGGATGATCTGCCGGCGGAGCTGCGTGGGTATGAATCGCAACTGACGGGGCGGACGATGCGGTGCCGGCGGACCGAGGTGGTGCCGATCGAGTTTGTCGTGCGCGGGTATCTGGCTGGTTCGGGGTGGAAGGATTATCAGCGGACGGGGTCGGTGTGCGGGGTGCCGTTGCCGGATGGATTGGAGCAGTGTGCAAAACTGCCCGAGCCGATCTTCACGCCGGCCACCAAGGCTGCGGTCGGGCACGATGAGAACATTACGTTCGATCAGGCCTGCGACATCGTCGGCGATGACACGATGGCGGCGTTGGCGGAGTCGAGCGTTCATATCTACAAGCGGGCTGCCAGATATGCGTTGGAGCGCGGGATCATCATCGCCGACACGAAGTTCGAGTGGGGTCGGTATGGGGATGGGTTTCTGTTGATCGACGAAGTGCTGACGCCGGATTCGTCACGGTTTTGGCCGGCGGATGATTACGAGCCGGGCCGGGATCAGCAGAGCTTCGACAAGCAGTACGTGCGGAACTACCTGGAAACACTCGTGGCGGCTGGCAAGTGGGACAAGACCCCGCCAGGGCCGACACTGCCGGATGAGGTTGTGACTAATACGCTCGCGAAGTACCGCGAAGCGGCGGAGCGGGTTATCATGTGATCGCGAATGGCGTAGTAGCGTTCCTCGTCATTGGGGTGTCAGTACTGGCAGGACAATGACGTCAATACGAAATGCAGCACAAACATTATAATGATCGATCACTTCAAAATGCGTCCGTTTCGCGAGAGGGTCATTTTTGTTGAGCTCTTCGAAAGTGACGACAGGCCCGCGCGTATCCGCGCAATCGCGGATGCCATGCGAAAACGCCCAACTTTCCACCAGCTCTGCAACAACGCCTTCACGAGTGCGTTGCCAATGGAAGATCTGGTGCAGCGATTGAAGGACATGGCTGAGCCATTCTTGATTCACCATGAAGACGTTGTCGTTGTTGTCGAATCGTGCGACAATGGCTTCATTCGAATTGAGTGTATATGTGCTCAACGCACTACAGATAAGTTGGAAGAACTCTACTAGCAGATCTCTGCAAGAGTGAAGTCGCCTGGGTCAGGTGCTTGCACCTGCCGCAACTATGGATTTGGCGCGATCATGAGTCTAATCGTTTGCATGCGATACTGGACCACAGTCACAGTCGAGTTCATTTCGTGACTGACAATCGTCGTGGCCGGGAAGATTGATGGTGACGGCAGGTGCGAGCACCTGCCCTACCAGTGGCTGTTGCTTGCCGTCACGATTAGACTTGCTGACGTCGAGAGCCCGTATGCTCAATTTTGAATTGGGCTTGTTTCATAATCGGCAGGCCTCGACCTGCACAACAAAATTAGCAAAGAAACTTCTGCCGTTTGACGTTCTAGACTATTCAAAGGACGAATGCAATGTGCAAACTTTGGCAATTGGCAGATCTTGCGACCTTGTTTTTGGTCATGGCCGTTGCCGGATGCCATGACTCGGGGTTTTGGACGGGGCGTCCATTGGGCCTTTGGAAGCTTCGCGTGGTGCATGGCGAGAAGGAGTTTCACAAGGAGGCAGTGCTGCGGGCTGGCGAGTATGACGTCGGGCCGATGTCGCTGTTTTGGATTTCTCCACATTACGACGACAGTCGGGCATTGGCGGTCTCTGAATCCGACTACCGAACGTACGGCGAAAGGGCAAACCTCTGGAAACTCGATCTCGATACGCTTGAATTCTCACTCGACCGCCGATCGACAGGTGGCAGGTACATTGATGTGGATGGCGACGGGAATTATGAATCAATCGGTGGGACCGTGGGTGGCAACAGCGCTGTATGGGTGGCGGACGCATTCGGGCGCGTCCTCTGGCGAATGCCGAGTGCGGCCAGGAGAGAAGATAGTGCACACTGCGTAACCGTGGGTGATCTCGATGGGGATGGGATCCAGGAGTTCTATGTGGGAACGAAGCAGGGCTTGATGCGGAAGGAGTTTGACGGATCTACCGTCTGGCAGGTGGGAGAAGGACCATTCCGACGCGTGCGGACGCTTGCCGCGTCTGATTGGGGCGGTTCTGAAGGAGTGATCGTATCGATGGTCCGCACGAGCTATGGGTATTCTCGATTTGAGATTCGACGACCGGACGGCAAACTCGTGAGAAAATTCAATGTCCAAAGCGATCTTGATTTCTGGTGGTATCTACTGCCATGGCCAACGGACGACTCGACATTTGGCATCGTGGGGAGGACGCGAACGTCGATCGTTTGCCTCGACGACCATGGGGATATCATGTGGACATATCCGTTCCCCAAGAAGCTGGGCATGGCCGGGTACAACTTGGTGGCGGATATGGTTCAGTTTCGCGATGGGGGACCGTGGTATGTTGTGACCAAGTCGGGGTCGGTTTGGGGATGGCGACGTGATCTGTTGTGCGTCTTGACGCTCGATGGTACGCCGGCGTATGTCGAGTTGTTCGAGCAGGCTCGTTTCGCTGTCGCCGCGCTGGGTGCTCGGCCGGAGTCCACGGAGCGAGTGTTGTTCGTGTCGACCAACGCTAAGCTGCATACAAAAGAGAGTCCGCCCACGTTGTATGCCTACTGGCCTCGCGAGCGCGAAGAGTCGGGGGAGTAACGCTTATTGCTTCGACCTTTGAACTTCAATAGCAGCGCAAGCGTAACAACAATTTATGAATCTACGACGACGCATGTTGATTGGCTTGGTGCCGCTGGCGGTGTTGGGGGTTGCGGTGGTGGTGGGGATGGCGACGTTGCGATTGCGGGATGTGGCGTTGCGGACGGAGAGTATGCGGCATCTCAAGGCCTTGGGGGATTTGGTGCAGCCGCATTGGGCGGCGGTGGCGGAGGCGGATGATCCGTTGGCCGCGTTGGAGGCGATGGGGGTGCTGACGGCGGAGCAGTCCCGGCGCGCCGGGATCGATCCGTGGTCGGGGAAACAGTGGCGGGTTGTGCCGGAGGCTGGCGGTGCGCGGGCGGGGTTGGAGACGGCGGTTGATGTCGATCGGCCCATTTTGATTTCGGGGTTGGCCTGTTCGCTGGTGGATCGGTGGCTGGGGCGGGACGTGGGTGATTGCGAAGCGGCTGGGGGGATTCTGTTTGCGGGCGGACATGCCGAGCATCTGCCACGGGATCGGTATTGTGCGGTTGTCGGGAGGTATGATTTGGCATGCGGGGAACGGTAGGGGTTGGTTGACCTTTCTGTCGCGTGCTCGTCAGGTCCTGCCGGCGCGCCGGGATTGACTTGACCTTCGACTGCTCGGTCATATTGAATGCGGCTGGTGGAAACGGTGAGCGGTGCCCACCCTACTGGGCTGCCCTGCAATGCTGACGCCGTGGCCGCCTGGTGATTCCTTGCGATCGGTTCCCGATTTTTGCTATCGTATACGCGGGACAGTCGGGAGAGCGAATTCTGAGGAGAGAGAAGATGCATGTCATGCGTGGCCTTGGTTTGTTTGCGACAGTCATGGTATCCGGCGCTTGTGCGGAGTCGATACAAGTGTTGCCCGAGAACCCGGGTGCGGAGAATGGAGACACTTCCGGCTGGATGCACGCAGATACCTTTTCAGCGGGCAACGCCATACCGGCTCGTGAAGGCCTTTGGTATTTCGAGACTACCCTACACGAAGATGTGTTCTATCTTGAACGCGGATTGACTCAAATTGTCGATGTGCGGAAATATGAGGGGCTCATCGAACGTGTCGAGTTCTCTACGTCCGTTGCGGCTGACACGGGGACAGCGACCCATGTCACCGATGACGGAATTGAGAGCTGGACATACCGCTCAAAGCGCGGACTGTGGTTCTTCGATCAGAACATGGAGTCACTCGGCGCAGCCGCTTGGTTCAGTTTCAACCGCGGCGCGACCACGTGGGTCGATGGAACTGCGGTCATGAGTGAAGCGATCGACGCACAATGGGACAACTATCGTGAGTCGATCGCTTTCATTGAGATAAGACTGGGCGGGGTGTGGAAAAATGATCGAACGTCGATCGGCACACTAGACCTGCCGGATGATGCCATCGTGGACCCTCCGTCGGCTACACGATTCGATGCGGTGAGCCTTGCCCTAGTCATACCTGAGCCATCGACCTTCCTCCTCATGGTCGCCGGCACGATGGGGTTGGGAATGCGGTCGCGTGAACGATGATTGCGGCGTTCGGTCAAACTGAAGTTTCCATTGGTGGGCGGCACCCACCCGACAACTCTGCAATTCCTGATTGTTGAGAACGAAGTCAGCGGTCGTATCCTCTTTGAGGCGCCGTTTGAAACCGTGTGCGGTGCCCACCCTGGAATTCTGCGGCGCAATTGTTTTGCCCTTGTAAGAACGTATGTGCGTTCCTGGAATTGGTGGAACAGGGGTATATTGCGATGCAGGGATCATCCGGGCGTGGGGAGCGAAATTGGTTGGCGGTGCCGGCGATGGTGGCGTTGGCGGCGCTTGTCGTGGTGTCGCTGTTTGTCTTGACCAAGCCATTTCGTGGGCCGCGTTCGCCCCGGGCATTGAGGACGTGGGAACACGCTTCGGGACATCTCGTTGCGATTCGGTTTGCGCTTGACGCGTATCACGCAGATTTTGGAGACTATCCGCCGGAACGGCGTTTTCGGAAGTTGATCTGGGGGGGCGAGTCTGGTCACGGTCCTTATCTTGATTCGACGGTGCCCACAACTGATCCGTGGGGTCGGGAGTGGATTTACGAGAATGACGGTGTGCACACGCCGACGCTGCGTTGCTACTGTGCGGATGGTCAGCCCGGCGGCGACTGGGCGAATCAGGATCATGTGATCGAACTGAAACCTCTCGACGATGAATAGGTCTGCGTTCACTGCGCGACCATGACATGACCGGAGGTTGGGGACTTTGGAGCAGACTGGGGAAGGTGCTCGGACCTGCAATGCGGTTCTTGTGGATTCAGTCGGTTCCGTTGGGATCGCGCCAGTAGTCTTCGTCGAATCCGTCTTCCTCGGGACATGAGGATTCGTAGTGGTCAACGGTCGACGACGGATCGCACCTTCGGCACGGTACGTCCTGATCACGAAACGTCGGCGGCTTGTCGGCCTCAAGGTATC
The DNA here is from genome assembly GCA_028289375.1 of Phycisphaerae bacterium. Classification (GTDB taxonomy): domain Bacteria; phylum Planctomycetota; class Phycisphaerae; order UBA1845; family UBA1845; genus OFTM371. The sequence continues at coordinate 38,956 of JANQQK010000079.1, read as the reverse complement.
GGCACCCTTGCTGAACGGTGATGTACCAATCAAATGAATCGGAGCGCCACCACCAGCAATGACGTCGCGGGCACGCGTCTCGTGGTAAGGCTCGCAGGCGCTGCATGTCTTCCGGGGTTGGGTGATAGGAATCAACTAATCGTACATCGAAGAACTGGTCGGGGGGCATTGCGGTTGTAGCGGCGGGCAAAACGGGGCGAATGTTGCGTCGATTATCTATGCTGCCGATCCGGCGTTGAGTGTACGCCGGATGTACATGAGCGGCAAGCCGAATTGGTGGGCGGTGCCCACCCTACGAATGCTGGTCATCTATTGGACGAGAGTCTAGTTCGCCAAGCACCTTCATCATCGGCTAACATGGAGTCGGTAGCATTGGCGTTGAGGTCGACGTTTTGTCGGCCATGAATTGGAGATTGGAGCGTTTGGTGATGTTTCACACGCGGCGGGATTTTCTGCATTCGACGTTGGCCGTGACGCTTGGGTTTCGCGGGCTGAAGACGCTGTTGGCCGATGACGGGGCGACTTCGCGCGACAACGGCATCGTCGACCATCTTTCAAGTGACGATCCGAATCGCGTTGGATTCGGGCCTCTCGTGAAGGACCCGAAGGGCATTCTCGATCTGCCAAAGGGTTTTTCATACGACGTCATCTCGCGGGTCGGTGACAACATGGACGACGGGCTGCGCGTGCCGGGTCAGCCGGACGGGATGGGGGCGTTCTCGGGCAAGCCGGGCAAAACGATTCTGATCCGCAACCATGAGATCATCGCCGGCGATACGCACAAGGGCGCGTATGGGCTGAACAACGAATTGTTCGAACGCGTCGCATCGGGACTTGCCTACGACAGTGGCAGCGGCAGGCGTCCGTGCCTCGGCGGAACCTCGACGCTGGTCGTCGACAATGCGTCAGGGAAAGTCGAGCGTCAGTACATGAGCCTGGCCGGCACGCAGTACAACTGTGCAGGCGGAATCACGCCGTGGAATACCTGGGTCACCTGCGAGGAAGATACGCAGCGGGCCGACGGCACGTTTGAGCAGGATCATGGCTATCCGTTTGAAGTGCCAGCCACCGGGGACGGAGCGTTGACAAAGGCCGTGCCGATCAAGGCGATGGGACGGTTTCGTCGCGAAGCCATCGCGGTCGATCCTGCCACCGGCATTGTGTATCAGACCGAAGACATGCGTGACGGAATTTTCTATCGCTACGTGCCGAACGAGCCGGGTCGGTTGTTGGCCGGCGGGAAAGTGCAGGCGCTTTGCGTGCGGGACCGCAAGTCGCTCGATACGCGGAATTGGTTCGATGCATCGCGCGTGACCGTTGGCGAAGCGATGGCCGTGCGATGGATCGACATGGACGACCTCGATTCGCCGGAGGACGATCTGCGGCATCGCGGGTTCGCTGCCGGAGCAGCCATGTTCGGTCGAAACGAGGGGATCTGGTGGGGCCGCAAGTGCGCGTTCATCGCGTCGACCGAAGGTGGCCGATCGAAGACGGGGCAGATCTGGAAATACACACCCAGTCCGTTCGAGGGAACCGATCGCGAGCAGGATCAGCCGGGCACGCTGACGCTGTTCATCGAGCCGAACGATCGGACCGTGCTGGAAAACGCCGACAATCTGACCGTCTCGCCATGGGGTGATCTGGTGGTGTGCGAAGATGGCCCAGGGGTGAATCGACTGGTCGGCGTTCGTCCTGACGGGCGGTTGTATCACTTGGCGAGCAACGCCGTCGACAGGTCGGAGTTTGCCGGTTCGGTCTTTTCGCCGGATGGGTCACGCTTGTTTGTGAACATGCAATCGACGGGGCTGACCGTCGCGATTCACGGTCCTTGGCGCGTGCGCAGCTAGAATCAGGAGCTTGCGGGACCGATTCGGGCACCATCTGCGTGCTCAGGGGCCGCTCCGAACGCGTGGCCGATCCTGCCGCATCCTGACGCCCTTCCGCCAATCTGCTATGATGGAAGCATGAACAAGTCAGAATTGCCGATGTTCGCTCCGGTTGATCGCGAGCGGAAATACTTCACCCTGCACGACGCCAATCGGTCCCTACCGCTGGTGCGGCGGATCGTCTCGGACATCGCCGATGCCTACGCCGAGTATCTGCACACGCAAATCCTGCTCAACGAGTCGCGGGGAAAGGTCACCGAGGACGAAGCCTTCGTGATCGAGAATCAGGTCGAGGTGGCGGCCATGCGTCTCGACAAACTGATCGACGAGTTGCACGCCGTCGGTTGCGAACTGAAGGACCCGCAGTCGGGGCTGATTGACTTCTGGGCCAAGCATGAGGGCCGCGATGTGCTGCTCTGCTGGAAGAGCGGCGAGGAGCAGATCGGCTTCTGGCACGAGGTCGAGGCGGGGTTTGCAGGGCGAAGGCCGGTGTCGGAGCTTGTAACAGAGTAATCGCGACCGACGCACGTTGACGCACAAACGCCAAGAGCCTGCCTGATTCGACTCCCAAACCGCTAAAGCAGTGGGCCACCCAAACCTAGAAATCCAACGCCTGTTCAAGGTCGGCGATGAGGTCGTCGGCGTCTTCGATGCCGACGCTCAAACGCAACAGGCCGTCGGTCACGCCGCGGGCTTCGCGGATCTCACGCGGAATCGACGCGTGCGTCATGATGGCTGGGTGATTCACGAGTGACTCGACGCCGCCGAGCGACTCGGCCAACGAAAACAGCTTCGTCCGCTGACCCATCTTGAACGCGCCGTCCTGGCCGCCCTTGACCACGACCGTGACGATCCCGCCGTAACCGGACATCTGCTTTTTGGCGAGGGCGTGATCGGGATGACATTCGAGCCCCGGATAAGAAAGCGATTCGAGCTTGGGGTGGTGCTCGAAATGCTCGGCGATGCGCATGGCGTTGTGGCAGTGACGTTCGAGCCGCAGCGACAGCGTCTTGATGCCGCGGTGCGTGATGTAGCAGTCGAACGGCGAGCTGACCGCGCCGGCGGCATTCTGGTAGTAGGCGATCGGTTCGTGGTCGGCGGCGTCTTTGCAGATGACCGCACCGCCGACGACGTCGGAGTGTCCGCCGATGTACTTGGTCGTGCTGTGGATGACGTAGTCGGCGCCGTGGTTGATCGGCTGCTGAACTGCGGGCGTGGCAAACGTGTTGTCCACGGCGAGCTTCGCGCCGGCATTGTGGGCGATGTCGGCGATGGCCTGAATGTCGAGAAGGCGCAGCAGCGGGTTGGTCGGCGTTTCGAGCCAGATGAGTTTGGTATTCTCGTCGATCAGCTCCTTGAACGCGGCCGGATCGTTGTCATCGGTGTAGCGGGCGTCGAGGCCCCAATCGCGGAAGACGTTTTCCATCAAACGGTAGGTGCCGCCGTACAGATCGGCATACGCCACGACGTTGTCGCCGGGGCGAAGGTTGTGCAGGATGGCCGTGGTGGCCGCCAATCCGGACGCGAACGACGCAGCGGCCGCACCGTTTTCGAGCGACGCCAAAACGGCTTGCAGGTTCTCACGCGTCGGGTTGATCGACCGCGAGTAGTCATAGCCCTTGTTCTCGCCGGGAGCTTCCTGCGTGTAGGTCGTGGTCACATGGATCGGCGGAATGGTGGCGCCGGTGGCGGGATCGGGTGCCTGCCCGACGTGGATGGCGCGGGTGGCGAATTTCATGATGCTCTTCTCGGTCGCGTGATCGTTGACGGTGCTGGCCATGATGCGTTGTGGTCCTTCTTCTGAATCCCTCGAATCTGGTGCGATTGTGCCGGGCGACGGCCATCGTGTCCATGGTGGCGGATTGGCCGATTCGATGGGATGATATACGGAGAGAATCACGCGGACCTGAGGCTCCAGAGCAGCGAGGTGCGACATGGCAGGCAGCGACATCAAGCGGATCGGCATTCTGACCGGCGGCGGGGACTGTCCGGGGTTGAACGCGGTTATTCGGGCCGTCACCAAAACGGCGATCACCGACGAGGGCTGGGAGGTGTATGGGATCGAGGATGGTTTCCTCGGGCTGATCCGCAACCGCATGCGCAAGCTCGAGATGGAAGACGTCAGCAACATCCTCACCCTTGGCGGCACCATTCTCGGCACGAGCAACAAGGCCAACCCGAAGCGATTCGCCGTCCGCTACGAGGAGGACGGGACGCCGGTTTTTGAGGATGTCACCTCGCGCGTCGTCGAACACGTGAAGGAGCGTGGACTGGACGCGGTGGTCGTCATCGGTGGCGACGGAACCATGAGCTGTGCGGCGTCGCTCATCGAGTATGGCCTGCGATTCGTCGGCATTCCCAAGACGATCGACAACGACCTGATGCAGACGGAGATGACCTTTGGATTTGCCACGGCGGTGCAGACGGCAACCGACGCGCTGGATCGCATCCACACGACGGCATCGAGTCACCACCGCGTGATGCTTGTGGAAATGATGGGGCGAAATGCCGGTTGGCTGACGCTGCATGCGGGGATGGCCAGCGGTGCCGACGTGATCCTCATCCCCGAGATTCCGTTCGACATCGACAAGGTGTGCGAAGCGTGCATGAACCGCACCAAACGCGGTAAGAAGTTCACGATCATCGCCGTCAGCGAAGGGGCCAAGCCGATCGGCGGCGAACAGGTCGTTGACCGCGTGGTCCATGACAGCCCCGACCCTGTTCGACTCGGCGGCGTCAGCGAGGTGCTCAGCGAAGAGATTGCCAAGCGCACGCGGCTGGAATGTCGGGCCACCATCCTCGGACACGTTCAGCGCGGTGGGACGCCCGTCGCGGCGGATCGCGTGTTGGCGACCGAATTCGGTTTGGCCGCCGACCGCATGTTGCGCAAGGGCAAGTTCAATCGGCTGGTGACGTACAAAAACGGCGTCATCGACGACTGCCCGCTCGAGGAGGTGGCCGATCAGCAGCGCACCGTCCCCACCCATCATCGCCTTGTGATGGCTGCGCGTGCCCTGGGCGTGAGCATGGGGGATTAGCAGGGATTCGTCGTCTCATCGCGCGCGAGTCGCCATCGAGCCGTGGGTCCTGCAATTGGTCTTCAGCTCGCGGATTGACCGGCGGCCCAGCGCTTTCGCGCATGATCCGCCAAGCGCTCGCCCATGGACTTTTCTTCGTCCACGACGACGTCGGCCCACTCGGCCAATTCGTCCACGAACCGGGCATATCGCGATCGAACGATGATCGGCACCTTGGGCGACAGTTCACGGATCAACTGCGACGCCCGCAACGACATCGCCTGATCCGGAATCGTGATGATCACGATCGCCGCCTTCGAAACGCAGGCCTGCTCAAGCACGTCGGTCTGTGTCGCATCGCCGACCACGGGAAATGCCCCGACGTAGTCAGGCGAGTAATCAACACGCGGGTGAAAATCAACGATCGCCACCGCCGTTTCTGTCGCGATCGCATCGAACACCGCACGTCCCGACGGACCAAAGCCAATAATCACAGCGTGGTCGGTGAGGTCGAGTGAATGGCCATGACCGCCGTGCCCATGTCCCCCCGCCACATCCCCGCCTGCGCTCACGCGTCGCGCCCAAGAGACGAGATACGGCGTCGCCAAAAGGGTCAACAGCGTCGTGATCACGATCAGCTTGAAGACCTCCTCGCCGATCAGACCCGTTCCCTGCGCTACCTCGGCCAACACAAACGAAAACTCGCCCGTCTGCGCGATGCACAGTCCAGCCGCCATCGCCGCACGCATCGGCAAACCGACAAGCCGTACCGCGACCGTCGTGAGTAGCCACTTGCCGAACAACACCGTCGGCACTGCAGCAACGATCCAGTACCAGTGTTTGAAGACCCAATCCAACCCGTCGATCATCGCCAGCGACGAAAAGAACAAGGTCAGGCAGATCGTCCGCAAGCCCTGCACGTCGGCACGAACCCACGTTGCAAAGGGCGACTCAGCCAACAGGATCCCGGCGGCGAATGCACCCAGCACCGGCGACAAGCCCAACGCGTGCGACGTCCACGCCGCCCCAAGACACGTCGCCACCGCGAGAATCAGCGGCAGTTCGCGATTCCGCGTCACCACCGCCGCGTTGAGCAGCATCGGCAACACAAAGCGAAAAACCACGTACGCCCCAGCTGCAAACATCGCCAGCGACAGAAAGCTGCGCAGAATCTCCCCAGCCGCTCCCTCACCACCACGCGACCCAAGCATGCGGATCGCCAAGAGCAGCGGCACCAACGCCAGATCCTGAAAAAGCAATACCCCGGCAGATGCCCGCCCGTGATGTGAATCCAGTTCCGTCCGCTGCTCGAGCAACCGAAACACGCAAGCCGTGCTGCTCGGTGCGACAATCAGCCCAACCGCCACCGCCGCCGCCCACGGCAGTCCCAGCGCACGACCGATCCCTGCCACGACCGCAGCCGTCAGCAGCAGTTGCACCGCCCCACCGCCAAACGCGACGCGCCCCATGCTGCGAATGTGCTTCCAGGAAAACTCAAGACCGATACTGAACAGCAGAAACGCCACGCCCAACTCGGCCATGCCGCGAACGACCGTCGCATCGTCCACGACCGCCAGACATCCAGGCCCCAGAATCAAGCCGGAAACAAGGTACCCGACAAGCGCACTCTGGCCGAGTCGCTCGAACAGCACCCCGCACAACAGTGCTCCGGTCAGCAGGGCCGCGACGCCGGCGATCGTCGTCCACGCATCCACAGATTTCGTTTATCCCATGATCAACGTCAGTACGCGCGATAACGCATCAGGCAACCCACGCCACCCAATTCCGTCAGCGGATCGCATCCGCCCACCAGTTCTATCGGACATCCATGAGCTTCGCCAACACGAACCATTCGCTCACGCGTCGATTCGTCCGCCTCCTTCGCAACAAGCAACACATCCACCTGCCCCATCTGGATTGCCTGAGTCACTCGTTCCTCGCCCGCGACAGCCAAACCGTCACGGAAGAACTCACCGAGGAAGCGTTCAGCCAGGTCGGTCGACTCGTCCTGCTCCGCCTCGATGAACGAGCCCAGCGTGGCTTCGACCACCTCATCCGCAGACGCCGTCCGCGATGATGGCAACGTCGCGATGACCGACTCGGCCAACGGCTTGGGCAACGCCTCCATCAACCGCCCGCGTACGCGATCATGGCCCACGACCACAAGGTGTTTGTACCCACCGCACCGCATGCGTTCCTCGAGCACTTCGACGGCTTCGCGGATCATCCGGTCCGTCAGCTCGCGCGTGTGGTTTTGGTAGTGTCGGCGCGTCCACTCGCGACCCACGCGTGCTCTTGTCTCCGGTCGCTCACGCCACACCTGCTCCGTGGCTGCACCGAGGTTCACCTCGACGATGCCGACTTTCTTCTCGCTGCAGGTCGTCACGATGTAGCGATGATACGTGTCCTTCAGTTCAACGAGCTGATAGATGTTCGGCGTGGATCCGATGCCCACCCAGTCGTTCATGCCGACCGTGAACTCCATCGCAAGGAAGTACGGCTCGTCTCCAGCCCGGGCGAAGATGGCCGCGCTCTTGGTTTCGGGTTTGAACGACTCGGCCAACCGACGTTCGATCTGTCCGGCGGCTTCTTCGAAGGCGGGTTTGAGCGATGACTGCAGACCGCGACCGATCATCTCGGCGCGTTGGCGAAACACGTTGATCGCCAGGCGTCGATCGCGGTCGAGGTCAAGGTAGCAGCTGATCACCGGCTCGTCCGTCACCGACAGCACCGACAACTCACGCACCTTCGCACGCAGCAGATCAAGATCCATCGCGTTGGCCACGCCATTCATCAAGTCACCACCCTTTCCATCGAGACCCTCACACCAGCCGCCCGACGCCAATGGCGGACACACCCGCCGAGGCCCCCGGACCGCCCGAATACACGCCATCAAAAACGCGATATTCTTTTCGTATTTCTTAGTATCGACCTTAACCCCAAACAACGTCTCCCGCCGTAAGGAACTGTCAGCGAACACTTGATACTGTCGATAACCCGTTGTTCAACAATCGTTTAGACGTACCGCAATCGACGCCTGTGCTCAGCGGTTTTGGTCACGTGGCGGTCGCCGGCGGGTAAAATGAACCGGATGAAGGCGACTCCGAAATCCAGATCATCCTTACGCACTTGGATTCTAACGGTGGCCTTCATGTCGCTCTCAGTTGGCTACGCCTGCTCGCTGATCTGGCAAGTCAGCTATCAGGCGAACCACCAAGGCGAAGGCACACTCATCTACCTCCGAAGTGGGGCACTCTGTGTGCGCCGCATTCCAGCCGATCTTGCTCAGGGGTGGTTCGTTGGGTCTTTTCGAATCAAGAGGATCGTTTGGCTGCCATACTACCGGTCCGACGCCCGCACTTTCGTCGTCATGGTTCCATTGCTCTATCCATCGATCATGCTGGGTCCCGTTTCGAATTGGTCGTTTCGACGTGATCGCAGATCAGCCATCGGACGGTGCCGAAGATGCGGATACGATCTGACAGCCAACACTTCCGGGCGATGTCCGGAGTGCGGGCACTGTTTGACAAATGGGCTAGTCGAAGATGAGCGAGACACGCAAACAGCAATCAAAATCTAGGACGAAACTGAGGGGCCTTTGTGTCTCGGGCGTGTTGCTTGTCGTGGCTGTTTTCCTCATGACACTGGTGATGCGATCATTTGCGGAATCGCGACATTGGCTTCTCTGGCAAGTCAATAAACACGAAACGTGCGTCTTCATCGCCGGCGGAAAGCTGTACCTCGGCAGCGGCATCAACTGCCACACCAACAAGACACAGCCGAAACCGCTACCGAAAATGCCGCCGTACCCGCCCTGCTTCTCATCGGGCATGAGCCACATCGCCGTCGACCTTGGCTTGCTGTCCCTCATCAGTGGCGTGCTGGGGCTTGTCGTGTTCGCCTGGACCATCCCGGACAAACGCAGCCGACCCGATCGTTGCGCGCAGTGCGACTACAACCTGACCGGCAACACGACCGGGCGATGTCCCGAGTGCGGGCAGGTTGCGTAGCAATCGCATCGTCGATTAAGTGGTATACTCCGAGCCATGGCAGCACCTCCGAAACGCCATCGATTCAAGCTGAAATGGGTGTTCCTTGTCGTGAGCATCACAATTGCAGTAGTGATGGTTGCTACACTCTTTGTCACCTTCAAGTTCAGTTACAGCCAAGAGGGCCCACACACGGTGCTCGGAGGTGGGAGGATCGTCATGATTGGGACTACCGGTCCGAAGCAAGCCGAGTTTTCAAACCCATATACGGCTTCTTGGGGTATGATGCCCGCGCGAGAATGGATCTGGCGCCCGCGATACCGATCCGGCAACATCTCCGGTATCGGATGGTTTTCATTGGCAGTCCCCCTCTGGTGCCCCTTGCTTCCCACCGCATTGGTGACGGTGTGGCTGTTCCGTCGCGACAGGCGACATCCGCCCGGTCACTGCCACGGCTGCGGCTACGACCTGACCGGCAACACGACCGGCCGATGTCCGGAGTGCGGTGCAGTGAATTCAACGACGCACACGATATAGTCATGAACATGGCAGATCATTCCCCACGTCGCCGCTCCCGCCTCAAGTGGATTGCCTTCGCAGTGTGCATGCTGATCGTAGTCGCCCTCGTCGCGATGCTGTTTGGTGGAATAGGCGTCTCGCGAGGCGCAAACCCGCCGTTTTACCTCGGTGCATGGGGCGGATGCGTCGTCTTTAGCACCTACCCCTCTGACCCGGACGAACGCCCGTGGGTTGTTTTTGGCGCCGTTGAATGGAGGTGGCGTCCGTGGTTCTGGTCCGACCATCGCGTGACTTACTTCGGCGTTCCCCTGATCTATATTCTTGTTCCGTGGACCCTTGTCACCATCATCCTATTCCGACGCGACCGGCGACCCCCTGAGGGCCATTGCGATCTCTGCGGGTACAACCTTGCAGGCAACACATCGGGCACCTGCCCAGAATGTGGCGTATCTGCGCAGGATACCTCTCAATAGACAAGCGGTATACTCCGAACCATGGCTGCCACTCTGAAACACAGACGATCCAAGCTGAAATGGGTGTTCCTTGTCGCCAGTATCGCGATAAGTGCGGCGATGATCGGGACGCTGTTGGGCTCTCTCTCGTGGGGAGTCCCGCGCGGGGGCTTCAGGCATTTGGGGTTCGTCCAAGGCGGACGTATCATGGCAGTTCGCCCTCCGAATCACCCGCGCCTCGACGCTTCTTGGCACATCACATCTCAGGCCATGCGGTGGGAATGGTTGCCGTACTACTCACCTGGTCGCCGTGGTGCCTGGATGGGATGCGCGATACCCCTGTGGTGCCCCTTGCTTCTCTCGGTATTGACAACGCTGTGGCTGTTCCGTCGCGACAGGCGACATTCGCTCGGTCACTGCCACGGCTGCGGCTACGACCTGACCGCGAATACAACCGGACGATGTCCGGAGTGCGGGCAGGTTGCGTAACGGTCATTCCAACAATCATTTGGTATACTGTGCTTTATGAAGGCGCTTCCAAGACACCGTCCGTCCAGACTGAAGTGGTTGTTCCTCGTCGCAAGCATCGCGGTTGCAATGGCGATGGCAGGCACGTTGTTCGGCAGTCTGTGGTTGCACATCAACTATAAGCGCCAGTTCACTTTGGCGATTGTCCGCGGATGCATCACTCTGACCCCGGATCCGTGGATGATACGCGGTACAGCGCATCTCGTGTTTGGGAAAGCGCACGAGGGTTGGCATTGGTTGCCGGGAGGGAGCAGTGCAGCCCAGTATTGGTATCTGCCGCTGTGGTGCCTCCTCGTACCCCTCATACTGGTGACGGGCTGGCTGTTCTACCGCGACAGACAACGTCCTCCTGGCCACTGTCGCAACTGCGGCTACAACCTGACCGCGAACACGACTGGCACGTGCCCCGAGTGCGGGCAGGCGACCGTGCAACCGATTGTCAAGCCACGCGGGCGGCTCGAACTCATGAGAGGGCTTTTCAGAAAACGCCCATACAAACTGAAGTGGGTGTTGCTTGGCGTGTCCATGATGCTTGCTGTTGTAATTGGCCTATCCATGTTTGGCAGCTTTGTTTGGTATATTCCGTACGAGCGCATCGCGAATGCAGGGCACATCAGTGGCGGCGAATTCGCGGTGGCACGCACAGAAGAAAATCCGCGTGCACGCGTAATATTGACCCTAAACCCCAATCCGTGGCCATGGCGGTGGTTGCCAGGATTCAGGCAAAAGAGCAGCGGCCACAATGAATTCGTGTTGCCCCTTTGGTGTCTATTGCTCCCGTTAGGGGTGTGCACGGCGTTGCTATTCTATCGCGACAGGCGACGTACGCCCGGTTAATACCACAAGCGCGGCTACGACCTGACCGCGAATACAACCGGACGATGTCCGGAATGCGGGCAGGCGGCGTAGCAATCGCATCTTCGATTAAGTGGTATACTCCGAGCCATGGAAACGCTTCTAAAACACCGTCGTTCCAAGCTGAAGTGGGTATTCCTTGTTGCGAGCATCGCGCTTGTTGCGGCGATAATTGCGACAATACTTGGCCGCTTCGCCTTCAGCTACTTCCTCCGGGGAACACGCCACGATTGGTTCATCGAAGGAGGGAGTGCAATCGTTTTTGGAATGAACGAAGATGTGCAGCAATCTGGGGCATCGAACCGCTATTCGGTTTCCTGGAATACATCGCCCGCGCAGAGTTGGAATTGGTCTCCGCGTTACGAATCCGGCGACTTCCTCGGCCAAGGTTTCTCGTTGATGATAGTCCCCCTCTGGTGCCTCTTGCTTCCCACCGCATTGGCGACGGCATGGCTCTTCCGTCGCGACAGGCGACATCCGCCCGGCCACTGCCCCGGCTGCGGCTACGACCTGACCGCCAACACGACGGGGCGATGTCCGGAGTGCGGCCAATCGATAGCCAGAAGCACACTCCGGCACAAGTAACCACGCCATCCAATCGGCGCCCCTGCACCAAAGGTGTGCGCGAGACCACAAACGCAGGGCAGACGAAGTGTGGATGTGAACCGATCAATGAAAAGTAGGCCGGCGCGACGTGCTCATCCCCATGAACGCGACAACTTTCGGATGGAGGGTCTTCCAGCCGTCGTGTCGCGCCGGCCTGCATCAGTCGCGACACTGCGGAGATTCGAGGGTAGCGGATCGCCCGAGGGCAATTCAAGGTGGCCGACGTCCCAAAATCCCGCTATCTGCGCAGAATTCACCGTCGCGATGAAAAGTCGATGAGCAACGAGTAAATACTGTGTTAACCAGAGATGAATCAACGCAACGGATGATCGCCGAGGAACTGCAAGTCAGCTCGCCACGAAATGGAAAACTGGAGCCGACCGGGGACGATCCGGCAACCTCCTGGTTGCAAACCAGGCGCTCTCCCAATTGAGCTACGGCCCCTTCAGGGTTCGCGAAATCATAGCACCCTGACCACTCCGTTGCAATCACCGCCGAGATGCCGATTCCCGCGACGTTATCGCAACCATCGCCGACGCCCCCACACTTACCAGCCGTCACGTCGCCAGCCGCACCAGCACGCCACCTCCCTCGCACGGCTCCACGTCGACACGCACATTCGTGAACATCCCGATCAGCTCCGCGTGCGTCTCCGCGTGTCGCGACATGCCCACCGACCGAAACAGCCCGCCGCCCGCCATCGCCAGTGGCAGCATCAGCTGATCGGTCAGATACTCACCCGCCACCGCCTCGCTATGCAGATACCGCTGACACTGCTGCACCGCATGCCCCGCCACCCTATTGGCCGACCGACCCACCTCGCCAAACCCGGTGAACAGCTCGCGCGCATGCTCGTGCTCGACCTCGATCGTCACAATGTTGCCCGGACCAACGGGCCTTTCGACCTCCACGACCTCCATCTCGTCCGGCTTCATCTCCAGCTTGCGACGCACCACGTCCAATTCGCGCTCGGCGATGTCACGCGGCAGATTCGACACCACCGCCCGCGCATGGCGACGCTTCAACGCCCCACGCTCACCCAACTCCAACGGCGACAACGCCTTCGCCGGCGTGATCTCCACCACGATCCGCCCGCCACCAGCCGGGTAGAAACCCGGTCGCTCCAGCGTGGCCGACACGCGCGCCCCCATGCGGTTCAACAGCGGGATGTACACGCGGTCGAGAAAATCAAACGGCGGCGCAAACGGATTGTGCGTCCCGCCTTCGAGCACGACGCGACTTGGCCGATCCGCCAACGCCAACGGCAGCAGCACCGTCTGCAACACGAGCGTCGTGCTGCCGGCTGTCCCGATGCTGAACGTGTATTCGCCACCGGCCACTGCCCCAGGGGTGAAATCGACGCGCGACGACCCGATGGCCGCCCCGAGCGTTTCCGCGCCACTGATCTGTGTCGCCGCCTGCACGGCTGTCAGGTGCTGCCGCATCAATCCCGACTTCTTCCGCTTCGCCCGAATGTTGTCGATGCGAAAAGGCTTGCCCGTCATGATCGCCAGCGCCAACGACGACCGCAGTATTTGCCCGCCACCCTCGCCGTGTGATCCGTCGATGTGCAGGGCACTTGCATACTCTCGATGGACACTACGCATCGCCGGGACCCCTCAGACCGTCGACAAGAATCGCCACTTCTTCATCCAGTTCACTGATCCCTGCCATTGCTAAAATAAGACATCCATAGAATCTCGTTAGAGTACAAACATCATGAAGGGCCTCCAATTCTCTCGCTGAACAAACAGCACCCCCAAAACTACTAACCCAATCGGGATGCGCGGAACGGTGCCGAACACGCTTGTACGCACGCCAGACCTTATTCGATACCTCAGAAATTCTCGGGATGACGTACTCCACGCAGACCGACTGAATGCACTCTCGAATACGCACTGTCCGATGCCTCTTCGGATCATACGGGATAGCGTACTTCGTCCGCAGTACAGCTTCCAGAGCAGTACCGATAAGGAACATCACGGCTTGCCAATTGGTGTTCCGCACAGCATCGAAACACTGCGCAAGGAGCTTCTGAGCAATGATGGACTCGACAGATCGGCCTGCAAACAACCTTGACAGTAAGTACAGTTCGTTGCCTGAAATTTGGCGCGCCTGATCCAAGAGAGCGATCCTTCTGAGAGCCACTGGCTTATCAGGTGCAGCGTAGACAGTCACTCTTCGATCATCCCTCTGGAACTCTGAACCTATGGGGAAGACACTTGCACTGAGCAAAAACTGCCAAGCCTGAATGACCCCACTTGCCCACACTCCCGCGGATGGACCATGGGAAGTTCTCTCCGGCAATCCCCAGTCAATCTGATAAGTATTGTCCCGAATCGAGCGGATACAGAACGAAACTCCGTCCTTGTCGTAGTCTAGCCCACCGCTTGTTCGCTCGTAGACTTGACGTTCGTCGATGCATGTCACAGTCTTAGCGCCCTGCGGAAGCAGTGCAGGCTGCTGACCGCGAAATAGAATCGTCCCAGATGGATGCGACAACCGTATTCCGTTTCGCGTCCAATGAGTCACTGAATTAGTTCGCAGTTCCAGGTGCCCGTTCGCAACCAAACCAAGACTCGGCCGGACCTGCTCTCGTACAAATAGAACTCCGCGCGAAGGTCCAGCTTCTCGCAGGCGTATTGACGATGCTCGTTCTTGGAGAATCAGAGTGCTTCGATCCATGCTAATCGACTTTGGAGCGTTGCCGCGAACCAGTGTCGCGAACATGTCGAGACAATATCCCTTTTCCGGATTCCACTGGCCGAGTCCCGGCCCCCTGTAGGTTCCATCACCGCAGTCAACCTGAACGGCCTCGTATTTCCACTTCTGATCTGTCAGAACCCAATCAACAACCACGTCACACCTCAGTCATCTGCTTTCGAAGCGTCCTTTATAACAAACGTCGCCTGCAAACGCGCCACCTCCGACGCCAGACCAGCCGTCTTCACCGAACGCAGCACCTCGTCAAAATCCTTGTACGCCGCCGGCGCTTCGTCGCGCGGATACTTGCGACAATTCGTCAGAATGTCACGCTCTTCAAACGACGTGTCGATCGACTTCTGATCCAGCGTCCGAATCGCCTGCTTGCGACCCAGCACACGTCCCGCACCATGGTTCACGCTGTAGCAACTCTGCTCGGCGCCCTTGTCAGCCACCATGACCGCCGACCCACGCTGCGGATCGCCCGGCAGCAGAATCGGATGGCCCGTCACGGCGAACGGCGTTCCCTTCAACGCATGGTGACCGCCCGGAAACGCACGCGTCGCGCCCTTCCGCATTACCCACGCCGGCTTCTCATCAACGATCTCCTTCCGCGCGATGTTGTGGCTGATGAAGTAAACCAACTCGCCATGCACACCCGGAAAGACCTCCTCGAACGCCTCCAGCACCAGCGCGTTGATCAGCAGGTGGTTCACCGTCGCAAAGTTCGCACCCAGCGCCATGTCGTCCAGATAGTCGTTGGCTTCCCGCGTTCCCAGCGGCGCGTAGCACAAGTGCCGATCATCACCGGGGTATCCAATCCCCCACTGCTCGAACTTGCCCTGCAACGCCCGAAACTGACCGACGGCCAAGTTGTGCCCAAACCCACGCGAACCGCAGTGCGACAAGAACGCCACATGCCCGTCACGCAATCCAAACACATCCGCACAGTGCTTCGCACGGCCATTGTCCGCCACCCGCACCACCTCGCACTCGCCGAAGTGATTGCCACCGCCATACGAACCCAGCTGCGCGATCTTGTCCTTGAACTCCTTCATCGCACCACCGTGCTGCAGCCAATCCAGCCGCGCCGCCAACGCATCACGCGTGTCATCATGGCCAACATGAAACGCATCCTCGCACCGGTCCGCCCAACGCGCCGGAATCCCCAACGCCTCACAAACAGATCGCGACGCACCTTCCACCACAACCCGACGCCCCAACGGCTGTGATACCGGTCGCGACTTCGGCACACTGCGCTGACCACGTCCCGCACCCGTCGGCGTCCGTGCACAGATTGCATCGATCACCGCCCGACGCGTCCGACGGTCAGCCACCGCGTCGGCCGGCAAGTCCAACTGCAACAGGCTCATCGAACACTTGATGTCCACGCCCACCGGCCCCGGATAGATGTGCGACCGCGATGTCATGACGCATCCGATCGGCGCGCCATACCCAATGTGCGCATCCGGGTTCAGCACGACGTTGTCCACACCCGGCGCCATCCGCGCATTCATCGTTTGCCGCAGCGTCGCATCATCAAACGTCTCGCGGATCGCCGGCGTCCCGATCACCGTCACTGGCTTCATGGTCCCATTCGCCACCGGCAACATCGCAGTGGCGTCGCCCGTCTCGATCAGTGCGTTCTGCATCGTTTGCGTCGTGGTCGTTGTCATCGTCCTGGCCTCCATTTCCAATTCGCTTCAGTCTTGCCAAGATGAATGAAGCACACGCGGTGCCAGTGGACTTCACAACCGTCAAGATAAACGTTAAGCCGTTGTTTTAAATACATTTATGCGCCAATCCGCGACAATAGCCCCACTCAACCACCTACGTTGGAATGGAGAGGATTGATCTATTATGCTAGTGACTTATAATTTTCACTATGCCCCAGACGGTCGCCATCGGACTCCTCGGCACCACCCTCGACCGCGGCGAAGGACCGTCACGCTGGAACCAGTGGCGACCCACCGTCTCCCTCTGCCAGCACGAGGACCTTCTCATCGCCCGACTCGAATTGCTCTGCGACAAGCGATCACGCGCGCTGGCCCAAAACGTCGCCGAAGACATCCACACGGTCTCCCCCGAAACCGAAGTTCGTCTCCACAACGTCCCCTTCCGCGACCCGTGGGATTTCGAAAACGTCTACGCCGCCCTGCACAACTTCGCCCGAAGCTACACGTTCGACACCGAATCCGAGGACTACCTCGTCCATGTCACCACCGGCACCCACGTCGCCCAGATCTGCCTCTTCCTGCTCACCGAATCACGCCACATCCCAGGCCAACTCATTCAGTCCGCCCCGCCCCATCGCCGCCACCACAACAGCCCCGGCCGATACGCCATCATCGACCTCAACCTCTCACGCTACGACCGCATCGCCCAACGCTTCGCCGACGAAAAACGCCAAGCGTCCGACTTCCTCAAGGCCGGCATCCAAACCCGCAACCGCGCCTTCAACCGCATGATCGACCAGATCGAACACGTCGCCATCCACGCCACCGCCCCCATCCTGATCACAGGCCCCACCGGCGTTGGCAAGTCGAGCCTCGCCCGCCGCATCCACGACCTCAAACGAAGCCGTCAGAACCTCGCCGGCCGATTCGTCGAGATCAACTGCGCCACCCTCCGAGGCGACACAGCCATGTCCGCCCTCTTCGGCCACAAACGCGGCGCCTTCACCGGCGCCAACACCGATCGCACCGGACTCCTCCGCGAAGCCGACCGCGGCGTCCTCTTCCTCGACGAAGTCGGCGAACTCGGCATCGACGAACAGGCCATGCTGCTCCGCGCCATCGAAGAGAAGCGCTTCCTGCCGATCGGTAGTGACAAAGACGTTGCCAGCGACTTTCAACTCATCTGCGGAACCAACCGCGACCTCGGCGACGCCGTCCGCCAAAACCGATTCCGCGACGACCTCCTCGCCCGTATCAACCTCTGGACCTTCACCATGCCAAGTCTCCGCGACCGCCGCGAAGACATCGCACCCAACATCGAATACGAACTCGCACAGATCACCGCCACCACAGGCCGCATGTTCCGATTCAACAAGGAAGCCCTCACCGCCTTCACCGCCTTCGCCGAATCACCCGACGCCCACTGGCGAGGCAACTTCCGCGACCTCAACGCCGCCATCGCGCGCATGGCCACCATGGCGCCGTCAGGCCGCATCACGCGCGACGTCGTGGAAGATGAAATCCGCCGACTGAAACAGGGTTGGTCGATGCTGGAATGTGAAACGGAAAACGGCGTCACCACCGCATTGTTGGACACGTTGCTCAGCGATGAATCAGCCGGGATCGACGACTTCGACCGCGTGCAGCTCGCCCACGTCGTCAACGTCTGTGCAACGTCGCGATCGCTCTCCGACGCAGGCCGACGCCTCTTCGCCGCCTCACGCCAACGCCGCAAGACCGCCAACGACGCCGACCGCCTCCGCAAGTACCTCGCCAAATTCAACCTGACCTGGCAGAAGATTCAGGAGCAAGCGTCGTAGCCGTGCAGTCGCGACGATTTTTGGACGCTCCGTCACACCCAATGCCGTCGCAACCGCCACACCACCATTCTGTAGCGTCACCCCTGCACCTCCTGTAGCGTCACCCCTGCATTCCTGTAGCGTCACCCCTCGTGTGTGACGGGACAACCAACGGCGCCCGCGCAGCGACAACAATCGAAACGAAAACCAAAACAAGTCGGAGCAAATCGGAAAGAAATGAATGGGCCCACCAGGACTCGAACCTGGGACCTCGTCGTTATCAGCGACGCGCTCTAGCCAACTGAGCTATGAGCCCGGTACGCACGCCGACGGTCCTCCTATCCATCGACGCCGAGCGACACACCTTACACCCACCCGCCCCTCTGTCAACAACCCCGGTCACCCCGCAGCCCACCGCCACTTTCAATCCGCGACGCCACGCAAGACGACCCCCCAACCGCCAGCAAAAAGAGGGATCGGGGCGACGTTCTCGCGAACGCACGAGCGTCCACCCGAAAGTCCTATGGCCCCGAACTCATATCCGAGCCATGACTGACTGGCCCGCCATCGAACACGTTGGCCATCCCCGACGCACTCCCCTCATGCGTCCACTGCCAGATCGAATCCGCCTGCACCGTTGCGGCGACCAGCGTGACGCACAATGCCGCGAACCCGAGACTCTGCATCATGGCAACACCACTTGGCCACGTCGGCGCGAGACGCCCAGCGCCCCAACCGCCAGCAACATCAACGTCCCCGGTTCAGGGATTCTCACGATCAGGCTCTGATTCACGTCATACACGCGGAGGCCGCTCGGCCCGCCTGTGTTCCCCGACGCTGTGTAACTGGTGGTCAGGCGGATCACGTCGCCAGCGGATGTGTCAAAATCAAACTCGATCAGGGCCGATGTGCCGTTGTTGAACAGTTCGATCATGGACGACCGAGTGACGTTTTCGACAAAGACACGTGTTTCCCCGTTCATGACATTGTTGAAATCGGTCTCGATGTCGAGGCGGGAGAACCACTGGGCGTCGTCAAAGGGCAGGACAAACTCCACCACGGTGTCCATCTGGCCGGTGGCTTCGCCCCCTGGGTTGTCACCGCCAATGTTGTTCGATGGGATGTACCCGACCGTGAAATTCTGGCTGACCACGAGTACATCAGGTTCGGGAAAAATAGTGGAGTTTGCGACTGCAAGCGCTTGAGCGCCTAATACACCCGACTGATCGGTTCTATCACTGGTGAACAAGCCGATGTCGTCATCCATCAGTCCATTGGTCGAGTCGGAATCGACATCCACAGGCCCACCGTCGAACACATTGGCCATCCCCGCCGCACTCCCCTCATGCGTCCACTGCCAGATCGAATCCGCCTGCACCGGCATCGCGGTCAGTACAAGAACACACACCAGCAGCCCTGATCGCCAATGCATTCCAGACACTATTCCCTCTCCCAAGTCATGCCATTCCGGCTCGATGAGGATCCATCCGCCATGCACAATCACTGAGTCGATTCATCGGGGTTGGAAGCCGCACGATGAAAGTGACGCTGCTCTCTCCTGCGTCCATCCTACCAAGGACGCCCCACCCAATGCGACCCGTTTCTCAAATGACCACGCGGTTCAACGACGAGGCCGCGACCAAACGCACGACGCCAACTACTTCAAAACCCGGCGCGAAACGCAGATCGCGCGCGGCGAACCGTTTCAATCAGGGCTGGCCAGGCGAACGCATCGCGTTTCATCCGCCTGTCGGCACGCACTTCGAACACGCCGACCGTGCCCGCCGAATCGTGGAAACCGGTTGGCCGAAATGGTCCGTCAATGGCAAAACCCCCAAATCACCCAATCATCCCAAACATTTTTCTCTCCCCGCCTTGGTGCACACGCACTAATCATGTCTCCCTACACGCGCCCCAAAACACCCAAGCCGCTTAATCCGCAAAATCATGTCAAGAATGACCTTACCGCGCGCCTGAACGGAACGCCGCCAGATTTCCCCATCCGTCACGACCGTTAATCTGGATAATTTGCGTCGAGATTGATGCCCTCGCTTACTGCCTCCGCCGTAAATTCCCCAGTTTTTCACTTGCTTACCATTTTAACCCCCTTTAGCTTCCCAACCCAAGTTCACAGGTGTCACGGAGGACGCACAATGGGAGCACGACAGATGAGCGCAAAACCCAAGGCAATTGACCAGCAGTGGAAAAAGTACATCAAGCAACGCAAGGTGCAGCAGCGTAACGACCTCGTCGTTCACTACAGCCACCTCGTTCACACCCACGCTGCTCGACTCTCGCGTAAGTTACCTGCCCAGATTTCCTACGACGAAATCTGTTCTGCCGCATTCGACGGTCTCATCGAAGCCGTCGAAGCCTACGACCCCACGCACAAGGCCAAATTCGAGACCTTCTGCCAGCAGCGTATCTCGGGCGCGGTGATGGATTGGCTTCGCGGTCTCGACCCGCAGAGTCGTACCGTCCGCACCTTCGAGAAGAAGCGGCTGCAGGCCCGCGAAATGCTCGATGCCCAGAATGGCCGCCCACCGACACAGGAGGAGGTGGCCAGCCGGATGGGCGTGACCAATTCGCGCTACGAACACCTTTGCCGCCTGTCGCAGCTCGGCAAGGAAGTGCACTTCAGCGCGATGGAGCCTCAGAACGACACAAACGGTCGCGGCCCATCCCGCACATGGGACGTCGGCGACAACGAAGCCGACGATCCGTCGGCCAGCGTTTCCCGCGAAATGCTCACCGAATACATCACCCGCGGCCTCAGTCGCGAAGAACGCCTCGTCCTCGTGCTTTACTACTACGAAGAGCTGACCATGTCGGAGATCGGTTCGGTGCTGAAACTCTCCGAATCCCGCGTCAGCCAGATCCACAAGGACATCTTGCAGCGCTTGCGTCAGCGGTTTGGTCGCACGCTTTGCGAGGAACTGGTCGCTTAACCACCGCGGTATCGGGCATGGAGGCCCTTGTTGCCGTCGTGCAGATTGCTTTCGGATCGCGTGTCACGGACGACCCCCCGAGAGCGTATTCGTTGAAGAGAGCCTGATCGTTGCGTACCATGCTCGTCGATGCAACGCAACGTCAGGCTCCTTCTTGCATATGACGGGACAGACTTCCACGGCTGGCAGACGCAGCCCGGGTTGCGAACGGTCCAAAGTTCGCTCGAAGAAGCGCTGCAAACGGTGCTGCGACACCCGGTCAATGTCATCGCCAGCGGCAGGACCGACGCCGGTGTGCACGCGGCCGGCCAGGTCGCCAATGTCCGTACCGACGCGACGATGGAAGCTCAGCGACTGGCCCATGCGATCAACTCGCGCCTGCCCGAAGACGTGACCGTGCTCGAAGCCACCGACGTCTCGCACGCATTTCACGCCACCATGTCGGCCACCAGCAAGGAATACTGCTACCGAATCCACAACTCGTCCGCCCGGCCCATCTTCGGTCGCAACTACGTCCAGCACATCTGGAAAACGCTCGACTTCGAGCGTATCCAGGCGGGCGCGGCCAAGTTCGTCGGCTCGCACGACTTTACGGCCTTTGCGACGGCTGGATGCGTGCGCGAGACCATGGTGCGGACCGTATTGCGATGCGAGGCGGAGCGGCGAGGCTGCGAAATCCACATCCGCGTCGAGGGGACCGGGTTCCTGCACAAAATGGTCCGCATC
This sequence comes from Phycisphaerae bacterium, assembly GCA_028289375.1. Taxonomy (GTDB): domain Bacteria; phylum Planctomycetota; class Phycisphaerae; order UBA1845; family UBA1845; genus OFTM371. Next base: position 17,252 of record JANQQK010000079.1, on the reverse strand, counting down.
ATGGTCGGCACGCTCGTCGACATCGCCAAGAAACGGCGCGACCCGGACGAGATACCCGCCATCATCGAAAGCAAGGACCGCAACAACGCCGGGCCAACCATCTCCGGAAAAGGACTCTGCCTTGAGTGGGTGAAATACCCGGCGGAACTGCTCGTGCCCGATTCTGAATCTTCAGCCCCGCGATCGCCTGACTCCGAACAAGTGGATCCGTCGTGAAGATCGCCCACGTCATCACACGCATGATCGTCGGCGGCGCACAGGAAAACACCCTGCTGAGCTGCATCGGGTTGGCCGAATTGGGTCACGATGTGACGCTCATCGCCGGCCCGCAGACCGGTCCGGAGGGATCGCTTTGGGAGCAGGCGGAGGCGTCGCCGGTGCAGTGCATCCGTGTGCCGTCGCTATTGCGTCAGCCGGCGCCGGTTCAGGAGTTTCGCTGTCTGCGTGACCTGCGACGCATTTTCACCGACGGCGGGTTCGACATCGTCCATACCCACAGCAGCAAAGCCGGCATTCTCGGGCGCTGGGCAGCCCATCGGGCGGGTGTTCCGATCGTCATCCATACGATTCACGGGATGAGTTTCAATCGAACGCAGTCACCGCCGGTCCGCTGGTTCTATCGGGCGCTCGAGCGATTCGTCGCGCCGATGACGACGGCGTTTGTTTGCGTGGCAGATGCCATGACCCGGCAGGCTGTCGCGGCGGGAATGGGGCCTGAATCGAAATTCACAACCATCCGATCCGGCATGGACACCGCGAAATACGTGCCGCGGGCGGGCCGGGACGAGGTCCGCCGGTCCTGGGGATTCGCCGAATCGGATATTGTCGTCGGGACCATCGCCCGACTCTTCCGCAACAAGGGCTACGACGAACTGATCGCAGCCATGCCTGCGGCCGTCGCCGGCAATCCGAATCTGAAATTCGTGTGGGTGGGCGACGGCCCCGACCGGGACGACTACCTCGCCCGCCTGCGATCACTGGGATTGGCAGACCGCGTCCACCTGACCGGGCTCGTACCGCCGGACCGCGTGCCGCAGCTCATCGCCGGATTCGACCTGCTGGTTCATGCGTCGAAATGGGAAGGCCTGCCACGGGCACTCGTGCAGGGCCTGCTGATGGAGGTTCCGGGGATTGCGTTCGATCTCGATGGCGCGCCGGAGGTGATCGTTGAGGACAAGACCGGGAAGCTCATTCCGCCAGACCATATATCCGCATTAACGGATTCCCTTCTCTCCATATCAACAGACGCCGAGCTGCGGCAACGTTTGGGCGCAGCCGGTCGAAGTGCCACGCGTGCGGCATTCAGCACCGAGACGATGGTGCATCAGCTCGACGGGCTGTACCAACGGCTCACAACCGACTGATTTTGCGAACATTGCGCAAGAAAGAGGCTGCCGGATGCTTCGCATGGGCAGCCCATTTTAACATTCGATTTTTCGGATGCTTCCGTCGCTGATTACGCGGCAGACTTGGCCGGCTGATTTGCCTTGGCAACCTCAACCAGAGCATCGAACCCGGCGGGGTCTTCGATCGCAATCTGCGACATGACCTTGCGGTTCACAATGACGGACGCCCGTGTCAGACCGGCGATGAAGCAGCTGTAGTTGATTCCGCGTTCGCGGCAGGCGGCGTTGAGACGCATCACCCACAGGGATCGGAAGTTGCGCTTTTTCTGGCGGCGATCGCGATAGGCGTTCGCGCGGCCACGCATGACCGCTTCCTTCGCGGTGCGCCACAGCTTGCTGCGGGCGCCACGGTAGCCTTTGGCGGCCTTGAAGAGCCGGACTTTCTTGCGATGTCGTGCGGCGCCGTACTTTGCTCTTGGCATGGTGTTAACTCCTCGCGGGGCTGATCGTGGTGGCTAGACGCCGAGCATTCGCCTCATGCGTTTTTCGAAGCACTCCGACACGTAGGACGGCTTGCGGAGGGCGCGCTTGCGGTTGCCGCTCTTGCCGCTCATGAGGTGGCCTGTGAAGTTGGTTCTGTGCTTGAGCTTGCCCTTGGCGGTGACCTTCACGCGCTTGGCCAAGCCCTTATGCGTCTTTTGCTTGGGCATGGTGTCCATCCTGTGCGTTTCAACCGAGCCACGCATTCTATCGGGTGGTGATGAGAATGCAACACCCCCTCTGCCGGGCTGGAAATGCCCCTATCGCCTCGAAATCGGCGATTCAGGCCACGCTCCGACCCGACTGGTAAGGTTCTTCTTCTCGCCGAATTAGACCGTCGCGCCGGATCGGCGCTGCCGCCAGACGAGCCCACCGGCGAGACCGAGCGACAGGATGAGCATGCCGAAACCGGAGACGGTCGGGACCGGGGCGCAGTTGGATTCTTCCTGGCCACAGCCGCAGAGGCCGGGGGCGGTTTTGTCGGGGTCGAACGGGCAGCCGTCGACGCAGTCGACGACGCCGTCTGCGTCCGTATCATTGTCGGGTGCATTGCAACCGCAGATGCCCGGTTCGGTCTTGGCCGGGTTGTTCGGGCATTCGTCACCGCATTGTGGCCAGACGCCGTCGTTGTCGGCATCGTCGCCGCAATCGGTCAACGGCCCACCGGACGTGCCGCCCATCAGATCGCAGTCCGTCGGCTCGACATCCTCGCAGCTACCATCCGGCAGACAGCAGGCTTCGAGACGGTCGACCACCACAAGCAAGCCATCGTGCGTGAAGAACGGCTCAGACCCCAGAATAGCCGTCCATGGTGTGCATCCAGAATTTTGTGTGCAACCGCTACTGTTTTGGCAGCATTCAAACACGAGCGCGTAGGTTCCATCTGCACCTTGTGGAACAGCGTAGCCGATTTCTCCCAAATACCGCACCTGGCCTGGCAAAGTAATAGGCGAACTCGGCGTGAGCGGTATAGCACCAATGCGCGGCGACGCGAGCGTGCAGGAACCGGCATTCGTGTCGCAAGCGCTGTTGTTGGGGCAATCTGTACCATCTGAGCACGATGCCGACGGCGAGCAGAATCCGGGGTCGCGCAATGGTATCACCCCAGCATCTCCCGCGTATACCCAATCACTTCTATTGGCGTCTACCAACGCAGAGCTGTCGACAATTTCGTGGGGCGGACCGATCTGAATGGTCTGAACATGCTCAAGATCGGCAGATCCAATCTGGTCACCTGCAATTGAACACGGCCAAGCGAGTTCGTACGTACTCAGCCCCCTTGGAGATTGGATGTATGCTTCCACGTCAATTGTGGTGCCTGGAGCCACAACCACTTCCTGAGCCATGCCTGGAAGCGTATTTGCAGGATTCTGGCCTTGTGCCACGAGGAAGATTCGCGTCGGGTCGTCCGACTCGGAGAGACAGGTGTCGCTGCAACCGTCCCCGCTTAGCACATTGCCGTCGTCACATTCCTCGAGCGAGGTATTCACAAAATTGTCGCCGCAGCTGTTGATCTCACAGTCGGTTCCGCACGCGTCGCGATGATTGGTGTTTCCGTCATCACATTGCTCTCCATCGTCCAGCATACCATCGCCACACGTCGGGAGTGCGGTCGTCACCAGAATGTCCGGATCTGAACCGATGGCATTCGGCAATGAGGCACTTGATCTGAATCCAACCAGCCAAACGCCCGCACCGTCCGTCGCAATCGTTGGGCCTGCGTCAGCAGCCGGATCGAACAAAGAGTCAGGCCGCACCTGGCGTGGCGGACTCCACGAGCCCCCGTTGTCCTGGCTCGCTGACGAAAGGACAGAGAGCGGCTGATCTGAATGCCAAACAACGAGCCATTCACTCTGGCTACTAACCGCGATGTCCGATCTGACGTTGCTTGGATCTCCGAGGTTCAACGGAGTCGAGTTTTGTAACGTCCATGACGCACCATCGTCGATGCTTCTCAGGGTGACAAAGTCACTCCCTATCGCACCAGCCGACAGCCACGTATCGTTGGGGCCTGATCGAATTTCAAAACTCCGGCCATCATTGAACATTGTGCTTCGCGACGTTGCGGTGAGGAATCCATCTGCGCTCTCGAACACGGCGGCAGCACAGAACGAAATCGCCAACCAATTGCCGTCTGCATCAACGTCCAATCCACCGAGTGGCGTCCCCAATGAAGGTGCGGGAGACCACGTCACGCCGTCATCCATACTCCGAAAAACATTCCCACCGAAGTTCGCACCCACAATCACCCAGGTACCATTCCGGTCGCTCTTCGCATCACGAAATGAGACCGATGTCGCCACACGAACGGCATCGGAAAAAGTCTCCGCATCATCTGTGCTGCGGACCAGGAGGACGTCGTCACCGAAGTTCGGTGTCCCCCATGCTACACCCCAGACCCCGCTGCCCGCCCAAACAACACGTGGGCGACTTGCGTGGCGCATTACGCCATCAGGCAAGATCTCTGAGACGACCGTCGGCGTAGACCACGTCTGCCCATCATCAGTGCTCTTGGCTACGAGCACGTCCGACGTGATCGGTCCACTTCCCGGCATCACAGGCGAATTTCTCTGCCACGCACACACCCACGTGCCTTGGCCATCGGTTTGAAGTGATGGGCTAAGATCGGAATTTACGTCCGTTGACGCATCTGTGTTGACTGGTCGCAACTGCCCGAAAGGAAGCGAAGTCTGCCCTGCGGCCCAACTCGGAATCGCTGCAAGAACCAGTACCGTTGGAAGCGTGCTGAACCGGGAAAACATGTCGCCATCTCCTTGGCTGTCTGACCTCGACTGCGATTTTGGAATCAGTTGTGGAACGCCGTAACTCAACGTTATCAGATTCACAATTCCAAAGTCAAGATCGTTACAATGGCAGTCCAGGCTCAATCCCGCAGGGGCAGGCTGACTTTGGCGCTGTGGGAATCTCAACGGAGGCCGAGGTGCTGCCTCATCGCCTGTTGCTCATTATTGAAATAGCGTTCAAAATGCCCGATTCGCCCAAGAGACGCTCGTAGCTATTTCTACATACAACCCCAATTACTATCCCGACTCTTCCATATCAGCGCCATTGCGAACGCAAGCGACAGTATGAGCATGCCGAAACCGGAGACGGCCGGGACCGGGGCGCAGTTGGATTCCTCCTGACCGCAGCCGCATAGGCCGGGGGCGGTTTTGTCGGAGTCGAACGGGCAACCGTCGATGCAGTCGACGACGCCGTCGGCATCCGTATCATTGTCGGGTGCATTGCAACCGCAGATGCCCGGTTCGGTCTTGGCTGGGTTGTTCGGGCACTCGTCGCCGCACTGTGGCCAGACGCCGTCGTTGTCGGCATCGTCGCCGCAATCGGTCAACGGCCCACCGGACGTGCCGCCCATCATGTCGCAGTCCGTCGGCTCGACATCCTCGCAGCTACCATCCGGCAGGCAGCAGGCTTCGAGGCGATCGACCACGACGAGCAGACCGTCGTGGGTGAAGAAGGAATCTGAAGCGATAAGGTTGGTCGTGGACCCCCCTTCGAGTGCACAATTACCGTCCAACAGACAACCATCTGAGTTGCTGCAGCACTCAAACACAATACGATACGTTCCGCTGGCATCCGTCGGGACGAGATAAGAAATCTCCCCAAGGTATCGCACCTGTCCGGGCAGTGACAGACTTAGTGAAGTTACAGCGGTGATTCGCGGCGGCGTCGGGATGCAAACACCGTTCTCGCACAGGCTGTTGAATGGGCAATCGGATGACATCGTACATGGCGTGTTGAAAGTGCAATATCCTTGATCACGCCCGACGAGGACTCCGGCGTTATTGGCGAACAACCAATCGGGTCTGGACTGGTCAATTTGGATCGAACTCTCCACGACAACAGATGGGTCGACAGGATTAAGCTCCTGATCATAGATCAGATCCGGTGCTGCGGAATCGCTGCTTGGGTATTGACATCCGTAAACAAGCTGATATGAGGCCAAGCCGACCGGCGACGAGATAAAGGTGTCCACCACGAGCGTCGCACCGGGTGCGACCTCAACGATCGCGTCCGTACCCGGAATTGACGACCCGACGTCCATTCCTTGTGTCACCATGAAAACACGGGTCGGGGAACCATCCTCAATGACACAGTTCTCACTACACCCATCTCCTGACTCGGTGTTGCCGTCGTCACATTCCTCGCTGTCCTGATTGACCACGCCGTCGCCACACACATTGACATCGCAGTCAATACCGCACGCGTCGCCGTGGTCGTTGTTTCCGTCGTCACATGATTCGCCTGGATCCAAAACACCGTTGCCACAGTCGAGCAGGCTACGGGCGATCAGAATGTCCGAGTCGGCGTTAATGAGACCACCGAGGGAATCCGAACTGCCCCAGACCACCAGCCAGTTCGAGTAATCGTCCGCGAGTACCGACGGCGTGCTAATTGGCGTGAATGGCGCATCGGGGGTCACGATCGTCTCTTGCGACCAGGCACCGCCGCTTGAGCGAACGACGTTGTAGATGTCCCGGTCACGAACGTACACAACGAGAAACTCACCGGCGGCATTCTCGGCGACGTCTGGATTGGAAGATCTCGGCCCAAATGGAACAGTCGGGGGTGAGATTAACTCAGGCAAACTCCATGAAATTCCGGCGTCTTCACTTATGTGAGCGAAGATACCGGGGGGTGCACCCGGAGCAGCATCCTGTCTCGCGTACACGAGGACCCAGGTGCCGTCAGCATCTGTCGCCATGGACGATAAATTGCTCAATAACTGCGACACTCCTGGCAAGACGATCGGCGAAGACCATGTCAGGCCGTTATCGATCGAACGTGCTGTCAGCCCTCCGAACCCAGCCCATGCCACGACCCAATTTCCGGCTCCATCGGTGGCGATCGTCGGTTTCGATCCCTGAAACTCAGCGACACGTGCCCAAGTCAGTCCGTTGTCCGAACTCGTCACGATGGCGACCTTATCATCATCATCAATTTCCTCAGTGCCAATTACGACGAAAGTACCAACTCCATCCGTCGCAATCTCGAGTTCCGATGAGTCGCCAGGAAGCGCAGACCCCATGCCGCCCGGGAGAATCGACGGTGCAGACCATGTCTGTCCATCGTCCGTGCTGCGACTGAAGTACCTCTCGCCCTGGTCAACCGCGACCCACACGATGACCCAGACGCCATCCGGACCGCCCGCAAGCGCGGGACCAACGTTCCTTCGGGGGGGACCAGCGTCATCAGCAATGACGACAACGTCCTCCCATGTCGTGCCGCCGTCGACGCTACGTGCGAAAAGAATCTTTTCTCCGGTTGATGCATCGGTCTCCGCGCCACTCCAAACAACCCCCAACGTGCCCGCATCGTTGGACGCAATATCCGCAAATCGATCACGCAGAGAATCGGTCGCGGCGTCGTTGGCCAATGGTGATGTTGGTCCGAATGGGATGCCGGCAAACGACATCGTACATGCTGTACAACCCATGACGAAAGTAAATGACGCAGCGAACCGGAAGCGCTTCATGGTTTTCTCCTGCTTGAGTGGCCAACCAGAGTACACGACGGCCTTGCTCGGATGATCGACGTTAGCCGAATCGATATTGGAAAGTCAAGACAAGAGGATCGCTGAGAACGCTTATTCCCGCGGTGGCAGGCCGACTTTGTTGCGCTGGGCGTCGAGGCGGGGGCCGATGTCCTGTTTGGACATCCATTCAATTGTTATGGATTTGTTATGATAGATCGCAACGGCGTGACCATTGGACCTTAATATCAGTCCATAACCATTGGCATAGGCGATGACCGTTGGCTCATCGGTGGTTTGTGCATAACGAATGACTTTCGGATCGACAAACGCGATGGCTTCACCGGTGGGGTTGGTTTCCAGGTCGGCCGGGAACGCGAGCGGCAATCGGTCGTACTCGACGAGGTGTTTGCGAACCGGGGTCATCAGCAGATCAAGGTGGCGACACTCCGACTTGATGGCTGCGGCGTCACGCAAATAGACGACCAACACACACAGCAGAACACCACCGATCAACAGGCTGACGATCCGACGACCGACGCGCGACCGGACGCGTTCGGCTTTGGGGCGAACGTGCGGATGATGCTCCACGGTGGTTTGCGACGATCCGTCCATGGCGAGGCTCATAGGATCCTTATCGGCTCAAACCCCAAGCGCATCGCAATTCATGATGTTTGTCAATGATTCTGTTGCAAATCGAACACGCGACGATCGGCGATCAGGAGAGAATGTCCTCATCGTCGAAGGCGTCGATGGCCGTCTGATCCGCACTGGAGGCCAATGCTTCCAGAGCGCTGATGGGATCGATCTCGTCTTCGCGTTTGATGCCGCTGTCACCCGACGCCTGCGCCTGCGCGACAGCAGACATGGGGCGAAGCTTGGTGCGGACGCCGCGGATTTCGTCCGGTTTGCCGTCGACCTGAACCGTGAAGACAACCGGGCCGATGACGACGTGATCACCCGGATGGAGCACGACCTGTTTGATGCGTTTGTTGTTGACGAAGGTGCCGTTGGCGCTGCCAAGATCCTTGAGCGCCAGCTCGGTGCCGCGAACGTCCAATTGGGCGTGGTGCCGCGACACTTCGCTCAGCGGGATGCGGATGTCGCAATCGTCTTTGCGGCCGATCCTGATGGTGGCTACGTTGACCGGAAAATCCCGTCGGGATCCGGATTCACTGAACATGACCAGATTGACTTGCATCGTCTTTCCTCTTGCCTCGTGCACCCGCAGAAGGAATTCCCGCCACCAACGACCGCATCGTCGCCTGTTCCGTTAATATACCACGTGACAAGTGGCGGTTCAACAAAACTCCGAGAGGCCCCGTCGTGGGGCGAGCGTGCAAGTACATGGTTTTACAAAGGTTTATGACCGGATGCCGCATACGGCTGCGTCACGATGGGGAAACACCATGACGGCGCATGGGCTGTATGTACACATCCCCTATTGTGAGACCAAGTGCGGATACTGCGACTTTTACTCAGTGCCGCTGATGGATCGGCCAACCGGAGCGCTTGTGTCGTCCATCATCGCCGAGTTGCGGCATCGCGTGACATCCGACCGGACAATCCGCACCGTTTTCGTGGGCGGCGGGACGCCCACGGTGCTGCATATCGACGATTTTCGGCGATTCTTCAGCGCGATGGCGGAAGTGCTGCGCGGATCGCGACTGGAGGAATTCACCGTCGAAGCCAACCCAGCCACGCTCGACGCTGAGAAAATGGCCGTGATGGTCGATGCGGGGGTCGATCGGATCTCGATGGGGGCACAATCGTGGCATGCAGAGGAGTTGGCGACGCTGGAGAGGCTGCACTCGGCGAATGATATCGCGCCAAGTGTTGAGATCGCACGATCAGCCGGGATTGATCGAATGAATCTAGACTTGATTTTTGGGATTCCTGGACAGTCGGAGGCGACGTGGGGCGCATCGTTGCGACGGACGATGGAACTCGGGGTTGATCACATTGCCTGCTATGGGCTGACGTACGAACCGGGAACTCGGCTGACGGCGATGCACCAAGCCGGTCGTTTGACGGCGTGTGACGAGGATTTGGAATTGGCGATGTATCGCCAAGCGATCGCGACGCTTGGGCAGGCGGGTTACGAGCAGTACGAGATCAGCAACTTCGCTCAACCGGGGCAGCAAAGCGTGCACAACCTGATCTACTGGCGACAGGAGCCGTACATCGGGGTTGGACCTTCAGCGGCGGGTTTGGTCGATGGGTTGCGCTACAAGAACGTCGCCGACATCGGGCTGTATCAGAAGCGTGTCGCAGAGCGTGGCGACGCCAGTCTCGACAGTGAGCGCGTGACGGGGGCGGATCGGGCGGCAGAGTACTTGCTGACGGGGTTGCGGCTGAATGCCGGGGTCGATCTGGATCAGGTGTCGACGTTATGCGACGTGAACGTTCCGGGTGTGTTGCATGACACAATCGAAGAGCTTGAGCAGCTTGCTCTTGTGATCACAGGCGGTGGGACGCTGCGGTTGTCGACGTCTGGCCGGGAATTGGGCGACAGCGTTATCTCGAAGCTGTATCTGCGACTTGTTGGGGAGGCTGAACGGGCGGTCTCACTCCGCGTCATCCAGTGACGAAATCGTGTCGTGTGAATCCCGGCGGAGCGTCAGCCACTGGCGGTGCCGTTGAACCCGGCGAACTTCCGCCAGAACTGGTTGATCCGGATGGCCATTTGGCCGATCAGTTGCCGCCGGCGTCGGCGGTGACGGCGGTCGTGAGCACGGGTTCTGCGCTGCAGACGCAGTTTCTGCCGGCTGCCTTTGCGGCGTAGAGCGCTTCATCGGCATGCTTGATCATCACGTCGGGATCTTGGCCATGGGGTCCATTTTGCGCAACGCCGATGCTGACCGTGGCCCACGCACCGTGCTGTGGATCGTTCTGCGCTAGTTGTTCGACCGCGACGCGGATGCGCTCGGCGAGTGCCCTTGCGGCTTCGATGTCGGTGTTGGGGCAGACGACGAGGAATTCCTCGCCCCCGATGCGTGCGGCGACGTCGGTGCTGCGGATGGCGTGGGTGATGGCTTGGGCTGTACGTGCGAGCGTGAGGTCGCCGGCGGCGTGGCCGTGCGTGTCGTTGATCTGCTTGAAGTGGTCGAGATCGCAAACGAGGCAGGAGAGCGGGACCTTGTATCGCGCGGCGAGGTCAACGAATTCGCGCGTCTTGACAAGGGCCTGGCGGCGGTTGAGCAAGCCGGTCAGCTCGTCCGTGGTTGCGAGGCGCTCGAGCCTGGTGTTGAGGACAGCCATTTCGGCGTTGCATTTCTGCAGTTCGATCTTGCGTCGAAAGAGGTCGCGTTCGAGGTTGACGGTGCGGATACCGGCACGGACGCGAAGGATGAGTTCCTGTTTGTCGAACGGCTTGGGCACGAAGTCGTCAGCCCCAGTTTCGAACGCCATGCGTAGGACGTCCTTGTCTGAGTGAGCGGTGACCATGATGAAGTAGACAACGCCGAAGGTCTCATCGGAGCGAATGGCCCTGCACAACTCCATACCGCCCATCTCGGGCATTTTGACATCGGTGACGACAATGGACGCACCGCGATGTCGTACAAGATCGAGCGCCTCAACGCCGTTGGCGGCAGTGAGAACGTTGTAGCCGTCGCGTTCGAGAACTTCGGCCATGAGCTTGAGGACGAACGGGTCGTCGTCGACGGCGAGGACCGTGTGCTGCTGTCGGTGCTGGTCTGCGTCGGAAGAAGTTGCTGGTCGTGAGCCGCCTGTGGAAGTATGCCCATGGGCGTTGAGGTTTGCTTGACGGATGGCGGCGATGAGTACATCTCGATTTAGAACTCGGCCATTTCGGTGCAGGATGGTTGGAATGGATAGGCCACAAACCCGCAGGGTTTTCTGAATGAGTGACATCGTGACGGCAGCGGCAGCGGCATCGGCGATGATCGCGTGGAACGGTCCGTTGTCACGAATGAACTCAGGCGCGAGTGGTCCTGCTGGTGCTGGCACCATATTGTGAGGCATCGCGATGGCCTCACTGATCTGGGCGCTGACCTGCGGTTCCGCGTAGATGAGAACGTTTGGCTTGGATGTAGCGGACATGGCGACGACTCCATTATGATTCGCATCGGACCGGACGGACAGGCCGCCACAAGACGCACCAGCGTCGCGCACGAACTGCCTCGTCCCTGCGACTATCGGCGTATCGTAATTGGGTATTCACGTACTGTGGCGCTCTCCGTCTGTGGTTTCATCGGTTGCGGTTCTATGGGACGCTGTTGGCCACGCACCGCCTTTTTCGGGCGATTGTCTTGTGTGCGTTGCGTAACGTCTTATCGGGCATGAATCTGCGTCAGACATTGTTTCTGTTGTTCGTTGCCGTGTTGAACGGCCTGTTGTGGGCAATCCCGAGCGATGTTGTGACGTTGATCGCGCGGGATCGCCACGTGCTGCTGGGGCGATATTCGCGCGAGCAGTTTGCCTGGATCATCGCGGCTGCCGTGTTCACGATCGTGGGGCTGTATGTCGATTGGGCACCGCGCGAGCAGTACAAGCGTCGTTGGTTTCAAGTGCTTGCGACGCTGCTGCTGCTGGTTCCGACGTTGGCGGTCGTCGACGTTCTGATGCGCAGCGAAACGCGAACTCACTACGTGCAATCGGACGGACTGTACGCAAGGCCGGCTGGATTCTCATTTGAGCTGGTGCATGAAGACAAGCCACGTGCGGCCAGAACGTATCCCCATGCCCGAGGTGGGTACGCGAATGTTCGTTGTCAATATGAGGCCGACGCGCAAGGCTACCGACGCGTGGATGGTGTCTCGCCCGAGGACCGCGTTGATGTCGTGGTGTTGGGGGATTCGTTCGCAGAAGGATCGCTGGTGTCTGATGAGCACGTCTGGGTAACGCGGATGGCGGATGCGACCGGCTTGACCGTTCGGAATCTGGGCATGTCGGGCTATGGACCGGGACACTATCTCGAAGCGCTCCGGCGATACGGTCTGGCCCATCAGCCGCAGGTGGTTGTGTGCATGTTGTACGAGGGGAACGATTTTCGTCGGGCGGCGGTCGAACGTAGCACGACAGGCGAGCCGATGCTCAGGCGACTTCAAAAGTACGTCAAGCAGTCGCCGATGGTCGAGGGCTTGGACCAATTGCTGATTCGCACGCTGGGGCCGATCGGCAGTGATTGGCCTGTGGCGAACGCGAAGCCAATTTCGTGGCTGCCGCTTGCGGTGCCGTCCGGAGAAGATGGTCCATTCTACGCATTCGCCCCAAAGCAGATTCTGCAGAACAGGGACACAACCAGCACGTTTCGACAGAATGAACCATGGCGGACGACGGCTGAATTGCTGTCCACGATGCGGGAGCTGTGCGGAACGGTCGGTGCGCGTCTGGTGATCGTGTTGGCACCGACGAAGGCGCATGTGGTGCTGCCGCTCGTGAAGGATGAGCTGGACCCGGAGAAGATTCGGGCGTTCGCAGCCTTGCGATATGACGGGTTGCCAACGGCGGAGCGATTCGCTGCGCAGGTTTTCGACCGTCTTTCGGCGAAAGAAGAAGTGCTGGCAGATTGGTGCCACGAACACGGTGTCCCGTTCCTGTCCCTGACTCGTGAATTGCAGGTGGCGACGAAGAGCGGGCAACAGACATACTACACGTATGACCAGCATTGGACGCCGAACGGTCACGCCGTCGCGGCTTCGGTCATCGGCTCCTTCGTTCGGGACACGACTCAGCGACTGGCGCGTCCTCAAGAGGCAATTGAGGCGACATTGCCTGAGTAGGCCTGAGTATCGGTGGCAGTGACGACTTTCGTGGCTATGGGCAGTGCATGCTGACGCCAGACAACACTTCGCATCTTAACGGTGCGAGCGATGCCAACTGATAACGGGTCAGGCTGACCTAAACCCCTCGACACGCTATGGCATCCTCACGTCGCGTTGATGGCATCGCCCGACCGATGATTCTTGACAGTCCATCCTGCTTGACAGTCCATCCCGATTGATGACGCATGCTCGCCTTGTGGCACACGTCTTGATACCAGCATGCCCTTCTTCACAGCGTTTTGCTGTTCGGACACCGCTGTTCGGACACCATTGGACACTTCTGAATCACCCGCGTCGTGAATCGATTCATATCCCAAGGATCGCCTGCTCGAAGCAGGCCATAAAAAGTGACAGAGGCGTGTGACCCAATGGATCACACGCCTCTGCTGGTTTTGAATCAGTTACGACCGATCCTTACAGATCAGATCGCAAGTGACGATTAGCGACGGAAGCCCGTGCCGAACTGACTCGACGACTGACTCTGGCTCGCATCGGCTTCTGGAGCCTGCAGACGAGTCTGGTCAATCTGGATGTCCTCACCAGCCGTGTTGCTGCCATTGAGGTGCAGCGACATGTCGACCAGGTTGACGACGCCGTCATTATTGATGTCTGCACGCTGTACATCTGCACGCGTGAAGCCACTGGCAACAAGATCAGCAACCGAAACGCTGCCCATGGCAGTCGACGCAGCAGGCTCATCACCACAAACGGCGACGCGGCAAACATCTTCCTTGTCATCCAGGAAGAAGTTGATCGCGATGAACGAGAAGTCGAAGATGTCGACAACGCCGTCACCATTGATATCAGCGTGGATCACGCCGTTACCCTGGTTGTCTGGCTTCTCGTCTTCGTTGCACAGACGGTTCGCACCCGGAGTCGGATCAGCCGACAGGTAGGCGACGAAGTCAATGATGTCGATGTGCTCGTCACCATTGAGGTTACCGTTGATCAACCAGTGGCAGTCACCATTGGCAGGATCATCAGCGATGAGCGGCGAGCCCTTGAACGTGGCGATCAGGCCGCTGCCGTCAGCCGCACAGGCGACTGCACAGCTCGAGCGGAGCGTGTGCCACTGATCACGAAGGGTCAGGCAGTCCCAGTTGTCGACCGGAACCTTCGCCTGCAACTGACCGTGACCGGCGATGTTGTCAGGCTGACCGATGACGACATTGGTCTTGACCTCAAACGTGGACGGGTTCGTCAGTTCGCACTGACCCGGGCAAGGATTGCCATTGTTGTTCGGGTTGCAAGCGGAGCCAACAAGCGGACCACCGGTGCAGAAGTACTCGCCACCGAGATCGCCACACTTGCTCAGCTCAGCTGTGATGCAGCGTGTCAGCGGATCGAAGGCATTGCCCGGATCCATCGACGGCGACAGCTCGAAATCAACGGTGAGGAGGTTCTCAGCCGTGTTGATGATCGAGAACTCGCAGCTGTCATCAAACTTGCACTTGTCGGTAACCGAGCAGCTGATCGTCGTCTTGCCGTGGCAGAACGTACCACCGCCGGCGATCAGATCCTGGCTGTTGCATTCCTGATCACCCGGCAGAGCCGTTGTGCAGTGACCGTCCATGTCGCACGTACCGCCGAAGCAGTCGCCGTCATTCTCGCAAGCCGGGAAGAACTGCAGCGTGCACATGGCAGCCAGGTCAGCTTCGCAGTCGTCGCTGACGCTGATGCCGTCGATGCCCGTGCCATCGCCCCACTCGAGGGTGAGGGTCTTCGCCAGGCAGTCCGACGTGAAGATCTGGTCGCCATCGAACGGGCAGGTCAGCTCAGGACCAACCGTCGCGTTCAGGTCACCAATGCAGGTACCGACGATGCTCGGATCGCCATCGCAACCGGTCGGAATCAGCTTGGCGCCGGCAGCCGTACCGAGGAACGTCGGCGGGTTGCTGTCGCGGAAGCACAGTGGCATTTCGGAGAGGCACTCACCGATGACGTTGAACGTCAACTGAGCGATCGTCGACGGGCCTTGGTTGGCATCGTCGCAACCGTTGAACGGATCGTCGCCAATGGCGTAATCGATCGTACCAGCACCTTCGTCAACCGACAGGAACAGAACGGTGTTGTACTGATCGCTGTTGCCCGACATGTCAGCATCGGCACCAGCCGTGATGCTCACAAACTCGAGTGCACTTGGATCGTACGACAGGAACAACTGAGCACCGCAGAGAGGCTCGGTTGCCTGACCAACATTGACATCAACCGTCAGCGTCTCGCCAGGAGCGACACAAGTCTGACCGGTGATGCTGTTCGCAGCGGCGTTCGTGTCCAGGCAGATTGGCGGATTCTCGACGCAAACGCAAAGGCCCGTACCGAGATCACAACCGGTCGAAGGAGCCGGGCAGTCAGCATCCTGCGTGCACACTGCCGTATTCAGGTCAATGTGCTGGAGAACACCAGCGTCACACTGATCCAGCGTACAACCAACACCGTCACTGCATGCCGGATCAACCAGAGCATCGCAGTCGCCGGTAAGAGGATCATTCAGCGGAGCACCGTTCGCGCCACCACAGCTGTCAGCAGTACAAGGATTGCCGTCATCTGGGAACGCACGGTCGCCGTTCGACGTATCGCAGCACTGCCCCATCTGCGTCTGGGTATCCTCAAAGAGGCAACCCTGGCCATCGGCACCCGGGGCGCCCTGACCAATGCAGGTGTCGGTCGTGCAAGCATTGCCGTCGTTGCAGTCGCCATCGCTGGCGCACTCGCAGTCCTGCGAGCAGTCGCCACCGGCGCGGAACGAACCACCAAGAATGTTGCACTCGCACTCCGAAACGTCAGGCGTGCAAGCCTGGCCGACGCAGCAATCACCAACAGGAATGCTGAACGCCAAACCGTCGAATTGATCGATCGGGTTGGGCCCCGCCGTCGGTGGAGGCGAATCCGAAATATTGGTGTTGATGGTGCCTGCATCACCCTGGACGTTGTCGCAATTCACGTCGTTTTCACAACCGACGAAACGAAGCGTGTAATTACCTCCAGCCTCGCACGGGATGGAGTACTCAACTTCGGCGATGTACTCAGGCACACCGGCGCTGATCGTACCGCCGAAGAATGCAGCGGCAGCACCACGCGGGTTGAGAACCTGGCATTGCGTTCCACCTGCATCGATGCACATCGAACTAGCGGAGCAATCAGCATCGTTCGTGCAAGCGAGGGCTGGATCGCACTGACCAAGGTCAGGAGCGGGAGCAGCTGCCTCGCCAGCAAATACCCAGTCGCCACGGAGCGAATCAGTAACCAGAGAAACCGGGACAGACTGAATGTCCGGACGGCCAGCGATGTCACTCGACACGAAACATGGCCATTCCGTCGAGACAGCACCGGTCGAAATTTGCGGGCCCGCCTCAACGTACGCCTCAACCACCACGGAGGTACCACCGACGGTTATCGAGGAGACCGCGTCGTTTCCGAATGCGCCAGGCGCTCCGCCTTGCTCTTGCAGGTAGAAACGCGTCTGCTGACCGAAACTTGCGCTCGCCATGGCGAGCATAATACACGCACCAAAAATACTTCTCTTCATAGCCTCGTATTCCTTCCTTTCCACGACTCCAGAAAAAGCTGTCCTTACCCTTTTCCCGAGCGAAAACGCTTTCCCTATCCGTTCCTTCATGTTCACCTTGTTTCACCCTGCCCGGCCAACGCACCTGCCGGCCGGTGCAGGATCACTGTTCGTACCCACTTTGAATCAACGACCGCCCGTGTCACCTCCCCTCCGCGGGGGCCGTGACCAGCACCACCGCATCGTTGACCGGGTTGACCATTACCTGACGGTTTCCGTCAACCCACAGACCCGCATGTTGCATCTCTGCGGAGATGTTGAACGCACCGGACGCATCGTCGGACACACGGTACAGGAAGGTACCGATGTACGCACGTTTGCCGGAAGCAACATCAACGCCGCTACCCATTAACGCACCGCCAATGCGGTGGTTTTCTTCATCCATGGCCGGGAACGCGTACGCACCATCAAAGACATAGTCCCGACGCTGTGTATCGACCGTTACCGACTCCAGAGCCAATGCACCACGATGGGCAGTATTGGCCATCGCGCCAAACTCGTAGCCAATCAGACCC
>JANQQK010000072.1 GCA_028289375.1 Phycisphaerae bacterium | reverse complement strand
GCTGATTCGTCACGAGCGGCACGTCGAAATGTACCAAGCCTTTATCCACGTCGCCTGCCTCATGATCACGCTCAACAAGTTATGAAACCGCTTCTAGTTTCTTCCTTCTTGGCGACTTCGACAACGCGATTAGCATTACTGCCACAGATTCGCAGTTCATCAATCACAATGATGCTTCTGCTCTCGATGGGTGGTATGTGAATGCGACATTCAATCGCTGCTCTTTTGTGGGCAATAGACGTTACGACAGCGGGGGAGCCGTATCATTGAGGCTCGGATCAATCACGGCTACCGAGTGTCTGTTCAAGGACAACCGGAGCGCGACTTTGGGCGGTGCAATCAGTCTCGGATCATCGAGTGGGTATTTCTATGATTGCGATTTTGTTGAGAA
Source organism: Phycisphaerae bacterium (assembly GCA_028289375.1). GTDB lineage: Bacteria > Planctomycetota > Phycisphaerae > UBA1845 > UBA1845 > OFTM371. The sequence continues at coordinate 41,870 of JANQQK010000072.1, read as the reverse complement.
CGGGACCTTAGAAACGCAAAACGGTGCTGCGATAATCCTCGGACGGGAGTTCGGTACTGGTTTTAATGAGAGTGAGCTATTGGTCTCCGGTTGTCGATTCAGGGGCAATGGGCATGAGCAGCTGAACTTTGGCGGTGCCATTACTGTTCATGATTTCCCTGCTACCGTGCTAGAATCAGAGTTCATTGGGAATCGATCGAATCTGATGGCTGCATTGCACTTTAATGAGGGTCCAGCGATCATCGACTCGTGTAAGTTCATTGCCAATCAATCGAATGGCGAAGGCGTCGTTTCTTTGCACCGTATGACTTCGCTTGTTTCCAATTGCGTGTTTGTCGGCAATACGACAGGATTCGGTGCCGGTGTAATTCAGCTTACCGGAATTGGTGACGCGACGGTGCTGAACACGACCATTGCTGGTAATGTTTCGGAGAATGGGAGTGCGATTGCTGACGCTGCATTCATTGGTTTCTTCTTCACCGGCCCGCTGCACGTTACAAACTCAGTTGTATGGGGCAATCAGAGTTCGTTGGGGCTGCCATTTCCGCCGCCAATTGATGCGATCGGCGTCAAGCCGATGGTCCGCCATTCGTGCGTTCAGAACCCTTCGGATGAGTTGGTTGCGGAGTACGTCATTGACGCCGATCCGCGGTTTCGCAATCCGCCTGGCGAGGATGGCGTCGCGGGGACGGAGGATGACGACTATCGGCTGACGGCGGGGTCGCCTTGTGTGGATGCGGGGGATAATGCGGCGTTGGGGGCGGAGGATCTGTTTGATCTGGACGGGCGGGTGAGGCGGATCGATTCGCCGCTCGTTGATGATGTCGGCGTGGGCAAGGGGCCGATCGCGGACATGGGGGCGTTCGAGTTTCAGGCGGGGGATGTGAACGATGACTTTGTGGTGAGTCTGGCGGATTTCGAGGGGTGGAAGGCGTGCGTGGCGGAGTCGGGCGGGCCGAATTGTCTGATGCTGGATTTTGACGGGGATGGGGATGTTGATCTGGTGGATTGGTCGGGGTTGCAGTTGGCGCTTGATAGGGGCGAGTAGCGGCGGTTACGAGGGCTTCCTGAGGCGCGGACGACATCAGAATCGGATTGCCAGACGCTGGATTCGACTCCCCCAATCCCGGCGCGCCGGGATTGGGCCACCCGAAAAGGGGAGGCACTCCGTCAGTCTTGGGTAACGTTGAGGAGTTGGTCGGACTTGACGTTTTTCATTTCCTTTGTTGAGCCGTCGGGCCAGGTGATGGTGAGGGTGTCGATGGTGTCGGATGAGCCGAGGCCGAAGGTGACGGTGCGTTCGGATTGGGAGAGGTAGCTGCGGGTGGGCATGACCTGGCGGCGCTGGAGGCCCTTGTCGGTCTCGAACTCGATCCAGGCGCCGATGGCGTCGCGATTGGGTGATTTTCCGGTGAGTTTCACGCGCAGCCAATGGTGGCCCAGGTTCTGATCGTTGCGGAGCAGGAGTGGGCGTCGGCCTGGCTGGGTGAAGATGACGTCGAGGTCGCCGTCGGCGTCGATGTCTGCGTAGGCTGATCCGCGGCCGACGATCGGTTTGGCGAGATCGCCGGCGGACTCGGTCGCAACCGGAACGAAGCACTTGCGATGGTCAGGGCCGCAATTCCAATAGAGCTGGGCTGGCTGCTCGTAGTGCTGACTTGGTTGGACCTGGTTGATTTCCTCTTCGAGGTGGCCATTGACCTGCAGCAGATCGAGTCGGCCGTCGAGGTCGTAGTCGAAGAGGAAGAGTCCGAAGGTGAGCATGGATCGGCTTGTGGCGCCGATGCCTTCGACGATGGCTTCGTCGGAGTACAGCGTGGGGTCGCCCTGTGAGACATAGACGCTGGTCATTTCATTGGCGAAGTTTCCGATGAAGAATCCGACGTCGTCGTTGTTGCGGTAGTGGCCTGCGTCGATGCCCATGGCGCCAGTGGCTTTGCCTTCGCGGTCGTAGGCGAGGCCGAAGATGTCGCCGGCTTCTTCGAATGTGCCGTCGCCTTTGTTGTGGAAGAGGAAGTTCTGGACGGTGTCGTTGGCGAGCATGACGTCGATCCAGCCGTCGCGGTCGATGTCGATGGGTGAGACGCCGAGACCCTTCGCGACAGGTCCTCCGGTGGCAGGGTTGGTGACGTGGAGGCCGGCGTCGGTCGACACGTCGGTGAAGGTGCCGTCGCCGTTGTTCTTGTACAGATAGGGGAACGTGCCTTCGAAGTTCATCGGCGGACCGTAGGCGCGGCCCACGCCGACGAGTTTGAAATCGACGGCGAAATCGATCTCGCGCGACCAGCGGATGTAATTGGCGACGAATAGGTCGAGGTGGCCATCGTTGTTGTAGTCGAAGAATCCGGCGCTGCTGCCCCATTCGTTGGCATCTCCGGCGACGTTTGCATTTGCGGTGACGTCGGTGAAGGTGCCTTCAACGTTGCGGAGGAGTTTGTTTTCTCCGACGGCGGAAATAAAGAGGTCGGTCCAGCCATCGGCGTCGTAGTCAGCGACGGCGACGCCGCAGCCATAGAGGCTGACGTTGAGGCCTGCGTTGGTGGTGACGTTGGTGAATTGGCCTTTGCCGTCGTTGGCGTAGAGGGCCATGGTGGGTTGATCGGTTGCGTTGGCTTCGGGCCAATGAGTTGCGTTGACAAAGAACAGATCTTGATCGCCGTCGTTGTCGTAGTCGAGGAATGCGACGCCGCTGCCCATTGTTTCGGGCATGAGTTTGTCACCTGTGGCGCCACTGGTGTGGACGAATTCGATGCCAGCGGCGTTGGTGATATCGGTGAAGGTGACGGATGGTGGGACGGCTTCCGCCTCGACGGTGCGCGGGGCGGCGATCGGGTCGATCTCGACTGGCGGTGGACCTTCGGGCTTGCGAAGCGCGAAGACAATCACGGCGATGATCAGGCCGATGGCGACGATGACCAGCAGCGACCATTTGAAGGCCTTGCCGACGATGGCGTCATCGGCGGCGACGTATTCGTCCTGAGGGACGGCGGTTTGGTTTGGCTCATCTGCGGTTGGCTTGTTGGTCATTTGCGGGCGATCTCTTTCGGGTTCGGAGGCAGATCGTAGGTGCCGGGGCGTTGCAGGTCGTAGATGACGATGGCTTCGGCGGCGTGATCTGCGGCTGGGGATTTGGTGCGGGCCAGGTTGATCGCACGGTCGCGGGCGTTGTCATCGGGTTTGTAGGTAGCGTGCAGTTCGCGGTGCTTGTTGGCTTTGTCCTTGTCGCCAAGCTGTGCGTGTAGTTGGCTTAGGTTGTAGTGGGCGGTGACGTTTTCGGGGTCGTAGGAAAGTGCTTTGTTGAACCAGCCGACGGCTTCGGTGAGCAGCTTTTCGCGCGTGTCTTTCCGCGCCTCGCCGCGTTCCTGCTTGGCGCGTTCGAAGATGATTTGGCCGAGTTCGTTGAGGACGCGGTAATCCTGCGAGAAATCGAATTCGCGTTTGCGCGTTTCGGCGGTATCCATGTCGACAATGTTGCGAACATTGTCGATGGCTTCATCGAGGAACCCGTTCTGCTTGTTGACCATGCCGGTGAACCATGCGACCGACCATGGCGGTGCCGGTGGATCAAACGCGGTCGCGCGGGCCAACGCGGCGACAGCGTCGTCTAGTCGGCCTTCCTTGATGTAGACGCGTGCGACGTTGAGTGGTCCGTCGGGGCGTCCGAGTTCCTCGACCTTGAGGAACGCCTCCTCGGCTTGGCGCAGTTCACCTCGGTTGGCACCGGAGTTGCCCTTGCGAAGCAGTCCGATGCCGTAGTCATTCCAGCGTTGCCACAGGACGATGGGCGAATCGGGGTTTGATACAGCCTGCCGGCCGCCTGCGATCGGGAACGTGACGGAGTCGGTCGCGAGGGTCAGGATCGGCAAATCGTTGCCGTCGAACTGGTCGCCTTGGAAGTGCTTCATGTAGATCGTGTCAAACTTGCGGTATTGCAGCTTGACGTCGACGGTGATTGGTTCAGTGGCGTCGGATGGGACTTTGAGCTTGTAGTGGACCACGTCGCCGGCGCCGGGTGGAATCTGGTTGTTGTACAGGGCGATGTAGATGTCTTCGGCGTTGCGGCGATCGATACGATTGCCCTCGCGGTCGATGACGTAGGCATTGACGAAGTGTGACCATGGATCGACCTGATTGTCATCGGGGCGCATGCCGCCGCTGCGACCGATGACGCGATCTCCGCTGCGTACCGTGACATCCATCCACACCTCGTTTGAGTCGGCGGTTCCCTGCGTGAAGAGGTGGCCCATCTTGACCGTGCGGATGATGGTCTCAAGGAGATAGGTTTGGCCCGGTGTCAACGCTGGGACGTCGGGTCGAATCGGTGCCGTCAGTTTGCCGTCGATGGTGCCTCCGTCCTTGATGCCGAAGATGTCGATGCGCATGACGCCTTCGTTGAAAGTGCGATGGGCTTCGATCGCTTCGGGAGGCATGCCGAGCAGGTAGGGTATCGCGGCGTTGGCACTGGGGAACTGATGGTTGTGCACCTTGAGCGTACCAGTGCCGTCGAAGTCTTTTGCCGCGAAGTCGTTCGACTCTTCCAAAGGCATGTGACAGCCATTGCAGTCATGCTCGGCCTTTGGTGGGTAGTAGAAACTGGTGATGCCGTGGCCTGATACGCCGCTGAGGTGGTAGGCGTCGTAGTGATTCTGACCTCGGAGGAACTTGTAGTTGTTCAATTCGACGGGCAGGTGCACTTTGTGGCAGGCGCCGCAGAATTCGGGTGTTTTGTGCAGATCCTTCAGGAACGTCTTCTTGTGGAATTCCGGTTTGGCCTTGACGAGTTGGCGATTGATCCAGGCGAGCAGGGCGTTGTCACTGAAGGCAAACGGATAGTGTGTTGGCTCCTCGATGGTGTAGTCGGCGTTGCCGCGTACGGTGTTGATGTTGGTGATGGCGTGGCAGGCGGTACAGGTGATGCCGGCCTGGGCGAGCCGGTCGTTGGCGAGGTCGTAGTTCGGATCGTCATACTTGGGATCGTCGAACTCGCCGGTGAAGAACGGAACCACATCATGGCAGCCAGCGCAGAAGCGCGATCCGCGTGCGTGGCCATCCCGTTCGTACATCGCCTGACGCGTGTTCAGGACGGCGAAGAGGTAGGCCGGGTTGTTGAAGGATGCGAACTTATGGACGCTGTGCGACCATGACGCATGGACGTCGGCGTGACATTCCTTGCAGTAGGCATCGTTGCTGAGTGATCGCTCGGGGATGAAATTGCCGTCCGACGTTCGGGCCAGTGAGGGGAAGAAGTACTGCTCGCCCGACTCGGGGCCAGCCACGTTCCATTTCCGCGGGTCCTGGGAGTGCATGCTGACCATTGCGAGGGCGAATGCACATGCGGCTGCACCCCATGCGACGCCGATTTTCCATTTCAATCGTTTGCCCGCCAAGCGATGGAGAATGAAGAGCCAGACGACGACAAGCGGGGCGATGACATGTGCCCAATAGGCGATCGAGCGCGTCTGCGGGTGATTGACGGCTAGTTTGATGCCGGCGATTTCGACGCGCGTCAGAACGAGTCCGCTGATCAACAGGATGATCGCGGTTGCAAACAAGCCGTAGCCGACGCGCATCGCCCGTTTGTTCGAGCGGTGGCGTGTGTTGGCCATGTGGACGAAGCCAAAGATGATCACGGGCAGGATAATCAGGAAACCGAGCACGAGGTGCCCAAGGAACATGTATTGGTAGAAGTAGTTCTGATAGGTCTGCCCGGTCTGCCACTCGAGCAGGGTGATGCTCGACAGGTAGACGGCGTTCACACCCAGCAAAGCGAACAGGGCGAAGACAACGATCAGCAGCTTGTGCAGCCGTGGTCCAATGGCGGGTATGTAACGGCGTCGCGGTGCGGGCGACTTGGATTTCGTCGTCGCGGTTGCGGACATGGTGAATTCCTTCCCTGCGAATCCTGCTGATACAGCAATTCGCCTTGTTTGTGAGCGTAACAGAACGCCGTGGGGCGATCAATCAGCCTCACAGTCAGATCGTAGTGGGCGTATCGGCAGAAAACGTGAACGACCGGGAATGAGAGCTTGCACGATTCAGCGGAAGTGTCCCGCCTCATGCAAACCGATGTGTGCGTGGCCGAATTGGACCGCGAAGTCTTGTGCGATGTCCGCATGCTTCAGATTTGCGGGTCGCGGTCACGGGTTCGGAGACGGTCATTGGCGGCAATTGCAGTTACGGGTCCGGTACTGGATTTCGGGGGCGTTTGTTGACGCATCGGGCCCGGAGATTTGGCTTCGCGTCTGCCGATTCATGAGTCCGATTCGGACATGCCAAAGGGGAGGGTGGGCATGCTGATCATCAGGCAGCTGGATCGGAAACAGATCGGCCCGGTTCGCGACCGGATCGACCGGCGCGAGCTCGACGACTGGCAGCTCTTCGTTGCTTCAGCCGTTGACGGACGGGCGGGTCACGCCGCGCTCTCCAGCTCGGTCGCATGCTTTCTTTGGAGGCCTGCTGTGGTGTGCCGCGTGGTTTGGCGGCGCCTCCAAATTGAATTCTGTATTCAAAAATAAAGAACGCGCTTGGAGTCGAGGGGGAACTGGTTCTAGAATCGGCTTGGGTTTCAGGGCTGAAACGGTCGATAGGACGAGGATGGAAGTTCCGATAATGTCGAGTGTTGATATGGGCGGGGGGACAGGGATTCTCTCAGCCACCGGGGGAACGCGGGTGGACCACGTGGTTTTCCCGCAGCCGCGCCTGCCGCGGTCGGCTGCGATGGTCGCGATCAACATCGTGGACACCAAGCGGGGCTCGTCGCAGAGCAAGAAATTGCGGCATCCGGTCACGCTGATCGGGTCGCGCAAGGGGTGTCGCATTCGCATCGAGTCGTCCCGTGTGTCACCGGTGCACTGCGCGATCGTGCATACCGGTGATCGCGTTTTCGTTCGTGATCTCGGCAGCCACACCGGTACGTTGGTCAACGATGATGGTACAGCATCGGCGTGGCTGACGAGCGGCGACACGGTGCTCGTGCATCGGTGGGCGTTTGGCGTCGAGACGGATTCGGGTGATGCGGAAGGGACAGCGGTCGGCGTCGGTGCGGGCGATGAGCTGACACTCGCGGGGGATGCAAGCCTATCAGAGAGCGTGCGCGGTGACGGGTCCCTGCTGATTGGTCGTGACGCAGCTTGCGACGTGACGCTGGATCATGGACGCGTATCGCGGGCACATGCCCTGGTGATTCCGTTTGCCGATGGTTGGGCGATCGCCGACCTGCTCAGCGGGAACGGCACCTATGTGAATGATGAGCGGATCGCCGGCGTACGTGAATTGTCGGCTGGTGATACTGTTCGAATCGGAAACGCACATTTCACGATCGCCACGAGCCACGAGTCGTCGGAACATGGCTCTGCCGTTGAACATGTCATTCATCTTGGCCGTCCGACGCGTGACCTCGATGCTGAGCAACAATTGGCTGAGCGCGAGGCAGAACTGACTCGCCTTGTTGCGGACATCGACGAGCGTCGGTCAGCCGTTGAGGAGCGTGAGGCAGACGTGCAGCGTGGCGAAGAGCAACTGTCGCTGCGTGAGACCGACGTCGAACAACGCAGTTCGGCGTTGGCGGATTCCGAGAAGCACGTCGGGGACACATCGGCTCGACTTGAAGAGCGTGCGACCGAACTCGAAGCCTTGCAGGCATCGCTGGCAGAACGTGAGAAGTCATTGGACGAGGTCGAACGCGAAGCCACCGAGCTAGCGTCGCTGCGGACGGAACTGGCGGACCGCGAGACCCGACTGGCAAGTGACCAGGAATCGCTCGTTGCGCGTGCTGAGGCGTTGACGCAAGCTGAGCAAGAGCGGGCGGAAAATGAGAAGTCGTTGGCGACTGATGGCCAACGCTTGGCCGAGCGCGAGCGCGTTGTGACCGAGCAACAGGCCTCGCTGGAGGCCGGGTTTACGACGCTTGAGCGTGATCGCGATCAGCTGGTGAAGGATCGGGCGGAACTCGTTGCTGAACGCGGTGTGTTGACTGACCAAGTGACAAAGCTTGAGGCGCTGCAGGCCAAGGCTGAGTCGGCAGAGACGACCCTGGCAACGTTGGCGAAGCGCGAGCATGACATCGAAGCACGTGAGGCGGCAGTCAGTGATGCCGAGTCGCAACTGGACTGCGATCAATCGCGGATTGACGAGCAGCGTCGTGAGCTTGATGAGCGATGTGCAACGATTGTGGCTGAACAGAAGACGGCTGCGAAGAAACTGGCAGCGGACGAGAAGCAGGTTGCCAAGCGTGAACGCACCCTCGAAGCCAAGCAAGCGAATGTCGGAGCCGAATGGGAGGCGCTCGATCAACGGGCGACGGAATTGGCTGCACTGTCCGAAAGGTTGAAGCAGGCCAAGGCAGCGATCGAACAAGAAAAAGATCGCATGACCGCGGAATTGGCAGAGCAGCGTGTGTCGCTCGACAAGCGGGAAGCCGCCGCGGTTGAGGCGGAACAACGCGCTGGGGCGATCGTTGACGCCGCTGAGCAGCGCGCGGCCGTGGTGGCTGAACTGGAATCGGAACTGGATCGGCGATCTGCGGATCTCGATGCACGTCGTGCAGAGTTGTCCGAGCTTGAGCAGGCGTGTTCGCAGCGCGAGGCTGATATTGCAGATGACGAGCGACGTGTTCAGACTGAGTCGGAGGATTTGGGTCATCGCCGGAGTGCATTGGACGAGCATGAAGAGACTTTGAAGCGGCAGGTGTTGGCGAGTGATCAGCGGCAGCTTGCGCTTGATCGTCGTGATGCTGAATTGCAGGAGGAAGCCGAATCGCTCGTCGCGGCGACGGAGGACCTGCAATCCTTGCAGACGGAGGTGAGCACGCGCGAGCAGGCGGTTTCCGAGTTGCAGCGCAAGCTCGACGATCGACGCGCGATGCTCGATGAGCGTGAAGCACTGCTTGCCAGTGAGGCTGACCAGATTGGGAGGAAGAATCGCGATCTGGAATCGGTGCTGGCGAGGCATGATGATAAGATTCGTGAAGCGCGCGAGGCTCGACAGGCGTTGGAGCAGGAGCGGGAATCTCTCGATGTGCGTTCGGCCGAGCTTGATGAGCGTGGGCGGCGTCTTGATGAACAGTTGAAGGAACTGTCGGTTCGCGAGTCTTCCGTTGACCTTGCGGAAGGTGAGGTTGACAAGCGGCGGGCATCGCTTGAGGCGGAATTGGCGGATGCATCGACCGAACTGACGCGCTTGGCGGACAATCGCGCGGAGGTCGAGCAGTTGCAATCCGCCATGGAGCAGGCCCGCATTAAGCACGACGAACGGGAGCGGCAAATCGGTGAGCGTCAACGCGTGTTGGATGAACGCGACGAGGCGATCAAGTCCGATCGCAAGGCGATCAAGGCATCGGCGGACAAGCTGCGCGAACATCAGTCGCGGGTGGATGCGGATCGGGCGGGTCTGGTTGAGCAGGCGGCTGAGTTGGAGAATTTGCGGACTGAGATTGATCGAGAGCGTTCGGTGGTGGCTGAACTGGCTGAGCAGGTGGATGCGGATCGCGCTGAGGCTGCGTCGCAGGCGGAAGTCCTCGCATCCGACGCTGAGGTGCAGCAGGAACGATCGACGGTGCTCGATGCGATGCAACGTGATCTTGATGAGCAGGTTCGGACGCTCGCAGAGCAATCTGCAGAGTTGGATCAGCGCAGTGTAACGCTGGAAAAGATGGCGAAGGATCTGGACGATCGCGCGTCGCACATCGACGCCCGAACGAATGATGCCGAGAGTCAATCGCGTGCATTGATTGAGCGCGAAGAAGGGCTTGAGCGTCGTGAGCGTGCGTTGGCGAAACGTCGTCGCCGTCTTCGTGATCTCATCAATGAAGCGAGTGAGCGTATTGCGGAAGCTGTGACCGGCGATGACGTCGAGAATGGCGGGGTGCGTCGGTTGTTCGGGCGGCCAGTTGATCGGGGTACGGTTGAGCGCGGGAATGGTTCATCGGTGATCCCGGACGAGCCGGCCTTTACGTATGATTTCCGTGAGAGCGACCAAGGGGACGAGCGTGAGATGGCTGTTCCGATCGCAGAGCATGTTGAGCGGCTGGTGACGACGATGGTGTCACGTCCATCGCGCGAGCATCGTCGATGATGTGTGTTTGACGAAACGCAGTGCGACAGAATCTAGTGTCGTTGTTTTGGGTTGTGATTGAATGTCCTGGTTGAAGCGATTGCGTGGGAACACAGCCATTGATTCGAGCGGGCATGGTGTGCGCGGGTTGGGGGGCATCCTGGCAACCGCAGCGGGCAGCCACGTCGATTCTGAGACTGCCGATCGGCTTGCTCGTTTCTTTGCGACGGCGTGTTTCCTGTCCTATGTCGAGCGTGCGCGCGTTCGTCGATATGAATGTACGCATCATCAACTGTTGCGACTTGTGGATGAGGCATGGTCGCGGTCGGGCATCGTTCCGGAGAGACTTTCTGCCGATTTTTCGTACACACACCTTCGTGCCCGTGCGTTGGCGGATGAGTCGTTGGTGGCGTCGATCATGTCGGCTGCGACAGTCGACGTCGACCTTCGATCGCAGTTGCTGTCTGCGGCGTGGCGATTGTTCATGGACGATGGTGTCATCGATCCCCAGGCAGTGGATACCATGGCCGTTGTTGGGGCGGAGCTTGGATTGACGCGCGCGGACATCGAAGCGGCTGCGGTGCCCTTCGTTCGAAGTGTGCATGCGTCTGGATCGGACGCGCGAGCGGAGTTGTATCGTCGATTGGATTTGGAACCCGATGCGGACGAAGCTCAGGTTCGTCAGGCGTTTCGAAAACTCAGCCACCGCTACCACCCGGACAAACATCGCGAAGCCGACGCCGTTCTCGTGCAGTTGGCAGAGCGACAATTCAAACGCATTCGCGAGGCCTACGAGATTCTGACCACGTCCGCAGATGCGACGAGCGGATCGTTTCATGGGCTGAACGACAACGGACAGTTAAGCCGTGGCAACGGCGCCGTGCGGTGTTTTCTTTGCAACGCTGTCAATCGCGTTGAACCGGGCCATGCCGCGAAGGCACGCTGCACGCTGTGTGAAGCGTACCTTTGCTTTGACCGTGAGACGGCGGATGGACTTCGCGTGCGCTGGTTGTCCCGCTTCGGTTCATCTGAATCGCTGTCGGGGAATGAACCTGCCGCGGAGTCGTCGGCGTTGAAGGCGATGCAGCTGTTCGAGCGCGGGGCAGCCTTGGTGAAGCAGGAGCGCTATGGCCAAGCGATTGACGTGTTGCGTGAGGCGGTCTCGCTGGATTCATGTCTGACGGCCGGACACTTCGATCTGGGCGTGGCGCTTGGGCGGCTGGGCAAGCACGTTGAGGCCGTCGCTTCGTTTCGTCGTGTGGTCGAACTTGAACCCGAGCACGCCACCGCTCAGCTGAATCTTGGCCTGTCATTCGCACACCTGGAGGACTACAACGCAGCACTGCCGCCGCTCCGTGAAGCCATTCGACTCGTGCCGTCGCATGATACGGCCCACGTCACCATGGCGCATGCCCTTTGGAAACTTGAACAGGCGGAAGAGGCCATTCGTGCCCTGGAACACGGTCTGCGCATCAACGCGAACAACGTATCTGCTCTGCGTTTGCTTGGTCGGTTGTATACGCAGGAAAAACGGTATCCCGAAGCGGTGGATCAGTTGCGTCGGGCCACGCAGTTGGACGCGACCGATGCCACGACATTCACGGAATTGGGCGTCTGCTACGCCGAGATGGGGCGTGACGCGGATGTTGGCAAGGTGCTTGAAGACGCGCGCAACCTCGGCAATCGAGACATTGACGTCACGATGCGGCTGGCAAATGCGTATCTGTCGACCGATCGATCCGACGAGGCGGTAAGCCTGTTCGCCGAAGTGCTGAAGGCGGACCCGGAGCATGGGTCGGCCATGTTCGGATTGGGTCTGGCATACGCATCGATGCACCGTCATGACGACGTGGTCGACATCATGGGACGCTACATTCGCGATGGCGAAGGTGATCCGGAGGCATTTGCCATTCTCGCTTCAGCGCACGCAGAGGCTGGCCGACTTGAGATGGCGTGTGATGCGGCGAGGCAGGCGGTCGCGATGGATAATCATCATGGGGAAGCGTGGTCGCTCTTGGGCGGCTGCCTTGTTCGGTTGGGACGAATTCAGGATGCGGTCGAGGCGTTGGAACATGCGACGGCGTTGCTGCCGGCTGTGGGATCCAATCATCATCACCTTGGTTGCTGCTATCAGCTTCTTGATCGCTGGGGTGACGCTGCTGGGAGTTTCAAACGTGCCGCAGAGTGCGATTCAAGCTCCGTTGACACCTGGTATCGGCTGGCGGTCAGCCTTCACAAGGATGGTGACCTGCATGCAGCGCTGAACGCCGCGACACGCGTGGCCGAACTCGAGCCGGAGCACATCGCAGCACATGAACTGACCGGACGACTTCATTTGGCGACGGGGGATGCGATGGCTGCCGTCGCTTCGATGGAGAGGGTCACGTTGTTGGACGAACGGAGATCGAGTGGTTGGTTCAATCTCGGTTTGACCCATTGGCAGGCTGGTCAGCTTGAGAGGGCGGTCAATGCGGCCCGGCGGGGCGTGGAATTGTCACCGGAGGACGGCGACGGTCATCGGCAACTTGGACGCCTCTACGAAGCCATGCGACGGTACGAAGACGCAGCCCATGCACTCACTGAAGCGATCCGCCTCAATCCCAACGACGCGGAGGCTCATCTGTGGTTGTCGCTTGTGTTCGCAAAGCTTGCGCCAAGTGAGGCGCCGTTGGCGGATGAAGCCAGCACCGTGGATTCCACTGCGTAGTCAATCGACTCGGCTATTCGGAAGTACCGCCTGTCGTGGTGTTACACACCAGCTTCAAGATCATCGAAGATAGCAGGTAAGGCTGCGAACAGTGCCTTGGCAGACTCGACCATGTGGTCGATCTCCTGATCGGTGAGTTCGATGGCGGACATGTCGCGTTTGAATGTCGCCCAGTTCTCACGCTGATCGTCGCCGTAAGGGTCGAGATACGTCATGCCGCGACCGTCGTGCAACCCATAGCCATGCTTCACGGCCTTGGCGATGAACTTCGACCCGTTGTTGCTGCCTTCGAGGACATAGTGCATGCCGAGTAGAGCGAGCGGATCGTGGGCGAGCGCGTCGAAGCGCGCGATCAAACGCCGGGTCGCGGGCAGTGGCTCGACAGTAGCCGGATCAACGCCGAAGAATTCCAGATCCGCGACGATGTAGGGCTCCTGGTATTGGAAGTCGCGAACGACTGCCGCAACCGCGTAATGGTCATTGTGGCGGCGAAGGTGTTGCTCAAGGACGCGATGTACGTGGTACATCTGACCGAGCATGGTGACATAGGTCTGCTTTGGGAGGGTGCCTGAGACCTGAGCCTTTTGAATCGGGTGGTTTTCGGCGGCCGTGTGCAGATCGCGGGTCTCTTCCCGCAGGCGGTCCATCACGTCTGTCGTCTGGGCGACCATTGTCGTATCTCCTCGTCGACGGCTGCGCGACCCTAGCTTTTCCACCACACCAGGATCGCCGGGATTGTCAGCCACAGAAGTCCCTTGATGAGGAAGAACAAAAAGCCAGCAACGCCGAGTCGTTTGATGATGGCGGTCATGTCTGTCGCAAGCGTCGTCTTGGGGTGGTGCTTTCGTCGCTGCACACGTTCGTGCCGCGGCGCCGTACCCCATGGTGTTATCGGTTCTCTGGAATGCCGCGTGTGCTTCGGCCCGAAGTTGTCACACGTGTGCCGGTCTCTCGATCCGCTCAACACCATTGCTGGTGAGTGAAACAGCGGCCCTATTGAGACTGAGTCTCAATTAAGTCTCGAGAATCATAGGTCATTCTGAGGCTGCGTCAATAGCTTGGCGACGATCGACGTCTCGATGCTGATCCGATTGACTCAGGGTCGAAAAATGGGGTGTTTGGCGCAAATTTGGGGGTTTCAGGTCAACGACAAGAGGGCCTCTGTGAGCAACTGCTCATCGATGAGCGCGGCGGATGCGGGCGTGATGAGCTGCGTACGGATGACGCCGACGCCGAGTTTCTCGATTCGATCGAGGTCCGGCTCGGTTTCGTACATGCTGAGGTCATCGTGGATGAGGACATGGTGCAGCAGGTTTCCGGTTGTCAGGTCATTGCTGTCGGTGCTGCTGCGTCGGAGATGTTTGAGCAGGACCTCGACGCAGTCGCACATCGACATGCCGCGCTGCTCGGGATCGGTTGATGTGTTCGGCACATAGACTTTGGGGCAATTTCGCGCGGCGACGGCGGCTCCGACACCGTGCGGCAGGAGATTGGCGACGATGCTGGAGTAGAAGCTGCCCATTGGAAAGCAGATCAGGTCGGCGTCGGCGATGAGTTGCTCGACGCGCGGCTCGACGCTGATGGTGATCGGATCGGGTTCATCGAGGCGGTCGACCAGATGGACCTCGGTGACGCTGGTTTGAATTGGTGGAACTTCTTTACCGGTTAGTAGGTGTTGCCCCACGATTTGCACGCCGTCGTCGAGTTTGGCAGCCAAGTGGTAACTGCCGCTCGCGATCGGGCACACGGTTCCCCGCACTTCAACAAGCTTGGAGAAGAGCAGGACGACAGCTTCGATGTCGCGGTTGTTGTTGAGGAACCCGCCGACGAGTACGAGGTTGCCGATGCTCGCACCGCGAAGGTCGAAATCCTCAGGCATTTCGCGCAGAAAGTAGAGCAGGTGGTTGCAGATGATACCGCGCATCGGGCTTGGAATGTCGCGGATGGCTGAGTCGTTCCCGCCGGCGATCGAACGCAGGCGTGTGAGACATTGCTGCTGCGAGTCTGTCTTGGACAGTCGCGCGGCGAACAGGTTGAAGACCTCGTTTTGTCCCAGCACGGTGCGGTCCGCCAGCGCCATGAGGCGGCTGCGCATGTCACCGACGGCCAGGATGCCGAACGGGCCTCGAAGTTTGCCGCTGCTGCCGCCGGAGTCGAAGGCGGTGGTCAGGTGAATCGAGTTGTGTGTGTAATGGGTGAGGTGGCGACTCGTGTTGTTGAGGGCCGTGCCGCCGCTGAAAAACAGCAGGCGCGGTCCGAATTCGGGATTGGCGTGATAACGGGCGACACGAAGCGGATCGGGAATACGGGCTGCCCGCCGAACGGTGATCTCGTGCGAGGGTGATGTGATGTTTTCGACCGATGACACGGAGGGGCTCAACTGCGCGTGACGTTTGCGTTGCTGAGAAGATCATCCGCATGGGCGGCGGCGATGTCAAACGACAGTCCGCCGGTGATCTCGTACGTCGGACAGTTGTCAAAGAAGTTGAAGTAGTCCTCGTCGATGTTGATGTCGCCACGTTGGGCAAACGTGGCAAAACCAAACGCCCCGGGCGACTTGCGGACGGCGGCCAGCAGGTCGGGGCGGTCGCGCAGGGTTATCTCGTTGATCCTTGTCGGTTCATCGTTCCGCTGCCAATTGAGGATGACAAGGCCCGCCATCCTGGCAGAGAGTCGCTGTCGATTGGGGCCGTAAAGCTCTCCGATGTGGGCGTCGTATTTTTCTTCGAGGTCCCACAAGTCGTTCGTGGCCATGCGGCGGAGTTCATCGCGTCGCGTGGGTGTGAGCAGATTCTCGAGCGTGGGGCTGGCAAGGATGGTCCCCGGATTGACGCGTGGTTGCTTGGGAACGCCGTACATGGTTAGTGCGTCGTCATCGCGCTCGACGATCAGTCGATCGTTGCTCACGAAATCGAAGCCGCGTTCCATCAGATGCAGGCCGAGGGTCGACTTGCCCGCACCCGAGATGCCGGTCAATGCCAGACCGTTGTGTCCGCGTGACACGGCGGCTGCGTGCAGGAGGATGCCGCGCCTTGCCAATCGCCAGTCAATGTAGCGGTTGATGATGAAATTCACGATCTGATTCGGGTTGGCAACACAGTCGCCGATGGCGACGTGCTGATCATGTCCGAAGAAGAAGAGCATTCCGGTGCGAACCTTGCGGACGATGCGGCCGTCGGGCAGGTCGACAAACTCTTCCTTGCGCCGCGTCTTGCCCGGTTCGCGCGGCTGGTCGCAAAATGCTGCGTCGATGTCGGGCGGTTCGGTCTGGATGGCGTGGATGGAGATCGTGTCGGTCGTCTGTTCGGACCGGCAGTGCGCGAAATACCTGCCCAGGTCGGACACGAGCGCCTGATCGTTGCTATGCACGATCAGGCGACAGTCGGCGATGTCGACGGTGACCGCGTGATCGCACGGCCAATCGTTGAGCATCGGCGTCGTAAAGTGGGCGAGTGGTCTGGGTTCAGGCGTCATGGCCAATCCTCTTGAGCACGTAGTTGGCGTAGAGGTTGGCGGCGTCGATCTTGCGCGCGTCCCAAAGCCCCCGGAAACCGCCAAAGGCCGACACTTCGAACACGATCGGACCGATGTTCGTTTCGGCGATGTCGACGCAGGTGAAATCGAGGTCAAACGGTGCCTGAGCGCGTTTGGCGAGGGCGATGATTTCGTCAGACGGATCGACCGGCTGATACCTGCCGCCGTCGCGAATGGTGGTGTTCCAACTGTTCTGATCGCCGACACGCGCATAGCACGTGACGTATTCGCCTCCCATGAACACGATGCCGAGATCGTGGCCGGGAAGG
The DNA here is from genome assembly GCA_028289375.1 of Phycisphaerae bacterium. Lineage (GTDB taxonomy): Bacteria > Planctomycetota > Phycisphaerae > UBA1845 > UBA1845 > OFTM371. The sequence continues at coordinate 25,310 of JANQQK010000072.1, read as the reverse complement.
TCAAGCATCTGTTGCACGTAGATCAGTTCGTTGCCGGCGTTCTTGTATGCGGAAATCTCTTTCGAGAGGTCATCATCGGCGTTGAGCAGGACCATGCCTTGAGCCTTGGACGTGTAAAGCGGCTTGAGGACTGCTTTTTTGAAGCCACGAACAGCCTCAGCCGCCCGATCAATGTCTTCGGTGACGATGGTCGGAGGCATTGGAATGTCGTGCAGACGCAGCGTCACGGTGCAGCTGAGTCGATCGATGACGCGTTTGATGTTGAACGGATTCGAGAAGATCGGAACATTCTGCCCGCCGACGTAGCGCAGCATGGCCAAACGATTCAGCAATTCGGGTCGGTAGGGCGTTCCGATTTTCTTGACGACGATGGCATCGAGCTTAGTGAGGTCGATGTCCCGGTAGTGTGCGGACGCATTCTGCAGGTCGACGACGACCTCAGCCATGTCAATCTGGTGGGCGATGCATCCGAGTTGCTCGAAGGCCAGCGTGAGCATCCGGGATGACCAGCCTGATGGAATGCCAACAACGCCGATCGTTGTCATGTTGAAGTTCCGTGATTGGTTGTGTTGCGGGTTGTCAGTAGATGACGACTTCGGGACAGATTGTGAACGATTTGTGCTGATCTGGCGATAGGGGAATCAGCTTTTCCAACAAGTAGACCGCTCGGCTGTACATGTCGCCTGCGAATTCGGTGTCGAATTCAAATCGGGTGGATGTGATCAGCCCGCGGGCCAATCCAAATGCCACGCGCAGCATGAACGTCTCGTCGCCGTGATCCTTCGCAAAGCGCTGGCCGAAGTCGAAGACGCGCAGGTTCACGTGGTTGAGCATGTTGCGGATTTCGCCATCCAGCACCGGCAGTCGAAAGTTGGACACGAGCAGCGTCGAAATGTCCTGCACGTAGTCGGAATACTTCGTGCGATAGAGATCAATGACGTGCATCTTTCGTTCATGCTGGTTGTAGATGACGTTGTCGGAGTTGAGATCTCCGTGAATCAGCACAGTAAACGGTGCGCGAACCGACTCCTCGGCTTCCCTGCTTCGGCTGACAAGCTCTTCGAGTGACGCAACGGACAGTGATCCAATCGATATGCAGGCATTGACGAACTCGGGATGGATGCGAAAGACCTCGTCCAGACGCTTCATGGTCTGACGCATGTAGCCGGCGTGGATCGGCTCTTCTGTTCGCGTTGCGCGCCATGCAGTCTGGAGTGTGTTTTCCAGCACCGTTACCGTTTCGTCGATGGACGCCTTATCGCCACTGAGGATGACATCACGCAGGGTGTAACCATCGAGGAATTCCAGCAAGAGGGCCGCGTCCTCATCGCCGTCGCGAAATTCGAGCACGCGCGGCGGCAAGCCGGGGATAACATCGTTCCAGCGTTGAATGTTCTCGCGTTCCTTGCGGAGTTTGTCGGCGTGTCCTTTCTTGAAGATCGCTTCCGATTCGCCGTCGTCCTTGTCTTCGAGTTTGGCGATGCGGCTGCCGGAGCGGGTTTCCCAACTGAAGTCAATCGAGAAATCGCCGACGTCGGCTTCGGGACGCTGTGCCTGAATGGCGTCGCGCAGCTTGTTGTATTCGTGAAGTTTCAGTTTCTCGCCGGTGATGGCGAACAGGATCGACTCACCGATGTTGAGCAGTGCGTCGCCCATGCGCTCGAGGTAGTGGGCAATGTAAAGGCAGTTAAGCAGGTCGTCGGTATCCTGGCCAGTGCCCAATTCATCGCGAATCCGGGCGAAATCGCGGTGGTAATAGGCATCGAGGCTTGCCTCCGCCGCGCAAAGACGAAGCGCCAGTCGCGTATCGAGGGAGGTCATGGCCTCACTGATCTGCGGGGTGACATCCTGCAACTTCGCGAAATAGTCCTCGAACGCGAATTCCGACAACCACTTCTTGTCTCCAAGGCTGCGAATCCGAACGGCGATGTTGACGCAGAAGTCGGCAATGCGCTCGAGATTGGCGGTGGAAACCGTAATAGCCGTTGCGAGGTTGGCAGAAGATCGGTCGAGTTTGCGTGCATGCCGATAGAACGCGATGCATTTCTTCTCGATGAGGGTCTTGAGCGTGTCGGTGTAGTTGTCTCGCGACAGGACGTTGCGGATCAGCGCTTCGGATGGCTCAGCCATCAGCATGCGCGTTGTGTCGATCTGCCGGCATACCTCCAGAACGAGGAATTCAAAGTTCCGATCGACTCCCTCGTAAGTGATCATGCTTCCGGATCGTCGTCGGCAGGGCCAATCGTGAGCGGTTCGACGCGAAGTTGCTTACCGCCGTCGCTGCGCTTCCAGCTCATCTTCAGCGTCAGTTGTGCACGGTTTCGCTTTTGCTTGGCCTCCACGTCGAACTTCACCAATGCGGGTGTGTCGAGCGTGAAGCTTTGGCCATTGCATGCCAGCAACAACTTGCCCTGTTGCAGCCCCTCACCGAGAGCGGACAGATAGCGAACAATGGAATCGCGATCCTGCAACGATTCGTGCGAAAACTCCTGGTCACTGTCAGCCATGTTGTGCCTGCTTTCTAAGCTTCAGGACGCCAGTCTTTCTTTGTAGGCTTCGATGGTGGCGCTGCGGTCGGCCCCGGCGATCAACAGGCCTTTCCGCGTAACCAGATCATCCCAGAGCGGTTGCACACCGATTTCGCGACTCGCCTTCTCCGCATCCTGCAGATCAGGCTCCTTGACCTTTTCACCCATGTGGCAATCGTCACCCATCGTGATCAGCAGTGGTCGCCGCTTCTGCCGCGACTTGTTTTGTCGGCTGACGACGTTGACGAGAAACTCAGTGTATTCTCGAGACTGCGGGTTCCACACCTCGTATCCATCCACATCATAGTCAGCCAGCAGAATTGGCCAAAACTGCTCCGGGTGCGGAATGATGATGCCGCCGCCAAGCCCCCGCACTTCCTCGATGACTTCCTGCGTCGCGTAGAAGTACTCGGGATTGAAATGTGATTTCACAACTTTCTTGATCGCACGCAGGAACACCTCGGCCGTGCTGACCAGCTCGGCGTCATGCTTCATCTTCTGTGCGCGCAGATAATGGGCGAGCAGCTTGTTGCGAATCGCTTCCGCCGGCGTGGCGGATTCGTGTTCGAGGAAGAGCTGATAAAGCTTCTTGGTGTGCACGCGAACAAAGTCGATGATCTCCTGATCGGCCGCTGTTTTGCGCACGGCTTCGGACAGTCGACTCTCGTAAGCCGGCTCGATGATCGTATTGATGAACTCGAACAGCTGGTGCGAGCGGTACTTGAACGTGTAGTTGAGCATCGACTCGAACACGTCCGCGCCGGCCACGCGCGGCGTCTCAAAGTGCACGAGGAGCTGCACCTTCAGGCGAAATTCGTGTGAGTAGCAATCGACTTCGACGCCGGTGTAGCCATCGAACTCGGTCATGACGTTGTGCTGCGTCGGGATGATCAGGCGGTTGCGGCCATTCGGAAACATCCGGTCGATACGCGTGCGGATGTGGTCCATCGGCACGAACTCTGGGTGCCAATGGATGGCCAGCACGTCTTCCTGTCTCGGGTAGGTCTTGGGCGGTTCGACAATGCGTTCGACCTGCGCGGGTGTCAGCTCGTGCGAAACAAGATGAAGGTATGTCTCGTGGTCCCAGTCGGTCAGTTTCTCCGGTCGATCGGGCGGTGCGACCGGTTGCGGCAGGGTTGTTGTCGGTTTGATCATCGAAGCTCTTTCGGCGTGACCGTGTGCTGCATCTGTGGAAACAGTCCGGAGAGGCCCCGTTGCTGCGTATTGACGCTGCCAGAAGTCCGTCGGGATTCAGGCGGGCTGGGCCTTGCTCTTGTCCTCGGCCTTCTCGCCCACGATGCGCAACTCATGGTCGCCGTCCTGCTCGCCTTCTTCAACTTCGGGCTTACGCCACGAGACCTTCAGCGAAAGGGACTCCTTGTCGGATTTCTGGCTGGCGCTCAACGTGACCTTCACCGATGGCTCGGGCGACATCGTCAGCGTTTCATCGCCATTGATCACGCTCACCGTACCGGCTTTGAGCGACTTGACGATGTCCTCCAGGTAGTTGATGGCCTTGGCCAGTTCCATTGTCGATTTGACCTTGGCTTCCTTCTTCTTCATCGGACGTGCTCCTCTGTGCGTGGACCAGCGCGTACATATGGGACGTGTCATCGGCGACGATGTGCCGCCGACCGCGCGTGCCTGTGTCGCCTTGCAGATCGTGTACGGCTAGTATAAGCCACAATTCACAACTCTATCAACGGGCGAACAAAGTGTTAACTTTATGCTAAGATTGGGTTAAGGATGGGTCTCTTGGGCACGAACGTTGGTCGTTCCGACTGTCCAAAGTCTGGCTTTATTGTGTCGTCGAAGAGCTCGAAGGCAAGGGGCCGCTCGTGGGTTTGTGCCCGCCGGGGTGTGCGGCTTCATGGTCGGCCGGCTCGACGTGGGTGGTGACCTCGACCTGTTTTGGGGCAAACAACGCGCGAATCGATCGTTCGATGATCGTGGCGCGGTGGTGGGCGTCGACGATGCTCAGTTCATCGGGAACCTGAAGGTGTGTGTCGATCCAGACCTCGTCGTTGAGCGTGCGGCAGCGGAGGCGGTGGTACCCGACGATGGTCTCGGCTTGCACGGCTTCTTCGAGACATGCGACAACCTTCCTGGCGACCTCGGGATCGAGTTCATCCATCAAGCCGGCGATCGAGCGTCGAATCAGGGAAACCCCGCTGACGAGAATCAGACCACCGATGACGAATGCCGCGATCGGATCGAGCAGATCGATTTCCGTCAGGAGCACGAGACCAATGCCGACACCGGCAGCCACCGTTGTCAGAACATCCGACATGATGTGCTTGCTGTTGGCGATGAGTGCGACGGAGTCGTACTTGTGGCCAATATGACGGATGTAGCCAGCCAGCGCCATGTTCACGACGCCGACGACCGCCGCGATGCCGAACCCGGCGCCAAGCCTCTGCAAGCTCGGCCCTTCAATCAGCGAGGTGTACCCACTGTAGAACACTGCCAGCGACGCGGTGAAGACCAGCACGCCCTCGGCACCGACCGACAGATAGACAATGCGTCCATGACCATAGGGATGTCGCTCATCGGCAGGTCGGGCTGCGTACCAAACTGAGTATGCGACGAAGACCGTGGCGACAACATGAACGACCGACTCAGCGGCGTCGGCCAACAAGGCGCTGCTGTTGGTAATCCAGTAGGCCACCAGTTTGCCGATCATCAGTCCGATCGAGACGACCAGGCTGACGCGGGCTGCCCGGTGACGGGCATGTTGTCGCTGCTCCGGAGTGGACATAGCACGGATGCTACCGGAACGGCGCGTCATTGGGCAGTGGAACCTGGGGCATCACACCAGTTGTGACGCTGGTTTCGCCCGGTCGTCGGTGTGGGGGACTCGGTGTGTTGCCTGTTCAGTCGTGTCCGACGGTGTGATGGCCGTTGACGGCTTCTGATCCTGCAAACGTCGCGCTGTTTCCCTTGGGTCGCAACACACGATTCTTGACCGCGGTCCACAACGCCGGCCCGTCGTTCTCATCGACGAATTCGAGGATGATAAACGTCAGGTCGTCATGCCGTGGCGATCGCGTTCCGGCATGCGCGTAGACGGCGTCCAGGATTCTCTCGGCCAGCGTCTGACTGTCAGCATCCGCGCTGCTTGCCAGGACGTCTTCCAAACGCTGACGGCCAAACTGCTCGTCGTTCTCGTTGGGCGCTTCGAAAATCCCGTCGGTCACGAGCAGCAGCCGGTCACGAGCTTTGACCTTGACCTGGCTGTGCGTGAAGCTCGTTTCGTGCAGCACGGCCAACGGCAGGTCGGACATTCCGCGGCGTGGGGCGGCGGACAGTCGCGACCAATCGCGTGTCTTGCCGTCCTGCATCCATGCCGGCTCATGCCCCGCATAGCTATATGAGAGTTTGTGTGTCGGCGGAAAGTACGTGAGCATTGCGGCCGTCGCCATCTGTGTGACAGCACCATCTTTCAGCCGACGATTCAATCCACTCAACACGCGGCGTTGGTCGATCTGATTCACGCATCGACGAAGATGATCGTGCATCACCACGCTCGTCTCGGCCACTTCGCGACCATGACCAGCCACGTCGGCCAGGCAGACTCGTGACAACAATCCGGAACCACAGATGGAGAGATAATGCAGGTCGCCGCCTTCACCGCCGTCACAAGGCTGGGAGAACAGGATGCCACGAACGCCGGCCAACCGAATCGGGGCGAAGACTGTCCGGTGCCCGCCCCAGATTTCCCGACAGACCAGATTCAGTGCCTCGTTGGAATCCACTTGGCCGATTGCTTCGGTCACTGTTGTGTTTGGTTGATCCGCCACCAACGCCCATCCAACTCGTTTGGACGACCCGCGCCGTCTGCGTCGAGCACAAGGTCAGACTCCTACAGAAAGAGGTTAGCGTCACGATTCTGGCCTGTCACGTTGAGCCCGCTCACGTGCAATCGCGTGCGCATGTTCCAACGGCATGTCGCCGCGAAGAGGATGAATCCGGGTGGCCGCCGTCGTCGAACGGCATGAAGGCGACAAGCGTTGCCGCAACGGCGTGTGAACGGTTTCACCGAGCGCTGGTCTCTATTCTGACGAGGAGCGACGGAGTTCCCAATCACACAACGATGACCCATGGCGGGTTCGGGCAGGGCATGCGAACGCACGATCTCTGCCTCTCATCTTCGAAAACAGATTTTGGGAGTTTGAAATGGTAAAACGGTTTGCACTGGTAATGGCGGCGAATTTGATTGTTGTGGGCACGGCGTTCGCCCATTGTGGCAAGTGTGGCAGCGGAGCATCACACAAACACGACATCGTCGACACAGCCGTTGAAGCTGGACAGTTCAACACATTGGCAACCGCCCTCAAGGCCGCCGGTCTGATCGACACACTCAAGGGCGAAGGCCCTTTCACGGTCTTCGCGCCGACAGACAGCGCCTTTGCAAACGTCCCGCAGGATGTCCTGGCAGATCTGCTCAAGCCGGCAAACAAAGGCAAGCTCACACAGGTGCTCACATACCACGTGGTGCCGGGCAAGATCGTGGCCGACAAGGTCGTGAAAATGAAAGGCTTGACGACGGTTGAAGGTCAGCGTCTTGATCTGTCGGCGGAGGGCGGCACTGTCACAGTAGACGGCGCGAAAGTCGTCAAGGCCGACATCGCGTGCACCAACGGCGTGATTCACGTGATCGACGCGGTCGTGCTTCCGGCAAACGACAACATCGTCACCACGGCCAAGAACGCCGGTACGTTTAACACATTGCTGGCCGCCGCAACCGCAGCCGGTTTGGCCGACACACTTGCAAGCGGCGGTCCGTTCACCGTGTTCGCGCCGACCGACGCCGCCTTCGCCAAGTTGCCGGAAGGCACTGTCGCGAATCTTCTCAAGAGCGAGAACAAGCAGAAGCTTGTCAGCATCTTGAAGGCCCATGTCGTCTCAGGTCGTGTGTACAGCGACGACGCTGCCAAGGCGAGACAGGCCAAGACGATTTCAGATTTCGGTCTGAACTTCGTCAAGGGATACAGCGGGTTGCAGGTCAACGGCATCAACATTGTCGCGGCAGACATCGACGCTGCCAACGGTGTGGTGCACGTGGTCGATCGTGTGATCCTTCCCGAGTAATGCCACGATTCCACTGCAGGGTTGACGGCTCACTGAGCGTGACGCATGCGATCCTGTGGCGGCCTGTATAGAACGGCGGCGGATGAGTGCGTGTCATCCGCCGCCGTTTTTCTGCCGCGTCTTCCAATCCTCATGTTCGCATGGACGCCTGTTCGTCCATGATGCCAATGTTGTCACAGAGCGTCATGCGGAGATAGGATGTGGCCATGAACAAAGCACGCAACGCCACACCACCAGTACTGCTCCTGACGATCGTCACATTCGGACAGGCCACCGTCGCACCCGAAACGCGCAGCAAGACCGATCGTCGACCCGCACCAGCCGCCAAACGCATGCAACCGGTGCTCGACGTCTGGTGGCAGGACGCCGTGTTCTATGAACTGTTCGTGCGGTCCTTCGCCGATTCGAAGGCAGGGCCACTCGCCAATGACGGCGTCGGCGATTTTCGCGGGCTGATCGAGCGACTCGACTATCTCAATGACGGCGATCCGAAGACCACCGACGACCTTGGCATCACGGCCTTGTGGTTGATGCCGATCACAGAATCGCCTTCCTACCACGGCTACGACACGACCGACTACCGCACAATCGACCGTGAGTATGGCACCAACGCCGACTTCCTGGAGTTCGTCAACGCGTGTCGCAAGCGCGGCATCCGTGTCACCATCGACCTCGTGCTCAACCACTGCTCGAATCGGCATCCGTGGTTTCAGGCGGCTGCCAACGGTGATCCGTCCAAACGCAATTGGTTCATCTGGCACGAAGATCATCCCGGTTGGCGTGGACCGTGGAATCAGTCGGTGTGGCACAGATCGCCCGGCAGCGCGAGCGGGTTCTATTACGGCCTGTTCTGGCACGGCATGCCCGACTTTGATTACGAACACGAGCCGGTGACCAGCGCGATGTTTGATGTCATCAGTTATTGGCTGACGGACATGCGCATCGATGGCTTTCGTCTCGACGCCATCCGCCATCTCATCGAGGATGGTCAGATTCAGGAGAACACGCCCGCGACCCACGCATGGCTGAAACGATTTTTCAACCACACCAAATCAGTCAAAGCCGATGCGATGTCCGTCGGGGAGGTTTGGGCTTCTTCGGAAGATGTGTCGCGTTACGTCGGCGATCAGATGGACGTGGCCTTTGAGTTTTCGCTGTCCGACGCGCTGCTGGACGCGATCCGCAAGCAGGACGCCCGCCGATTCACCGACACGATGACCAACGTGCAGAAACTCTATCCACTCGGCATGTATGCGACTTTCCTGCGAAACCATGATCAGCCACGCGTGCTGCACGTGCTCAACGGCGATCGAGAAGCCGCGATGTTGGCGGCGGCCATTCAGTTCGCCCTTCCCGGGGTGCCGTACATTTACTATGGCGAGGAAATCGGCATGACCGCCGACAAGCCCGACCCACAGATCCGCACGCCCCTCCCATGGACCGGCGGCGAGCACGGCGGTTTCAGCACGACCACGCCATGGATCGACCTCAAACCCGATTACAAGACCGTCAACATCGCCGCCCAGACCGACGATCCGACGTCCATGCTCAACCACTATCGTCGCCTCGTCCGCGCCCGTCTCAGCCACAAAGCCCTCCGCACGGGCGCGTATGTTCCACTCAAGACATCCGACCCCCGCGTGCTCGCGTTCATGCGTCAACACAAGGACGAGTCGATTCTCTGTTTGTTCAACCTGAGCAAGGCCACCATTGCGGATATCCAACTTGCGATTGGTGACGAGAAGGATTCGCAGCGAGAGCTGAGTTCAGACTTGCTCAGCCGTATGACGGGAAACTCGCTGTTGCGACCGGTCAATTCCCTGAAGCCACGCGCGTCTCACCTGTTTGTCATCGAGTCTGGCGGGGGGTAAGCGTCTTGCGGTCTGTGCAGACGAGTCGTTGATGGACCGAAACTCAGCCTGTCCGTTGATCCAGAAACGCCCGCATCGCCGCGAGCGTGCTGGGCGAGAGATGATGCTCGATGCCTTCGGCGTCGGTTTCGGCGTCGTGATCGGGAACGCCCAAAGCCAGCAGGAATTCCAGCACCAGCGTGTGACGTTTGCGGGCTTCTGCTGCCAGCTTCCTGCCCTTGTCTGTCAGGAAGACCGACCGGTACGGCTCGCTGGTGACGAGTCCCTCGCGTTTGAGTCGGTTGATCGCATTGGTCACAGTCACGTGCGTCACGCCGAGGTGCCGGGCGATGTCGACCGCGCGGGCTTCGTTCTTCTCGTTGATCAGATCGTCGATCAGCTCGACGTAGTCTTCCGCCAACTCCCGTGCATGATCAGCACGCGTGCGTTTGTGTCCCTTGGCGGTGGCGGCCGAGGATCGCGTCGTCCGATTCCTGGTCGTATTGGTTGATTTGGCCATCATCACTGCGTCACTCCAGCCGGTCCAAGCCCCTGCATCAACGCTCCCCCGATTATCGGTTGACAGGTCCACGAGACCAAATGTATCATCTACAAAGTTTTGTAGTTGATATTTAACATCGGCGTCAACCCTCGCCGATCTAAATCAAAGAAAAAATGCCGTTTCGACTCCGGAGATTCCCTGCGTGAGACCCAGATCAGTCATCCACACCATCGTCGTCACGCTGCTGGCGTGGTCCGTTTCAACCGCGACGGCCATCGCCGAAGGCCCTTCCACCTACCCCTACAAGATCGTCTGCACCACCGGCATGGTGACCGACATCGTCCGCAACGTCGCAGGCGACCTCGCACAGGTCGAGGGCATCATCGGCGAAGGCGTCGACCCGCACCTCTACCAAGCCACCCGCGGCGACATCGGCAAACTGCTCAAAGCCGATGTCGTCTTCTACAACGGTCTGATGCTCGAGGGGAAGATGGCCGACGCCCTGATCCGTGTCGCACGCAAGAAACCGGTCTACGCCGTCACCGAATTGCTCGATGAAGCCCATCTGCTCGAACCACCCGAGTTCGAAGGACATTTCGATCCGCATCTCTGGATGGATGCGTCGCTCTGGAACCGCTGCACCGAAACGGTGGCCAACACCCTCGCATCCTACGACCCCAAGAATGCCGAGACCTACCAGAAGAACTACCGTGCCTACGCCGGCAAACTGAAGTCCCTCGACGCCTACGCCCGACGCGTCATTAGCAGCATCCCGGAGAAAAGTCGCGTTCTCGTTACCGCCCACGATGCGTTCAACTACCTGGGCCGTGCCTACGGCGTCGAAGTCCGCGGCATTCAAGGCATCAGCACGGAATCCGAAGCCGGCATCGAGGACATCAACCGCCTCGTCGATGAACTTGTGCGTCGTGAAGTGCGCGCCGTCTTTGTCGAATCCTCCGTCTCAGACAAGAACGTCCGCAGCCTGATCGAAGGGGCCAAAGCACGTGGGCACGACGTCGTCATCGGCGGGAAACTTTTCTCGGATGCGATGGGTCGACCCGGAACCTACGAAGGCACCTACATCGGCATGCTCGACCACAACGTCACGGTCATCGCCAAAGCCCTCGGCGGCTACGCGCCCGCTCGAGGGATGAATGAGAAGCTCAGCACCGTCGGCGGACACGAATAAGCACGCCGACCCGTTTGCAACCATGATCCTCACGCGACGAGATGTATCAGCCATAGCGGAAGATCACGACGCCGCGTCGCCGCTCTCGATCCACGACATGACCGTTGCGTACCATCGCAAACCGGTCTTGTGGGACATCGACTACGCCGCCCCAGCCGGAAAACTCGTCGGCATCGTCGGTCCGAACGGTGCGGGCAAGAGCACGTTGCTCAAAGCCTGTCTCGACCTCATCCCGCGAGCCTCCGGAAGCGTACGTTTTCACGGCGAACCATACCGCGTCCGCCGGCGCGAGGTGGGCTATGTGCCGCAACGCGAAAGTGTCGATTGGGATTTTCCCGCCAGAGCGTTGGATGTCGTCGCCATGGGATGTTATGGCCGCATACCCTGGTGCTGGCCTGTTCGTCGCAAGGACCGTGAGGCCGCTCGCGATGCATTGTCGCGCGTGGGCATGGCTGATTACGCCACGCGACAGATCAGCAAGTTGTCCGGCGGACAGCAGCAGCGTGTGTTTCTTGCCCGGGCGCTTGTACAGGACGCGCGAACGTACCTGATGGATGAACCGTTCGCCGGTGTCGACGCTGCCACCGAAGCCGCCATCGTCACCCTGCTCCGCACCCTCCGCGACAACGGCAAGACCGTCCTCGTGGTGCATCACGATCTGCAGACCGTCCCCGAATACTTCGACCATGTGGTCCTGCTCAACATGCGCATCGTCGCGGCAGGACCCACCGCCGAAATCTTCAACGAATCGAATCTGCAGAAAACGTACGGCGGCCGACTGACACTACTCGACAAAGCCGCGCACGTTGTCGCGCGGGAAGGGCGACGATGATGCAGGACCGGGCGGGACATCGTCGAGACGCTACGTTGTCCGTTCCGATCGTCATCCTGGTCGGCATTGCGGTGGTCATGCTGAACAGCACCGATGCCGTCGCCCAAACCAGGAGCATCACCGACAACTCCATCACCTGGCCAACGTGGGAGAAGTTCTGGCGCGCGCTGACCCTCCGCGATCACACCACGCGCGTCGTCGTCATTGGCACGACGCTGCTCGGCATGGCCGCCGGCGTCATCGGCACCTTCGCGTATCTTCGCAAGCGGGCGATGCTCGGCGACGCCCTTAGTCATGCCACACTTCCCGGCATCGCCCTGGCTTTTCTGATCATCGGCGAGAAGCAGTTGGGGTGGTTGACCGTCGGGGCGGCTGTCACCGGCGTTGTCGGCGTTCTCGCCGTCATGGGCTTGCGTCGCATTCCGCGTGTCAAGGAAGACGCCGCGATCGGTATCGTGCTGAGCGTGTTCTTCGGTGTCGGCATGGTGCTGCTCAGCTTGATTCAGGAACTGAACACGGGAAAAGAGGCGGGCCTGGGCAGCTTCATCTACGGCAAAGCCGCCGCCATGCTCACGAGTGACGCGCAGACGATCGGCGTGCTCGCCGGCGTGGTCGTCCTCTGCTGTGTGCTCTTGTTCAAGGAGTTTCGCCTCGTCTGCTTCGACCAGGCCTATGCATCAGCGCAAGGTTGGCCGGTCGCGCTGATCGATCTGTTGATGATGAGCCTCGTCGTGCTGACCACCGTTGTTGGTCTGCAGGCTGTCGGGCTAATCCTCGTCGTGGCGTTGCTCATCGTCCCTGCTGCGGCTGCGCGGTTCTGGACGGATGCGTTACTGCCCATGACGCTCGTCGCAGCCGCCTTTGGCGCGATCAGCGGATGGTTCGGGTCGACCGTTAGTGCTTTCGTCTCGCGAATGCCCACCGGCGCTGTCATTGTGCTCTCTGCCGGTGTCTTGTTCCTGATCAGCATGATCGCTTCCCCGCACCGCGGCGTGCTCGCAACGATTTTGCGCCGCTGGCAACTCGCACGCCGCATCGCCGATCAGCACCTGCTCCGCGCCATGGCCGAATTCGAGGAATCGCGTGGACTCGCGACAACCGTCGACGAATCCGAGCTGTGGAGCATGCGAAGCTGGACCGCCTCAGGATTCTCGCAGGTCCTCGCACGTGCCGCACGGACTGGATGGATCGCGCGAAACAAGCACAGCGTGCAGCTCACCGAAACGGGGCGGGCATCGGCCAGACGTGTTCTGACGAACCACCGCCTCTGGGAACTCTACCTGATTCGCTACGCCGACATCGCCCCATCCCACGTCGATCGCGATGCCGATGAAATCGAACACGTCCTCAGCGAGGAACTGGTTACCGAACTGCGGCAGGCGTTGAAGGAGAAAGCCGACGTCCCGCCATCCCCCCACAACCTCGGAGCCGGCATCTGATGCAATGGGAATGGTCCATCGATGGCTGGATTGTGCTCGCGGGCGTGCTCAGCGCGTGTTCCTGCGCGCTTGTCGGAAACTTCCTCGTTCTCCGCAAGCTCAGCCTCATGGGCGACGCCATCTCGCACGCAGTCCTGCCGGGGTTGGCCATCGCGTTTCTCATCTCCCACAGCCGCGCCGCCGGTCCGATGTTCATCGGCGCCGTCATCGTCGGCGTGCTGACCGCCTTCCTGACGCAGGTCATCACCCGACACGGCAAGGTCGAGCACGGAGCAGCCATGGGCGTGGTGTTTTCGATCCTCTTCGCCCTTGGTCTCGTACTGATCCGCCAAGCCGCTGACCACGTCGACCTCGACCCCGGTTGCGTGTTGTATGGCGACATCCTGGCGGTTGGTCTCGACGCCTTCGAAGGCACCTTCCCAAAAACGGTCGTCAACCTCATCCTTGTCATGGCCGCCAATCTGCTGTTCGTGGGGCTGTTCTACAAGGAGCTGCGCATTTGCGCGTTCGATCCCGACCTCGCCACCTCACGGGGCATTCCCGCCAACGTCATGCACTACGCCCTGATGATCATGGTCGCCGTCACCACCGTCGCCAACTTCGAAGCCGTCGGGTCCATCCTCGTCATCGCCATGCTCATCGTTCCCGCCGTTACCGCCCATCTGCTCACCGATCGACTTGGCGTCATGATTCTGCTCAGCCTCATCGCCGCCGCAATGTCGGCCATCTTCGGTCATATCGTCGCCATGTTTGGCCCCGGTTGGTTGGGCTTCGACGCCACGGTCAACACGTCGGCCATGATGGCGGTCATCGCCGGCGTGCTGTTGCTGTTGACCGTGTTGCTGTCGCCGGAACATGGGGTCTTCGGCCGCGCCTATCATCGCCTTGTCTTGTCCACCAGAATCATCGCGCAAGACGCGCTCGGTTGGCTGTACCGACGTTCCGAAGCGGGCCAACCGGTCGTTGCATTGACCGAACTTGAAACCGTGATCGGGAGAACGCTGCGTGCACGCTTTGCACTACGCCGCTTGCGTCAACGCGGTCTTGTGTATGCATCCGCTGGCAACGATTTGCGTCTGACCGACAAGGGGCGCATCGAAGCCGAGCGACTCGTCGGCTCACACCGCCTTTGGGAATCCTACCTCGCTGAGCATTTCGCCCTCGACACCGACCATCTGCACGAGCCGGCCCACCGCATGGAGCACTTCATCACGCCCGAACTCCGCGAGGACCTGCAAGCCGATGTGCCCGATGCCACCACCGATCCCCACGGCAAGCCGATTCCGTCAACGCCCAGGGATGACGATTAGGAACTCAAGGATTCGTACAGAGACCAGGTCGCCTCCGCCATCAGTTGATCGGTGTGATGCTGCCGTGCGACAGCGCGAGCCCCCGCCGACAGCGATTGCTGCAGCCCGCGATCCGCGATCAACTCGCCCAACGCCTGTGTCAAACCGGCCGGCGAATCATCGTCGTACACGATGCCTGCGTCCCGCCCGTCGATCAACTCGGGAAACGCTCCCTTTCGCGGCTGCACCACCGGAACACCCGCCGCCATCGCTTCGATGATGTACATCCCCTTCGACTCGGCATAAACCGTCGGCACGCTGAATGCATGCAACTGTGACAGAAACCGCCGCTTCTGGTCGCGATCGATCTCGCCAAGGAACGTGCACCGATCTTCCAACCCCGCAGACGTCAGCCGACCACGCACCTGTCGGAAGTAGCGACGATCGGCCGACCCTAGATAGCCCGCCACCTGCAGGTGAATGTCGTCATGCTCACGCGCCAGCTCGATGAACGCATCCGCCAGCACGTGAAGCCCCTTGTCATGACAGATGCGGGCCAGGTATCCGATCGTGAACGGCTGATCCGCAGCGGGGGCAGGCGCGTCGAAGTCCTCCACATGCACGCCCATCGGAATGATGCGCACCCGATCGCGCGACAGCGCGAAGTGTCCAGCTGCGTGGTCAGCGTAATACTGCGTCGGTGAGACAAACGCATCGACGTCCCGACCCGCCTCCGCAATCAAGTCGAACGCCTGTCGCCGATAAGGATCGGTCAGTGCGTCGAGAAAAATGTCCTCACCCGCCAGCGTGCACACCACCGGGATGTTCAGCGCATCCTTGATCGGCTTGACCAGCCCCGCCAACATCAGATTCGGCAAGTTGACCACGTCCGGATCGATCGCAGAGAGCGTCGCCAAGACACGGTCCACCTCCTTCGATTGGTGCCCGTTGCGGCCCTGCAACACTGAGACCGTCAGCGGGCCGAGATCGGCTGCGTTCGTTGACGCCGCGAATTTCGACACCAGCCCCAGCATAACCCGACTGTCGAGCAACCGATCGATGATCGGCAGAGGCTTGCGAAAAAGGGCGAACTTCTCTTCGAGGTAGGCACTGACCCCGCCGAACAGCACCGGCGATTGCGTCGCGTCCTGCTCGTCCGTTTTGATCGGCGTGTATAGCGGAAGCAAAAAAAAGTCACGCCCCTGATCCAGGAGCGTGACCGCAAGACGATTGTCCCGCAGGCAGGCGCCACAATACATGCCGCCGGCTCCGGCGATCAGGTACACGACGCGCATGGGTCTACCGTTGGGAATCTCAGTTTCTTTATTAGTTACTTAGGACCTGTGACACCGTTCTGGAACGCGTCGAAGTCATCAAAGTCGATGTCGCTGTCCCGATCCAGATCGACCAGTTCGCAGACCGCGCTGGCAAACGCAACATCCGAACCGCCAAAGCAACGCTGCAACAACGCGAAGTCAGCCAGGTCCACATCGATGTCACCGTCCGTGTCGCCAGGGTCGGACACCACAAATTCCGTCACAACAGCACAAGCGTAGGCGAAACGCAGTGTGGCTCCCGGCTCGACCGGATTGTCGAGTTCGTTCTCGCCATCCCAGACGAGATCCACCGTACCGGTCGTCGGCGAGTTACTGCCCGCCGGAGTCGGGTCAAAGTTGATCGTCCCGCGCGACGTGCTCTCAAGAATGTATGGCGACTCGATGCCGAACGCCGAAAGATCGCCGTCGAATGTGATGGCGTAGAGATCGGTCGTGACGAAATCGCCTGTCACCTCATCAAAGGACTGCGCAATCGACTCATCGATCTCCACGAAGATGTCCCCGGTACTGATGAACCCGCCATCTGGTCCCGGAAGGAAGAGCGGATCGATGCTCTGGCAGTAATCAATGAAGCGGACCCCGTCCTGCGTGAACTCAACGCGAAGCACGAACTCTGTCTCCGTGATCTCAGAGGTCTGCTCGAATCCGACGTCAATGAAGTTCAGATCGAACCCATTGTCCGACTTCGAACTCTGGTCGAGCTTGGCGAACGGGTAGATTGGGTCCGCCTTCGTCTGGAAGGCGAAAATCGATACCGTCAACATCGTGGACAAAAGCGTACGGCTGGCGAATCCGCTGGACGACATCATTCGCTTCGTGTGCATGGGCGATCGCTCCTAAATGTGGCGTTTCTCGTGACGATGATACCACGTCGTGGATCACCATCGGGCATTGGACAGACGTCATGCTCGCCGTCATGTTTTCGTGTCGATTCCCGGCCAACACAGACCGTTTCAACGGCGATCATGGTACCGCCGCGCGGAGTGAACACAAGTCACCAGCGTGCCGCGTCGCATCAGATATAGTGACGCCAACCGCGATTGACAACATTCTACAACCACGTGCCGGCGGCAAACCGTGCTGGATCCATCGCCCGTTTGCAATCGCCAACCATCGGTGGTGCAATGAGCCAACGAGGAGCCTGAGCGCATTGACGGCGTATCACATACCAGATGAAGAGCGACTTGATCACGCAGGCATTGAGCAGCTGCAAGCGCAGAAACTGCGCGGATTGCTCGATCTGCTCAAATCGCGAAACACCTTCTGGCAGCCACGCATTGATGCCCTCCCACCCGGCGATGCCGATGTTACATCCCTGTTGCAACGACTCCCACTAACCTCCCGAAGTGAACTGGAGGAGGATCAGCAGGCCCATCCACCTTACGGCACGCTGCCGACCTATGAGGTGGGCCGCTACAACCGCTTCCACCAGACTTCCGGCAGCACGGGTCGCCCGTTGCGCTGGCTAGACACCGCTGAAGACTGGCAGTGGTGGGAAAAGTGCTGGTCGATCGTCTACCGCGGTGCAGGCCTGAAACCCGAGGACCGTGTGGTGTTCCCATTCTCGTTTGGACCGTTCATCGGCTTTTGGGCTGCTTTCGAAGCGGCGGCATCGCTCGGCAATCTCTGTCTGCCCGCAGGTGGCATGACCACAGCCGCACGCATTCAGTACACCATCGACAACGCGGCCACCGTCGTCTGCTGCACGCCGACGTACGCGTTGCACATGGCCGACGTCGCCGCGTCTGAAGGATATGATCTCCCAGCATCGCCCGTGCGCATGCTGATTCTCGCAGGCGAGCCGGGCGGAAGCCTGCCCGAAATTCGATCACGCATCGAATTAGCTTGGGGCGCCCGCGTCATCGACCACGCCGGCATGACCGAGATAGGCGCGTGGGGCTTCGAATGCGAGGAGAGTCCGGGGGCACTGCACATCATCGAATCCGAGTTCATCGCCGAAGTGATCGACCCGGACACCGGAAACGGCGTTCCCGACGGTACCGCCGGCGAACTCGTGCTCACCAACCTGGGACGTGCCGGAATGCCCCTGCTGCGCTACCGTACGGGGGATCAGGTGACCCTCACGCGGGGGACATTCTCCTCCGGCCGCAATTTCGCCCACATCGAGGGCGGCATCGCCGGAAGAGTCGATCAGATGATCTTCATTCGCGGCAACAACGTATTCCCGTCCGCGATCGAGTCATTGGTGCGGTCGCACGACGGCATCGACGAATTTCGCATCATCGTGGATCGACGCGGAACGCTGTCGGAATTGACGGTCGACGTGGAACCGCAGGATGGTGTCAGTCGCGACGCGTTGGCCGCTGGGCTGGCGTCAACCTTGCAGGATCGGCTACATTTCCGTCCGGTGATCCGGATGGTGGATCGCGGGTCGCTGCCCCGCTTTGAGCTGAAATCGAAACGTGTGGTGTTTCTCGACAACGAGGATGAGGACACGAATGCTTAGCAACAAACGAATGAGCACATGGTGGCTGCTGGCGCTGTGCGTGCCGGCATGGGTCTCCGCAAACGATTGGCCTTACTGGCGTGGACCGGAGCAAACCGGTTTCACACGCGAGAAGGCCGTCGTCACGAATTGGTCGCCAGAAGGTGAAAACCTTCTGTGGAAAGTGCCCGTTGGCGGACGCACCACACCCGTCGTCCACGACGGCCACGTCTACGTCATCGGGCCTGTTGGTGAGAAGGTCGGCCTGCAGGAGCGCGTCATCTGCCTCGATGCCGACACCGGCAAGACGATCTGGGAATACCGCTTCAACGTCTTCCACACCGACATCGTCGAGAACCGCGTTGGCTGGACCGCCGTCGTGGTCGATCCCGAGTCCGGCAACGTCTATGCCCACACGACCGGCGGGCTGATGCTCGCGCTCAGTCGCGACGGCAAGCTCATCTGGTCCCACTCCATGACCGAGGAGTTCGGACGCATCAGCGGTTACGGCGGTCGACTCATGACCCCGATCGTCGACGAGAACCGTGTGGTCGTCAGCTACCTCAACTCGAGTTGGGGCGCTCAGGCCAAGGGTCAGCATCGTTACGTCGCGTTCAACAAGAACACCGGTGACGTCATGTGGTGGGCCACCCCCGGCGGCAAACCGCTCGACACCACCTACGCCACGCCGCTGGTCGCGGTCATCGGCGGGATGCGCATGCTCATCGCCCCCAACGCCGACGGCAACTGCTACGGCCTCGACGCGCGATCCGGTGAAACACTCTGGTCGTTCAAGCTCAGCAAGCGAGGCCTCAACACCTCGCCCGCCTACGATGGCAACCTGGTCTACTTCTCCCACAGTGAGGAAAACCACGAAACCACCAAGATGGGCAGCATCATCGCCGTCGACGCCACCAAACGCGGCGACATCACCGAGAGTGGGCTTGTCTGGCGCATCGATGGTGTTACCGCCGGGTACAGTTCACCCGCCGTCGGCAATGGCCGGGTCTACTTCGTTGACAATTCCGCCAACCTCTACGCGCTGGACGCCAAGACCGGCAAGGAACACTGGCAATACGGACTGGGACGCGTCGGCAAGGCCTCTCCGGTCGTCACCGCCGACGGCGTCATCTACGTCGGCGAGCAGAACGGCATCTTCCACATCCTCAAGGACGAGGGGGACAAGTGCACGTCGCTCGACCGAGACGAATTCAAACGCGACGACAACCTCGTCGTGGAACTCTTCGGATCGCCGGCAGTCGCCAAAGGCCGGGTCTATTTCATGACCCGGTACAACACCTACTGCCTCGGCAAGAAGGACACCCCGAAACAGACAGTGCCAATCCCCCAGCCAGAAGAAACGAAACTGAAAGGCAACGCCGGCATCGCTGCCGCAAAGCTGCAGGTCTGGCCAGCCGAAATCACGCTAAAACCAGGCCAATCCGCAGACTTTCTCGCGTCACTGGTCACCGGCGGCAACAAACGCCTGGGCCTGCGAAACTGTTTCTGGACGCTGGAGGGATTCAAGGGCCGCGTCGACGTCGAGGGCAGCAAGGGCGAAGCGAAACTCACCGCCCCGATCGAGGCCAACCACGCTGAGGGCAAACTGACCGTCATGTGGCAGGACATTACCGCCTCCGCGCGCGTCCGCGTCATTCCCGCTTTGCCCATCAACGTCGACTTTGAATCCATGGTGACCGGCTCGGTTCCGCCCGGATGGATCGGCGTCAAAGGCAAGACCAAGGTCGTCGAACGCGAAGGCACCCATGTTCTCCAGAAGCTCGCCCCCAAGACCCGACCAAGCCCGCCCTTCATGCGCATGCGTGGCTACGCCACACCGCCCATCGACGGCGGTTGCACCGTTCGAGCCGACATGCTCAGCGAACAGAAGAAAGTCTTCAAACCCGACATGGGCCTGATCAACAGCCGATACCGCCTCATCGCGATGGGGATGGCCCGCAAGCTGCGGATCGACTCCTGGTCCCCCGTTCCGCGGGTGATGCATGACGTCCCGTTCCAGTTCGAACCCGACAAGTGGTACACCGTCATCTTCGACGTCAAACACGATGGCGACAAAGCCCTCGTCCGCGGCAAAATCTGGCCGCGCGGCGAGGACGAACCAAGCGAGTGGACCATCGAGTTCACCGATCCGTATCCGAACACAAGCGGCAGTGCCGGACTCTACGCCTACTCCTTCGGTACAACCGCGGGCAAGGATGGCCCCAGCACGTACTTCGACAACTTCCAGGTGAAACGCAATGACTAAGACTTTGACATCGATCGTATTGGTGGCAGCTTTCGCATCGGCAACAAACGCCGAACCGCTGTCAAAGGCAAAGAAGGGCGATTGGCCGATGTGGGGCGGTTCGGCAGACCGCAACATGGTTTCCGGCGAACGCAACATCCCCGCCAAGTGGAACATCAAGTCCGGCGAGAACATCAAGTGGAAAGCGCCGCTTGGCTCGCAGTCCTACGGCAACCCCGTCGTCGTTGATGGCCGCATCTACATCGGCACCAACAACAACGGCAACCTCCGCCCCGGCATCGAGGGCGACAAGGGCGTCATCGCCTGCTTCAAGGAAGCCACCGGCGAACTCCTTTGGCAAGCCACCCACGACAAACTCCCCACCGGTCGCGTCAACGATTGGCCGGAGCAGGGCATCTGCTCTTCGCCATGGGTCGACGGTGACAAGCTCTACTACGTCAGCAACCGCTGCGAACTCGTCTGCGCCGACGTCAATGGTTTCACCGACGGCGAAAACGACGGCCCCTTCCAAGACGAGAAATACAAAGACGCGAAGGACGGCGACTTCATCTGGAAACTCGACATGATCGAGGAACTCGGCGTCTTCCCGCATAACCTCGCCACCTCATCGCCCGTCGGCGTCGGCGACGTCATCTTCGTCCTCACCTCCAACGGTGTCGACGAAGGCCACCTCGTCATGCCCAACCCCTACGCCCCCGCGTTCGTCGCCGTCGACAAGAACACCGGCAAGGTCCTCTGGCAACGATCCGACCCCGCTGAGAACACCCTCCATGGCGCCTGGTCATCACCCGCCTACGGTGTGATCGACGGCGCCCCTCAGGCGATCTTCGCAGGCGGTGACGGCATCTGTTACAGCCTCAACCCCAAGAACGGGGAGATCCTCTGGACGTTCGACCTCAACCCGAAAGGTTCCACATGGGAGCTTGGCGGTCGCGGCACCAAGAACAACGTCATCTCGACACCTGTCATCTACGACAACAAGGTCTTCCTCGCCGTCGGACAAGACCCCGAACACGGTGAAGGTCCAGGCCACCTCTACGCCATCGACGCCACCAAACGCGGCGACATCACCAAGTCCGGCAAGGTCTGGCATGTCGGCGGCGAAGACTTCCACCGCACCATGTCCACCGCCGCCATTGCCGACGGATTGCTCTACATCTCCGACCTCAGTGGATTCCTCTACTGCCTCGATGTCGAGACAGGCGAGCGACGTTGGCGCTATGATACGTATGCCGCCATCTGGGGATCGCCCTACGTCGTCGACGGAAAGGTCTTCATCGGCACCGAAGACGGCGAGGTCATCGTGCTCAAGCATGGTCCGAAAATGGAAAAACTGGCCACCAACGATTGCGGCAACTCGGTCTACACGACCCCCGTGGCGTCCAACGGCGTTCTATACGTCGTCAACCGTCGCATGCTCTACGCCATCGCCAAGTAAGTCATTGATCGGAGTACGAAACGCTCATGGTTCAAACGCATGTTGAAACGGGATTGGCCGCCGACGTCGAAAGCTGGCGGGAAAAGCTCGACGCCCACACGCGCGAAATCGTCGCATGGCACTTTGACCCCTCAACGGGTTGTCCCTTCTGGCTGGAGTACGCCAAGAAACTCGACTGGGACCCACGCGAAGAGATCCACGCCTACGCCGACCTGCGCAAGTTCGAACCATTCGAGGATGAATGGCTTCGCGGCGGCCCCGTTCGACGTTGGGTTCCCAAAGCCTACGCCAACGACCCGGTCTACGTTTTCGAGACCGGCGGCAGCACCGGCGTCCCGAAGAGTCGCATCAACGTCAACGATTTCCGTATTGACTACGAGATTTTCTCCGACACACTCTCGGATGACGACTTCCCGCGCAACGCCGACTGGCTCATGCTCGGCCCCAGCGGCCCGCGTCGTCTGCGCCTCGCCGTCGAACACCTTGCCCAATACCGCGGCGGCATCAGTTTCTGCGTCGACATGGACCCGCGATGGGTTGTCAAGCTGATCAAGTCCGGCCGCGTCGACATGATGCACGAATACAAGGAGCATGTGGTCAACCAGGCCCTCACGCTCCTGCGCGCTCACGACAACATTCAATGCCTCTTCGCCACGCCCAAACTCCTCGAAGCCCTCTGCGAACGCGTGTCTCTCGTCAAGATGGGCATCAAGGGCGTCTTCTGCGGCGGCACCCAGCTCACACGCCAGTTCCACCGCTTCGCCCGCGAGGAACTGCTCGAAGGCAAGATTGGCTTCTACCCGACCTATGGCAACACGCTGATGGGCCTCGCCTGCCACAAGCCGTTCGACCCGGCCGATGATTTCTGCGTCATCTACCACCCGCCATGCCCCCGGGCGTTGATCGAAGTCGTCGACCCCGACAACACCGACGAACTGGTCGGCTACGGCGAAGT
The DNA here is from genome assembly GCA_028289375.1 of Phycisphaerae bacterium. Classification (GTDB taxonomy): domain Bacteria; phylum Planctomycetota; class Phycisphaerae; order UBA1845; family UBA1845; genus OFTM371. Next base: position 2,148 of record JANQQK010000072.1, on the reverse strand, counting down.
AGGCCGCGTGCGTCTGACCACCCTGACGAAGGAGTTCTTCATGCCCGGCTTCCTCGAACGCGACGAAGCCTTGCGCCTGCCGCCATGTCAGAAGTATCCATGGGACGGCGTCGGGGATGTCCGCCCCTTCTCCGGTTTCGCCACCCCCATCGTCGAAGGCGTCTACTAAGAGCAGTCCGCAAGAACGAACGCAAACAGGTACACCACCATGCTGCACATCCCCATCCTGCGAAACGGCAACCCCTACACCAGCGTCGAGTCCGTCGAACTCGTCCACCACGCCACCGGCGACCCGATGGCGTCGGTCAGCCAGGCCAACAGCGGCATGGTCGTCCGCGACATCGGCAACATGGATGACTGCGTGCTCGAGTCCTTCACCGTCCGCGAACTGTTCGACCTGAGTCGCAAAGCCGCCGAGCTGTTCATGACCGCATCGCTGCCCGTCGGCGACGAAATGCAGACCTTCGACGACTATGTCAACCAGCTTTCCAGTAGCACCGGCATGCCCGTCGGCTACTGCCGCAACAACGCCGCCAAGATCCACCGCGTGATGGACGAGATCGAGATCGTCGTCGGCGGCCTTACCCGCGGATTCGACGTCGACATCCTCGATCAGGGTTACGGCACCCACAACGGCGGCACGCTCAGCTACTTCCGTGAGGGTCGCATCTTCGGCGCCGTCCTGCCCAGCAACTCGCCCGGCGTGCACTCACTTTGGATTCCCGCGATCTCGCTCAAGGCACCGATCGTCCTGAAACCCGGACGCGAAGAACCATGGACCCCGTTCCGCGTCATCCAGGCCTTCATCGCCGCCGGCGTCCCCAAGGAAGCGTTCGGCTTCTACCCGACCGACCACGGCGGGGCGGCTGAACTGCTCCGCTGCGTCGACCGATCCATGATCTTCGGCGACGCCAACACGACCCGACCATACGAGAACAACCGCAACGTCGAAATCCACGGCCCCGGTTACAGCAAGGTGCTTCTCGACGACAAAGCCGCCGACAATTGGCAGGATTGCGTCGACATGATCGTTGCCTCCATCGAGACCAATGGTGGCCGATCCTGCATCAACGCGTCGGCCGTCTGGACCCCCAAGAACGGTCGCAAGATCGCCGAAGCCGTCGCCGAGCAACTCGCCAAACGTCAGGCTTTGCCCGCCGACGACCCAAACGCGACCTTGGCCGCGTTTGCCAACCCGCTCGTGGCCGAGCGCATTTCAGACGTCATCGACCACGGCCTGCGCGAGGGCGACGCCGTCGACCTCGCCGAGCAGTTCCGCGGCTCACCGCGTCTGGTCAAGCAGGGTCGCATCGCGTATCTGCTGCCGAGCGTGGTGTGGTGTCCGGATCGCGAACACGCGCTCGCCAACCGCGAGTTCCTTTTCCCGTTTGCCTCCGTGATTGAGTGTCCGACGAGCGAGATGCCCAACGCCATCGGCAAGTCGCTCATTGTTTCCGCCATCACCGACGACCCTGAATTCCGCAAGGCCTTGATGGATTCCCCCAACATCGATCGCCTCAACTTCGGCATGGTTCCGACGTTCAAGATCAGTTGGGATCAGCCCCACGAAGGGAACCTCTTCGAACACCTGTACCGACAACGCGCCTTCCAGATCGAGCCGGCTGCATGAAGAACCGGCGACCGGCACTTCCGTCATGTTTGAACGAAAGCCCGGTCCGGCTCGAGTTCGGTTTCGGCAAACTGGATGAACTGGGCCGCATCGCAAAGCAGGAAGGTGCCACCCGAGCGCTCGTGGTGACCGATCCAGGAATCGTCAAGGCCGGCCACATCGAACGGGCAACGAAATCGCTCAAGCAGGCCGGTATCGTGCTTGTTGTCTACGACGGTGCTCGCGAAAACCCGACCATCGACCAGATCACACCAGGCCTCGACGCGGCAGAGCGTGCCCACATCGATTTCCTGATCGGCATCGGTGGCGGCAGTGCCATGGATTGCTGCAAGGGCATCAACCTGCTACTCACAAACGGTGGCCGCATCGAAGACTACTGGGGCGTCGACAAACCGGTTCAGCCAATGCTCCCGCAGATCATGGTCCCCACGACCGCCGGCACCGGCAGCGAAGCCCAATCATTCGCCCTGATTTCCGACCCGAAAACGCATCAGAAGATGGCCTGCGGTGACCGCCGC
>JANQQK010000055.1 GCA_028289375.1 Phycisphaerae bacterium | reverse complement strand
GTGCAAACGGTTCCAGAGCGTCATGCCGCAACAGCCCATCTCCTGTGGAAAATCTTCCCAAGGGATGCCGGTTTTCAGAACGAACAGAATGCCGGTCAGACAAACGCGATCGGGAATGCGTGGCTTGCCGCCCTTCGGGCTTGGTGTGTGCACTGGAAGAAGCGGCTCGATGTCCGCCCAGAGTTCGTCCGTCACCAACAACCTGGCCATCGCTCCGTCCTCCATGACCAATAACAGCAACCAACCTGTTACACGTCATCGGGCCGTCACGCCAAAACCCATCAGGTTTTTTTAGGGGCTCTTAGAGTTGGCCATGCAACCAGTTTGAGTAAACCGATTAGTTGCCGGCGAAGAACACTTGCAAGTCAGCAAAATCGACCAGATCAACGTCGCCGTCGTCGTCCGCGTCGAAAGCAGTAAGACATCCGGCGGCGGTCAGGGACACACCTGGATTGGGTGACGATTCGGGGCCGTTCGCGCATGCGATGAATCCGGCCAGCGTGTTCAAGTCTCTCTCGCGCGGAAGAATGGTGACGCCCATTGACGTGGGAGTGTAATGCACGGCATACGGAAACGCTCCATGCACTTCGCCGACTTGCCCCTGAATAATACCGGTATCTGTGGAGATCACCGCGAACAATTGTCCCGGTATTGGGACAAATCCGTCAATCGCGACAATCTCGAATTGGCCTGAGAGGGTGGCATCCCCCTTCACATCAATTCGGCTCCGAGACGGAGGCGTCGGTTCACTTAGTTCTAAGATGATTCTTGCGACTCCCGAAAGAGCAAACGAGCCATTGCATCGTACTTGCGAATTGGTCGGCAACGTGGTGTCGACCGGTCCCGGGCCAATCGTCAGATCGTTGAGCGCAATATCCGATGAAGGCCCTTCAACGGTGACTTGAACCTGCGAATTCAGGATGGTGTCATGAACAAATGCCGGCTGAATATCGAGCATCCAGTTCTCCGAATCGTCCCAGTTTCCCGAAACGCCGTTTCGCCAACGTGCATCCGGAGTATACAGAACGACTGCTTCAAGGGTGGTGGCGAGGGCCGCGCGAAACGCAACTTGGCCGAAATGATTCAGTCCTGTTCGCTGCCAGGCATTGCCTCCGATGAATTCGACGCTCTCAATCGTGCTGCCGAGCAAAGGGCTGCCGGTGCGTACGACTTCATAAGTATCGGTTCCATCGCTCAGAAAAATGGCCTGCTGTTGAAGCGCCAACCCATGCAAGTCCGCCTGATACGCGAGCAACCCGGAATGGCTCAATGCAAACGGTGCGTCATTCAAAGGGGAAAAGGTCCCACCGCCTGGTGCAGGGTCACCTTCGCGCGCTACCATCGACGGCACATCGTCCGTGCTCAGCAAGATGCCTGAGACATCATTCGGCGGATTATCCGTTTGCCAGAATGTTGACCTGAACGCCACTTGTGACGCGTTGTTGATCAGCGGTTGACGCATGTCTGCCAGCACACCATTACCGTCGGGAGCAATGTCATCAGTCAGCGCTACCTGCGTCGCACCGGTCGCAGCCTCGTTCCGCTTGCGAAGTACCACCGACGGCGAAGTCGAAAAGCGGCCGCCCCCCACACTTCCTGCAAATGCAACTTCAAAATGGTCGTTGACGGATGAATCCGACCTCAAGTCCATCAAGAACAGTCCACTGAGATCCCAGGTGCCCAACTCCGATCCGACGGAAAACGGCTGACCTCCGGCGAAGATCCGATGAATCCGCGATTGAAGTTCCGGAGTTTGTGCAAATGAATAGTTGCTGATTTGCCCGGATTCGTTGAATCCAAATGCTGCTCCACAGGCGCTGTCAATGCCGCACGGCACAACCGGATTCTGCCCGGGAAACTCGGGGTCGCCAGTGCGAACGAGTTTGAGCGTTCGCCCGCCAGAGATGGCAGATTGAATGAATATGCCATATTCCGTGACGCGTGCAGTATCGATCTCCGCGTGAAAAATGACGCCGCCAAACTCGGCGAGCCCCAACGAGCGACCAAACGCGACGAAATTGCCCATACCATCTGGCGCATCGGAGTTCGTGGACGTTTGAGCCAGTAACTGAGTTCCATCCCAAGCGTAGATGGACTCCCAACTGCTGTCCGATTGGTCGCGCGTCCAGAAAGCCACTTGTCCGGCGTTGTTCATTACCAACTCGGTTCGCGACGCAGCATCCAGAAAATCATCGTGGAATCGGTTACGAATTCCAGCCATTTGTGATCCTTCACGGGCCAACAGCGCAAGTCCGTTATTGTCCGTAACAAAAATCCCTGTGTCTGCGTTTGCGTCGGCTGTTCCAATCCGGGCGAAAAATGTTACCTGCGAAGCATCGTTCAGCACCGGTCCTCCAAAGCCGGAAAATACCTCGCCGTCAATGCTGGAGTCTGTTTGATATGCGATGATTGCGTATTCCGGCGGTTGCAAAACAGGTGTCGCATCCAGATGAAAATCGTCATACAAGACGCGCGGTAAGCCATCACTTCCGTACATATGAATGCCGATGTACTTGCCGACGAGTTCCGGTGGCAGGACGGGCGGTGTCGTGTACTCGAGCGAATAGGGCTGCATTGTCCCGAATGTATTGACCGGAACATCGATGCAACCGCCTTGCTGGTTTCCGAGCCGTATGACGCCCGGAAAATTTTCGAGGGGTAACGTGGTGAGATTATCCACCGCGATCAGTGTTGGCGAAAGACAGTATTCGGAATCTGTGAGCCCGATACCGCCAAGAAAGTCCAGTCGGTATCGTGTGTTGGGTTGAATCTTCGCGTTGATCGTTTGGCCAACTTGTGAGGCCTGAATCGCTAAGACGTTTTCGCCATCCTGACCGGTGATGAATGGTTGACCGCCGATGAGTGGTGGATTTAGAACGCCCCCCAGAATTTCGTCCGTCGATCCTTGCGGCACGAGGCGCGTCCGCCATCCAGCAACCTCAACGGGATTGTCCCAACTGGGAACGGGGTTGCCGAATGGCCTCCTGGTTGCGACGAGGACGCCCTTGCCGCCGGCACCGTTGGTCTGTTCCCCGGCGTCTAGTGTACGGCTGATGTCTTCGAAGCTGGGGTTAACAACCGGAAGTGGCTCACCGCTGGTTACCAAGCTGGATACGATGGTGATGACGACTGTGGCAGTGACACTGATGGAGACTCTGAATTTCATCTGACGCGCCTCTCCGCTCCTTCGTGCTAAGGGTCGCCAGCATTGTATCGAATCGAATCTGTTCGCGCCAATCGCTTTCCCACGTGGACGTCCGCTTGTGATTCGCGCTTCTGTCGAATTCTGATTCATTTTCGTGGTTAGACTTTGCGCATTTGTGCATTCACCCTTTCTTAGCGACGTGATGGAAAAGTTCTTGGGCATTGCCCACGATACAAGTTGCGCCGCATCCGGCAGCAATCACTCGCCGCAGGTTGGCTGTTGGCCATCACCAGAGTGGCAGCGTTGAAGTACAGCATAGTCCGTGAGATACACAACGCCCGACGCATCGAAGTCGGCGAGAAGACAATCGCCGGAAGGCGACGTGTCAGCCCCCAAGACGCATCCATTGAACGCCTCGAAGTCCACAAGGTCCACGTCGCAATCAGCATCGAGGTCCGTTGTGCTCGACGTGCCGCAGGATGGCGAAGACTGCGCGGTCAGGATCACTTCGGTTGGTGTGTAGGTCACCAACCAGTTCTGTATCGAAATCACCCCGTCAAACGTCTGCTGAACATCGGTTGCCGTTAAGACCGTGAACTGTTCACCAGCCGTTACCGTCGCGCCGGGCCGGAGGCTCACCAGGAGCGAGCCGTCAAGGGTCGCGACGCCCGCAACGGCGAGTTGATCCGAAACGGTCGCCTTGCCGTTGATGTCAATCTCGATCGCAAGCGTGGCACTTGGCCCCTGCGTATAGTTGCCGTCAACATTGAGTACGCCAACCGGATCGCCGGGGCGGACAATGGCATCGTTGGATGTGACAAGGTTGGCAATGAGCGTTCCGACGCCGGTGAGTTGGCCACCCTGAACGTCTGCATCGTCGACGGACTGTCCATCAGGTCCGACGCGTAGGTCACCTCCGGTAAGTTCCGTCACGCCAGAAAACTGCGTGAATTGTTTGGCAAACGTGAGTTGCCCAGTCTCGACACCGACAGTGCCGGTGTTCTCGAAGTCGATTTCAATGGTTGTGATCCCGGTCCCCGCGGACTTGCGAAACGCGCCATGATTCTGCACCGGCGCACCAAGCTCCTCGATGATGAGTCGATCATCAAGAATGCACGCGACCACGCCGGACGGCATATTGACGAAGGCACTGCCCATTCGGCAGGTGAATGTCCCGTCGAGGGTCATCGTGCCGTAGTTCCGCATCGTCGTGCCCGTATCGAGCAGCTTCTGGCCTCCAAACGGAGACATCACGATCGATTGGCCAAGCAGATTCACGCCACCGATCGAACGGAAGGAAGCGCCAATATCCCACGTGAAATTGTCGCGAACAATGAAGTTCAGCGAAGCGTTGCCTTGGAACAAACCGGAGCCGAAATCAAAATCATCGGTGGCAATCGGGTCGGTCGCGTTGACGACAAGTGTCGCATTGCGAACGTCGAGGACGTCGAACTCACGAAGTAAGCCTGACTCGGGATTCAGGGTGACATTGCTGTTCCCCGACAGCAGGAACTGATCGCCGTAGTCGATGACGTTGGCAATCGCAGAAAACACGACGGTCCCTCCCATGAACTGAGAAATGTTCGCGCCATAGTCCCCGCGGATGACCGTATCGCCGGCGATCCCGTTGTCGAACAGGATCGTGTCACCCGTCAGCCTCGACGTTGAATTGAAATTCTTCTGGCCACCTACCAGTGTGATGGTCGTTCCAACGTCGCCGAAGTACTCGCCGGTGCATGTGATCGGCCGATCGGCAACAAGCGAGCTGTCAGCCTGCACGTTCACAATGCCATCAATCTCCATGGGCATGTTGACCGACGTGTTGCCGCCAGACTGAATATTGACGCGGCCGGTGTCGTCGACGATCAACATCGCATTGATGCCCGTAAACGCAATATTGTCCTTGGTCACATTGTGCGTGAAGGATGGTCCGCCATCGGGCGAGCCGATCGTGATCGTGGCGTTGCTGTTGCCCGTTATACGACCGAGGTGATCGCCGTCACCATCTTCCAGCCGGAGAGAATGGTCAGCCCCCACCGTCGTCGAACCATCAGCCATGATACCACCACGCACGATGGTCGTACCCGCGCCTTCGATGGTCGCCCGATCCAGGAAGTTGAACATCCCATCGACCACCAATTCGTCGTCATGAATAAGCTTGGACAGCGTCCCCTGAATCGTGAAGTTGCCGCGAATGAACGAATCGTCAAACAGCTCCAGCGAAGGCCACGGAAACGAAGTCGACTGAATCGCAATACCACCATACGACGCCAGCCCAGCCGCCACAGCCGTGCCCGACGTCACCGCGATCGTCAACCCGGGATTGTCCTCACCAAAGCAAACGTAGCTGCTGGCGGTCGGCAACTGGTTGTTCTCCCAGTTGGTGTCGTTCTCCCAGAGGCCATCACCACCATCGCCGTCCCACTTGCGAATGGTCTCGCACGGAAAACCATCAGGTCGCCCATTGAGGTTGCAGTCTTCTGCGTCACCCGCGGAGATTTCGCATTCGTCGATGATGAAATTTTCATTGCAGTCAAACAGCGTGCCATCCACGCCGTCGCAGAATCCCGTTGGAATGTCGCAGGAAAGCACGTCGGCTGGGTCAATGTTCCATGAAAGCTCGCAAAGATCAGGCGCACCGTTGTTGTTGCAATCTTCAACCGTAAACGGCCCAAGGCGCGCGAAGTCATCGCTCCACTTCCCCGACCAGTCCCGCGTGCGAATGTTGACGAAGTAATCGCCGGGCGGATAGGCCGGACTCGTCGCCGAAGGGCATGGATCATCGACTTCCGCAACAGTATCGGGAATCTGCACAGCGTTGCCATTCCAAAGCAGGCTGAACATCCTGCCACCGGTGACGTCATCGTCGAATGCGGTCCACTCCAGATCGATACACGGCAGTGTTCGCTGCGTCGTCGCCGGTGTGTGCGACGGACTGAAGTACTCATCGGGTCCGACGACACCCGGCAATTCCGTGTCGGCGGGCAGCAGCGCAGGAAAACCCGTCGCGAAATTCTCCGCCACCTGATACACGTATGGTGCGCGCCCGGCATAACGCGTGATGTATGCATTCACAAAATCGACGAACGTCGCCGGCTTGTCCTGAACAAACGTGTCAAGCAGCTCAAAATACCCAACCGCTGCACACTCGACGAAGCCATCACCATTGTAGTCCCGCGGAAAGATCTCCGGCGGAATGTCGGTCGTCTGAAGCGTATCATCGGGGACTTCGAGGTCGCTCAGGAACGATGACAGATACGATGCGGTCGCAAGCGGATTGGTCATCGGATCCGTGTCACACTGATCGCACACCGTTGCCGGATAAATCGTCGAAGCCGGCGCCGAACCCGTGCAGAAATCAGGATCACCCGCGTCATCCACGTACGTCGACCGAAGGTGATCACAGAAGACCACCGTAAACCACATCGCAAAGCCCTCCTTCATCGCGTCATTCTGCGACGCGGGCGAATCAAAAGGACAATTGGGACTTCCCTGGTTGCAGCCATTGGATGCGTCACCGCAAACTTCGCACCAGCCGCCACACGTTGTCGACTGCTGAACCGGGAAGTTCTGTGTGACTTGTAGATGGTGGGCCATCTGATGTGCGATCGCACCGTCGGACGGAAGAAACTCGCCAAGCGTGATCTCGCCGTCGTAGTCGAAGTCGAAGTCCCCCGAAGGCCAAATGATCTCAACATTCGGCATCACAACGCCGGTCTCCTGTGCGATGAAGCGATTCACACGCGTGGCCGTATTGTGAATCTTGAACACCGCATTGAGATCCTCGTCGACAACCTGGAACGTGCCGAAGTCGTAGAACTCGCCCTGGAAATCATCAACCGCGTTGTCCGCGTTTGAGAAGGTGTAGTCTTCCTCGAGGATGCCACGCTCGACGGTGACAGCCGGCGTGCTCGCCTGGAAGAAAATGTAGAGATCGGGATCGTCACCCTCGGTCCAGTTCGTGACGCCAGTGTCGAAGAAGCCATCCTGATTGGTAAACCCGGTCCAGACGATGCTGTCGTCCAGCAGATCCTGGTCACGAACTTCCACGTAGATGGTGTCGACCCCGTCCGGTCCGGAGTCGTAGTCGTAGACCAGGCGACCCGTCACACGTAGCGGTCGTCCCCCGGCAGCCTGTGGATGATCTGACACCTCATCTGCTGTTGAGTCCGCAACGGTGTCGCGATTGGCAGAGACAGAAGCGACGCTTGCCGACTCTCGAACCGTCAGTGGAAATGTCTCGGCGTAAGCGAACGTCGTGAACACGTACAAAGCTGCGGACGCAGCCAACACAGCCTTGGCTGAATTCAAATTCATGGTGAAACCCCATCGGGTAGACAGGTCGCATCCCCAATGCGACGAGGCAACGGTTATCGGATGTTCTGAACCCCCGGATTCGATTGCAGACCCCTTGAGCAATCCCCGTAAATCGTACCCAATGGGGACCTCTCGATGCAAATCGTGCATGCGGAATCGAGTGTCGCGTTGATCGCGCTGCCGCGAACGGACGTTCTCAGGAATCGTGGCCCAGGCGCTGAATTGCGGCGTCGATCGACGCAGCCTGCACATCGTCTCGCATACCAAGCGTGCCAGGCTGCTCGATCAGCACGAATCGGACGATGCCGGCCCGGGCCTTCTTGTCCTGCGGGAGGTACGAGAGCATCTGATCTCGGTCGATGTCTGGCGGGAGAGTTGTGGGGAGATTGAAAGCCATCAGCAGTGCGGCGACACGGTCATACAGCGAAGCATGGCACAAACCCATTGAAGTCGAAATATGAATCGCCGCCAGCATACCCAGGCCAACGCACTCACCGTGACGCAGTGAATAGCCGGCCGCCGCTTCGATGGCGTGGCCCAGCGTGTGACCGAAGTTGAGCAACGCCCGGCGGCCCGTCATCTCGCGCTCGTCTTCCGACACGATCCCGGCTTTCACGCAAATGTTCCGCTGAATCAGTTCCGCCAACACCGCCGGATCACGCGACATGATCGCCGGCTTATTGTCCTCATGCCACGCGATCAGTTCCTCGCCATCGATCAATCCATGCTTGACCGCCTCCGCCAAACCGGCGGATAGATCCCGATCCGGCAGCGTGCTCAGACAGTTGGTGTCCGCAACGACGACCGCCGGATGATGAAACACGCCGACGAGGTTCTTGCCTGCGGACAGATTGACGGCGGTCTTGCCCCCGATCGCGGCGTCGATGTCAGCCTCGAGCGTCGTCGGGCAGAGCATCGACGCAATGCCGCGCATCCATGTCCCCGCCACAAACCCCGCGAGGTCCGTCACCACACCACCACCAAGGCCAACTACCAAACCGTCACGCCCCATGTGCATGTCGGCCAGCGTCCGATAACACAGCTCCGCATTGCTCAGCGTTTTGGAAGCGTCTCCCGGGGACACCGTCACCAGTCGTGCGCTGACGTCTGCTGCGGCCAGGCTGGCCAACAGCGGTTCAGCAAACAGCGGCGCAACCGTTTCATCCGAAACAACCAACGCCCGCTGACCACCGACCGCCGCCGCACGCCGACCAGTTTCGTCCAGCACGCCGTGGCCGACCACCACTGTGGTTTTCGACCGGCCAAACGCAAACGACTGCTCGTACGAATTCGTCATGCTCTGCACCCTTCGACCCGCTGGCCCGTACTAACCTGGCAGGGGCACGCGACGCACCGTCGATGCCTGGTGGCAGATGCGACCCGGACCGCCTTCGCGGGTATTGAAGTTTGAGGTCCGAATACGTTATCGTCGCGTGTGGTGGGTGCGTCAGCCATGGGATGATGGATTCCAGGAGAAAATTTTTCAGACCTCCGAATGTTGCAAGCCTGTGAATTGATGCTGGCTTAGCGCTATCTGCATGTTTTCTTAATGTTAACCCTGGCTTCAATCTGCCGCATCGATCGTGAAGCTGGGCTTTGAGCGTCAGGGCGGTGCTTGATTGAGGGCGGCTGGACTTTCCAGCTTTTAAGGTCATGACTAATAATAACTTGGATGCTGATATCCTCGTTGTCGCAGACAGGCCGATAATGGCCCGGCTCAGACGCGTTCAGGAGGCATCAGCGGGCATGGAGGCTGTCAACAAGCCTGTGAGTTTCTTGTCAGTAAAGTCCGTGAGCACAAACATTTACACTGGCCACAGCCACGTAACATCCTGCGGCATTTGAGCGTGTGTGCATTGACCACTTTGTGACTTAAAGGTACAATCTTCGCACTATGGCACGGACCACTACAACCAAGCGAAAGCCTACAACGCGTGGAAATCGTTCAAACGGTGCAATCCGCACGTATCGAGCTGCGCTTAACTATTTGAATTCTACCGTCAACTTCGAACGCACGCCGCTGACACGCCAGTCGGTGTCCCAGATGAACCTCGGGCGTATCAAGCGGTTGGCATCGGCTTTGGGTAATCCTCAGAATTCCTACCGGATTGCCCACGTCGCCGGCACCAAGGGCAAGGGCAGCACCGTCGCGATGCTCACGGAGATGCTCAAGGCCTGCGGGCTGAAAGTTGGCACCTATACCTCGCCGCACGTCATGCACGTCCGCGAGCGGATCGCGATCAACGGCGAGGATATCTCCGAGTCGCAATTCGCCAAGCTGATGAACGACGTGGCGACGGCAGCCTCGAAGCCGCGCGTCGGCACGCCGACGTATTTCGAGTTGCTGACAGCCGCCGCGTTCTTGCACTTTGAACGAGAAGAAGTCGACATCGCCGTCATCGAGACCGGCATGGGCGGACGCCTCGACGCGACCAACATCGTCAAGCCGGACGTGGTCGGCATCACCAGCGTCAATCTCGACCATACCGGCATCCTGGGCGAGACGCTCGAAGCCATCGCGGTCGAGAAGGCGGGCGTGTTCAAGCCAGACATCACCGTCGTCGCCTCTCCGCAGACTGAGGGCGTGACCAAGGTGCTTCGTCAGCAGGCAGAAGAAGTCGGCTGTCCGATTCAGTTCGTCGGCAAGGAGATCGGGTTCAGTTGTCGGTTCGAGTCTTCGCGGGCGTTGGGGCCGCACACGCGTATCTGCCTGACGTCGCCGCATGGGCATTTCGAGCATGTGCACTCGCCGCTTTGTGGGGACCATCAGTCTCTCAACTGCGCCGTTGCGTTGGGCATGCTGGCGGTGCTGAAGTCGCGCGGCGTCGCGATCGATGAAGCCAAGGCGATCGAGGGTCTCAGCAAGACGAAGATGCAGGGTCGCATGGAGATGATCAGCGACGATCCGCGGATCATGGTCGACGGGGCGCACAACGCAGCCAGTGTCGACGCATTGATGCGGGCAATCGGGCAGAACGTCCCATATGACTCGATGGTGATCATCTTCGGTTGCCAGAAGGACAAAGATATCTCCGGTATGCTCAGGCACATTCGTCTCGGGGCGGACAAGATCATTTTTGTCGGCACCGGTGCGCCACGGTCGGCGGATCCGCAGGATCTGGCTGCCACCTTCTCGGACGTCTCGCACAAGATGTTTCAGGTGGCTGATGATCTGGACGATGCGCTCTCCATCGCGGATCGAGCGGTGGGGCGGGACGACCTGATCTGTATCACCGGGTCGTTCCAACTGGTGGCGCGTGCGAAGCGGCTGATCGCAGCCAAGAAGGCTGAGTTGGAAGCAGCCATTCAGGCGTAACCGAATTTCCCTTTAGCACACCCGGCGTCGACTCCGCACTCGATGGGCGGACGATCTGCGCGTGTGCGAATCTTCTGACATCCTGGGCGTGTACCGCAACGGTGCGATCGAACTCGTCGATCCGGTCGACTGGGCCGAGGGTTCGCACGTGCGTGTGACGTTGTCGCGCGGGCCGGTGCACCCAATCGGCGGTGGCGTTTCGAAGGTCATTATCGCCGGGTATGGATTGCCCGGGCGGTGCGTGGCTGAGTTTTGCGATCAGGCCGGTATCGACTGCGTGGTGATCGAGCGCAATGGAGAAACGGTGCGTAGTCAGGGCGCGCTCGGTCGCAAAATTCTCGAAGGTAGCGGCAGTGATGATTCGGTGCTGCGGCAGGCTGGGATCCGGTCAGCCGACGTTTATGCGATCACGATGCCGGTGGAGTCTTCGGCGCTGGCGGCGGTGGAGGCTGCCCGGCGGCTGAATCCGAACATCTACATCATCTGCCGCACGCAGTACGCCTCGCGCGGGATGGAGGCAGTTCGCCTCGGCGCCAACGAAGCCATCAAGAGCGAGCAGGTCGTGGCGCTTCATTTCTTTGCCAAGATGCGGGACAGGATTGAGAATGCCGTCAGTGCGAGTCGCTGAATTGTCTGCTTTGCTGTCTAACTGAGATCGGCGTCCTCAGTTTTCAAGCTCAAACCCACAATCATAGCCCAATGCGAGTAGTCCGGCGCCTTCAATTACATCCTGTACAAATGTGTCGAGGCTCACAGCCATAGTTCCACCGGCAGTGCGTTCTATAAAATACCGTGTACTTCCGCGAAGCGATATGTCTATCCCTTCGACAGTGCCAGACGACCTTGCATCGGAGTCGAGAAGTATGCTCTCGCTATCGACTACGACTTGGGTAAAAGTATCTGTTGCAGTGAAATCACCAACGGTGAATGTCCGAGTTGATCCGCGGCTGGCTTCAACACCGTCGAACACTGGAAGGCCGGACGAAGAGATAATCATCTGGAATGGCAGGTTTGCAGTTGTGTCCGAGAAAGCCTGTCCTCCAGCAATGATGCTCAGGGTGCAAGAGCCGCTTCCGCTGTAAATGCCCTCTTGAAAGGGAGGGTTGTTTGCACTCGTTGTTGAGAAAATCGCCCCGCCGCACCCGCACAAGGATGGAATAAGGGCCGTAAGCGTCAAGAACTTCATGTCAATTCCTCTCGTTTTCGAACCCTCCAAATTATCATCATATGAGGGGACTTCCGTCAAGGCGGCAGGTAGCTTGGTCGGGCAGGTGCTTGCACCTGCCGATTATGGGCGTTCAACTGCGGTGTGTGCTCGCCTTGTTGTGAATGCTGCTTTTGGTGGATCGTATTCCTTTTGGCGTGGCATATCACGATAGATGATTGTTGTTTGGCCCGCGTTCATGGTGGCGGCAGGTGCGAGCACCTGCCCTACATCGAATCGTCAGGTCCTCCCAGCGCGGCGGGATTGACCAGACATGCAGGTCGACGGCGAGTCTCGGGCGGTGTTTTCGGACCGGGTATGCATCGACGGATCACTCGGGATGCGAAATTCTCATGGATTGCTGCAAATCGTGGGCGGTGGGGCGTTAGTCTTGTAGAGATGAGCGACGCTGGGCGATTGGACATGTTGGCGGTGGCGGCGGGACAGGGGGACCGGCCTGCGCTGAGCTCGCTCTACGACGCTGTCAGCCCCGACCTGCTGGGATACCTCGTCGACATGGTCCGAAATCGGGCGGTGGCTGAGGATTTGCTGTCGCAGTTGTGGATCAAGGCGATGGCGGGGCTCGCGGATCGGCGGGCGCCGGTGGTGCCCTGGCTGTTTCGGATCGCGCGGAATCTGGCCATCGATCATCTGCGATCGCAGGCGCGGTCGGAGCGATTGATGCGGGCCGGTTTGAACGGGTCCACGGGGAATGGTGCGAGCGGGGCAGCGTCGGGCGGTGAGGATGTGCGGGTCTCAACGTCTGGCGACGTGGTTGACGCGGGCGACTTGAGGACGGCTGTCGGGCGATTGCCGGATGATCAGCGCGATGTGGTGCTGTTGCGATACTACTCGGGCATGACGTTTGCGCAGATGGCCGAGGTCTTGGATACGCCGATGAGCACGGTTGTGTTTCGGCTGCGCGGTGCGTTGAAGGTGCTGCGGAAGGAATTGGCTCATGAAGTCAGAGCATGACGAGATGTTGGAAAGGCGGCTGGCAGAAGATGCGCTGCCAGAGGAGTCGATCCTCGACGGGTATGAGCGGCCGGCGGGTCTGGATGAGGCGTCCGCGCGATTGAAGACGGGCATTTTGGCGGCTGCCGTTGATGCCGTGCCGACACGCGGGGCGCGCATGATCGGGCGCGTTCTGGCGATTGCGGCTTGTCTTGCCATCGTCGGGAGTGTGTGGATGTGGCAGCCGGGTGACGTTGCTGTGCCGGTGGTGGCTGATCGGGAAACGGGGATCGATGAGCCGTCGGCGTTTGCGGAATGGGACAAGCTCGAGCAGTCAGCCAGCCGGATCGAATATAAGCTGGCGCGGATGCGCGGTTGTGATATTTGGGGCAGACAGTTGAACGGTTCGAAAGAGTCCGAAAGCGAGGCGTTTTGAGATGATCAAGCCGATGTGGATGCGTATGGGTGTTGTGTGCGCTGTTGTGATGGTGTCGGTGGCGGTGGCTGATCCCCATGAGCGGATGCGGATAGAGGAACGGTTGCACGAGATTCATCGCGAGGCGCGGTCTCATCAAATGCGGGACATGGAGCTGCCCGCTGAACTGAGAGAAGAAGCAGAGCGGCTGGAGGGGATGCTGCGCCGGATGGAGCGTGCGGAGCATGAGCCGGAGGTGCAGCGGGCGCTTGGATTCCTCGAGCGGTTGCACAAGCCACATGCCGACGCGTTGCGGGCGTTGCGTGCAGAGGATGAGGACGAGTTCTACGAGCAGATCGAGGAGCTCGCGCCTTGGCTTGAAGAAATGCACGAGATGCGCGAGCACGAGCCGGAGATGTTCGAGATTGAGCTGCGGGCGCATCGGCTGGAGTTTGATGCCGAAGCGTTGGCGGATCAGGCGCGGAAGGCGTCGGGGCCGGAGCATGAGCGGCTTTCCGGTGAGTTGCATGGTAAGTTGCGGGAGTTGTTCGCGGTGCGTCTGGAGATTCGGACGCGGCAGTTGGGCGAGTTGGAGGAGGAGATCACGGAGCTTCGCAATCAGGTGTCGCGAATGGAGCAGCGGTCGGAGGAACTGATCAAGCAACGCCTGAACGCGATGCTGTTGGGGGATGAGGATTGGTGATGGGATTTGATTGAGTCCGGTTTGGTCTGTCATAAGACGTTGATGACGAAGCGCCACGGCCCACTGGGACCGTGGCGTTTTTCGTTTGGTGAACAAGTGGCGGGAAAAGTTTCGGAATGCTCTTGACGTCGGGGCCGGGCACATGTAACTTAATTGTTACATATGAGGCCTGAGTCAATGGATGCGGTTTTTCAGGCGCTGGGGCATGCTCATCGGCGGCGGATGTTGGACATCGTCAAGGAGCAGCCTGGATGCAGCGTGAATGATGTTTGTGCGTTCTTCGACGTGAGTCGGATCGCCGTGATGAAGCATCTGCGCGTGCTGGAGGAGGCGGACCTGATCGTGTCGCAGAAGGAAGGGCGAAAGCGGAAGCTGTTTTTCAACACGGTGCCGATCCAGATGATCTATGACCGGTGGACCACCGAGTTCAGCGCGTTCTGGGCACAACGGCTGGTGGACATCAAGTACAACGTGGAATCGAAGGGTGAACAGGATGGCTGAGACGGTGACATCGGTGGCGAAGGTGGTGATTCGGGGGCGCATCGAGGATGTGTGGAATGAGATCACCAAGACGAACGAGGTGCAGAAGTGCATGTTCAACATGCGCATGCACACGCCGGGTCTCAAGGTCGGGGCGCCGTTTCAGATGCGGTCGGCCGACGGGCGGTATGTCGGTGTGATCGGGGAAGTGCTCGAATTTGACCGGCCGCATCGATACGTCCACACGTTCAAGTTCACCGCCCACGACGATCCACCCTGTACGATCATCTATGAGTTGAAGGAAGTGGCTGAGGGGGTGGAGTTCACGTTGACGTCGAAGGATGTTCCTGCCGGCACGAAGACCGCGAAGCAGATGGTGCCTGGTGGCGAGATGATCGTGAAGACGCTGAAGGCGGTTGTGGAAACGGGCAAGCCGCCATTCGGCATTCGCTGCCTGTATGTGTTGTTCAAGCTGTTGGCGTTCACGACGCCGAAGAAGTGCCTGAGTTCGAATTGGCCCATGAAAGCGTAGCCGGCTGGTGATGCTGAGCCTCGACGGGTTTACAAGCGAAGGAGAAGTGCGATGCGTGGTATAGGTGCAGTGGCTGCGGGCATGATCGTCTGGGCTGTGTTCTGGGTCGGTGGTACTGCAGGGCTGAGGGCGGCGGTTCCGGGCGGATTTGACGACATCGGAGCGCCGATTCAGACAGGCGTGCTGTTGGTGTGTCTCGTATACAGCATCGTCCTGTCGGTGGCGGCTGGGTACGTCACGGCATGGATTGTGAATCGGGCGGAAATCAGGCACACGCTGATTCTTGGCGTCATACAGTTGGGGATCGGCATCTTCGTGCAGTTGCAGTTTTGGGAGGCCATTCCGCTTTGGTATCATGGTGTGTTCCTGGCGCTTCTGATTCCGGGGAATGTGTTTGGTGGAAAACTTCGACGCGATCGGATGTATCGAACAGCGCCGGTGCTTGCGTAACGGAAGTATTTCAGCAGTCCAATGGGCTTAGCAGAGATAGGAGTTTGAAATGACAGTGAAAGCAATTCCGGACGGGTTCACAACCGTGACCTGCCACCTGACGATCAAGGGCGCAGCCGACGCCATCGAATTCTACAAGAAGGCCTTTGGCGCCGAAGAGATCATGCGGATGCCGGGGCCTGACGGTCAAAGCATGATGCATGGTGAGATCAAGATCGGGAATTCGATCGTGATGCTGAATGACGAGTTTCCGGGGAATGGGCCAAAGTCGCCCCAGACGCTGAATGGGACGAGCATGGTGGTGCATCTGTTCGTGGAGGATGTGGATGCAGCGCACGATCAAGCTGTCGGGGCTGGTGCGACGTCTCAGATGCCGCCAACGGATATGTTCTGGGGCGATCGCTATTGCTCGGTGGTGGATCCGTTTGGCCACACGTGGGGTATTGCGACGCGCAAGGAGGATCTGACGCCTGAGCAGTGTGCCGAGCGTGCGGCAGAATGGATGCAGAACATGGAGGGGTGTGGTTAGAAGCGGTTTCATAACTTGTTGAGCGTGATCATGAGGCAGGCGACGTGGATAAAGGCTTGGTACATTTCGACGTGCCGCTCGTGACGAATCA
>JANQQK010000054.1 GCA_028289375.1 Phycisphaerae bacterium | reverse complement strand
CTGCTGGTCGTTGCCCTTGGCACGAAGTTCCGTCGCAACGCGACGACGGCCTAGTTCGTCGCGTAACCTGACGTAACCCAATCGCCCCGGTGCAGGTTCACCCCTGCACCGGGGTTTCTTTTTGCGCTCGTCCAGCGGACATCTGATACTTCTGGCAGGAATCCGATCTTGCGGTTTGACGATGTGTGGAGACCATTCGGGAATAACGAACGCTACTCGCGCAGAATCGCTGGCGTTGCAGGCTGCAATCCGGCTGCTCTGCCGCAGCTCATGATGCTTTACGGTCTGGCGTCGAGAATCCGTCGACGCCAGCGCGGCATCTGCTGCGGCGTAATCGCCTGCCACAGGCCACGACGTCCTTTGCGGGCAACTTCTTCAGCCGCGGTGAATTGGTCGAGCCTGGGGTGCTTGAAACGCGTGTCGGCGTACGCATGGCCACGCATCACGAGCAACTCATTGAATGATTCGGGAGTATCGGGAAGGAATGCGTATACGAGAAGTCGATCATAGCGATCGCGCGTCCGATCCGGCAGCAGTTCAAGACGCACATCATGTTCAAGAAGAGTGGTCTTGGCGAATGCCGATGCTTCCGCCCCCCAGTGCATCGCCTCAGTCCGCGGCCCTTTCACTTCCGGTGTGTCCACACCCCACAACCGCACGCGAACCGGCTTACCCACGCCGTCGGGCGGTGCAAAGTCGAACGTGTCGCCGTCGACCACCCGCACGACTCGGACCGTCTGACCGTCAAACCGTGCGACGTCGTCCTGAATCGTTGGCGGTGTCGCGAGCGGGACGGATGGCCAAAGACGGGAAAGAACAGCGATCGCCAAAAGGCCGCCGACCCAGCCGTATCGTCGCAACACGCTCGGTTGCCGAATGTGCGGTGGCAGTCGCCGAGACGCACGCCGGGTCATCAATCTGTATTGTCGGCTGATGTGGGATCAGGAGAGGAGAGGTCAAACGCGTCGTGAACCGCCCGCATGCCCTTGGGGCCGTCATCTTCCGCAAGCACGCAACTGATCACGATTTCGCTTGTGGAGATGCCCCAGATGGGAATGTCCGCGTGGCGCAACGCATCGAACATCGTCCCAGCCACGCCGGAGTGTGACCGCATGCCCACGCCGATCGCGCTGACCTTCGACAGATTCCGGAAGACCTCGACGCTGCCAATACCCAGGTCTCCGGCCAAATGTTCGACGACATCTCGCGCGTGATCAGCGTCCTCAGACGGTACCAACAGTGCCAGGCTCGCCTTCGACCCGCCGCTGTGGTTGGCCTGCACAATATCATCCACGACGATGTTCTTCTTGCCGATCTCGCTAAAGAGCTGCGCGGGAACCCCAACCCCAGCCTGAATGTCCGTCACGACGATGGACGCCAAGTCCTCTTTCAGCGTCACCCCGCGTACCGATACCGCTTCCATTCCCTGCGTTTCAGTCATGATTCGAGTTCCCGGCGAGTCGGTCAGCGAACTGCGGACGTGGATCGGCACACCGAACCGCATGCCGAACTCAATCGCCCGGCCATGCATCACACCCGCGCCCGCTGACGCCAATTCCAGCATTTCATCGTAGCTGATCGTATCGATCTTGCGCGCATCGGGCACGATTCGTGGATCAGCCGTGTACACGCCATCGACATCCGTATAAATCTCGCACGCGCCCGCCCCCAGAACCGCAGCCAGTGCAGCCGCGGTCGTGTCCGACGCACCGCGTCCGAGCGTGGTGATTTCCCCCGCCTGATCGATGCCCTGAAAACCGGCAACGATGACGACTTTCCCAGATGCCAATTCCTGCTCCAGCCGCTGTCGGTCGATGCTCTGAATCCGCGCCCGCGTGTGGACGCTGTCGGTCCGAAGACCGAGTTGCCCCGCCGTCAGCGAAATCGCCTCCTGCCCCGACGCGTGAATCGCCATCGCCATCAACGCGATCGACACCTGTTCGCCCGTCGTCAACAGCATGTCCAGCTCGCGCTTTGGCGGAGACGGAGAGACCGCCCGCGCCAACGCCAGCAGCTCATCGGTCGTCTTGCCCATTGCGGAGACCACCATCACCACCTGGTGGCCATGCAGACGCTCCTGCACCGCACGTCGGGCGGCCCGATGGATCTTCTCAGCCGTGGCAACACTGGTACCACCAAATTTCATCACGATCAGCGACATCGCACGGATCGTAATGTCAGCGCGCAGATTTGAACAGCCAGTAGGGGGGAACGGCGATTTTGCGAGATTTGGAATTGGGTCAGACGGTCGGCGCCGGCGCCCGCGTCAGCAACGGGTAGACCGTTCGATCCGCGATTTGCTGCGTCTTCACGCGATCGAGCAACTCCGCCAAAGACAGCGAAGCCGACTGCTTCACCGCCGAACCATTGCAAGGCCGCTCGTCGGTTACGATGCGAATCTCGTCGTAAGGACTGAAGACGATCTTGTTGACCAGCATCGGATGCCCGACATCGGAGAGATAGCAGTGACCGATCAGTCGCCAAGGTGTCTGCAAGCGCCGAACCATCTCAAGCTCGTGCAGAACGATGGGGTGCAGCAGCGCTTCGGCCGTTGGCATGATGTGCAGGTTCAGCGAACGATCCTTGAACCGCTGAAGCAGATCGATCCACCAGTCATCTGAGAACCACGTCGTGATCTGACCGTCGTCATAGGTGCAGTCGATGCGAATGTCGGTCGGGAACATGCCCAGTTCATCGCCGAGAGACCCGTTGCTGTCGGCTTTGATGTGGATCGTCTTGGTGCCAGCCGGTGCTCGCCGCCTCGCGGCTGTGACCGTGCGGTTCTGTTCGGATGTGATGACGTCCATGTCCGGTTGCTCCAAATTGCACAACACACCGTTTCCAACGGCTGCGCTTCGTATCGTCACGACACCGCGAAAAACTTGATCAAACTCCCCGTTCAATGCTGAAAACGCCATCCCGATGTGTCCGCGTGCGATACCGTTCGTGAGGGAATCCAGCGGCGGGAAATCCATAAGTGTATGTGAATACGTATCTTGCGTGATCCAATCTCATGTCATCGACAGTGGGTCAACATCCACGACCACCGAGCGACTCGCCAGCTTCACTCTCCGATCGCCAACACCACCCAGTACCGCCTGCATCGTCCCGGCATCAGCCGCCCGCACGACGAACTCGTATCGATACTGATTCCGCATCCGCGCGATCGCGCACGGCATCGGACCGAGCACGTCTGCCCGACCGGACGCCGACTCAGTCACGACCGCCTGAACCGCCCTTGCCAAAACCCCCGCAGACTCGCGGGCACGCGACTCCAATGCATCCGCCACCACGTATCGCGCCAACCGCACGAATGGCGGCATGTTCGTGCGACGGCGAATCTCAAGCTCGCCTGCCGCAAACGCCTCGAAGTCATGACCGACCGCCGCCCGCAGCGCCGCCGACTCCGGCTCCTCCGTCTGCACCACAACCTCGCCCGCAGACCGATAACGACCCGCCCGTCCCGCCACCTGCGTCACAAGCTGGAACATCCGCTCGCCTGCCCGAAAGTCGGTTGAGAACCGCGTGTCAGCCCCGATGACGCCGACGAACGACACGTGCGGGAAATCCAACCCCTTCGCGATCATCTGCGTCCCCACGATCACGTCGATCCGCTTGGCCTCAAAATCCCCGATGATTCTCCGATACAGCTCCGCATTCCGCATCGTGTCGCTGTCCATCCGCTCGATGGTCGCGTCGGGAAACAACTGCCCAAGGCGCTCCTCGATCCGTTGCGTGCCGCCGCCCACACGCACGAGTCGACCATCGCACGACGCATTCGGACACGCCTCCACCATCGCCTGCCGCAGATGACAGTGATGACACCGCAATTCGTGGGTCGCCGCATGCAGCACCAGCGTCGCATCACAGTGCGGACAGCGCATGACGTGCTTGCACTGCGGACACAGCAGCACCGTCGAATATCCACGGCGATTCATCAGGATGACCGCCTGCTCCTTCCGCTCCAGAACCTGCCCCAGCCGACGAATCAGAATCCGCGACAGAAGCGGCACCCCTGACTTTTCCTGATACTCCTGATTCAGATCGGCGATCACCACCTTCGGCATCGGCAGGTCGCGCACCCGATTTGGCAGCCGGATCAACGCGTAATGTTCCAGCCGCGAGCAATTGTGCCACGACTCCAGCGATGGCGTCGCACTCCCCAGCACCACCGGAATCCCAAGTCGGCTCGCCCGCATGACGGCCACGTCCCGCACGCCGAACCGCGGTGCCTGCAGGTTCTTGTAGCTCGGTTCCTGTTCCTCATCGACGACGATCAGCCCAAGATCCGGACATGGTGCAAACACCGCGCTCCGCGTCCCGATCACCACCCGCTTGATCCCATCGCGAATGGCCGACCACGTCAGCGACCGTTCTACCCCCGTCAGACCGCTGTGCACGATGGCCACATCGGTGAATCGCCGCGCCAGCCGCTGCACCAACTGCGTGGTCAACGCGATCTCCGGCACCAGCATGATCACCTGCCGACCCGCCGCCAACGCATGCCGCATCGCCCGGATGTACACCTCGGTCTTGCCGCTGCCGCTCGCGCCATACAGCAGCAGCACGCGAAACGCACGATCATCGATGACCTGCTCAATCCGCTCCGCCGCCGACCGCTGATCCGCGTTCAATTCAAAATCCGGCTCATCGATCGGCTCGTCGAAATCGGGTGGCGTCACCGGTTCCTTCACGGCATCCAACGACAGCCAACCCTTCTCGACCATGGCTTTGACGGTCGCACGACTCGCGCCCGAGCGTTCGCGCAGCGTGGCCAAGTCGACCGCGTCGGCGACGTCCGCCATCGCATCCAACACCGCCCGCTGCTTTGCACCCACCCGTCCCGCCGCTGCGATGTCATCCAGCGACGCAACCATTCGCACGTACTCAACCTTGCGAAAACCCGCCTGTTTCCGCACCGCCTCCGGCACCAGCGCGGCCAGCGTTCGCCCCAGCGGACACGCATAGTGCTTCGCCATCCACGCACCCAGCGCGAGCAGTTCGTCATTCAGGTAGCTGCGTGGATCGACAAGCGATTCAATTGGCTTGAGCGTTGTTTTCCACGCTGCCTCATCGAGCGACGTGACAAACCCGACCACCAGACGCCCCGATCGCCCGAGCGGAATGCGAACGCGCTGCCCGACCTCGATGGAGGCTGACCATTCCTCCGGCACGCGAAACGTATACACCTTGTCGATCGGCGCGACCGGCGCAACCGACGCCACCGGGCCGACGACTGTTTCGCCTTCCTCTGCCCACAGATGTCCTGATGATGTGTTATCTGGCTGGATCACGCTCGTCAGTGTACGCCTGACGGCAGGTGATCAAAAGGGTGGATGTTCTGGCCGAATGCCGCGAATCGAATCGGAGCTATTGCACGGGCGGTGCTGGCGGCGGAGCTTCCACGCGTCCCCGGAATCCGGTGATCGACGGCATGTCCTCTGGCATCTCCTCCGGGTGCACCGCAAAGACCTCGACACGCGAAATGTCCTCAAACGGAACCGCCACGACGAACGATCCAACCTTGTAATGATCGTCCACTGGCTCACATTCAAAGACCAGATGCGACTTGCTCGTCACGTCGGCCAGCCCTTTCAGTTCGTAGCTGAATCCGTCGCGCAGGTAGACAAGCGTCCGCACCTTGAGCGCCATCGCGAATTCGCGAAACTCGTTGTTCTCGAATGCGTCTTCACGATCCAGATCCGGAAAACGTCGCAACGAGCATCGCCATTGTGCTTCCGTCTGCTGTTCGTCAAACTGTGCACCATGGAACCAGTCGTAATCGAACAAGAGATCCTCCTTGCTTCAAGGCGTTGCGACGCCAACACTTGTGACGACAACTTCGAGCCGCCGGGCGCACCGTCAGCCGAGGCACGTGCACACCCCTTTATCGGTTCGATGAGCCCGAAAGCGTTGTAGCGGATGCGATTTTGATCCACAAGACCGATAAAACGCGCCTCGTCAAATCCCTCGCCCGCGACATCGGGTTCGACCGCGTCGGCGTCACCACGGCTCAGCCCGTCAACAGGGTCCGATATCTGCGCGACTGGCTCGCCGACGGTAGGGCGGGCACCATGAACTACCTCCACCGAAACAACCACCTCCGCGAGGACCCAGGCCAACTCTTCCCCAGTGCCAAAAGCGTCATCGTCGCCGCCGTCAACTACCACCAACCATGCGACGAACCGCCAGCGGGCGCGAGCGACCCCCGAGGTCGCGTCGCCATGTACGCGTGGGGTCGCGACTACCACATCGTCGTCAAGGACATGCTCAAGGAACTCATCACCCGCATGCACGACGCCATCGACGAGGAATTTCGCGCGCGACCCTGCGTCGACACCGTCCCCATCCTCGAACGCGAACTGGCCGAGCGCGCCGGCGTTGGATGGATAGGCAAGAACACGCTCGTTCTGCACGAGGATCTCGGGAGCTACTTCTTCCTGGGCGAAATCGTCACGTCCCTCGAACTGGAACCCGATGCCCCCGTCACCGACCACTGCGGAAGCTGCACCGCCTGCCTCGACGCCTGTCCGACCGACGCGTTTCCCGCACCCTACGAAATGGACGCATCACGCTGCATCTCCTATCTGACGATCGAGCACCGCACCGACATCACCGACGAATTCCACGGTCAGATCGGCGACTGGATCTTCGGTTGCGACATCTGCCAGCAGGTCTGCCCGTTCAACCGAAGGGCCCCGATGTCGACGGTTTTCACACAAGAAGGAATGGACCCCATGCCACGATTGCGTGATGTTCTCGAGTGGGACGAACAGACCCATGCCGAGCAAACACGCGACAGCGCCACCAACCGTGCCACCTTGGACATGTTCCACCGCAACGCCGCGATCGCACTGAACAACGCCGCCCGTCAGTCTGACGAACCCCGAATCTGACGACCCAGCAGTTCCCGAGGTTCCGAACTCCCCAACAACTGCGCCACCCCGAACATCGTCAACCCACCGATCCCCACCGCCGCCATAAGCCCCAACCATCCCGGCAGCACGTCAGCCAACGGCGAACGTTCACCAACCGCCAGCCAGACAACGAGACCCATCACCGCCGCCGCGACCACCGTCCGCACCACGCTGCCCGCGATCGTCACCTGCCAACGCGGCAGCATCCGACGCAACAGCCAACCCAACGTCGCGACCTGCACAATGGCCGCAATCACCGTCGCCACCGCAACTCCCGATTCCCCCATCCGCCGCACAAACAGAATGTTCAACGTCAGGTTCAACGCCACAATCCCCACCGACACCCGCGCCGGCGTTCGCGACTGCTTCAACGCGTAAAACGTCCGCACCACCACGTGCTGGCAAGCATACGCACACAGCCCCACCGCGTAGTAACTCAGCGCCCGCGTCACCCGGTCCGTCCCAGCCGAACCAAACGCGCCATGCTCCAGCAGCACCGACACCAGCGGACGCGCAATCAGCACAAGCCCAACCGTCGCAGGCACCATGATGAACAGCGTCAGCCGCAACCCGTTCGCCAACGTGTTCGACACGCCGACCAGATCGTGCTCCGCCGCCCTTTGCGACAACACCGGAAAAATCGCCGTCGCCAGCGCAATCCCGAACACGCCCAACGGCAACTGATACAGAAAGTGTGCATAGCCCAGCACCGCCGGTCCCTGTCCGTCAGCCACGAATGCCTGCGCGATCAGCATGTCCAGCAGCGTGTTGACCTGCACCGTCGACAGCCCGACCAGCATCGGCGTCATGAATTGCAGAATCTCCTTGATGTGCCGGTCTCGCCAATCCCGATGCAGCACGATCCGCATCCGTGTCCGCCGCAGCGCCACGATCTGCAACCCGACCTGCGCGACCCCGGCCACCAGAACCGCCACGCACATCGCCAATACCAGCGGGTGATCCGTCAGCCCGAAGCCATATGAGCCGCCCAGAATCGCCGCGATCACGATCACGTTCAGCAGAGCAGGCGATGCCGCCGGCGTTGCAAACCGTTCAAGCGTCTGCAGCACACCACCCAGGAACGCAGCCGCACAAATCAGCACCATAAAGGGCAACATGATCGCCGTGTAAAGCAGCGTTTGACCGCCCTGCGTCGCCCACACGATCACAATCACCAGTTCCGCCGCCAGCAGCAGACCGCCGAGCACCGTCATCAACAGCGTCAGAACACCGCCTGCCAACCGTCCCGCCGCCTCCTGCGACTCGTCGCGCACGACGCGCGTCAGCACCGGAATGAAAGCGGCCGATAACGCACCTTCCCCGAACAGACGACGTGACAAATTCGGAATCATGAACGCAATGCGAAATGACGACAGCAGGACGCCCGTCCCGAGAAAGTGGCTGTACGCCATCTCACGAACGAGACCGAGAACGCGCGAAAGAAGCGTCAGCCCGGCGATGAGCTTCGTGGACGATACAATCCGGCGTGATTCCTGCACGGCGAATGACTATAAGAATGGCAAGAGGGCGTTGCAACCGGGAATCAGAATCGACCACGGGTCAAGTCGTCGCAACGTTACGTCGACGTGTGAAGGGCGGCCCGATCAACCGAATTCCCGGTTGACAAAGGCCCTGTGACAGAGCACAAAGGAAACAACGCTGCGACGCGTTGGCGTCGCGCGATAGCAACGTGAACGAATCAGGAGCTGCGTCATGACTCATGTAGTGGGTGAGCCGTGCATCAATTGCAAATTCACCGATTGCGTCGCCGTTTGCCCGGTCGACTGCTTCCACGAAGGCGCCAACTTCCTCGTCATTGATCCGGAGGTCTGCATTGACTGCGGACTCTGCGTCCCCGAGTGCCCCGTGCAAGCCATCGTCCCCGAGGACGATCTGCCGGATGACTGGGGCGAGTACCTCGAGATCAACGCGAAGTACGCCGCCGAATGGCCGGTGATCGACACGCAGAAGGATCCGCTGCCATCAGCCGAGGAATTCCGCGAGCAGACCGGAAAGAAGGATCTGCTCGATCCGACCCCGTTCAGCGGGTAGTCGGGAGTCATCCAACGCTCAGGCGGGCGGTTCGCTCGCACCGGCGTCCGGCATAGGCGGGGAAGAGTCGTCGCTGGTTCCGTCTTGAGAATCAGTCTCAATACGCGATACCAGCCCCGACGATCCGTTTGGAACGTCGCCCAGCTCCGTAAGATAAAGCGTCCCATCCGGGCCGATCGCCACCGCGGTCGGCCCGTTCAGTTCATCCACGAACGTCCCAACCGTGCCCTCTGCGTCGATCGTCCCGATCCGTCCGCCCATCGCCCCGGACGCATCGAACGCCGTCTCCGCAAAGAAGATCAGCCCGTCCGCCGCCCGCACCGTCACCGACGTGACCAGCTGCTCCGTTTCGTACAACACATCCGACAGCATTCCCGCCGTCTCGCCTTCCGTCGCGATCCGCACGATCCCCGCTCCCCCGATCTCGCTGAACCCCACGATCAGCGAACCGTCGGCCTCAAACGCCAGACCCGACGGTGCGGAAAACCCGATCGGTGGGGCGGTCGTGTCCGCAAGAAAAACCCGGACATCGCCAAACCCACCCTCGACCACGTCTGCCACCATGATCTCGTTCGTATTCGCCGACGCGACGTACAACGCCCCGGTCGTCGGATGAATCGCGATCCCGGCGTAATTCCCGCCACGACCCGGCAGCACATCCCGCTCCGGCGTCGCCGTGCCATCCGCCGAAAAGACCGAAACCCGCTCCTCCCCGATCATCGCCCCGCCTTCCCCGACAAGCACCGACCCGTCCGCCCCCGCCAGCAGCGACAAAGGCCCGATGTCATAGGGCAGGAACGACCCCACCGCGAACCCGTCGGCAAAGACCGACACCATCCCGTCTTCACCCGGCGTGATCAGTCGCCCCGCGCCACTCTCGGCCACCACCACGCGACCATCACCAGACACCGCCACGCCGGTCGGATTGTTCAACCCGGTCGCGAGCACTTCGGGCATCGGCGGCTGCGGTCGGAAATCACGACAGCCGGCTAGCGCAAAATTCAGAACAATAAACGCAAATACACAGAAATGCCTTGGCCGTTCCATCAGCCCAACTCCGTCCATGACCACATCACGCGACCTGTGTCAGATCGTCGCGGGCAGCACCTTTGAAAGCGCGGCCGCGATGTCACTCAACACCGCCAACGGCGCCTGATCCGCATTGATGTCCGCCACCAGTGACGCATCGTACGCATGCAGCACCGGCGCGGTCGATTCCTCATACACACGCAATCGTTCGCAAATCACGTTCTCATTCGCATCGTCGGGTCGATTGCCCTTCAGCGCCCGCCCCTTCAATCGCTCAACGAGCACAGACTCGTCGTGGATCACGAGGTGGAGGATCTTCCGCACATCGATGTGCGGCGCCATCAGCTCCACCTGATCGGTCGTCCGCGGAATGCCGTCGAGTATCAGCGTGTGGTAATCAGGCCGAATGTCGCCGCTGGCCACGCGATCCTGCACGTGCTGCTGCCAGACGCGCACGGTCAACTCGTCTGGCACGAGCAGACCCTTGGTCGAATAGCTCAGAAACTCCTGCCCGATGCCACTCTGCTTGTCGAGCGCTCGAAAGATGTCGCCCATCGCGAGATGGCACACGTTCGGCAAACCGCCGAGAACCGCACCCTGCGTCCCCTTACCACTGCCGGGACCACCAAACAGCAACACCGCACGCAGTCGTCCGTCCGTTGTCAACGCTCGAGTCCTTTATCTGCTGGTCGCCCCATCGGGCGATGTTCCTTGTCTTATCGGGCGTCACGGACCATCGGGTCGCTGCTCGCCACGATGCCGCGTCATGAAGGCTGCCCGTAACATCGGATCGGCGATTTCAATCTCCGCCTCGCGAAAAAGCTCCGCCGTCAGTGTCTGCATCCGCGTGTCCGTCAGCTTGCGACGCAGGTTCTGCTCCACCTCGTTGCGCACCGACGACAGCGACACATCCTGCTTCGACATCCGACGCTCCAACCGAAGAATGTGATACCACCCATCCACGAAGATCGGCTCCGACACCTCGCCGACCTCCAACGCAAACGCCGCCCGCCGCATCAGCTCCGGCACGTTCGGATCATTAATTCCGAATGGCGGCAGCAGTCCCAGCCGTTCCGCACTCGGACGGTTCGCACTGAACCGTACCGCCAACTCCGAAAATTCCGCGCCCTTGTCACGCTCGCCGAGCACCTGATCCAGCGTGTCTGGCGACTTCACCTGAATATGCCGAATCTCGACCTTCTCACCGTAGCTCTGATCGAACTCAGCCTCGATCATGGTCCGCGTGATGTCCAGGTCGCGCTCCGCCAATCGCCGCAGATACGCATTCCGCTCCATCACCACCATGTACTCCGCCCGAGCAACGCCACGCCGTTTCAGCAGATCGTCGAGCATCGCTTCGCCCGCCTGCCGACGCACCTCATCGCTCGTCTCACCGATACTCTCTGCCAATAGTTGATCGAGCGACGCTTCATACTCCTTCTGCACATGCGCACTGGTCACCACGATGCCCATGCGTCGCGCACACTGCTTGGCTGCCTCCAACACGATCAACTGCTCCAGGGCAGCCAATCCACGCCCCTCGATCAGCAGACCGACCAGCCGCTCGCGGGGAATCGCCGTGCCCGAAACCGTCGCAATGGCCTTCACACTCGGGCCTGTCAGGGCAGCAGAATTGTTCGATGGGGTTGGTTGCGCTGTTTGTTGTGTCGCTTGCGTCGACGAGGCCGTCTGCCGCGGTGGGCGATTTCCCACCGCCGCTTCAACCGAAACGCTCGACGATGAACCGGTCGTCTCGCAACCGGCCGACATGAGCAGCACACCACCGCCCCAAGCCAACAAACTGCGAATCGTGCGATGTGAGAAAAGCACCATGGATGACAGTTTCCACAGCCAATCCACCCCCGTCAATCCCACCCACGAGGCCGCACTCCGATTGGCCGAACGACAGGCCTCGCCGTTGCTTGCGCGAAACCGGCCGAAACCGCTTGACGGCCTCAGGCCGGATTGTAAGGTTCCTGTTAGGATGTGGTCGTTCGGACCGCACGTTCGACCCCGTCCCGGAGAAGGAGGACAACGCCGTGGAAGTGCAGGCGTTTCTCGACAGGCTGCAGACCGACAGGCACTACGAGCAGCAGCTCGCCCACGTGCAGATCGTCCCCGCTCGTGAACCGCGTTACGCCACGCCCGCCGTCGCACTGCACGACGCCATCCGCAACGCCCTCGCCAACGACCGCATCGATCAACTCTACCTCCACCAGGCCGCCGCCGTTTCCGCCGCATGCGGTGACCAACCGCGCGACGTCGTCGTCGTCACCGGCACCGCCAGCGGGAAAACCCTCTGCTACAACATCCCCGTCCTCAACACCATCCTCAACGACCCGACCGCCCGCGCGCTCTACCTCTTCCCAACCAAGGCGCTCACCCAGGATCAACTCGGAACACTCGACCGACTCTGCGATGGCGACCCGCGACTCAAGGCGGCCATCAAAGCCAGCACCTTCGACGGTGATACCTCCACCGCCAAACGCCGCGCCGCACGCCGATCCGCCAA
Source organism: Phycisphaerae bacterium (assembly GCA_028289375.1). Taxonomy (GTDB): domain Bacteria; phylum Planctomycetota; class Phycisphaerae; order UBA1845; family UBA1845; genus OFTM371. The sequence continues at coordinate 8,570 of JANQQK010000054.1, read as the reverse complement.
CGTCATTCTCTCCAACCCGGACATGCTCCACGCCAATATCCTCCCGCAGAATGGTCGATGGGCCGCCGAAGGGTTCTTCGACAACCTCAAGTACGTCGTCATCGACGAGATCCACGCCTATCGCGGCACCTTCGGCTCCCACGTCGCCAACGTCATCCGCCGACTCCGCCGCATCTGCAACCACTACGGCTCCGATCCAACGTTCATCTGCTGCTCAGCCACCATCGCCAATCCGGGGGACCTTGCGTCGCGACTGATTGGCCGCGATGTGCAGGTCATCGACGACGACGGCTCGCCGCGCGGTCGCAAGTTCTTCGTCCTCTGGAATCCGCCGTTCCTCGATCGAAGCCAACTCGAGCGCCGCTCCGCCAACATCGAAGCCCAGCAGATCATGAAACAACTGATCCTTGACGGCGCGCAGACCATTACCTTCGCCCGCGCCCGCGTCGTGGCGGAATTGATTTACAAGTATCTCAAGGAGGATCTCGTCAAACGCCATCCCGAGTTGGCCGAACGCGTTCGCCCGTATCGCGGCGGCTACCTCGCCGACGACCGCCGCGAAATCGAACGGTTGCTGTTTTCCGGAAAACTGCTCGGCGTTTGCAGCACGAACGCGCTCGAACTCGGCATCGACGTTGGCACCCTCGACGCCGCCATCATCACCGGCTTCCCCGGCACCATCTGCAGCGTGCTCCAACAAGCCGGCAGGGCAGGGCGATCGCAGGACGAATCGTTGGCTGTCTTCATCGCCTACAACGACCCCATCGATCAGTACTTCATCCGCCACCCGGACTACTTCTTTGGCCAATCCCCTGAACACGCCGCCATCGCCCCGCACAACGACCGCGTTCTCCAGGCCCAACTCATGTGCGCATCGAGCGAACTGCCCATGGGCAAGGACGATGACGAACTGTTCGGCTGCGACGTGATCAAAGCCTGCGATCATTACCGCATCGTGGCCGACGAGCACGACATCTGGCAGCAGCGTCCCGACGGGCGCATGGACTACCACCGCAAGGACGGCGCCCTTCCGCACCACCGCGTCAACCTTCGGCTGATCGGCAGCGAGACGTTCGACATTGTCGACATCACCGACGGTCGCAACATTTCGATTGGCAACATTGATTCCATCTCCGCCCCGGAACTCGTCTACCCCAACGCCATCTACCTGCACGAGGGGAACAACTTCCTCGTCCGTGAACTCGACTTCGACGGCAAAATCGCCCACATCGAACGCACCAACGTCGACTACTACACCCAAGCCGTCCTGTCCGATCAGTGCCGCGTCATCGAAACGCAGCGCGAGCGCGACGTGCAAAGCGGGCAGGGATACTTCGGCAAGCTCGACGTCACGTGGCAAACCGTCGCGTTCAAGAAGATCAAGTACTACACCATGGAAGTCATAGGTCAGGACGCGCTCGACCTGCCGCCGCAGACGATCCACACCACCGGCGTCTGGGCGACACTGCCCGGGTTCATCTATCCGCGATTGAAGGAGGCGGAATTCAAGGCCATCGAAGCGGTCATCGGCATCCGCAATCTCCTGCTCAGCACGCTGCCGATGCTGGCCATGTGCGATCGTCGCGACATCAGCGGCTGCGTCGATTCGTCCAACCTCGGGCAGTTGGCGATGTTCGTTTACGACCGCTATGACGGCGGACTTGGTTACGCCGAATTGGGGTACGAGCACTTCGAGGAGTTGCTTGGTGTCTGCCATGAGATCGTAACGGATTGTCCGTGCAAAACCGGATGCCCGTCATGTGTCGGACTCGCCAACGTGCGTCCGCCGTTGCACGCTGATCCGGACCTTGGCGCGGGGTACGCCATTCCAAACAAGGAAGCCACGAAACTCGCTTTGAAAATCTGGACCGGTGCTTGAATCGCGTTCGCGCGACATTTTTCAACGTCCCGAAACACGACGGCGAACCGCGTTTTCACTTCGAAAACTGGGGTTTCTGTTGGTTTTTGTCACGACGCGGGAAAAAAGCGGAAATCAATTTGCACGCTGAGAATTTGTATTGGATGTTGAGGTAGCATCAAAACTTCTTCCTCCTTCCTCCTGAGGAGCTCGCCGGGTCAGGCCGTCAAATCCTGATCCGGCGAGTTCCTTTTTTACGCATCTCGATCAACCTGCGATTGCTTTCCGGACCATCGTTGATCGCGGAAGTCGGTTGCCACGTTCCGCCCGTCAGTCGATGATGCGCCAGAGATGTGGGGTTTGCTCATTTGGCTGTTGTGGTTCGTACCCGGCGTGGCGACGGCGGTGCATGCGGTCATGTACAAGCGCGAACCGCGCGGCGCAGCCATCTGGGCGATCGTGGGGTTCATGATTCCCTACGCCGGTCCGCTGCTCTATCTCGGATTCGGCATCAACCGTGTCAGTCGCCGGGCCGCGCAGATGCGTGAACTGCTTCCGTCGTCGTCCGGTATGCCGCATGAGGATGAAGCTGCCGCGACCGCGCATGTCGACTCGGTCGAAGTTGGCCATCTTCGCGACATGCGCAACATCGCGGATCACGTGACGCGACTGCCGCTGCTGTCGGGCAATAACGTGACACCGTTGCACAACGGCGAGCAGGCGTACCCTGCGATGCTTCAAGCCATCGACGCTGCAGAGCGATCGATCACGCTGACCAGCTACATTTTCGATTGGGACGACGTTGGCCGGCGGTTTACGGAAGCGTTGGGACGCGCGGCGCAGCGAGGCGTGCGGGTGCACGTTCTGCTGGATGGGATCGGCGCGGTGAAAGGATTTTCCCGAATCGGTCGCGGGCTGATCAAGTCCGGCGCGAATGTGACGGCGTTTTTTCCGTTGCGGTTTCCGCTGGGTCGACTGCGAATCAATCTACGGAACCACCGGAAGATCCTTGTCGTGGACGGGCGGACCGGTTTCACGGGCGGGATGAACATCTCGCAGCGGCATTTGGTTGCGAATGACAATCCCAACCGGACCGAGGATGTGCACTTTCGCATCACCGGGCCGGTCGTCGCCCATTTGCAGTATGCGTTTGTTCAGGACTGGCTTCTCGCCGGGCAGGAGGAGTTGACGGGCGAGGATTTCTTTCCGGCGTTGGGTGCGACAGGGCGGGCGCTGTGTCGCGGGATCAGTAGCGGACCTGATGAGCACCTTGGTCAGTTTCATTGGCTGGTGCAGGCGGCGCTGGATGCCGCGCGGCATCGCGTGTTCATGGTGACACCCTATTTCGTGCCGACGACGCCGGTGGTGTCGGCCATCGTGATGGCGGCGCTGCGTGGTGTGGAGGTGAACGTCATTCTGCCGGGCAAGCTGGACCTTCCCTACATGCGGTGGGTGGCGGATGCGTATCTTTGGCAGCTTCTGGAGCATGGGGTGCGTGTCTACCGTCGCAAGCCGCCGTTCGTGCATTCGAAGTTGATCGTCGTGGATGACCGTGCGACGCTTCTGGGCAGTTCGAACATGGATCCGCGGAGTTTTCGTCTGAATTTCGAATTCAATGTGGAGGTCTATGATTCGGTGATGTCGGCGCAGTTGGCCAACTGGCTGAGCGGGCTGGTGGCCGAGTCGGACGAGGTGACGCTTTCCGACATTGATGGCCGACCCGGGCATGTGCGGTTTCGCGACGGGTTGGTTAAACTGCTTTCACCTTATCTGTGATCACCTGCAGCGGAGTGTTGCGTTTTGTCGCGAAAGAAAAAGCAAGCGAATAGGAAATCAAAGGATGACGCTGCGCCGTCGCCCGGTCCGATTGCGCGGTTTCGTGGTTTTTTCAGGCGACGCCCCGTGTTGCGGTTCATCACGCTGGTGTCGGTGTTGATGGGTTTGTTCTACCTGCTGCTGTATCTGCCGGGGGCAGACAAGGGCTGGAAGGCGGCGGTGATGCCGGCGTATCTGTCGGGGTATGCGAAGGTGACGGCGGTGGTGTTGCAGGTGCTGGGGCATGATGCGACGGTGAACCAGACGAGTGTGGTGACTCCGGAATACTCGGTGCGTATTGCGCAGGAGTGCAGTGCGCTGGAGCCGACGGCGTTGTTCCTGGCGGGTGTGATCGCACTGCAGGTTCGCCGTGGGACGCGTTGGAAAGGCATTCTGGCGGGGATTCTGCTGCTGGCGATCACGAACATCGTGCGGATTGTGACGTTGTTCTATGTGGGGTTGCACAAGCCGCAATACTTTGACGTTGTTCACATTGATGTGTGGCAGGCGTTGTTTGTGGTACTGGCCATCGGGTATTGGGCGGTGTGGGCGATGTGGGCGACGAAGGTGCCGAGGGAACCTCATGTCGCCGCTTAAGTTTGTGGGTGGATGTCTCGGGTTGTTCCTGGTGGTGTATGTGCCGCTGATGATTCCGTGGGCGCCGATCGTCGACAGGTATGCCCGATTCTTTCGCGCTGCCGCGTCCGAGTTGTTTGGCACGATGGGGGAAGGTGGCGAGGCGCTGTTCATGCCGTCACTTGAGCCGGACAGCGAGCAAGACACTGCCGTCATTCTGGGAAACAACCGGACGCAGCAGTTCACGCAGATCGCAGTGGATTCGCACTACATGGGATACGTGCCGACGGTGTTTGCGGCGGCGTTGACGTTGGCGTTGCCGTATGGATGGCGTCGTCGGTTGAAACTGTTGGCGATTGTGTTGGTGGTGATGCAGGGGTATGTGGCGTTGCGGCTTTTGATTGTGCTGCTGCTGGCGTTTGGTGATGGGGAGACGGGCTTGGGCGTGTTTTCATTCGGCTCGTGGACGTCGGACGTGTTGAGCGGATTGATGGCGGTGGTGAACGTGTCGCTGGCGGGGATGTACGTGCTGCCGGCGCTGATCTGGGGGATTTTGACGATTCGACGGTCCGATCTGGCGGAATTTCGGGAACGGCTTGGAATCGCCGACGAAGCGACTGAAGCAGATGTGTCCTAAGTTCGTGTTTTATCGGAACTTACGTCCATAGTTCGTGTTAGCTTGACATCGAAGGTGCAAAACGGGTACTTTCCCACGTGAGGGAACCTCTCCAGGGCCGACATTCGGTCCCACTCCGGAGAGGGTTTACAGAGAGAGAGCTGAGTAGTGCGGAAGCGGTCTACCTGCATCCGCGAAGTCGCGGCGACATTGTTCGTTTGCTGCGCTTGATTGGCCATGTACCGGCTGTGGTATGGCGACTGTGAACCGCCATGCCCGGAGGAGTCGGTTAGGAGGAGAATATCATGGGTCGCTCTTTCTCGATGAAGGTCTGCGGAGTCGTCGCAGGCGCGTTGGGTATGTTTGGTGCGGTGGCGTCGGCGGACACGATTCAACTCGTGGATCCGGTGACGGGTGCGGATTCCGGTTGGCAGGCGTCCTTCGCTGATGGCGACATGGTGACGCTGGTTGTCGACGCGGTGACGGACAACGCGGTATTCATCCAGAAGTTCGTCGACTTTCAAGGTCCGATTGGTCCTTCGGGTCTGCTGCCTGCGGTGAACATCGACTTTGTTCAGACGGCGTCGGATGCGAACACGGTTCCGACGATCGTGATCGTGGACGAAGTTCTGACCAATCTGCAGGGTGCCGATTGGGGCGGGTTCGTCTGGACGATCCCTGACAAGGGCGAAGCGTACTTCAACGTCTCGGACTCCGCCGGTTTCTCGACAAGCCCGTTCGGCAATGCCGAGTTCAGCCAGTTCGCGGATGGCGATGACAACCTCGCGTCGCAGTTGTTGGCGACTGGCGGTACGGTGGCTGACGGTGAAACGTACTTCCCGGGTGCCGGTGCCGGTGAGCTTTACATCGACGTTGATCTGAGCCAGGCGGACGTGACGTCGTTCGTTCTGAAAGAGCGTCCGGTTCCCGAGCCAGCATGTGTTGCGATTTTGGCGATCGGCATGACGATGATGCGTCGCCGTCGCAATCGCTAGGCGACTCGATTTGCTACTGATGTAGCGACCCATTTTGAACCAAAGAGCGAAAGGGACGTCCCGTGTGGGGCGTCCTTTTTTTTGTGCGCTGCCCGGCTTGGGTCTGATTGTGCGCGGCGATTGCCGGTCGAAGTCTTGAGCGTTCCCGCCACCCACGAGGGGTGGCGCTACCGGAGTGCGCTGCGTTCGCAGTGGTCAATTACGTTGTGGCGGGGGTGCCGTCGGTTTGGGAGGCGACGATGATGACACCGATGAGAATCATGGCGACGCCGACAAACTGGAACGGGGTGAGTCGTTCCTTTAGGGCGAGGTAGCCGACGGATGCGATGATGGCGTATCCGCCTCCGACCATGATGGGGTAGGCGAGGCTGATCTTGAGGTCCTTGCTTTGGAGGGCGAACATGTAGAAGGCGGCGTTGAGTCCGAAGCAGGTCAGGCCGACAAGGAGGGCGGGGGAGGTGAGCACTGTTTTGATGGCGCCGATGGGGCCTCCTGCGAGAAGTCCGCCGGCAGCTTCCGCTTTGGATGAGCCGACCTTGATGAGGACGTTGGCGACGGCGTTGAGGATCATGGCGGTGATGAGGGCGAAGCCGTGGATGGAGAGCATGGATGAGGCCTTTCCAGGGTCATGGTTCTGATTGTTTGATCGGCGGATTGTAGCGTGGGGTGAACGGGAAGTGGACTGTTGACGTAGCAGGTGTGGATGGGGAAGGGATCACTCTTCGTGGCTGAGGAGTTGGCCGTAGACGTCGCCGAGTTCGTCGAGGCAGTAGCGGTTGGCGATGAAGTAGTAGCGGAAGGGCGTGTTGAAGTAGGAGGAGAGTGCTCCGATGATGCAGAAGAGGAAGTGGAGGATGTAGATGACCATCGCGGGGGCGGCGAGGCCGGTGAGGACCAGGATGGTGAGGCAAACGATCATGGCGGCGGTGGTGAATGCGCAGAAGACGAGGCAGGTCTTGGTCCAGTAGCGGACGAAGGGGGATTTGTGGTAGTCGTTGGATCGGGAGGCGATCAGGGGGGCGATGATGAGCGTGACGGCGGCCAATGCCTGGATGGCGGCGGTGGTCTGCTTTTCGGATTCTGACGGTGTGTACGTCATGACATCCTGCTGAATCTTGAGACTGGTCGTCTGCTCCCGTGCGGACAATGGCTGTGACATGTGGATGTTGCCCGCTGATTGTAGGTTAGCAGATTGGGTTGGATGATGACAGGGTTCTTGAGAATTGGCATGGAATAAATTTGTTGATTTGTTTGCGTGATTGGGAGGTTGACTGTGGCGGATGAGATGCGGGTTGAGTCGGTACAGGTGGGGCGGGCGCGGCTGATGATGGTTGGCGGGCGGACCGAGAGCAGCGCGATTGTGAAGTCGGCGGTGGCGGGCCGGGTGGCGGTGACGGCGGACGGGGTGGCGGGTGATACGCAGGCGAACCGGGCGGTGCATGGTCCTCCGCTGAAGACGGTTTATGGGTATCCGATGGAGCATTATGAACGGTGGCGTCAGGTGTTGCCGGAGGTAGATCTGCCGGCTGGGGCGTTTGGTGAGAATCTGCTGGTGTCGGGGATGTTGGAGTCGGAGGTGTGCATTGGGGATCGGTTTTCGAATGGGGCGGTGGAGTTGGTGGTGACGCAGCCAAGGATGCCTTGTGCGAAGTTGGCGGCGCGGATGGGGTCGGGTGAGATCGGGAAGGTGATGGTGCGGGAGATTCGCAACGGGTTTTACTTTCGGGTTGCGACGGAAGGTCAAGTTGGGGCGGGGGATGTGTTGGAGCGGGTCGGGACGGAGGGCAATGGGTTGACGGTGGCGGATGCGGTGCGATGCTGTGCGCACGCGGATGTTGATCGCGACGTGCTGGAGCGGGCGGTGGCGTGCGATGCGTTGCCGGCGGATTGGCGTGAGGCTGCGGCGAAGAAATTGAAATGACAGGAGGCGTGTGATGGTGCGGGTGTTGGGTTTGGTTGGGTTGTTGCTGGTGACGGGTTGTGCGACGGGGAACGTGGATGTCGTGAAGCGGCAGTTTGCGGCGTTCAATGCGCAGGATGTGGAGGCGTTGGGGCTGAACGTGACGCAGGATTTCGTGTGGTATGACGTGGATGAGGGGCGCGTGAAGACGATGGTGACGGGGCGGAATGCGTTGGAGCAGGACATGCGCGGGTATTACGAGGGGGCTCCGAAGTTTGAGACGAAGGCGATGGCGATGTGCGGGCATGGCAATTACGTGGCCGTGATGGAGCGGATGACGTATGAGACGGATGATGGGGCTGAGCGGTCGCAGGATGCCATGTCTGTTTACTTGATTCGTGACGGGAAGATTGCACGTGTTTGGTATTTTCCGTCTGAGAAGGTGGAGTAGGGAGGACGTATGCAGCAATCAGAGGTTCAGTGTCTGCCTGGTCCCTTTCGAGCCACATGCTGCTGGGTTGAATCGCGACTAACGAAATCTAGATTTCTCCAAAGTAGTCTGAGTCGAGTTTCTTGACAGAATACGTGGCTACAACCTCAACGCCGACATTGAAATCAATCATGTAGTTGCAGAGTTTTTGCCCATCGATCAAGACGATTTTCTTCTCAATGCGGTCGACGTAGTCAATAGCTTCGCGCGTAAAGCTCGAAGTGGTTAGAAGCGGTTTCATAACTTGTTGAGCGTGATCATGAGGCAGGCGACGTGGATAAAGGCTTGGTACATTTCGACGTGCCGCTCGTGACGAATCA
>JANQQK010000005.1 GCA_028289375.1 Phycisphaerae bacterium | reverse complement strand
CGGCCACTTCGACTGCGGCGCATCCGCCGAGCACGATCAAGTCGGCCATCGACACCTTCTTGCCGTCGTTCTGCTGATCATTGAACTCGCGCTGAATCGTCTCCAGCGATTTCAAGACCTTGGCCAACTCTGACGGCCGATTCACGTCCCAGTTGCTCTGCGGGGCGAGGCGAATTCGCGCACCGTTGGCACCACCGCGTTTGTCGGAATCCCGGTACGTTGAAGCTGACGCCCACGCCGTCCGAACAAGCTGCGGGACGGACAGGCCGGCCTGAAGAACGCGTTTCTTCAGCTCCGCGACGTCCCGGTCGCCGATCAGCTCATGATCCACGTCGGGAACCGGATCCTGCCAGAGTTGCGGCTCGGGAACGTCAGGACCGAGGCAGCGCGAGTATGGCCCGAGATCGCGGTGCAGCAGCTTGTACCATGCCTTGGCAAACGCTTCTTCGAACTCCTCAGGGTTCTCGTAGAACCGCTTCGATATCTTGCGATAGATCGGATCCTTCACCAACGCCAGGTCCGTCGTGAACATCACCGGTGCGTGCGATTTGTTGGGGTCATGCGCATCGGGCACGGTTCCCGCGGCTGCACCATTCTTGGGTTTCCACTGCTGTGCACCGGCAGGACTCTTCGTCAACTCCCATTCAAAGTTGAACAGGTTGTAGAAATACTGATGAGACCACTCGTTCGGGGTCGACGTCCACGCACCTTCGAGACCACTGGTGATCGTGTCGACGCCCTTGCCGCTACGATAACGATTCTGCCAACCGAGGCCCTGCAATTCAATGCCCGCGCCCTCGGGTGCCGCACCGACATGATCCGCGCTGCCGGCACCATGGGCCTTGCCCACCGTGTGACCGCCTGCGATCAGCGCCACGGTCTCTTCATCATTCATCGCCATGCGTCCAAATGTCTCGCGGATGTCAACGGCCGCGGCAAGCGGATCCGGATTGCCATTCGGCCCTTCCGGATTGACGTAGATCAGGCCCATCTGCACCGCCGCAAGCGGATTGGCCAGGTCACGATCACCCGAGTACCGCTCGTCAGCCAGCCACTCCGACTCAGGACCCCAGAAAACGTCGTTCTGCGGTTCCCACACATCCTCGCGACCGCCTGCGAATCCGAGCGTCTTGAAACCCATCGACTCGTAGGCACAGTTGCCAGCCAGCACCATCAGGTCCGCCCATGATATCTTCCGGCCATACTTCTGCTTGACCGGCCAGAGCAAACGACGCGCCTTGTCGAGGTTGGCATTGTCCGGCCAACTGTTAAGCGGTGCGAAGCGCTGCGTACCGTCCGACGCGCCGCCGCGTCCATCGGTGACGCGATAAGTTCCCGCGCTGTGCCATGCCATGCGAATGAAGAGTGGGCCATAGTGACCGAAGTCCGCAGGCCACCAATCCTGCGAGGTCGTCATGACCTTCTCGATGTCTTTCTTGACGGCCTCCAGATCAAGCTTCTTGAATTCCTCGGCGTAATTGAAGTCCGATGCCATCGGATCACTCTTGGCTGAGTTCTGATGCAGAATCTGCAGATTCAACTGATTGGGCCACCAGTCCAGCGACGACTTCGCACCAACATTTGTGGGCATCATGCTGCCATGTCCGAACGGGCATTTCGTGGCTTGCTCATAGTCATCGCCATCGGCATCAGATGAAGAGACGGCAAGCAACAATGCTCCAATCACTGTGCAGGCAACTTGGGTTCTGTTCATGACTCTTCCTTTCCTAGAAGTGAGATTCCCAACATGTATCCATTGCCAAACCGCAGCCGTGACACGAGGTCGAACCTGTTCCTTGGCTCGAACAGTCGCTTGCACGGTCCACCGCAGTTAGCCTGTTATTTGTTCTTCTGCCCTGAGAGCGCGCTGCCATCGTCTTCGCCCACCCGATGCTCATTCGCGAGGCAATCGGGACACGTGCCCCAGAAGATCACTTCAGCCTCGTCGACTTCAAAGCCCCTCGCGTCTGACGGTGTCAGACAGGGCGCATGGCCAACCGCACAATCGACATCGACGGTCTTCCCACAGATTCTGCAAATCAGATGGTGGTGGTTGTCGCTGACGCGATCTTCGTACAACGCCGGAGAACGCGCGGGCTGGATTCGACGAATAAGCCCCTTCTCCACGAGAACGCCCAGCGCATCATAGACCGCCTGTCTCGATATCGTGCCAATGACACCGCGAACCTCCTCCGCCACGCCGTCGGCCGTCGCGTGAGGTCGGCGCGAAACCGCCTCCATGACCGCCAGCCGTTGGGCGGTCACCTGCACGCCGAGTTCGCGAAGCAAGTTTGCTGGTCCACCGTCCATTCGTGTGGATGATAGCGCAAAGTTGGAATTCGTCCAGAATTTGACACTGTCCAGAAAAAGATTATCGGACATGACCACGACGACCCGATTCGAAGCCCAAGACACTCCGCCATGACGCAACTTTGGCCAACGCGTGCCGTCGTCGTTCTGACGTGGGAACTGCAAGTATGCGTGCAGCCGCGCCGATCGAAGCGCTAGTCGCTGCCCTCCCCGCATGCCGCTCCCACGCTAAGCCTTTTCTTGAAAAGTGTTTACAGGAATCCTGAACCCCTGCGAATTGTGCGAACGAACCCGCATTTTCCTTGACGCCCCACGCCGTTAGGTTAGCCTTACGGTTTGGCCGGTAAATTATCTCCCCATTGCATGGGGCTCATTTTAATACGCGGTCAGGGTTGACCGCTCTTGCCAGTCAGGGAGGCGTTGCATATCGATCCATCGTCGCGCGATTCGCGACATCGAGCAGATTCGTATTTCTGGAGCTTCCCGGGTTGCTCGTAACCACATGATTTGAGGTTCGCATGGAACTGCCCAAACGCGCAAACAACGACAAGTACCTGCCCGACGGCACCTACACGAAAGTGATGGAGAAGCTGCGGGGGGAAAAGTCGGCCCACGATATTCGCATTGGCATCGTCTACGCTTTCGACAAACGCACGCACCTGCTGCCCTTCTGGTACGCCGACAACCGGATGGCCCCCTGTTCGGTGCGGACCATTGGCGAGGTGCTGTACGAGAGCGGGTTCAAGAACATCCGCATCGTGCTGCAGCAGTCGACGCCGAACTTCAAACCCAGCGAAGCCATTCTCGACGGCAAGCCGCTCGACATGCTGCTGGTTTCATCGATGCAGGTGCACTCGGAACGCGCCTACGATCTCGTCAAGGATGCCTGCACGCTTGGCGACGATCGGCCACTGATCATTGCCGGCGGTCCCAAAGCGATCTACGAACCGGCGGACTTCTTCGAGCTGGATGGTCAGCGTGGGGTTGGTGCCGATTGCTCCGTGACGGGCGAGTCATTCGTGCTGCTCGATTTGATGCAGACGATTCTGGCTGAGCGTCAGGGCGATGAATCCATGCGTTCCGCCTTTGAACGCGCACGTTTCAACGGTGCGCTCAACAAGGTGCCAGGCGTTGTTTACCTGTCGCCCGACAGCCCGCCGGATCGCCCGATCGCGTTGAACACTGGCGTTCAGCGTCTGCTGCGCGATCTCGATGAAATGCCAATGCCCGACGCGGGTTATCGCCTGCTCGAGCCAACGCACAAGGGCACACAACTTAAGGACAAGCCGCTGCATCACCGCAAGGTGGCGTGGGAGTCGCCGATCAGTTCGGTCATCACGACACATGGCTGCAAGTTCAACTGCTCGTTCTGTCCGATTCCGGCGGTCAACCAGCGCACGTGGCGATTCAAAAGCCCGCAGCGCATCGCCGCCGAAGTCAAGCACATTCACGAGGCGTTCGGCATCCGCCACTTCTTCAGCACCGACGATAACTTCTTCAATGACCGCAGTACCGTCATCGACTTAATGACCGAGATGGCCAAGACAACGTCGCAGGGTGAACCGCTCGGCGAGCGGATCAACTTCTACACCGAAGCCACCGAGTTCGACGTGCATGCGAATGAGGACATTCTGCCCCTCTGTCGCAAGGGCGGACTCAAGGCGATTTGGTTTGGCATCGAGGACATCACCGCCAACCTGATCAACAAGGGTCAGACGGTCGGCAAGACCGAGGCCATGTTCGAGCGCCTGCACGACATCGGCATCAAGCCGATGGTCATGATGATTCACAGCGACACGCAGCCGCTCAGGAGTCCCAAGGGTGATCTCAGCGGCGTGCTCAACCAGGCGGAATACCTGTTCAAGCATGGCGCCGTCAGCTACCAGTGCACGTATCTCGGTCCGGCCATCGGCACACGAGACATCGAACCGGCTGCCAAGGATCGCATCCTGTATAAGACGGTCGGCGGCGAGCCTGTTCCGCAGGCGTTCCTCGATGGCAACCACGTGGTCGCATCGAAGCACGAGACACCGTGGACGCGACAGATCAACGTGCTTCGCGCCTATGCCCGGTTCTACAACCCGATCAACATGATGCGCGTCCTGTTTGACCGCAAGGGATTCAAGTGGGCACGGCTGGGCAACCAATGCCTCGGTCAGATGGGCCTGGTCATCACGGTGCCGCAGTTGTGGAAGTGGGCACGCAAGCTGAAGAAAGGCCCGATCGAGGTCTACGACGGTTTGCAGGATGCACGCATTCCGATGGTCAACGTCGAAACCGGCGAGGAGATCAGCTGGGCCGTCGAGCACACGCCTTCGCTCAGTCTGCCGATCATCCAGCCGCCCGTGCCGGCGTCGGTATAGGAATCGCGGTGGCAGCATTACGGATGGCGCATCGGCGGGGAACCACCGTCATCATCGGTTTCCTACTGGGCATTACAGGCTGCTCGAATCCCCTGCCGTGGCCGAACAGTCCACTCTATGAGACACCGGCCAATGATCCCGACTGGGTCGCGCCGGCCAACAGGGCGGACGCCATGCAGGCGATCGCCGGACGCTATGGCCACTACGACATCGTCGCCTACGATGGTCTGACGCCCAATGGGCCGCTCTCGACGTTTGTGATTTCCTATGGCTTTACCGAGTTCGTCATCGAAGATGGTGAGCTTGTCGAAATCGACCGCTTCTGCCGCGCGACATACAAAGCCAACCAGGATTTCGTCACAAGATTCCCCGATGCAGCCACGCAGGCGATTCGGCCGCGAAGCGCCATTGTCGACCTTCGCATGGAGGACGGGGCGTGGCGTATTTTTCGACCCGCCACGCCCACATTGATCGGCATCGACGGCGATCCGGATCAGCCGCTGTCCATGGACCCCGACAATCCGCTGATCAATGACGACGACAACGATGGCAGACCGGGCGTCACTGTGTTCGTGAACCTGTTCGGCCTGATCGAAGGTGAGATCTACATCGCGCGTCGTGAGATTTTTCAGAACGACATGACACTCTTCTCCGACGGCAGCCTGCGCGGCAGCGTGATCGACGATTCAGAGCAACTGGTCATCGACGCATCGCTCGACCTGCTGAACGTACCCAACAACCCCGACCAATGGGACGATCTCGGCCTCAGTCCGATCATTCTCATTCCGCTGTCGGACGAGATCGACACGTGCGAGGAGTTGATCGCCAATCGCGACGCCCTGTTCCCACCCGAGCCGGAATTCTGATACCGCACATCAACGCGCATGCAGCGCAGCCTGACGCTGTGGAGTGCAACGAGGCAATTGGCGCACGTTTGACAGCGTGCTTAGAATGGGCACACAGCATCGCGAACAACATCGGTGAGTCAGCAGAGATTGACCTGATGGGTCGATGCGGATGGTCTCCATACGTCAAACAGCGGATATCGATCAATCAAGGGGAGTTGACCAATGGACGCAAAAGCAAACGCCCGCATCGGGATCCTCGTCGTTTCAGACCGAGCCAGCCGCGGCGAGTACGAAGATCGCGGCGGGCCGGCGATTCAGGAGTACCTGTCCGAAGTCCTCACTTCCCCATGGGACGCTGTTGTGGAAATCATCCCCGACGATCAGGCCACCATCGAGTCGGCCCTTATCAGGATGTGCGACGATGAGAAATGCTGCCTTGTCATCACCACGGGGGGGACGGGGCCAGCCAAGCGCGACGTGACACCGGAAGCGACCGAAGCGGTTGCCCATAAGCTGATGCCCGGTTTTGGCGAACTCATGCGACTCGAATCACTCAAGGCTGTGCCAACCGCGATTCTCTCACGCCAAACGGCGGCCATCCGTACAAACGGCTTGATCGTCAACCTCCCCGGTCAGCCAAAGGCGATTCGCGAGTGCCTCGATGCCGTCTTCCCGGCAATCCCGTACTGCATCGACCTGATCGGTGGCCCATTTATCGAGACCGACGCGTCCCGACTTGTCTCGTTCCGCCCGAAGAAGAAATAGAGCGCACCCAACAACGCGCGGCTGGCGTCAGCTATTGCACGTGTCACATGTTGATACCGACCCCGCGAAGACACGCATGGATGCGACCTGCATCACCAACGTTCATGCCGTCACCGAAGGGGAATCCTCCTACAAACGATCCTCGGGCTTTGGCGGCGTGGACGAGGGTTGAGAAGTCGTCGGAACACTCTTGACGTACTTCTCGAGCCACGCATTCATCTCATAAAGCATGTGCAATACGGATTCCCGCGCTCGATAGCCATGGCTTTCATGCGGGAGCATGACGAGCTTTGCGGTCGCGCCATGTCCCTTGAGCGCGTTGTAGAAGCGTTCGCTCTGCATCGGGAATGTGCCGGAGTTGTTGTCGGCTTCGCCGTGGATGAGAAGGATCGGCTCGTTGATGTCGTCCACGTGCATGAACGGCGACATTTCGAAATAGATTTCCGGTGATTCCCAGAATGTTCGTTCCTCAGACTGGAAGCCGAAGGGTGTCAAAGTGCGATTGTACGCGCCGCTCCGTGCGATGCCCGCGCTGAAGAGGTCACAGTGTGCCAAAAGGTTGGCGGTCATGAACGCACCGTACGAATGCCCGCCAATGGCCATCCGGTCCCGGTCGCCGACCCCGCGACGCACCAACTCATCGACAGCGGCCTGTGCTCCGGCAACGAGTTGTTTGACATACGTATCATTCGGCTCCTCGTCATTCTCGCCGATGATCGGAAGCGAGGGATCATCCAGAACCGCGAAGCCTTGTGTCAGCCATGGCAGCGCACCATACAACGAAGCACGGACGAATCGATGGGGTGAATCTGTGACCTGCCCAGCCGCATCCGCACTCTTGAACTCCTGCGGATAGGCCCACATGAGAACGGGCAGCGGTCCCTTGGTGGCATCATACCCGTCGGGCAGGTACAGCGTGCCATTCAGCTTCACCCCGTCATCGCGTTGGTAACGGATCATCTCCTTCTGGACACCTGCGAACTGTGGCGTGGGATTCGGAAAACGGGTCATCTGCTTGAGATTCCCGTTTGCGAGATCGCGAATGAAGTAGTTGGGGGGCTCTGTTTTCGATTCTCGTCGTGTGATGATCTTCCCGCCGTCGACATCGAGAAACGCGGACATGCTTTCGTAGTGTGGTGCCTCGGAGCGCCAGAGTCGCGTCACTGTGCGTGACCGAATATTCATCCGATCCAGAAACGGGCGGTTTCCTTCCGGCGACGCCCCCTGGCCTCTGAGGTAAATGTCCTCGCCGTTTCCGGCCACGATCATAACGCTGCGCCCCGTTGCCGTCGGGGTCATCACAGGGGAACCTGGATCGTTGTACCGATCCTCCCACGAACGATCCCACAAGAGCTGCGGTTTGACCTGCGGATCCGAGGGGTTGATCACCCAGGTCTTCTCATTGCGGTTCTTCCACCACCAACTCGACACAAACGCAACCCCATCGTCACCCCATGTGATTCCGGAGAATCGATCCCCCAGGCCGATCACGTCGACTCTGGGGCCGTCGAACGGCGCGTTCCAACTGATGACCTGATCGCGTACGTCGACCTGCTTCTTCGGGTCGCCGCCATCCCGTGCTTCGACCCAGTACAGCTGTGCTGGTGCATCCGCGCGCCAGGAGACGGATCGCGGACCGAGCCTGGCGGAGGCGAAGCCGATCGGAACATCCTCTGCAAGCGGAAGTTCGGCGACGGTGGCCACGACCTTGCCCACCCGGTCGCGCACGTCAATTCGCACAGGGAATCGACTCACGGGAACAAGATAGGAAAACGGACGATGGATGACCCTCGAAAGCACGTACGCGCCGTTGGGCGACGGTGACAACTGGGCGATGATCCCCCGAATTCCGAGTGATGTCACTTTTCCGTCAAGCGACACGATGAGCGCCTCAGATGTGGCCACATGCTCGAACATCTGCTCGTCGTGGGCGTTCTTGAGAAGATCCTGGTACGTTCTTGCAGCCGCCTTCTTGCCGATATTCTCCTGGATGATCGGCCCGGAAGGTACGGCTGGTTCCGCCGGAATTGCGGCGCGTCCGTCCGGAAGCGCCTTGACCAGCAAGGACCGACTGTCGGGCATCCACGAAAGTGGTGCGCCGTATACACCATTGACTGGCCGACTCAGCAACCGCCGGGCGACACCACTTTGCACATCAGCCGTCCATGCCTCCAGACGGTCCTTCCTCGACACAACAAACGCGATGGACCTGCCATTCGGCGAGAACTGCATCGACCTGATTCCGACATCCGAGGGCAAGCCAGTTACAGGTCGTTCCACGTCACCATCGACAGAACGGAAGGAGAATCCTTTCGCATATCGCATCCTGGCGCGGTCGTTGGTTGTCGGATTGATACGCAGGCCCGCTAGACGCAGCTCCGGCTGGGCGACTTCCTCGATGGACGGCAGGTTCGGGACTTCCGCGATGAGCATCGTGCGGCGATCCGGGCTGAAGTAGACCCACGGCGTCGGCGGAGCATCCACAATCTCCGCGATGGCCTTGGGCGGCACCTGATAGCCGCCGTAAGCTGGAGCCGCGACGAAGATGATTCCTGCGATGGCGAAACTGACACTCCACCTCATACGCATGACGAGCGCTCCTTGTAAGTGGTGACCAACGCCTTGAAACGATCACCAGGGATTTTGATCTGCTGTCTCTGACCCATTCCGAAGTCCGATTTGTTTCGGGTATCGAACTCAGCGTCCTGTCGTTTGCAGCCGGTTTCCCGGTGATCGACAACAACCCAGCCGCGTCGCTCGGCCGCGATGAGTGCGCCCGTGCGACCAGTAGAATAACGCCCATCAGACACAAGGAGCACTGCATTAATGCAAAAACTCGTATGGTGGCGTGGTCATGTATGCCGGCATCACATTCTCGACGGGCAGACAGGCCCACCTCCGTACGTTCATTCTTAAGTGCCAGCCGACGCCGCGGCTCAGTGACGCTGCTCCCGCTCGCCGCGTTCATCGCCACTGACACGGCGACAGACCAATAACTGGTGACTCGTGTTGTGTTTGTGACCGTCATCGTTGTCGAGGCTGAAAGCAGATGGCGTCACTTGCATCGCGATCTGATTCCAGCGGCGGTGATCTGATCGAGTGATCAGCCAATGCCGTCTACTTGCGTGTTTCGTTGTCGGCCAAGCCACATGACGGAGATGCAAAACGACTGTTCGGCGACTCAGAACGCATATCGCCGCATGGGATTTGAATGCGCAGGGTGGTCACGATTTGCGAAGGGCCGGTCGGCTCCTGACGAAAGCCAAGCAGTTCCTCGTAAGAGCGATGCCAGAATTGGCAAACGGACTATGCGAGCGCAAACCGTCGGCGAGAATCGTGCTCGAAAACCTTCGGTGTCGTATCAGAACCCCAATCCCGACAGGCGGCGGTGGGATTCGAACCCACGAATGACGGATTTGCAATCCGTTCCCTTAGTCCACTTGGGTACGCCGCCGGGTTGACCGATCGCGTGTCGCAACCGCTGTTCGATGGTTGGTCGGCCATGAGAACCGCACCCGCCGACCCCCGTCGAGTCGGATACTATAGCACCCCTTGCCCCGGACGCAAACCGTGCCGATCACGCGACCAAACCGCGCCCATTCGCAGCTTCCGCTGCTCAAGATCCGTCACGACGGCGACGTCCCATAAACGCGCTTGGCCCGCTTGATTTCGCGCACGCACGACAACGCCAAACGCGTTGACCCCAACTCCTGCACAGTCAGCTTCAAAAGTGATCGGCCGCGAAGTCCGCGAATTCGAAGCCACCCGAACCAAGGGTTGTACGTCACGTCGCCAATCTCATACCACGTCAGCGACACGCGAGGCGAATCGATTGGTCCAAAGTGAAGCCCCGACCGATTCAGGACAAATGCGACCGCGCCTCGTTCCCAAGGCTCAGCACGAATCCACTGCTCGGCGAGATAGATAAACCCCATGACCGCGCCTGCCGCGACAGCAAACGCCCAATCGCCACGTGTTACAACGTACGTAAGCCACCCAACCGCGACGGCCAGCACCAATGCGCTTGCAAGCGTTGCCCCAAGGCCACGCGACCGCTTCAGTCGAATCACCATGCTGTATTCGTCGAACGCCCGACCGCATTCCGGGCAGCGATGCTCAACCGGCAGCCCGGCCAATCCATACCCGCAAAACGCGCACACGCGAAGATCGCTCACGGAGTGATCAGGCGACATGGTCATCCCCCGCCGGTGCACATCATCCGATGAATTGCTGCAGAATCAGCAAGTACCCGCTCGCCAGCACCAACTGTACGAACGCGAACACACCGCCGATCTTCACGAACTCCAGAAAGCGAATCGGCAGCTTGTGCTGCTTCATGATCGTACACGCCACCACCGTGCTGGCTGACCCGATCGGCGTGATGTTCCCGCCCAGATTCGCCCCGAACACAATCGCCCACCAGACCTCCCGCGGCACCTCTGCCACCCGTTCCGGCGTCGCCCCGAATATCTTCGCCAGCATCGCCGCCAGCGGAATGTTGTCCGTGATCGACGAGAACAACGCCGTGAACCACATCAGCCCCACCGCCCCAGCCTCTTCCGTCAGCCAATCCAGTAGGGAGCCAATCATCGACAGCACTTCGGCCTTTTCCATCACGCCGATAATCGTGAACAGCCCGATGAAGAAGAACACCAGCGACCACTCGACGTTGTCCAGATCATGCTCGACGTCCTTGGCATGCAGCAGCATCATCACGACCGCCGCCCCCATCGCCACGACCTCTATGCCGAAATCCCGCAGAATCGGAATCTGCGCCTTCAACGCAAACCCCAGGATCACCAGCACAACAGCCACAATCGCCTGAAAGAAAAACGCGCGATCCTTCACCGTCTCCCACTCGTCGAACGCGTTGACCAGCGCGAGGTTTCGCTCCTTGTCCTCGGCACTCTTGAGCGGCATCACCTTTTCACCGAACACCACCTTCGCCGCGATCATCGTCGCCGCCGTCGCGATCACCACGTACGGACTGGCCACGATCAAAAACTTCACGTAGCTGATGTCCGCCGTCTTGCCGATGATGATGTTCGGAATGGAGCTGATCAGCGTCAGCAACCCGCCGACATTGGTCATGATCCCCTCGGAAATCAGAAACGGTTTCGGATCCAGATCGAGCTTGCGACAGGCCACCACCGTCAACGACCCAACGATGATCATGGCCGTGATGTTGTCGAGAAACGCGCTGAACACCGCCGTCAGAATCGCGAACAGAATCAGAAGCTTGAACGGATCTCCCTTGCTCAGCTTGAGAATCTTCACGCTGATCCACGTGAAGATGCCACTCCGCGCCGCGATCTCCACGAACACCGTCGCCCCGATGACGATGCCGATCACCTCCCACTCGATCATCTGGATATAGACGGGCAGATGATGCCCTTCCACATGCGGAAAGAACCCCCAGTAGTCCCCCAGAAACAGACACACGCCCGCCGACAGCAACACCAACACCGTCTTGTGAATCTTCTCCGTCGCCAGAAGCAAGAGCGTCACGCCCAGAATGGCTGCGAACGTCCACGTCTTCACTCCGGTCACATCCGCCACCGCTTCACTCGCCGCCAGCATCGCATTGGCCAACATCGCGCCGCCTCCCTGCATCGTCATCAAAGCGCCAACACCGGCACCTGCGATACCTCGTGCATCAACTGATAATCCACCGCCTCGACATGACTGTGCCCCTCTTCATGTCGTCCCACGATCAGAAGTCCGTAATCACCGCGCGACAACTCGTTCCGCACAGCCGTCAGCACGTCGCCGACCCCCAGCAGATAGGTCACATCAAACGGCCGCTCCCGCCGCGACGCCACCACCGCCTTCAGATACCGCTCGCCGACGCGCGTCAAACGTTCGATCAGCGCTTCGCGCTCGACGTCGTCCAACGCCGACTGTCCTTCCAGCACTTCACGCACGTCGGCCACTTCGTTGTCATCAATCACGTGCAGCAAGTGCACGAGTCCCTTGTCACGCACCAGCGAAAACGAGTACGCGAAATTCTCGGTCTGCCGAAAGTTACCACTGAGGCTGTGCAGGACGCGATCGAAAACGCGCGACACGTCGTCAATCTCCTGCCGCACGACCATCACCGGCGGTTTCACACCCACAACCAAATCGTCGAAGTTCACAAACCGACGATCGATGTCCTCATGCTCAGCCAGGATGACAAGCTGACTCCGCGCGATGCTGATCTGACCGACCAACTCCGCCGTGGACTTGAATGGCTGTTCCAGAACATCGAATCCGGGTTGATCCGCCGGGCCCGCGGCCGGCTTTGCGTCACCATGCCAATGCACGGTCACGTTGGCGTTGCGATTGCTCTGAAAGTAAGCCCCGAGCTTGGCCACCGACGAGGCAAACGCTGTTCCCTTCAGCACAAGCGAAACCCGCGCGATCTGCACCTCGTCGATATCCAGCACCGGTATCGACGCCTGTTCAAAGACCGCCTCAAACTCCCGCAGCGCCCGTTCCCGCATGTCATCCACTCCCCGCAGTTTGACAATGAACACCAAGTCAACGCATCGCGCGGGATTGTCCCCCCTGCCCGTCATCTTGACAACCGCGTGGAATTGCGATGCGCTGCGGGATTGCACATGGGCGCGGGCTGGGACGTCAGCCGCATACGGGAACACCATTTCCAATTCATGAGGAGTAAGAACGATGATCAAAACAGCAACACGATTGGCCCTCGTTGCACTCGCCGCAAACCTCGTTGGCTGCATGCCCAGCGAGGAAGACTTTGACATGATGCCGCAACGCCCTGCAGGACTCGATCAGTTGGATCAGTTCATTGGCACATGGGAGGGCGAGATGGAAATGCACGCTGAGGGCATGGACGCGCCAATGACCTCCACCGGCGTGTTCACCAACAAGTGGGCGAACGACAATTGGATCATGGTCGGACACGGCACAATGTCCATGGAGGGCAACGAGAATCCGATGATGGAAGTCTGGACCTGGGATGAGAGCATCAAGAAATTCCGAACGTCTGGATACTACGGCTCCATGACCGGCGAGAGTCTCGCATGGTATGACGCGGACGATGGCCTTTGGCGTATGAAGGGCGGCGGCCGAAACCTCATCACCGGTTACGTCACCAAGGGCAAGGGCACCATGAAGATGACCGACCCGGACACCATGGAGTGGACCTGGACCGAATACGACACCACAGGACTTATCAAACTGATGGAAATGAAAGGCACGCATCGGCGCAAGTAGATCTCGCGCTGTCGTTCAAAGATGAAACTCAAGGGCTGGTCGCGCCAATCGCGATCAGCCCTTTTCATTCATACATCGCCACCTTCACATCCGAATCGGCGCGAACGCCCCGAGCGTCAGGAATTCCGACGACATATCCGCCACGCGGCAGTGAATAGGAAAACGATCGAGAGGTTAATCGTCGTGCTTACGGCGGGAGAAAACCCATTGGCCTTCGCGATGCGAGCGTTGGCGGAAACCGAGCAGGTGGAAAATCTGAACGACGAACCAGCGCGCAATGTGATCGTCAATCTCGACCGTGTTCGGGTCAGCCGGTCGACGTCGCACACCGGGCAGCCAATGCACAATCCGGTCCAGACGCATCCGCCGGAACCATGACGACACCGTCAGCCACATCGGGTTGATCCCGCGTGCAAGGAAATAGCCATCATTGCCCTGCCCCTGATAAAGCGGCAGCAGCAACCGACCCTTCACCGGTGCGAGTACGTCGCCATTTTTGTCCCCCGCGAGGCGCTGTCCTGCTTGAATCATCTCAAAATTCGGAATCTGCGGCTCCATGACGAAACCGTCGCTCTGCTTGATACGATGGTGGTGGCAAAGCTCGAGCACGCGCGGAACACCCTCCGACGCTTTCCGCATCAGCGCCCGGTAGGCCTCCGCCTCGGGAACGTCCGATTCATCGATGATCCCCGAACTGATCATGCCCAGCCAGATGCCGGCCTCGTGAATATCAACCGATCGCGGATCGTCGTGCTGGCCTGCCTCAAACCCGATCGTGATGTGCCCAAGACTGTTGGCGTACTCAGGAAGCGTCCCGCCAAGGCGCTCTTCCAGGCCCAGAATGATCGGAGCCGGGATGCTCATCGCAAACCGACGATTGCGCAGCGTATCCCCGATCACGAGGAAAGGACCGCTCTTCGCAGACGTCGTGTGCAAGTCGAGAAAATAGACCTGGCCGCGGGCCCGGGAAAAGGCGTCATTGAGCGCGGTCTGGAGTTCGAATTGCTCGTGGTCCTCGGCGTCGGGATTGTCCGGAAGTTCGCCTCGCGACATTTGAGCGACGCGTTCGGGCGTCCAGTGCCGGTTGAGATCCTTCGCCAAGAAGCGGACGCGCTTCGAAATGGCCCGGATGTTGCCGGTTAACCCAACGACCTCGCCACGTATCGCTGGCTTGCGGTCGGCTAGCGTTGCCATGACCCGTTCAAGCGCATTGGCGCCGGAAGGCTCATTGCCATGGATACTGCCCACGCAAATCAGACTCGGCCCCGCCTCGGTGCCACGATAAGCACCGATCACGCGCAGACGCTCTACGTCGGATACCGCCCCCACCTCAGCTTCACGCTCCATCCGGATCATTATTCCTGCAGATGCTTTTCCAACAGCTCCGCCGCGATCTCCATAAAGTCGCGGTCGGTGACCATGCCCACCAGTGTACCATTTTTGACGACCGGTAAACAGGACACACCTTCTCTCTTCATCAACTGGATCGCCTCCAGCGTGGGGGTGCGTGGCGCGATCCAGATCGGGTCCTTCTGCATCACCTGGCTCACCGGAACCGGTGCGTCCTTTCCATGTGGCAGATCGTGTGCCAGAAATCGCAGCAAGGACCGATAGGAAATCAGACCCACCAGACGGTGCTCATCATCCTCAACCGGGATGTGTCGTACCCGACGCCAGTCCATCAGATTGGCCGCCAGGTCGATCACCTCATCCGCATGCACTGTAAACAAGTCAGTCGTCATGTATTGTTCAACACGCTGGAAGCTGTTCTTCCAGCCACCTGCCTCACCCAATGTGGCCAAATCCCACTCATGGATGGGCTTACCCTCGAGCTGCCGCTGGTGCATGCCCGCCGTCAGCGCGCACAACCGTTCGTTTTCGGACCCTTCTTCCTTCATGCCCGCCAGCGAATCGATCTGCCACTGCGTTCCCGTCTTGCCACTGCTGACGCGGGCCTCAATCACCGCGAGGTATCGCTCGACGTCATTGTGGTTGATATTGGACCTGAGCAGCCCGTTGGATGCCATCGGCAACAGTTCCCGCAGAATCAGGACCGGGGCGGGCATCTTCTCACCGTCGAGCCATATCAACGGGGCTTCAAGACCAAGTCGGGCAGCCGCAAAGAAGTTCCGCTTGGCATCGTCAAAATCGATGGTTTGTCGAATGTCGGGATACTGAGCGGCCAGCTCGCTCATCAGGCCAAACCAGAACGCGGCGTTGGCAACCTCATCGATGACACTGGGCCCGGTCGGCATCGCCCGATTCTCGATACGCAGATGCGGTTTGCCCTCGCTGATGCCGTAGCAGGGACGGTTCCACCGGTAAACCGTGCTGTTGTGTAATTGCAGTGCCTTCAACTTCGGCACGCCGCCGGCCTCAATGACGGCGAACGGATCCTCGTCGATTTCCATGCCCATGATGACACGGAAACGGGCGATGTCCTCGCGGAAGACCTCGACCGCGGAATTTTCGACCCAGTTTGTTCCGAAGCTGACGCGTGAGGACCGGGCCAGCGGATTATCACCCGGTTTGCGGGTATCAACGGCCTGTTGAAAAACCGCGATGCGGGTCTCGGCCCAGAGACGCTGTCCAAACAGCAGGGGCGAGTTGACGGCAGACGCGAGTACGGGCCCCGCCACCACCTGCGCGATGTTGTACAGGTTCGCGAATTCTTCCGGGCCGGTCTGAAAGTGAAACTGCGTGCTCGTGTTGCAGGCCTCGACCATGACCGAATCATGCGTGCTGATCATCTCGTCCACGCCCGAAATGCGGAACACAAAGGCTTCCCCGCGAAGCGCTTTCAATGCGTCGTTGAGCGCGTAGTAGCGGGGGACGGGGGTCATGTTCGAGAGGTCGAGGTCCGACTTGCGCAGCGTAGGCAGAATGCCGACGAGAAGTGCGTCGACGTCGCAGCTGCTCGCGGCTGCACGGACCTTCTCGAGGTGTTCGTTGATATCCTGTTCCAGTTCGCTCAGGCAACTTCCGCCGAATGAGAGCGGCTTGAGATTGAATTCGAGGTTGAACTTGGCGAGTTCGGTCTTGAACCAGTCCTGATCGAGCTTGTCGAGAACCTCGGGCGAGGATGCGGCTGGTCGCCACGATCGGTCGACGAGGAACAACTCCTGCTCGGCGCCAATCCGACGGACCCCGGATTCGATCATGCCGCTGTTGATCAGGTGCTCAAGCGCGCGAACGTCATTGAGCAGGGCCTTCATGAAGACGCGGAGTTGCTCCGGCTGCGTCTGGTTCTCGAAGTTGATTTCACCCATGGTCCCGCCCTTTCACACGTCATCCCGCCGCGATGGCGTCGCGCAAGTCCTTGTCGCCGCCCGACCTGTCCATGCCATCACCTGTTGGCACCAGTCTTTGCGGAAACGGATGCGAATGCAAACCCCCACTTTACATGGTCGCGGCGGTGGTCGCGAGGGAAAAGACAGAAGTGGCCGACCTGCTAGAGGTGCGGCTGACAATCGATGGCGCGTTCGATGGCGCGGCGGACTTCGGCGTGCACCTGCTCGGGCTGGTTGAGATTCCGCCACTTGGAGCGCTGCACCGCCCCCTCGGCCAATGCAAACTCCAGGGTGCCCAGACGCGTCATGGCTTCGGGAAGATCGACGCTGACGGCGGTGTTGCGGACATCCACGAGGAGGCTTGCGAACACATCCGGCCGACGCACGCCCTGAATGGTCATCACGCGGCGATTGGTCAGCACGTAGAACCGTGACACCCAGCGCAACAGCGACACGCCCAGCCGCGCTCCCACCATCATCAACACCACAGTCATCACCTGCGATTCGGTGACCCCCGGCGCGATTTCCGAAATGAACGACGCCAACGCAAACAGCGTCAATCCGACGACGACCCACTTGGCCGCATCGAACAGAATGAACCAGGGCGATGGCTTGATGCAAAAGATGATCGACTCATCCCCACGGAACAATTCCGCCGGGAGCATGGCGACTTCCGTTGGCGGCGCATCCAGCGCGGCGTCACCGATCGACATCAACTCCGGGTCGAAGGGATGCACATTCGGGTCGCTCTTCCAGCCATCGCGTTCTGATTCGTCACGGGTCATGATTTAGGCTCCGTCGTGCTCATAGCACTCCGGTTTGAGGACCGCGATGTGCGGCAGGTTGCGAAACTCGCCGGCGTAGTCGAGACCATATCCGACGACGAACGCGTCCTCGATGTCAAAACCGATGTACTCAGCCTTGACGTCGGGTGGCGCTTTATCGGGCTTCCGTAGAAGAACGGCAGTCGCAACCGACTTGGGATTCTGATCTTCGACGGTCTGGCGGACGAGTCGAAGCGTGTTGCCGCTGTCGAGAATGTCGTCGACGATGAGCACGTGCTGGTCTTTCATATCCACCGGCGAGTGCATGCGGTGCCAAATGCTCGGGCCTTGCGACTCGGTCGACTTGCCGCGATAGCTGGAAGCCCCGATCACACCCAGCAGCATTCTTATCGGCAGATGTCGAATCAGGTCTGCGAGGAAAACGACCGATCCGTTCAAAACGCATAGCGTTACCAGCGGTTCGTCGTGATTGGGGTGGTTGGCCGTGATCTCGGCGGCCATCGCCTTCACGCGATCTGCAATCTGATGCTGATCGACGATGACACGTTCAATGTGCTTGTCGAGGACGGGGGCAGTGGTCGACACCGGGTGCTCCTTGGCTGGGGTGATGCGTTTCGCCTATGGTCATCGTAGCAGTTTCCGGCGTGGGTGTGAAATATCTTGTGAAATTCCGCGCGGTTCGCCGGAATCCAAGAGAAACGGGCCGACCCCGATGTGGGACCGGCCCATGAGAAAACTACCTGAACTTCACCCTTCGACTCAGTCGTTGGTGCGACGCCGCATCGAGGCGACACCACCGAAACCGAGCATCGCCAGGACAACAGCACCTGGGGCAGGAATGGGGACGGAGTCGACCTGCGTTACTGTTGCAAAAACCGTCGCACCATGACCCTGGCCTTCGTTCAGACCAAATGCGCCGCCATTGAATGCTTCATTGCTGAGCGAGACTTCAAAGTCACCGCGCGAGGTCATCACCGTCACCGGATTGTCCCAGACAACGTAGCCAAACTGCACGATGCCGAAGAACGTGAGTCCGCCACCAGAGGCACCATCGATGATCACGACCTCGTCGGGAACGTCGAAATCGAGCGTGGCGGTGATCGCCTGTGGCACGAAGTCGTCGCCGTTGAGCGTGCTCTCCGGTGTCCAGATGTCGAAGAAATCGAACGTAAACGAATCGCCGTCATCAAGCGTGAACGCAACGTCGGCCAGAGCGGCGTCCAGTTCCGTGTTGATAATCAGCCCTGAGTCCTGATTGGCGTCGACGCTCGAGCCGCTGCCAAGCTCATAATCCAACATGTCGGCGTTGGCGAAACCTGCCAGCCCAACCAACAGCACCCCCCCACAGAGAAGAACCCTCATAGCTCGATACTCCTTGATATAAACCCTGCTAGCCCGCACCCCAACTACCCCGTTGGGCCTGTTCAAATGGTACTGAACTCGTCCTCGGTGATCAATCCGCAAAACGCCTATTTTACCAGACGGGCCATTGACGTCCGTTGCGCGTTCAGTGTGACGTCCCGGCGTCCAACCCATTGCCGTTTCGGCAGTTGCGGTCATGCGATTCTGGCGGACGACAGTGGATCGGGTGCAGCATTGCCACGCGATCGTCCGATCGTTAGGGTTCGATGCTGTTGTTTGGGAGAGAGAGCTTGAAGGAGCAATCGCCACGGTATGGACCAGCCAACCTCGCCATCCGAACAGACACCGACGATACCGCCGCACGGGCCGACGACTGACCCAAGTCGCGTGGCGACGATGTTTGTCGTCAAGCTGGTGGTGATGGCGCTGCTGCTTGGATTCGGTGAGGCGTATCTGGCGCACATCGAATGGGGGATGGGGCTGCAGACGACGATTGCGACCGTGGCGGGTGCGATTGCCCAGTTGTTTGACGGTTCGATCAAACGCGTGGGACATCAGATGCTCAGCGGCGATACTAGCCTGATCGTAAGCCTGGAATGCACGGCGTTGTATGCGACGGCGTTGTTCTGTGCGGCGACGATTGCGTATCCGGCGCGGTGGGTGGATCGGGGGATCGGGCTTTTGGTGGGTGTGATCGGGGTCGCCATGCTAAACGTGGTTCGGCTGGTGGTGCTGGCGTTGGTGGCGGGCTGGTCGGCGAGGCTTTTTGACTTTGCCCATCTGGTTCTGATGCAGTGGTTTCTGATTTCGTGCATTGCGCCGATGTGGCTTGCGTGGGCGATCTGGGCGACGAAGCGCGAGCGGGCAGCGGTGCAGGGATGACAGACATTGATCGGGCTGCGTCGACGACTGACTGGTCGGTGAGGCGGTTCGTGCCGCGGGCATTGTTGTTGATGATCGTGGCTGGGATCGTCCGGCATTACACAGTTTCGTGGAATGCGGACTTTGCTGTCTGGACGACGAAGGCGTTGCATGGTCTTTTGGGTCGACCGTCGCCGTACATGTTTTGTGATGAGTCGCGACTGTACTGGCATGCGACGATGTTCGTACCGGAGGTCGGGCTGATACTCGCGTCGTACTGGCTTGGATGGACGGGTCGCGTTGTTCGCGTGGCTGCGGTCTATCTTGCGCATACGCTTCTGACCGCGTGCACGATCTCGATACATGAATCGCCATACCTGCAGCAGAACGGGTTGGTGAACGTGGCAACGAGCACGCTGGTGAATGCGAACTACTTGTTGTTCGGGGTGGCGGCGTGGGTGCTGGTGGCGGGACCTTGGTATCGGGATCAGGGCGACCAACGAGGGTTGATCAAGCGCGTGACCGGGCATTGGCTGTTGCGATTGATGTGTTTGTGTCTGGCGGTGAGTCTCGTGGTGCCGCTCTTTGGTCTGATGGGTACGAAGGATGCGATGGCGGCGCGGGCGGAAATGGGTGCGGCGATGCGGGACGTGCCGTGGTTTCCCTTTCCGAGCAATCGCGATGATGATGTGGCGAAGGCGGAGCAGATGACGCGTGATCGAGCGGCTGCGAAGGCGCTGGCGACGATTCAAACAGTCCTGCAGGCGGACATGGCGGCGGCGAAGGATGATGCGTCGATTCGCAGTGCGCCGATCTGGTTTCTGACGGCGCATGTGCTGGCGAGCCTGAGGCCTGATGATGCGGCGCGTCGGCAGGCGTTTAAGGATCAGGCGGCCCTTGCGTTGATGCAGTCTCATGAGCGGCGGCGACAGGCGATGAGTGCAAAGCCCTGAACGGGCCGACGGATTGATATGGTTGTTCGCAATCCCAAATCGAAACGAGCGGCTGGCAAGGGTCAGCACACGCCGGCGATGCAGCAGTATCACGATCAGAAGGAGCGCGCGGGCGATGCGATTCTTCTGTTTCGGATGGGGGATTTCTACGAGACGTTCTACGAGGATGCGAAGGTTGCGTCACGCGTGTTGGGGATCGCGTTGACGGCGCGGAACAAGGGTGAGAATCCGATTCCGCTGGCGGGGATTCCGTATCATGCGCTGGATTCCTATCTGAACAAGCTGGTTGCGGCTGGGTACAAGGTCGCGATATCCGAGCAGGTGGAGGATCCGAAGCAGGCCAAGGGGGTCGTGAAGCGCGAGATCGTGCGGATCGTGACGGCTGGGACGCTGACGGATGAGACGCTGCTGGATGAACGCAGTGACAAC
The DNA here is from genome assembly GCA_028289375.1 of Phycisphaerae bacterium. Classification (GTDB taxonomy): domain Bacteria; phylum Planctomycetota; class Phycisphaerae; order UBA1845; family UBA1845; genus OFTM371. The sequence goes on along the minus strand of JANQQK010000005.1, from coordinate 74,848 downwards.
GTGTTGGCGGCAATCGCGAAGGGGAAGCGCGGGTTCGGGTTGGCGACGGTCGAGTTGGCCAGCGGGCGGTTCCGCGTGTTTGACGAGATGGCCGACGGGTTGATCGATGAGCTGGTGCGGATGCGACCGGCGGAGATTCTGATCGATGATGAGCCGGGGTCTGCAACGGCGGATGTCGCGCTGGAGCTGAAGACGCTGTGCGACACGTCGATCGGGCGGCGCAGTCCGTATGAGTTCGGCGAGCATGACGCTGAGCGTGCGCTGCATGAGCATTTCGACGTCGCGACGCTTGACGGGTTCGGGATCGGGGAGACGGACGCGTCGGTGCGGGCGGCTGGGGCGATCATCAGCTATCTGACCGAGACGCAAAAGACGGCGTTGTCGCATGTTTCGCGGATCGAGCGGCAGCGGCGGGCGGATACGTTGCTGATTGATCACAACACTTGGCGATCGCTGGAAATTGAGCGGACGCTGCGGTCGGGGCAGCGTGACGGGAGTCTGCTGGAGGCGATTGATCGGACGGTGCATCCGATGGGCGCGCGCCGCTTGCGACACTGGTTGTGTCTGCCGCTGGTGGAGGTGGATGCGATTGTCGATCGGCAGGATGCGGTGGCGGCGCTGGTCGAGGATGACGCGACGCGGGACAGCGTGCGGGGGTGGTTGCGGAACTGCTGCGATGTGGAGCGGGTGACGGCGCGGGTGGCGTTGAATCGTGCATCGCCGCGGGATCTGCTCGGGTTGGCGGTGACGCTATCGGGTTTGCCTGCTCTGCGGGAGTCGTTGTCGACGCTGGGACCGCCGCTGATACAGCGATGGCGCGAAGCGCTCGACGGATTGGATGAACTGGCGGACTTGCTGAAGCGGGCGATCTCGGAGGATGCGCCGGCCACGTTGAAAGACGGCGGTGTCATCGCGGAGGGGTACAACGCGGAGTTGGACGAACTGCGTCATCTGCGTCGCAACGGGCAGGCGTGGCTGGCGGATTATCAGAAGAAGCAGGCAGAGTTGACGGGCATCCCGTCGCTGCGCGTTGCGTACAACCGGGTGTTCGGGTTCTACATCGAGATCAGCAATAGCTATCGCGATCAGGTGCCGGCCAACTACGTCCGCAAGCAGACGATCAAGGCGGCGGAACGGTACATCACCGATGAGTTGAAGGAATACGAGACGAAGGTTCTGACGGCTGAGGAGAAGGCGGCGACGATCGAGGCGAAGCTGTTCGCCGATCTGCGCGATGAGGCTGCCCGTCACATTCAGGCGTTGCAGCAAGTGGCTGATGCGTTGTCGCGGATCGACGCGGTGGCGGGGTTGGCGGAGCTGGCGGTGGAACGTCGCTACGCGAGACCTGTGATCAACGCGTCGGAAGATCTGCACATCGTCGACGGGCGGCATCCGGTGCTCGAGCAGCGGTTGGCTGGCGACTTCATTCCGAACGACACGGAAATGAGCCCGCAGGCGCGCGTCTGGATCATCACGGGTCCGAACATGGCGGGGAAAAGCACGTACATGCGGCAGATCGCGCAGATGGCGATTTTGGCGCAGATTGGGTCGTACGTGCCGGCGCGCGAGATGACGATGGGCGTGGTCGATCGGTTGTTTGCGCGCGTCGGAGCGGCTGATGAAATCGCGCGCGATAAGAGCACGTTCATGGTCGAGATGACCGAGGCTGCGAACATTCTGAACAACGCAACCGCGCATTCACTTGTGATCATGGATGAGTTGGGACGCGGCACGAGCACGTTCGACGGCATGTCGCTGGCATGGGCGATTACGGAACACCTGGCCACGGTCGTTGGCTGTCGCACGCTCGTCGCGACGCATTACCACGAATTGACCGAGCTTGCGTCGTTGCATGCGGGCGTGGCGAATTACAACGTGGCTGTCCGCGAGTGGCCTGACGCGAAATCGGAATCGGAACGGATCATCTTCCTGCACAAGATCGTTCAGGGCGGGACGAACAAGAGCTATGGCTTGCATGTCGCAGCCATGGCGGGCGTGCCGGGAACGGTCGTGGATCGGGCCAACGAACTGCTCGACCAGCTTCAATCGACGGCGGACTCGCGGCACAAGTCAAGGCCCATCGCCCATGCAAGCACGAAGCAGACCCAGCAATTGTCCCTATTCGACAGCACGCCCGACCCGGTCGTTGAAGAACTACTGAACATCGACACGGACCAGACGACGCCCATCGACGCATTGCAACATCTTAAGAAACTCCAGGATTCCGCGAAAAAACGCGGCTGACGAACTGGCTGGACACCTGGCGAATTTCCCATCATTGGGTGCGGTCTGTTGTTTCTTGACAACCCATCCCAACGGATGGGACCATGTTGTTGGAATCGCTCTTCAACCCCATTTCAGGAGCTTTGCCATGTCGCGCTTGATGACCTCCGTTCTTGCCACCACGCTCATCGCCATCCCCGCGTGCAACCTCGAGATTCCGCTGAATCCGTCGGACCTCGCAAGACCGTTTGCCAACTTTGCGGAAGACTTGCAGGACAGCGTTGATCGCGCCGCGGCTGATCCGTTCGGCGCGCGGCCCTTTCCACGGCTGATCGGCGGAAACAACCGCGATGTGTTCTACGCAACCAACCTGGCCGACGTGCGCATTGATTTCGCCGGGCCAACGAACAACATCATCCTGCCTGGGATCACGGGGGCCTCAAATCTGTATGTCTACGATCTTGATCAGCGCGAACGCAACCTGGCCGAGACGTTTTTGCCGTCCGCACTGGTGACGCCGTTTGCCAACATGGTGACCGACGGAACGTACGTGGCCTACACGATTGCCGACGAGGACGGACTTCGCGTGGATGCCGGTCGTATCGGGCAGTCGGTGCAGACGGTCTTCCGCACGGTTAAGGATGGTGAGCGCTTCGCGTCACTGGAACTTGTCATGGACGAAGGTCGTCTGGCGTTTCAGGTCTTCGATTTTGCCGATGATGGTTTCTTCATCCGCGTCATCGATCTGTTGGACCGCACGCTGCCACAGGAATTCGTGACCGAAGGGTTGGCCCGAATCGCACTGAACGGTGATCGGCTGGCGTGGTTAAGCTCGACACAAGGGCCGACGGGCAACGTGACGCTGATCGAACTGTCAACCGGCAACATCACAGTGTTGGCCGACCGACTCGCCGTCGAGACACCCCTCGACAACGACCTGGCGATTGCCGACAACCTCGTCGTCTGGTCGGAAACGACGGGGGACGGATTGAAACGCATCTCGGCCTACGACATGCCGACAAAGACGGGATTCGTGTGGGCGGACGGCGTGGCTGGTCGGTTGGCGGGTGCGACGGACGACTTTTTCGTGACCGAGGAGGTCGAGTTGCGATTGCCGCGGGCGCCGGATCGCATTTCTGTGCGGCGATATGATGCGGATGGTCGCATGCGGACGTTGGCACGCTTCCCGCGCGAGGGATTGGCCGGTCAGGCGACGGTCGCCGGGCAGAATGTCGTGTGGGTGAATCCGGAGCGTCGCGTCATCGTCGCGCCGATCGCCGGCGGTGATCGTCAGTCGTTCAGGCCTTTCTGATCGCGGTTACGAAATCAATGCCCGCACGTCGACGTTCAGCGCCTTGGCCAATCGTTTGAGCGTGCGGACCGTGGTGTGATCGGGATTGCGTTCAATTCGCGAAATCTGTGACTGCGGGATGTTGAGCCGTTCGCCCAGTTGTGTCTGCGTCAGACCGGCGGACTTGCGTGCACGGGCGATGCGTTCGCCAGCGGCGGCCAACCTGGCATCGTCGGCATCGATCCACTTCGCCGACGGATCCTGCACATCGCGAAACGCCGACTCGGCCATCTCGGCCAATTGCAGGCGTTGATAATCCTCGACCGGGACGAGCACGTGCGTGACAGTACCCTCGGTGACGACGCAGGCGTGGCCCGGTTCGGTGACGATGGCTACGGCTGGTCGTCGCGCTTTCGCCTTGGATTTCCTTGCAGTCTTGCTCTTCGGCATTGCGTTATCCAAATCTGGTTTCGGGCCGGGTCGTAGACGAACACGGCGATGTGCGAACCGAACCGGAAATACCTGGCCATGTAGGGCGCGGTTTCGGGATCGAGAATCATCTCCGAGTTCCTGATCGGCTCGGTGCGAATCGCTTCGACGCACCTGTAGAATTCCTCGTTCTCCCGATCATTGCAGAATTGCCGCAAGTAGATCGGGATACGTGAATGCAGTTCCACCTTGATTCGCACGTTGGCACCTCCATTTGTGCACAACACGACCACATTGGTCGCTGGACCATGATCAAGGTGGAACACGGGTTTATTGGTTATCTATTCCCCTTCGTGCTCCACGGCCGAGGGCTCAGCCTTACAACGTATTTGATATGAATTATATCACAAAAAAACTATGCGTCAAGGAGAATCTACGCGGTCAGGCGCGGGGTGTCGGAAGATTCGTCACCGATGGACTGCTCCGCGTCGGCTTGGAGGTCGTCGATCTTGTCGAGTTGGCGGTCGAGTTGGCGGGTGCGGGTGGTCTTCAGTTCGTCGAAGGCGGTGTTCATCGTTTTGAGGGCGCGTTCGACCTTGTCCACGACGTCGCCGTACTTGCCCCACTGGCGGCGGAACTCGCTGAGCAGATTCAGAATCTCGTTGGAAGTCTGCGACAGGCGGAAGTTGTCGACGGCTTGTCGGACGACGGTAAGCACGGCGTAGAGCGTGAGCGGTGAGCTGAGCACGACCTTCTGGCGGGCGGCGTCATCGAGCAGGGCGCGGTCGTGTTCGTGGATGAACGTGTAGATGCGTTCGTTGGGGATGAAGATGACGACGCAGTCGACGGTGCCCCGTGACGTGTCGATGTACTCGCGGGTGGTGACGGCTTTGACCTGTGTGCGGACGTCGCGAAGGAACTGCTTCTTGAACGGTTCAGCCGCGGCATCGTCCGGCGCTTCGATCGTGCGCAGGTAGTTGTCGAGCGGAAACTTGACGTCCATGTTCAGGCGAAGTCCCTGCGGCAGCATGAACGTGAAGTCCGGTTTGCCGCCGCTGCGTTCCATCGTCTGCTTTTCGTAGTTGATCCCCTCGACGAAGCCGGCCAACCGCAGCACGTCCTCGGCCATGCGTTCGCCCCATTGGCCTCGAGCTTGCGGATGGGCGAGGGCTTCGCGGAGTTGCGACGTGGTTTCGGTCAGCTTGGTGGTCGTCTCTGCGGCTTTGACGAGTTCGGTCTTGATGGCGCCGACGCTTTCGCGACGTTCCTTGTCGAGAGATTGGGTGAGTTGCGTCAGGTCGCCGAGCTTCTTGTCCATGGCGGTCAGCGAGGCGTCAATGAGTTTCTTTTTGGATTCGAGTTGCTCGCTGCCGGCGGTGGTTTGTTGATCGAGGCGTGTCTTGGCGAGTTTGAGGAAGTCGTCGGTGTTGGCACTCAGTGCTTCGCGCGAGAGGGAGGAGAAGATGGTCTTGAGTTGCTCGACCGTCGCCGACATTTCGTCCGCCTTCGCGCGTTGCGATTCGTCGAGCAGTTGCTGCACGCGTTCCTGCTCGCGGCGACTGCGCAGGGTGGTCACGACGAGCACGACGCCCGCCCCGAGCACGAATCCCACGATCAGCCAAACCGCTTCGGTCACTTGAGTCCTTCCAGATAATCAACCAGCAGCCGCACGCCGAAGCCGGTCCCGCCGCGCGGGCAGTACGGGCCATCCTTGTCCGTCGTCGCGACGCCGGCAATGTCGAGGTGCGCCCACGGTGTCTTGGCGCTGATGAACTGCTTGAGGAAAACAGCACCGAGGATGGAGTGGCCATCGCGTCCGGCGGAGTTCTTGAAGTCGCAGTCGTCGCTCTTGAGCTGCTCGAAGTAGTCGTCGTCGATCGGCATCCGCCACAGTCGCTCGTACGTGTGATCGGCAGAGGTCATGAGACCGTCGGCGAGTTTGTCGTTGTTGGCATAAATGGCGGCGCGATGATGTCCGAGTGCGACAACGACACCGCCGGTGAGCGTGGCCAAGTCAATGACGGCACGCGGACTGTAGAACTTCTCGGCGTAGCACAAGGAGTCCGCCAGGACGAGTCGCCCTTCCGCGTCGGTCGAGATGATTTCGATCGTCTTGCCGTTCATGGCGGTGATGATGTCGTTGGGGCGGTAGGCTCTCTCGGAGATCATGTTTTCCGCGGCTGCGACGATGCCGACGACGGGGACTTTCAGTTTCAAGGCTGCGATGGCCTGCATCGCGCCGATGACGGCCATCCCGCCGCACTTGTCGTACTTCATGCCGACGATGCCATTCTTGTCCTTGATCGAGTAGCCGCCGGTGTCGAAGGTGATGGCTTTGCCGACGAGGATGACCGGCTTCGCTTTGGCGGTCATGTTGTGCTCGAGGATGATGAGACGTGGCGGGGTCGAACCGGCTTGGCCGACGGCGAGCATCGCGCCCATCTTGTGTCGGGCGAGTTGTTTTTCGTCGAGCACTTTGCACGTCAGACCAGCCTTGCGCGCCATCTTCTTCGCTTCGGCCGCAAGCGTGACAGGGTTGATCATGTTGGCTGGTTCGTGGCCGAGGGCGCGGGCGAGGTTGGTTCCATCTGATACGGATTGGGCACGACTCACCGCGGCAGCGGTGGCCTTGCCGGCGGGCAGTCCACGGAGCGTGACCGAGCCATTCAATGGTTTCTCCGCGGTGGTGTGGTACTTGACGAAACGGAAGCTGCCAAGGTGAATGCCTTCACACACGACACCAGCGGATTCGGCGGTCGCCAATTCGCCCAGCAGCGAGAAATCAATGACGGAGCGGGTCGACCTGGCAGACTGAAGCGACCTTGCAATCGCCCCACCGACACGACGCATCACTTCGGCGTCGCATTGGGCGGTTTTTCCAACAGAAACCAATGTGACCCGATCGACACCGGCAGCGCCGGTGAGCACATCCACGACGTTCCCCGCCGAGGCAGGCACGGCCAGTCCACCGACGGTGACGCCTGCGACCTTTACACCCTTTACGATTTTGCCCGCCACGTGTGGTACGAAGACATGTCCCCGCGGTACCTGCTTTCCGGTCGCAATCCTGATGTTCACGGTGATGGTCCTTCGCTGATGTTTGATGTCCAACGTCTGATAACCTGTGGCCATCGTAGACGTGTTGACGCGGGTCATCAACGAAGAGGCGACTCCGTTGCCGTGATGCAACACGCCGTCGAAATCGACGCGATCACTGCGAAGCGCCCATGTCCGGAAAAAAGATGGCTACAATTAGATGGGGAACGGGGAGCCTGCCCGAAACGTCGCCGCGTTCGCGCCTACATGCGATGGCACGCGGCGTGTTGCCAATTGGGTGGGAGGAAGGAGGCATTTCGTGTTTCGTTACATCATTTCCGGAATCACCACCGCAGGTCTGACCTTGGCGGTGATCATCATGGCGTTGTCATTGACAGGATGCGCGGCCCCATCGGCACCGGCTCGTCCGCGGTTGGCGATGACCCCCAATTTGCTCTTTGATCAGCATCCGGGGTCGACGTACGCGCACGACGTGCGGCGTGGTCGTACGTGGCCTTCGGCGGCGGCGGGAGCGATGATTCGTGAGCGGATTCAGTTTACAGACCGGGTTTACGATTTTCAGGGTCGCAACCTCGGTCGGTTTCAGGATTATCAGCGAAACTTCCAGTCGCGCCGGATCGGCGTGATCGAACGCTGAACCGAGATCAATTCGGGAAAACCTGTATTTTTGCCGCGTTTTTGACATTCCCAACATCGCCTTGATTGCTCGAACCTGTTGTTGTAGGATGACTTGCGCGAATCGGGCCTAACCAGTCACGACGCCGCTTGTCGGCACGGGGCAGCATGGTCTATCGCACGTGGCGTGTTTGGGTGTTGCGCGCTGTCGGGAGTGGCGCGCCGCGTTGATGTTCGAGCAGGAGACTTACCAGGGACATCATGTCGACAATCACAAAGAAAGAACTCATCGACCGCATCGCGGATATCACAGGGGCGAAACGCGTTCTGGTCAAACGCATCATCCAGCAGTTTCTCGATGAGATTATTGACGAGCTTGGGAACGGTAACCGTTTGGAATTCAGGGACTTTGGCGTGTTCGAGTCTCGGGTTCGGGCGGCACGGATTGCACAGAATCCCAAGACGCTGGAGCGCGTGCCGGTGCCGAGCAAGCGGACGGTCAAGTTCAAAATCGGCCGACTCATGAAGGAACGCCTGATCCAGGAGTCGGCCAACATCGATCCGGAGACCGGGTTGCAGTTGGATCCCAGCAGTGACGGGCAAGCCAGCGCCTGATTCCGCGTCGAGATTTTCTAACGTCAGCATTTACTTGAGATTAACAGAGTAGCAGGACTGTAGGCGGTTTGACGCGCCGCTACTTGCGACTGAGTCGCAACTAGTCTTGTCCCGCACTCGCACCGAGACTAGACTGCCGTAACGAAATGGACGGAACGCAGCGCATGATTCAACCCCTGAGCCATTCCATGACGACGACTTCATCACCCGCAACATCCCCGGCTGACGCGCCGAGTACGGTCGTCACCCTTAATCAGATCGCGGTCGGTGACTGCGGTCACATTGCCGGTTTCGACGGTTTGAATGGCGAAGCGACGCGACTGATGGAAATGGGTTTGCTTGTGGGTGGCGCGATTCGCGTGACACGGGTGGCGCCATTGGGAGACCCAATTGAAATCCGCGTGATGGGCTACCGACTGAGTCTGCGAAAGTCGATGGCTCGCCACATCCTTGTTCGCCTTGCGGAATCGCGCGCGTAGCCGTGAACGTTTCCACTTCGACAGCGAGCAAGGTGCGCACCATCGCACTTCTTGGAAATCCCAACTCGGGAAAAACCTCGATTTTCAACCGACTGACCGGTTTGCGGCAGAAGGTGGCCAACTATCCGGGGGTCACAGTTGAGCGGCATGTGGGCGCGATACCGGGTCACGACGACACGCAACTTGTCGATCTTCCCGGATGCTACAGTCTGGTATCGCGCAGTCTGGATGAGCAACTCGCACGGGACACGTTGTTTGGCTGGCTTCGTGATGAGCCGTCTCCCGACGCGGCAGTCGTCGTGATCGATGCATCCAATCTTGAGCGTAATCTCTTCCTGGTGACGCAGATCCTCGAGCTGGGGCTGCCGACGATCGTGGTTTGCAACATGGTGGATGTGGTGCGCGGTCGCGGGGATGCATTGGAGATCGACGCGCTTTCGAAGGGGCTGGGTGCCCCGGTCGTGGCCACCAACGCGCTGGACGGCGAGGGTATCGACGAGCTGCGTGCTGCGTTGGGCGCCTTGCCGCATGATGTTGCATCGCCTTTTCATATTCCGTTTGACGATGTCGCACAGCGTGCGGTGGATCGCATGGCTGATGTCGTGCGGTCGCGAGATCTGGCAGGCGAATCCATGGTCGAGGGGGTGGCGCGGGTGATCGCGTTGCCGTCATCGGTGTCCGACGACGGCGACGTGTGGATCCGACTGACTGCGGAGGATGCCGCAGCCGTTGAGGCTGCCCGTTCGCATGACGATTCGGTGGCGGCGGCACTTGTCGGGCAGCGCTATGCGGCGATTTCCCGCATCGTCGAAACGGCGCTGACGCCGCGTGCGGACGACGGCCCGACATTCACGGACCGCGTGGACCGTTTTCTCACGCATCGTGTCTGGGGATTGATGGTGTTCGCGCTGGTGATGGGCGGGATCTTCCTGGCTGTCTTTTCCGGTGCCGGTCCGATGATGGACGGCATTGAGACGCTTGTTGGTCTGTTGGCTGGTGCGGCGCGGAGCATCTTCGGTGAAGGCGTATTGGCCGATCTGATCGTCGACGGCGTGATCGCGGGCGTGGGGAACGTGGTCATCTTTGTTCCGCAAATTGCGATGCTGTTTCTGTTCATCGCCCTGCTGGAGGACAGCGGGTACATGGCGCGGGCGGCGTTTGTAATGGACCGTGTGATGGCGGCGGCGGGACTGCATGGGCGGAGTTTCATTCCGATGCTGTCGAGCTTTGCGTGCGCGGTGCCGGCGATCATGGCCACGCGAACGATCGATAACCGTCGTGATCGGTTGACGACAATCTTGGTCGCGCCGCTGATGAGTTGCTCAGCGCGGCTGCCGGTGTACATCATCATCATCAGCGCGGTGTTCGCGGGGAGCGTGTGGCTTGAGACGGGCATTCTCTTTGCGATGTACGTGCTGGGGGCGGTGACGGCGTTGATCGTGGCGGCGATTCTCAAACGCACGGTGTTCAAGGGTCCGCCGTCGATGTTCCTGCTCGAGTTGCCGCCCTATCGTCGGCCTCGCCCGCTGATCGTGCTTCGGGAGATGTGGGAACAGACACGTCCTTTCATCACGCAGGCGGGTACGGTGATCCTTGCGTTCAGCGTGCTGTTGTGGGCGATGGCGTACTATCCGCGTGCGGCAGATGGGACAGACAGCACCGCACAACTCAAGCAAAGCTACATCGGGAAGCTCGGCCATGCGATTGAACCGGTGATCGAGCCGCTGGGATTCGACTGGAAGATCGGGGTTGGGTTGGCGTCGAGCTTTGCGGCGCGTGAGGTGTTTGTGGCCACGATGGGCGTGGTATACGGGGTTGGGGACGAAGAGGACGAGACGTCCGTCCCGCTGCGAGAGCAGCTTGCGACGGCGAAATGGCCTGATGGGCGCACCGTGCTGACGCCGCTGGTGGGCGTGTCGCTGATGGTGTTCTACGTCTTTGCGTGTCAGTGCATGTCAACGCTGGCGGTGGTCAAGCGGGAGACGGGTGGGTGGCGTTGGCCGATCTTCATGTTCTGCTACATGACGGGGATCGCGTATGGCGCGTCGTTCGTGGTGTACCAGGGTGGCTTGGCGCTGGGACTCGGCTAAACTCCCCGCATGTTCGGTGATTTCATTGCGGTTGTGACGTTGACGCCTTTTTTCGGGGCGGTGCTGATCGGGTGGATCCTGTCGGTGAGCGTGCATGAGTTTTGTCATGCACTCGTGGCGTATTGGGGTGGCGATCGCTCGGTTCGTGAGCGTGGCTATCTCAGTCTGAATCCACTGACGTACATCGATCCGTTCACATCGATTCTGCTTCCGTGCATTTTCCTGTTTATGGGCGGCGTACCGTTGCCCGGCGGCGCGGTGATGATCGATCGGTCATCGCTGCGCAGTCGATTTTGGGAGTCGGCCGTCGCGGCGGCGGGACCATTGGCCAACATTTTGTTGTTCATCGTCATTGCCGCCATTTTGCATGTGACCGGTTGGGCAGATCGGGCGCTGACAGCGGAGCAACCGATGTGGGTGCGCCTGCTGGGTGTGTTGGCGGTGCTGCAGGTGTTTGCAACGCTGATCAACCTGCTTCCCATCCCGCCTCTGGACGGATTCGGGATTATTGAACCCTTCTTCGACCATGAGACGCGGATGCGTTTCTCTCAGCCTCAGTTCCGATCGATGGGCTTCTTCGTGCTGGTGATCCTGTTCTTCAGCAGCGGAATGATGGAGAAGTTTCAGCAGATCATTGACGTGGTGATGACGTGGTGCGATCTGCCGTTTGAACTGACGTGGCGAAACTTCAATATCGCGTTTTTCGGATCGAGCGGGTGATGCTGATTGCGTAACGCTGTGGTCTGCGCGTCAGCCAGTCACATCGGCGTTGGGCGCCTTGTCCTCGAGCTCATCGTCGTCAAAGTCCTCGTCGACGTCGTCGCCGTCCTCTTCGTCTTCGTCGGCGTCGAAATCCTCGTCGAATTCTTCATCCTCTTCTTCGAGATCGTCGTCGTCCTCATCGTCGTCCCACTCGTCAAAGTCCTCTTCATCCTCGTCGAAATCGGACGCCTTGGGTGCCTTGACGAGTTCATCCGTTTCCTGACCTGCGACAACAGCAGACGACTCCGGTTCGAGGACGGCGACCACCTCATCGGTGACCTCATCCTCGTGGGCATCGAGCTGTGACTGCATCTTCTGCATGGCTGTCCACTCCTCCGGTGTAATGACCACTTCCCGCGCCTGGGAACCCTTGTATTCGCCGACGATGCCGGCTTCGGCCATCTGTTCGATCAACCGCGCGGCGCGAGAATACCCGATGGTGAGGCGGCGTTGCAAGAGGCTGACCGAGCCGCGTTTTGTCTCCAGAACGACCCCGACGGCGTCGTTGAAGAGCGGGTCGCGTTCGGTTTCGCTGTCGCCGCCAGTGGAGCGGATTTTGACGAGTTCGGGGTGGAACTCGGCTTTGCCCTGGTCGGTGAGGAAGTCGATCACCTTGTGGAGTTCGTGGTCTTCGATGTAGGTGCCCTGGGCACGGATCAAGTCGTGCGAGCCTGGCGGGAGGAAGAGCATGTCGCCCTGGCCCATGAGCAGTTCGGCGCCGTTCTGATCGAGGACGATGCGGGAATCCATCCGCGAGGCAACGCGGAAGGCGCAGCGGCATGGAAGGTTGGACTTGATCAGGCCGGTGACGACCTTGGCTTCGGGTCGTTGGGTGGCGACGATGATGTGGATCCCGACGGCACGTGACTTCTGGGCGAGCCGGGCGAGGTGACGCTCGACGTCCTTTCCCGCGGTCATCATGAGGTCGGCCAACTCGTCGATCATGATGACGATGTAGGGCAGATGGGTCGGAATCTGCTTGCGTTCCTCGTCGTTGCTTGGTTGGAGTCGCCTGTAGACTTCATCGGCGCCGAGCTTGTTGTAGGCGCCGATGTTGCGAACGCGGGCTTCTGCGACGAGTGCGTATCGTTCGTCCATCTTCGTGACAGCCCAGTCGAGGATTTTCTCTGCACGGGCCATGTCAGTGACGATGGGCGCCATCAGGTGCGGGACGTCCTTGAACTGGCTCATCTCGACCATCTTGGGGTCGATGAGAATCATCTTGACCATGTCGGGGCGGCGGGCCATCAAGATCGACATGATGATGGAGTTCATGGCGACGCTCTTACCGCTGCCGGTCGTACCGGCGATGAGCATGTGCGGCATGGCGGCGAGGTCGGCGATGAGGCCATGACCGGACGCGTTCTTGCCGAGCAGGAGCGGGATGGCCATTTTATCCATCCGGTTTCCGGCGGTCTGCATGAGTTCCTTGATGCGGACCTTTTCCTTGTCGATGTTGGGAACCTCAACGCCAACGGTGTTTTTTCCGGGGATGGGGGCGATGATGCGGACCGAAGGGGCTTTGAGCGCGCGGGCGATGTCGCTGGCGAGGGATGCGATCTGGCTGACCTTGATGCCGGCGCCGATTTCGAGTTCGAAGAGCGTGATGACCGGTCCGGTGTCAATTTCGACGACGCGCGCCTGCAGGCGGAATTCCTGGAGCGTCATTTCGAGGGTCTTGGCCTGTGCGCGGAGGGCGGATTCCTGGGCGGCGGTGGAGGTGTGCTCGGGATCATCGAGCATGTCGATCGACGGAAAGCTCCAATCCGAGAGCATCTTGGGGTAGGCCTCGGCTGGTGGCTCTTTCTTGACCGGTGGTGGTGCCGGTTCGGATTCGGGTTCGTGTTCGGTTTCAGATTCTGAGGGCGGAGCTTCGCTGATCGGCTCTTCGTCTTTGGATTCCTTGAACAGCTTGGGTTGGTCGTCTTTCTTGCGTTTCGACTTCTTGGACTTGGCTTTCGGCTTGGGTTTGCCTGTGTTGATGACCAGTGGAGCTGGAGGCGTTTCCTCGGGCGCCTCTTCAGTCTCGTTGGTTTCTTCAACAACAGCTTCCGACGTTTCCTCCGCTTCTTCCTCTTCCTCGTACTCGTACTCCTCTTCCTCGACGTCGATGGCCTTTTTGGCTTTGCGCTTCGATTTCTTCGCGGGTGGTACGACGGTCGTCAGGCGTGACGGACCACCATCGAGCGCGGGCAGGGGCAATGCTGCTTTGGCAACCTGGGCGACGTTTGCGGAAGCGTGGGCGGCGCGTTTGATGAGACCGGGAAGTTTGAGAACCCAGCCTTCGGCGGTGAAAAGCAAACCAACCAGCAGACAGTAGCCCAGAACGAGCACCGTTCCGAGTCCGTGGAACTTCTCGGCGAGGTAGTGGCCCAGCGCGGCGCCGAGCACGCCGCCATTGCCGAAGTGCAGCGCATTGGTGTTGACCGATGGCAGCAGATGCGCAGAGGCAGACGTGCACGCAACGATCAGTGCGAGACCGAAAACGCGCTGCGGGATGCTTGAAACGTAGCCCTTCATGGCCCACATGACTGAGGCGAACGTCATGAACAGCACGAGCGGGTAGGCGCCATCGCCAACGACGTGGCGAACGTGGTAAGTGACAAATGCCCCCGCGACGCCGCATGCGTTGGCGGGCGGATCATTGTGTGGAAATTGATCGCGGCTGGGCCAGTCGCCGGGGTCGAAAGTCCACAGACCCGCCCACAGGAAGACGCAGGCAAGAATGGCGAGCATCGGCCCGACGACCGATCGTTCGGTTGACGTTTGTTCAGATGACATCCCTGTCTCCACAACACGTGCATCGTGGACGATGCCGCGTTGGATTCTCGGTCGAATCGGCCTCATCCTCCAGGCCGCGCATACAGTCATACCACGGTTTTCAGTATTGAAAACCGCCGCATGGGTGCGATATCGGGCCTTGGGGCGATCACGCTCCAGCCGAGACGCGGAATGTTAAAATGGGCAACCTGAAGTATCGAGGAGGCGGTAGAGTTCGCGGAAGTCGGCGAGATCGACGTCGCCATCTTCGTCCATGTCTCCGGCTTTGCAGCGTTCGGAGAGTTGTCCTGCCGGCTCGTTAAAGCACGTCTGGAACCCGGCGTAGTCGAGAAGGTCGAGACTGGTGTCACGGTCGAAATCGAAACAGTTGTCGATGGCGGGTTCGGCGACTGGTGCGCTCCGGACCGGAACCGACTTTGCCGGGGTCGCGACGCGCGTGGCGGCGGGTTTGGGGCCGGATGGCACTGACCGTTCCGCTGGTGCGCTGGCGAGGGCAAGTCGGACGTTGCGTTGAGGGGCTGTGTGACGCGCAGGTGGCAGCATGTTCGGGACATCACCGGCGGGTTCCGTCGGGGCGATGCTTTCTGCTTTATCCGCGCGGACAGGTTCGATTCCTGTCGGCTCCTCGTTTGCGGGATTCGGTTGGTGATTGGCGGCAGCCATGCGTGCCTTCAGTGCAGGACGTATGGCGGCTGGCGGTTCCATCGGGCGTCGTTCACGCGGCAACTCGACCGCCTTCGACTCGACCGTCGTGACGGCGATCGGTTCGGTTTCGTCATGGCTGTCATCAACTGTGACCGCAATGTCACATGGTGGCACTTCGACCGGTGACACTGATGCTTCGGACTCGTCCTGTGATTGTTGCGCAACCGGTTCCGGTATCACAACTTCGTCATCGTGGTTATCAGCGTGAACTTCGGATTCCTCTCGATCGATTGACGTCACGGTGGATGTTTCGATCGCCACTTGCGACTCAGGCTTGTCTTGTTCGACGGGTACGATTTCCTGTGTGGTGGTGACGTTCACCTGTTGCTTGGCGGTGTCTTCCACTGGGACTTTCCGCGTGGGAATCGTGAAGCCGCCCGGCGGCGGATCGTTGTCCCCTTGTTCGGTGGCTGCCAACTGGTCATCTTCCTGCTGCGTCTCTTCCGCGCTTGCGACGGTCTGTTCTTTTTCGGCTTGCTCTTTCTCGCGGAGGAGTCGCTGCTGTTGGCCAATGAGTGCAGCCTGCTGTGCGGCGAGGAGGTCCTTGTGCCGCATCGTGTCCTTTACGTCTTCGAGTTCGCGGGCAAGGCTCAGGATGACCTGTGCCCAATCCTCGGTGATCTCGTCGGAATCGGGATCGGGGGCCAATTGCTGGACGAGTTTGACCTCGTCTTCGTCGAGTCCTGGCTTGTGCGCATCCTGGATATCGTCGGGGATGTTGTCGAGTTGTTTGGCGGCGGCTTCAAAATCGGGATTGATGCCGAGCACCTTCTTAAACGCACGCCGCGCATCGCCGTATCGACCATGGGCCTTGTAGGCGAGACCAAGGTTGTAGAGCGCATCCGTTTCGGGCAGGGTGAGCTTGAATTGGGCCAACCCCTGCTTGAACTTCTGTTGCGCGGCCAAGCTGACGGCAAGATTTCCGCGTGCGCGGATGAACGTGGGGTCGATTTTGAGTGACGCGCGGAATTGCGTTTCGGCTTCTGCGAAACGTTTCTGCCGGAGGTACTCGAACCCGAGGTTGTTGACGAGCTGGCAGGAGTCGGGCACCAATTCGAGCGCGCGTTTGAGGGACGCCTCGGCTTCGGTGCCCATGTCGAGCAACCCGTAGATCACACCAAGACGATTGTGGACCTCGACGAACTCGGGATCTTTGGCGATGGCGAGGCGGTACTGCTGAATGGCTTTGTCGAACTGCACTTTGCCTTCCAGGAGTCTTCCTGCGGCGTAGTGCGTGCGTGCGTTGATGTCGGGCTCGGGGGCCTCACCGACTTTGCGATCGCGGTTCTTGGCATCGCGATTGGCGGTACGGATTTTCTGGTTGGTGAGCGAGTTTTTCTTTTGCTGAGGACCACATCCCTGCAAGGTCCCCAGGATCAGAACAAAGCAGCACCAGACGCGAAGAAACTGATTCATGTGGACCTCCTGCTCAACATCCGACGCGGTTCCACCCCGCCTTTGTTGTCGGCTGATCGTCTGTTACTGACCCTGCCCCGAAGACATTTCGATTTCTTCGAGCGTGGACTCGTAGAAGTTGTCCTCGGCGCGAATGGCATCGCTGTTGGTCATACCGCGTCCACCGGACAGGCCGGCGATCACGGTGACGGATTTCATGTCCATTCCTGCGTCGGCGAGATAGCGTTCGACGCTGGTGAGGCGGTTGCGCACGGCGTCCTCATCCTTGGAATACGTCTCGTATCGAACGGTGCCGCCATACTGCTCGAGGATCGGCCCCATGCGTTCCAGCCGACGGATACCAAGTCGGTTGAGCTTGGTCGTGTGCGGGAAAAAGTGGCAGTCGGCCAGCGACATGTCGTGGGCAAGGGCAGCCTCGTACATCGGCTTGTAGTACCGATGCATGGCTTCATGGTCGTATGGCTCGACGGTGAGACGGTCTTCGGGCAGTTCGCCGTTCTTGCAGCCGGTCAGCACGCACGAAATGGCGATGGCGGCGAGGGTCTTCAGCGTCGTTTTGGTCATGCACATCTGTGTGATCTCCTGTCACGTGGGCGCTTGCGGCGCTGATGGTTATTCGATGTATCCGCCCTGCTCGTTGTAGACCGGCAGTTCGGCGTAACCCCACTCGCCATGCAGCGACAGGCGGGTCGGGTCGGTCGGTTGTCTCTGAATGCCGATGGCCATGTCGGCGCCCTCGACGTCTTGACGGTAGAGAAGCTGTTCGCCCTCGATTTTTCCTTCAAGGAAGAGTTCGAAGTCGTTGGGTATGATGACGTCTTCACCCGGCAGCGGCGGCAAGGTGTCCATGTAGGTGGAGTCGACGATCTCGGGGGTCACGAAGATGATCAGCTCCGAGCGTGACCGCTGAAATTCGATGGAACGGAAGAGGGAACCGAGCACGGGCAGATCGCCGATGCCGGGCACTGCGTCCACGACGCCGCGAATCTGATCCTGCAGCAGGCCTGCCAAAGCGAGCGTCGCACCGTTCTCGACGATGACCGTGGTTTCTGCTCGACGGGTGACGAGTGCGGGCACGATGATCCCGGATCCTGCGAGGATGGCTTGCGTGTCATCACGCGAACTGACTTCGGGGCGGACATTCAGGCGAATCTGCTGGTGCGGCATTACGAGCGGGGTGAACGCGAGGTTCACGCCGAATTCCCGGAACTGAATGGTGATCGCACCGGTGGCTGCACCGCCCTGCGGAACGGGAATCGGGAACTCTCCGCCGGCGAGGAAACTGGCCGTCTCTCCGCTGATGGCGACGAGTGTGGGTTCTGCGAGGACACGAAGCAGCGAGTTTTCACGCATGGCTTCGAGGAAGAGTTCCAACTGCACACGTGGGAAACCCAGTGTGAGCGTGTTGGAGGCAAGGTTCATGATGTCGCCGGTCACGAATGGAACCGGTGAGGTTACGTCGATTCCGGGCGGCGGCGCGATGTTGATCGGGTTTCCGCCGATCTGATTGATGAGGAAACCGTCGCGAACGTTTTCACCTGCGAGGAATCCGCTGACGCCAAGTTGACGCGTCGCGGATCGATTCACCTCAGCCACGACGACGCGAAGCTGGACCTGCTGCTCGCCGGCGATGCGGGTCTGGTTGATGATGAGGTTGGTGCCTTCACCGGACCCGGGGACGAAGAGTCGTGCAACGTCGTCGATCTGACGCACGACGTCGACACCGCTGACGATGCCGGTGACGATGATGTTGCCCTGTACCGAGCGGGCGACGGCGGTGCTCTGCGGGTCAATGTCGCGGAGGTAGGCGTTGAGCTGGGTGAGGTCAAGCTCGACGTGGACGTCGAAGATGTGACGCTCACCTGAGTCGGACCAAACCATCAGCTGGGTCGTGCCATACTGATTGCCGGTGATGAGGAGTTGCTTGGGTGAGACAACATCGACGCGAACGATCTCCTCGCCGACGGCCTGGACGCGGCTGACGGGGATGGTCGTTTCGAGGATGATGCTCTTGTTTCGCGCGACCTTGATGATCTGGGCAGTCGTCTGCGGGTTCTTGACCGACACACGGAATTCGTCCGATCCGCCGGTCGCGTCCTGCGCGATCGCGCCTTGCAGGCACGCAGCGGTGGCGATTGTGGCGGCCAACAGTGCGATTCTTGCTCGGCAGGGTCTTGCGAGGCTGACGTTGTGCATGGTTGCGGCGTGGCGATCCCTTGCGGTGTTCATGTTTGCTCGTCTCCACCACCGAGGCTGTCGGTGGACCGGCCTTTGTTGGTTGGCCTGGCTCGTCGAGCGCGTCCTGCAATGTGACGTCCGCGGTCGACGCTGCATCAAGAGGCTCCATCGGGAAACGACACCCGATCCTGAGAGCACATTTGTTCGGTTGAATCAGACGGAGGGATGGGCTGCGTGGGCGTCAGGTTGCCCGATCGCTCGCCAGTTCTTCCTCGATCCTCAGTCCGATGCATCCGTCACTGCATGCAGCTGCATGTAGCGACGATACGACCGAGCACGAGACCCCGACCCCAGAATCCGCGTCACGTTCTGCTCGACGTAGTCGGCCTGACCAAGTCGGCGACGCAACTCCAGATTCAGATAACCGATGGCTGTGTTGCCCCGGTCGTACCTAAGCATCTTTTCGACTGGTTTTAGGGACCCACTGAAGTGTTTTGATTTAAGAGATTGGGCCAATTCTCGACGGGCGGCGGAGAGGTCAGGATGCGTTTTTTCAGCGGCGAGGGCGACCGGAATCGTCATCATTCCGCAGAAAACGAGGGTGAGCAGCGCGATCGTGGCAGGTCTTGGGGCGGCGCGTCTGGCGGTCTTTGTCGACGGATCGGTGTGTGACGGCGTCTCAGAGCGGTCTGGTGGGCCGCCGGTGGCGATCAGCCAGAGGACGACCGGGACGACAACGGTGTTGAGGGCGACCTGCATGCTGATCAGGTAGGCCCGGACGGCGGAATTGGTGAGGTATGGGGAGTATAGGATCGCGATCTGGAGGGAAACGAGGTAGACAAAGGCGGCCCATCCGATGGCGAGGGCGAGACTGCGACGTCGCCATGAAAGCCAGTCGCTCGCGAGAACAAGCCCAATGAGCGGGGGAACAAGCGGATTGAACCAGTAGAAGGACTCGATGTCGGCGAGGAGGTATGGGGCGGGGTATCCGGCCAGGGAGTGGAGGAGCTTGGCGGTGCGGACGGTGAGGGTCTGGCTTGCCGGGTCGATGAGCCACCAAATCACCGTGGCGAGGGCGGTGTAGAGGAAAAAGCGGATGATGAAGCGGTTGCGGTTCATGATGCGGGTTCGGGGGTGGTGATGGGTTTGGGAACGCGGGTGGCGCGGAACATCCAAAGGACCCATAACGGGGAGACGAAGAGGATGAGAAAACCCTGCATGAGCAGTGCGTGGACGGTGTCGAAGGAGCCGGTGTGGAAGCCTTTGACGTAGGCGAGCGTGGCGATGCGGAGGAAGTTGAGCATGGCGACGCCGAACGTTCCGATAAGCAGGCCCCATAACTTGCGGGACCATGGGGTTGGGAAGGCGAGAACGGCAGCGCAGAAGATGGCTGACGCCTTGATTCCGGTACATTCGACGGCGACGACGACGCTGCCATGTTTGATGCGGACGGTTTTATCGGACACATGGACGTCATCGGTGATTGCGTGGGCGACACCGCCGACGAGACGGGCGATGGCGGTCTGGTAGTGGTCGACGAGATTGGCGACGGTGGACTGAATCGTGGTTGGATCGGGGGCGTTCTGAGCGCGTAGTACGAAAAGTTCGGTCAGACTTCCGAGGGCGACGAGCAGGGTGAAGAGGATGGCGAATCGGATGACGCGGCCTCGCACGCGCGGTGACAGCGGGGGTGAGGCGGGTGGTGTCGGGTTTGCTGCGTGTCTTTTGGCCATCGGTGGTTATCTTATACCAATGTCGGTTGTGCGTGTTTGTCGTGCATGAATGCGTTTGAAATGGAGCGATGATTGAGACGATTGCGGATCGCGACGCGGGGCAGTGCGTTGGCGCTGCGGCAGACGGCGTTGGTGGCGGACGCGCTGCGCGAACGGGTCGGGGTTGCGTGCGAAGAGGTGATCGTGGCGTCGGAGGGGGATCGGTTGACGGATCTGCCGATTGCGGAAATTGGCGGGGTGGGCGTTTTCACCAAACTGGTCGAACAAGCGGTCCTGGCGGGCGAGGCGGATGTGGCGGTGCACAGTCTGAAGGATCTGCCGACCACGGAAACGGCGGGGCTGACGGTGGCGGCGGTGCCTTTGCGGGGGTCGGCGGGTGATCTGCTGCTGAGTCGGGCGGGAACTGGCGCGTCGGATGGGTTGTTGCACCGCGGGGCGACGGTGGGAACGGGGTCAGCACGGCGGGCGGCGCAGATGTTGCATCTTCAGGCGGATGTTGTGATCGCACCGATTCGGGGGAACGTGCCGACGCGTGTCGAGAAGCTGCGGGCGGGTGCGTTTGATGCGGTGATTCTGGCGGCGGCGGGGATCGAGCGGCTGGGACTCGACCTGGGCGGGCTGACGGTGGTTGATCTGCTGGCGATGGGATTTCTGCCGGCGCCGGGGCAAGGCGCGTTGGCGGTGCAGTGTCGGGTTGATGATGCGTCGGTACGGGATGTGCTGGCGAGGATTCATGATGACGAAACGGCGACGTGTGTGGCGGCGGAGCGCGGGTTGTTGGCGAGGCTGGGGGGTGGCTGCCATGCGGCGGTGGGATGTTTGGGGACGGTGTTGGGTTCCGGTAGCATTCGTCTGGAGGCGGTGACGTTTGCGGATGGTGTGCGGCGGACGGCGAACATCGAAGCGGATCGGGTGGCAGATGTGATTGACGCGTGTTTGGAGCAAGTGCGAGGTTGATGTGAAGCATCCGGAATCACGACCGAGACGACTGCGGGGCAGTGCGGCGATTCGAAGACTGGTGCGGGAGACGCATGTGTCGGCGGCGCAGATGTTGCAGCCGGTGTTCGTGGTCGAGGGTGACGACGTGCGTGAACCGATCGCGGCGATGCCGGGGCAGTATCGGTATTCGGTGGATGCGTGCGTGGCGTACTGCAAACGCGTGTCGGCGCTTGGTGTTGGCGGGATTCTGTTGTTCGGGGTTCCGGGGCAGAAGGATGACCGGGCGAGCGGGGCTTACGCGCGTGACGGGATCGTGCAGCGGGCGGTGTCGGCGATCAGGGAGGCGGTGCCGGGTCTGCTGGTGATGTCGGACGTGTGTTTGTGTGCGTACATGTCGCACGGTCACTGTGGGGTGGTGCGCGGGGAGCAGATCGAAAATGACGAAACGCTGCCGCTGCTTGCGGAGACGGCCGTGTCGCATGCGAAGGCAGGGGCGGACTTCGTAGCGCCGTCGGACATGATGGACGGGCGGGTCGGGGCGATCCGGCGGGCGTTGGATGATGCGGGTCACTACGACGTGGGGATCATGAGCTACGCGGTGAAGTATGCGTCTGCGTTTTTTGGTCCGTTTCGTGAAGCGGCGGATTCGGCGCCGCAGTTCGGGGATCGGCGAAGCTACCAGATGGATCCGGGCAACGTGCGCGAAGCGGTTCGGCTGGCGACAATGGATGCGGATGCGGGGGCGGACATCGTGATGGTCAAGCCGGCGATGCCGTACCTCGATGTGATCGCGCGGGTGCGTGAGGCTGTGACGCTGCCGGTGGCGGCGTATCAGGTGTCGGGGGAGTACGCGATGATCGAAGCGGCGGCGGCCAATGGTTGGATTGACCGGGAGAAGGCGATCGATGAATCGCTGACGGCGATCCGTCGTGCGGGGGCGGACGTGGTCATTTCCTATTATGCGGCTGAGGTGGCGGAGCGGTTGGCATGACGGGTGGATTGCCGCTTGGGGCAGGGTCGATCGAGGAAGACGAGCGGTTTATGCGCGCTGCGTTGGCCGAAGCGGGTGAGGCGTTCGAGGCGGGGGATGTGCCGGTCGGGGCGGTGATTGTGCATGAGGGGCGTGTGATCGGTCGTGGGCGGAATCAGCGGGAACTGATGCAGGATCCGACGGCGCACGCGGAGATGGTGGCGTTGACGGCGGCGGCGGAGTTTTTGCGGAGTTGGCGGCTGCTGGACTGCACGCTGTATGTGACGCTTGAGCCTTGCGTGATGTGTGCGGGGGCGATTGTGTTGGGGCGGGTGCCGCGGGTGGTGTATGGGGCGGGTGATCCGAAGGCGGGGGCGTGCGGGTCGGTCTATGACGTGTTGGCAGACAAGCGGTTGAACCATCGGCCTGTGGTGGAGCGTGGGGTTTTGGAGTTTGAATGTTCGGCGGTGTTGAAGGCGTTTTTTCAGGCGCAACGGGCGATGGGGAAGAAGTGAGGGGGCGGGGATTTCGGATCGAAGGGACAGAAGGACTATGGGTGTGAATTCAAAGTCGGGCGGATGAGCTTGTGGATATCATACCTTGTGCCACATTCGGGGCAGTTCGGTTGAGTAAGGGGCAAGCCGGTAAGGGAGTAGGCGCAAAAAGGGCAGGTCAGGCCGACATCCGGGATCGGGGACTGATTCGGAGTCCCCGCATACCAATCCATGAGGAGCGCCAATTGTCCGGGTGTGGGACTCCAGTCGACATTCAGCTTGACTCCGCAATGAACGCAACTGCGACGCCACGTGGCGAAGGGCCAATTGAAGACACCCTTGTGAAAGAAGAGCTTTCTGCAATGCGGACATCGCGACCGTGAGAAAACGGTATGGAGTATCCCTGTACCAAACGCACCGCCACCTGCAGAAATCAAGAAGATGATGCTTGTGGATTCCCGGCTGATGAACTGCTCGGCGAGTATGCAATACAACGGCGATGCACAGAATCCGAATACAAAACAGATTGCCGGGTACCATCGGCGACGTCGGATTTTGGCGAGTTGGGCGTACATGTCGCGGTGTTGAGCGTCTTGTGTTGTGCGATTCGACTCCCCCACCGCTGAAGCGGTGGGCCACCCATCAACGCTAACGGACGCTGCAGTCGAGGAGGGCGAAGCAGGCGTCTTGATTTTCGACGAGGCTGTTGTTGCTGTCGCAGAACGTGTTCTCGATGCGGCAGGCGTTGAAGGCGTCGAAGCCGCTGCAATCCTCCTCGGAGCCAGCGGAGCAGGAGCCTTCATTGGTGAGCGTATCGGTGGTACAGGCGAGTTGGTTGTAGTGGGCGACGAACTCCGGGCAGGTGGCGGTTGCAAGTTCGGTCGGTTCGTCGTTTGACGGCGTATCGTCTGGAGGCGACGCGCCGTTGTCGCCGTTCATGTCCATGGGATCGTCGGATGCCGTTCAGCGTTCGGGGCTTCCACGATCATCGTAAAGGTGGCATTGACGGAATCGGTGAAATCGCCGCCCTCATTGTTGACGTCAAAGATGTCGGCGCTGACACGGATGGAGACCGTGAATTGCCCGGGTGCTTGGCTGAGTGACAGGAATTCATACGTTGCGTCGCGGGTCTCGTTTGGACCGAGTGCACCGATGTTGGAGGCGCCGAAATCGAGGATGCCGTCTGGTTCACCGGTTACAGAAACCGAGAAATCCTCGCCGCGTACATTGTCGCCCATGCGAATTTGAAACGGGATTGCGAAATTGCCGTCGGCAGGCACGCGGTAGGCACCGTCTGGATCGTCGGACGGCGGGACGATCACTTCAAAGAACGGGCCTGGGGCAAACTCGATGCAACCTGGAACCGCGCCAAAGGCCAGCAGGGTCGACGCGGTGACGATGCTCAAGCGAATACTGATCATGATCCGGCTCCTGATATCTGACATAGTCTAGACGCAACGATTCCATTTGCGAATCAAAGGATTGGTCAGATTGGGGCGACGCTCACGTCAGGAGTGAAGACGAGCGCTTGACGCGTCGTTGCGCATTCGCGATGCCTGCAACACTAACCGGTATCAGTCGAGGGCGATGGCGGGGGATTCGATGGCTTCGTCGATGCGTTGCTGGGTGGACTGTTTGCCGTCGAAGCTGAAGAGCATGGGATCTTCGTCGATGAGAGCCTGAAGATGGACGGGGCGGTTCCAGAGTTTCTGGATGTTCTTGAGGGTTTCGACGGCGTACTTGATCTGCAGGTCGATGCCGTTCCACTTGTGGGCGAGGTAGAGTTCGCCGCGGTTGCGGTAGTTGCCGTCGAGGACATAGATGTAGGGTTGGCCGTGGTTGGTCAGCATGTAGAGCATCTGCTGCTTGATTTTGTTGAAGTCGCGGTTGACGACGACCATGCGGCCTGTGTTGGGGTCGTATCGGTAGTGGTAGAGTTTCTGATCATCGACGAATTCGGGGGTGAGGAACGCGTCAATGAAGGTGACGTCGTTGTAGATGGCGCGGACTTCGAAGATTTTCTCTCGGCCCGGTGAACCCTTGCCAACAACGCGGCCCTCAGGCGGATCCATTGTCTGCCATTTCCGCCGTTCTTCCATGTCTTCGCAGCGGTCGTATTCGATGCCGTGTTTGCCGGTGTTCCAGCGGCGTTCGATATCGCGGAAGAGTTCGATGCCGAGTTTGTAGGGGTTGAGGCGACCGGGTGACGTGGCAAGGGTGCCGGAGTGGTGGTCGCAGTACATGACGAGTTCGTGGTCGCGGAGGCAGTAGTTGGTCATGATCGTGGAGTGCCAGTAGCTGGCCCATCCTTCGTTCATGATTTTGGTTTGGCCTTGCGGGGCGAAGTAGTAGGCCTCCTCGCGGATCATGGCGAGGACGTCGGCCTGCCAGTCCTTGAGCGGTGCGTGCTGGAGGATGAAGAGAAGCACGTCGCGCATGGGTGAGGCGGGGATGTTGAGCTTGGCGGCGGCTGCTTCGGTGCGGGTCTTCTTTTCATCTTCGAGTCGTTCGGGCGGATTGATGTAGCGGTCCATGTAGGACTTGGCTGGGTACTTCGTCGGTTGTGACGCCTCGTGAAGGCTTGTCGGTTTGGAGCCTCGGCGTGGCTGCCGTTGCACGAAGACGGAGTGCGGATCGATGAGGTTTTCGATCGAGAGACAGGTATCGATGAAGGTTTCGACCTGCTCGAGGCCATGGCGATCGATGTAGCGACGGACGCGGGTGGCGTGGTTGGCCATCTCGTCCATCATGCGCCGGTTGGTTTGTGAGAACCAGATGTTGTTCTTGAAGAAGTCGCAGTGGCCGTAGACGTGGGCCATGACGGTTTTCTGATCGACGATGGCGTTGTCGTTGAGCAGGTAAGCGTAACAGGGGTCGTTGTTGATGACCATTTCGTAGATCTTGCCGAGGCCGTAGCGGTGCTGACGCTGGAGTTTTTCGTACTCCATGCCGAATCGCCAGTGTGGGTAGCGCTGCGGGAATCCGCCGTAGGCGGCGACCTGGTTGATCTGGTCGAGTTCAAGGACTTCGAAGATGGTTTCGTAGAAGTCGAGTTCTTCCATGCGCGCGTACTCGACGATGATGTCCCGCCACTTGGCGAGTTCGTCGGTGAGTCGTGAGCTGTTGGAAGGGTTCGGCATTGGTCGTTATTTCCCCGTTGAGAAGAAGGCTTTGATGGAGTCGTAGATGTCGTCCTTGTTGTTGACGCGCGAGGTGATGAGCTTCTCCTCGTCGGGGACGTATTCGTGCAGAACGTTGATGAAGTTGCCGCTGCCGTAGGCACTGGCGACCTGGCAGTATCCGAACATGTTGCACATGGGCAGCAGGACTTCCTTGAGCATCTGGCAGCATTCGCGGGAGTCAGACTCGGAGCTGTTGTCACCATCGGAGAAGTGGAAGAGGTAGACGTTCCATTCGTCGGTGACGTACTGGTTTTCGAGCAGGTCGCGGGCTGCCTTGAACGCGGAACTGATGCGCGTGCCGCCGTCTTCGCGGATGCGGTAGAACGTGTCGCGGTCGACTTCACCGGCGCGAACGTCGTGGACGATGTATCGCGATTCGATGCCCTGGTAGTTGCGCCGCAGCCACGCGTCGATCCAGAAGGCTTCGAGTCGGACGAGTTCCTTCTGTTCGTCGCCCATGGAGCCGGAGACGTCCATCATGTAGATGATGACGGCGTTGGACTGTGGGCTCATGACCGTCTTCCAGCTTCGAAAGACCTTGTCGGAACGTTCGAAAATGATGCGTGGGTTATCCGGGTCGTAGATGCCGGTCATGATCTGACGGCGCAGCGCTCGGCGATATGTGCGTTTGAAGTGGCGCAGGGATTCGGGGCCTGTCTGCCGGATGCCGATGTAACGGTCGCGCTGGCTGGTGATTTGCTTGCGGCCCTTCGGTTCGATGCGTGGCAGCTGGAGCTCTTCACCGAGGATGTCTGCGAGTTCGTCGAGGCTGACTTCGACCTCGAGGATGTGTTTGCCTTCCTGATCGCCACCGGGACCGACGCCATCGCCCTGGGTGTCGGCCTGGTCGCCCGCCTTGCCTTCGCCTGCACCAACGCCGGAGTCGTCATTGTCACCGTAGCGAAAGTGCGGCGGATCAATGCCGGCGACGGGGATGCTGATGGCTTTCTTTCCCTCGCGCCCGATGAGTTCACCGCGGGTGAGGAAGCGGCGGAGATCCTTGCGGATCCTGCCTTTGATGATGTTGCGAAAGCGCTGGTGGTCTTTCGTGATGCTGGAGATCATCGTTGGATCGCCCCCCTACCGGCGGTTGATGAACAGGAATTAGTTCTCCTCTTGTTGAGCGTCGCCTCGTGCGAAGATGCTGGCGACGTAGTTGAGCACGTCGGTCGCGCTGGTTTCGTTGTAGCCGAAGTACTTGATGAGTCGTTGCTTGACGACGTCGATCTTGGCCTGGGTTTCGTCGTCGACAACGCCTGAGACAACATTCTTGAGCTTGATGGTGTCGCGCTGGTCCTCGAAGAGTTTGAGTTCGAGGGCTTTGTGGAGTCGCTCGTTGGTGTGGTATTCGAATTTCTTGCCGTCGAGCGAGAGGGCGCCGATGTAGTTCATGATTTCCTGACGGAAGTCATCCTTGCGCGACTCGGGGATGTCGATCTTTTCCTCGATCGACCGCATGAGACGCTCGTCCGGTTCCTCGTCCTTGCCGGTGTACTTGTTGCGCACTTTCTCGTGCTGCGTGTAGGCGCGGACGTTTTCGATGTAATTGGAGCAGAGACGCTTGATGGCGTCCTCGTCGGCGGAGATGGCACGCTGGACCTCTGACTTGAGGATGTCTTCGTATTCCTCGCGGACCATGCCAAGCAGCTCGCGGTAGCGCTTCTTGGTTTCCTCGTCGTTGAGCAGGCTGTGGTGCGTCAGGCCGCCTTCGAGTTCGTTCATGACCATGAAGGGGTTGATGCAGCGTTCCTGGAGTGCCTGGTCAGAGACGAGGGAATTTGAGAGCTTGTCCTGGATGTATCGGGGGCTGATGCCCTGCAGTCCTTCACGCGGGGACTCGGAAAGCAATTCCTTGATCGAGTCTTCGGTGAAGTTGGGGATCGACCGTCCCGTGTAGAGCTTCATTTTCTGCATCAGCGTCAGGCCCGCCTTCTTCGGTTCCTGCAGGCGTGTGAGGACGGCCCACATGGCGGCCATTTCGATCGTGTGCGGTGCGATGTGGATGCCGCGGATGCGTTCGTTGTTGAAGTCCTTTTCGTAGATCCGGATCTCGTTATCGAGGCGGATGTTGTAGGGAATGTCGATCTTGATCGTGCGGTCGCGGAAGGCTTCCATGAGATCGTTGGACTGGAGCTTCTTGTACTCCGGTTCGTTGGTGTGCCCGATGATGACCTCGTCGATATCGGTCTGGGCGAACTTCTTCGGTTTGATGGCGTGTTCCTGCGACGCGCCGAGCAGGTCGTACAGAAACGCGACGTCGAGCTTGAGCACCTCGATGAACTCGACCAGGCCGCGGTTGGCGATGTTGAGTTCGCCGTCGAAGTTGAAGGCGCGCGGATCGGAATCGCTGCCATACTCTGCGATCTTGCGGTAGTTGATATCGCCGGTGAGTTCGGTGGAGTCCTGGTTCTTCTCGTCTTTCGGCTGGAATGTGCCGATGCCTCGGCGGTCCTTTTCCGAGAGGATAAGTCGCTTGACGACGATGTGGTCCATGACCTTGGACCAGTCGCCGTCATAGCGGACGAGCAGGTCGTCGTACATTTTGCGGCAGAAGGGATCCAGATCGCCTTCGATGCGGATCTGATGTAGCTCATCGAGATCCTTGTTGATCATGTCGAGCACATCCTTGCGGGCTTCGCGCGGGATGAGCTTGAGCGGTTCCTCGTGCATCGGGCAGGGATGGTATTCCATCTCCCCGTCGGGTCCTTCGACTTTCCATGCGAAGGTGAAGACGGCGCCCTCTTCGGTCTGTGAGTAGTTTTCCAGCCCCTTCTTGAGCAGACGGACGATGGTGGACTTGCTGGATCCGACCGGGCCGTGGAGCAGGAGGATGCGTCGCTCAGTGCCATAGCCGTGTGCGGCGGACTTGATGAAGTCAACCAGTTCCATCAATGCGGTTTCGAGGCCGAAGATGGCGTCCTTCCCGTTGTCGATGGGGTCGGTGAAGAAGTGGTATTTGACGTAGTCTCGGCGCATACGCGTGTACCGCTCGACGCCATAGTGCATGATCATGTCGTAGAGGCGTTGGTAGGCGTTGCGTGCGATTCGTGGCTTCTCGACGACCATGGCAAGGTAGTCGTTGAAGCTGCCCTCCCAGTGCTGCTCTCGGAAGCGCTTCACATCGAGTTTCTTGTCCACAATCGAAAGGATGTCGTCTTTGCTGGCCATCGATGACTACCTCCGTGTCACGTGTCGCCTGTGCCGCATCGCGCGTACGTTTTGCTTCGAAATGAGTCGGCCACGTGTGCCGACCCTGACAGTTTACCATACGTTTATCGGTTCACCCGACGTGTGTGCTTCGACTGGTCGCACAATTACTGCTCACTGGTGGATTGTTGGTCGCGTGGCAGCCCAAGTCAATGAAATGAGCATCTTATTGGACAGTGCTTTACAGCCGAATTTATCGGATCAGGCGTTGACGACCACTTGGCCTGTCTCGTCGCGCGTGACCGGACGGTAGAGGGTGTCCCGCTCGATGGGATCGCCGCCTGCTTCGCGGATGAGGCGTTGGAGCTTGTCGACGGTGAGTTCCTGGTGGGTGGTGCCATCGCCCTCGCGCTTGGTGATGTCGTAGTAAAAGACGGTGCCGTCGAGGTCGTCGATGCCCCAATTGAGGCTGACCTGGGCGAGCTTGGGCGTCTGCATGATCCAGAAGGCTTTGATGTGCGGAACGTTATCGAGCATGAGGCGGCTGATCGCGAGGGTCTTGAGGTCCTCCAGGCCTGTGGGTGCAGGGATGTGGTCGAGTTCGCTCTCGTCGGGGATGAAGGAGAGCGGGATCAGGGTGTTGAAATGGGCCTTTCGGGACTTGAGCGACGCGTCCTGGTGTTCGCGCAGTTTGATGAGGTGGTTGATGCGTTCCTCGCGGGTCTCGATGTGGCCATAGAGCATGGTGGCGTTTGAGAAGATGCCAAGTTCGTGAGCGTTTCGGTGGACCTCGAACCACTCGGCTTCGCCGACCTTGTTTTTGAATGCTTCGTCGTGGACGCGGTCGTCGAAGATTTCGGCGCCGCCGCCGGGGAGACTGCCGAGGCCTGCATCGCGGAGGGCGGAGAGCACATCGGCGATGGTCTTGCGCGGTTTGGTGATGCGCGTGAAGTGGATGATCTCAATGGCGGTGAAAGCCTTGATGTGCATGCCGGGGCAGGATTCGCGGATGGCGGAGCACATGTCGGTGTAGTAACTGAAGGGGAGTTTGGGGTGGAGGCCGCCGACGATGTGGACCTCGGTGGCGCCGGCTTCGTGGGCGATCTTGGCTGCGGCGATGACTTCGTCGATGGTCATCTCGTAGCCGCCGGAATCTGAGAGGATGGGCAAACCGGCGGGGTCGACGTCGCCGTGGCCAATTTCGTTCGGTTGGCCGGCGATCTGGAGCGGAATCGACGCCTCGGTCGTCTGAGCGTTGGGGTCCGGCTTCTCGTATGGACGGTAGAAGGAGCAGAATTTACATCTCAGGACGCAGTAATTGCTGTAGTTGATGTGGCGATTGATGTTGAAGAACGTCTTGCGACCGTGGAGGCGTTCGCGGACGGTGTTGGCCAACTCGCCGAGGGTGTGGATGTCGTTTGAGGCGTAGAGGGTCAGGCCATCCTCGTGGGTGAGACGCTGGCCTGCGTGGACCTTGTCGGCGATGGGCTTGAGGGGGTTGTCGGGGGCAATCATCGGGCAGTTCTCTTGCTTTGTGTTGAGGGTGCACTTTCCACGAGGAGTATAGTTTTGATCGGGTCTGACTGCCATCCGGCGGCCGATCGGCACAATTGAACGGGGCGGTTGGATTGCCCCGGATGCGGTGTCCTACGATCGTCTGATCAGCCAGGAGCGGGTGATACCCGACGATTCGGCTGGTCCGTAATCTGGATGGTGACGCCGGTGCCTCGACCGGCGATCTTCCTTGCCTCGCTTACTCCCCTACCGGAATGCGGCCTCGCCCTCTTGGGCGGGGTCGTGTTTTTTTGTCTACGCCGGGAATCGTGTCGTCTATATGCTGGGCTTGTTTGTCCGTGTGGGTGGCGGCTGATGTTGGGCCGAGAATGCGGAACAGTGTTTCATGGAGGTGTGTCATGCGGACGTTGATGTTGGGTGCGGGATTGCTGGTCGTTGGGTTGGCGCTGACGGGATGTGTGAAGCGTAAGGAGACGATTACGGTCAAGGAGGACGGGAGTGCGACGTGGCGGATTGAGGTGTCCGGCGACAAGGAGGATATGAGCGCTGAGCCGATCGGCCAGTCGGTTGTGAGAAATCCGCTTCATGCTCGACAGTGGATCCATCGCGGCGTCCCGATTCTTGCGGAAGTTGATGGGTGGTCATTCTCAGAGAAGCGCGACCAGAAACGGGGTAGCGACGACAAAGTCCGAACCGAGATCGTACGGACAGTTGAGAAGCAGTTCGATTCGGTGGCAGCGATGCCGAACACCTATCCATCCGAGGATGCGGCTGGTTCCGAGCTAGCGTTGCAGCATCCGACTTCGTTAACGCTCGAGCATACAGCGGACGGGACTTACTACCACTTTCGCCGGACCTATGAGCCGCGCGAATCGGCGTACGTCAACTACTGGTATGAGCAACTATACGAAGAGTACGGCGACGTTGATGAGGAGGACATGACAGATGAAGACACACGGAAGTTTGTGCGCGATCTTGTTCGGGTCGAAGAGTTGAAACAGATTGCAATCCTTCAGCGAGCGGAGACCGGGTTGAAGAAGCCGCTCCCGCATATGGCTCGCATCGCAGCCCGCGACGCCGTGGCGACGGTTTATGGTCGCGTCGATGAGGGCGAAATCATCCAGCTTCTGGAGTTGATGGATGACGACAATGACGAGAACGGTGATGACGACGACAGTTCGGCCGAAGAATCCTCGCTCGAGAGAATGGAAGCATTGGCGCGCGATGTTGAGAACAACGTCATGTGGACCGTTGGGCGTGCCGTCCGTGGCAAGGCGTCGGCAGCACAGACGGAAGAGTTGATGAATGCGTTTGTCCTTGAACGTCGTCGTTACGAGATCACGGAAGATTACGAGGACGAAGCGTGGGAGATTCATCTGGCGCTACCAGGCAAGATCGTCGGACACAACGCCAACAAGGTTGAGGATGGCCAGATTGTCTGGGAGATGGGGGCTGGTGAGTTTATGGATCGTCGTGTTGAGCTGCTGGCGACCTCCTTTGTGGCAGGCGACTGACGATGGGGGTGGATGCGGCGAGCGCGTTTGAGCGTTACCGAGCGGCGGTCTACGGATGGGCGTATCGCGTACTGGGCGACCATCATGACGCGCTGGATGTGACGCAGGATGTGTTTGTAACGTGGTGGCGGGTGCATCGTGAAAACGGGGCGCCCGCCCACCCCATTGGTTGGCTGCGGACGGTGACGATCAACCGGGCGATCAACCTGTTCAAGACGCGCGGTCGCGTGCGTTCGCTTGAAGGTGAGCCTGTGTCGGACCTCGCAGCGACGGGCGTCGATCGGGAGGTCGTGGCTGGTGCGTTAGCCGGTCTACCGGAGATGCAGCGGGCGGTGTTGTTTGCGAAGGTCTATGACGGGTGCACATTCGCCGAGGTGGCGGAACAGTTGGATGTGGCGGTGTCGACGGTGAAGACGCATTATGTTCGTGGGTTGCAATCGGTGCGGCGGGCGTTGGGTGCTGCCGGGGTGATCGCAATGGAGATGGGATGATGGACTGTCAACGGGTTGAGTCGTTGCTGGCGGATTATCTGGGTGGTGAGCTGTCGACGCCGGAGCAGGCGGCGGTGGATGACCATCTGGCGGAATGCAAGCGGTGCTCCGCGGACGTGCGTTCGTTGACGGCGACGCTGGATGCTCTGGGTCAGTTGGATGCGGGATCGTTTGAGCGATCGGCGGCGGTGATCCCCATGCGGCGAGGTACGTGGCGACAGGGATTGGCGTATGCGGCGGTGCTGATGATCGGGTGCATGGTGGGTTGGGTGATGAAGCCGGCGGATCCGGCAGCGTTGCCGACTGGCGGTTCGACCACGCAGACGGACGTTGAGCGAGGCGGCGGGCGGTCGTTTGACGGCGCATCGTTCGTGGATGCCAAGGGACGTCCGGACTCGTTTCGGCGAAATG
This sequence comes from Phycisphaerae bacterium, assembly GCA_028289375.1. Taxonomy (GTDB): domain Bacteria; phylum Planctomycetota; class Phycisphaerae; order UBA1845; family UBA1845; genus OFTM371. The sequence goes on along the minus strand of JANQQK010000005.1, from coordinate 41,811 downwards.
CCTATTTGCTGTTCAAGGCGTTTCGGGGTGGGAGCTGAGGGAAGATGCGCTACTCGTTTTGGGGTATGCCACAATTCGATGGGCCAATCGGCGAGATTTTCGGACATTTCGTGTAAGAATTCGTGTCCGCAGGTGACGGCATGAACGGAGATGACACTGCGCTGGGCGAGCGCGTTGGGGCGCGCCAGAGGCTTGGGCGGTGTGAACGTTTTCATGCAAGGAGCTTCCGCATGATGGTCAAGCAAGTCGCCGCCGGTCTGCTCGTGGCTTTGGTGTTTTCGCCTGAGGTTCGTGGCCAGATTGAGGTCAGCTATTCGCCGACCACGCTGGGATTGAACGTTCCGACTGAGGTCGTAATCAGCTTTACGGACACGAGCGGAAGTGGCATCGATTTCGATTTTATTTCGCTCTATCTGCTGTATCCGCCGACGCTTGAGGTCTCAAACTTCACTTGGCGGGAAGGCCTCGGTGATCCCGAGACCTATTTCGCGACAACAGCTCTACCCAATCCGCAGGCCGCTTATTGGGGTGATTTGGCAAAGGACGCGATATCCCACATTCCACCGGGCGAGACGGTCGAAATTGCGACATTTGTGGTTCGAGCAAGGTACTCAGCCTTCTTGACGACGCCGACGCTGTTGGTCCTCCCAAGCAGCGAGACGCTCGCAGCGATCGGCCACACTGGAGAAGTCGGCGTGGACAGCTTCAGCATCACCGGACACTACGAGACCTTCGATGACGGAGTGACCTTCACGATCGTTGGAGATCCGCCACCAGATTGGCCTGATGCGTATGATGCAGACCTCGATGGTGTTGTGGACGAATTGGACAACTGCAGGTTTGACGCCAACGCGGACCAGGCAGATCTGGACAATGATGGCTTGGGAGACGTCTGCGATCCCTGCCCGACGGCCATCGAGAATGACCCGGACAATGACGACATTTGCGACCACATCGACAACTGTCCCGGGAGATACAATCCGGATCAGGAGGATTTCGATGCTGACGGTGTCGGTGATGCGTGTGACACATGTGCAGAATCGGAAGGTGGCGACGAGGACGACGATCGAATCTGCGGCAACTTCGATAACTGCCCGAACACGCCTAACGCGGATCAGATCGACAGCGACATGGATGGTATCGGTGACGCATGTGACTTCTGTCCGGACACCGACGGCGATGGGCATTGCGACGACGTCGACAATTGTCCGGAGCAGTGGAACGCGAATCAATATGACGAAGATGTCGACGGCATTGGTGACATCTGTGATGACTGCCCGGTCGACGCGTTCAACGACATGGACGAGGACGGGCACTGTGCAGAAGTGGACAACTGCCGACACATAGCCAACCCGGATCAAGCGGATGCTGATCAGGACGGGGACGGCGATGCGTGCGATAACTGCCCGAACTCGCCCGAGGACGACATGGACGGGGACGGACACTGTGCGGACGTGGACAACTGCCCCGACATTTCCAACACGATTCAGCGCGACACGGATGCTGATGGTGCGGGTGACCCGTGCGACCCGTGTCCGGCTGATCCGGACGATGACGCGGATGGCGATGGCATCTGTGGCGACGTGGACAACTGTCCCAATTGGTTCAATCCGGAGCAGGCCGATGCAGACGGCGACGGAATGGGCGATGAATGCGACGACTCGCAGACACTGCCGATCGACGAATCCGATCAGGTCGCGCCCGAGCCATTGCCGCCATTGTCCGATGAGCCGGGGGATCCTGTCGGGCCCATCGATGTCGAACCGGTCGAACTGACGGATGAGCTTCCGTTTGAACAGCCGGTGACACCTGCGGAAACTCCTCAGGAGGAGTCGACTGAGTCTGCAGCCCCGCAGACGATGCCGGTTTGTGGCGGTGGCGGGGTCGGGATGGTATTGCTGGGGCTTTGCTGGATGAGCCTGCGGTTTTGCCCGATCCGGTTTCGACGGAACGTCGGTCGGTCGTCGAGTGTGTCCTGTTCAAACACAACGACAACATGACGAGTGTTGATTGTTGCGATTCATACGCATTGCGAATGGCGCGCGTCAGATGTGCGGCCTGATGTCGCCATCGCCAGGTCGGGCTCATCCGTGGTGGGTGGTGGGATCGGAACATTGAGCACGGCACTGACGGAAGTCTCGCTAATTGCGTGGCTGGTCCCACCGTCGAAGCCACTCCAGACCGCGCGACCCATGTGCAATCCGGCGTATGTGGCGGCGGCGGCGACGAGGATGTCGGTGGTGGCGGGGACGCGGCCTGGGATGGCGAGTTGGGTGATTTCCAGAATGGTGATGAATGCGGCGACGACGAGTGTGAACGCCGCAAGGTGATGCGCTTGCACGCGGCGACCGGTGCGTTGCCGTCGGGCGGCAATCAACACACCCAGTGCGAAGAACCGCGATGACTTGTGCACGATGTCGGTAATGGCGGCTGGCAGTTGGGTCAGTGAATATGAGTGGAAGGGAATCCATTCGATCGCGGCGATGCGGGTCATGGCGTTGTGCAGTTCGAGCTGGAACGGCACCAGTGCTCGTGCGGTGACGAACGCCAACGCGAGGACTGCGCCGCCTGCCAGCATTACGGGTTGAATCTGCTTCAGTTTTGACGGTTGGATGGTGCTGCGGAGGCCGAAAATGATCGCGACGGGGATCGCACCTGTCAGTCGTGTCAGCAGTCGGGTCGCATCGACGTTGAGCGAACGAATGAAGACGGGGGCCAATGTGACGACGCTTGCGATCGCGGTGGTCACGGCGACGGTCGTGGCGATGCGGGCGAGGATGGGCTGACGATCGGCGCGGGCGTTGTGGGAGACGAAGGCTGCAAGAATGGCGAACATCAAGACGTCGGCGACGTAGTCGAGGCGGGTGTTCCACAGCGCGCTGGCGGCGGTGAGGTTGAGCGGGTCGGATTGAAGCGTGGCGAGAAGGGTGTCGGTCCGGGCAAAGGGGATGACGTCGGCGCTCTTGACGGAATCGAGGAGGAGCGAAACGTCCATGGTCAGGTCGTAGGGCGCGAGCGATGTGAACAGGATGGCAAAGGTCCATGCGATGGCGGCGCTTGTGGCGGTGCGATTGGCGAACTCGGATTCGAGCGTGCGCAGCAGATTGCGCATGATGATGGACTCGGGTGTGAAGACGAGGACGCCGATGGCGGCGCCGATGACGTTGCAGCAGACGTCGGCGAGGGACGATATCCGCGAAAGCGAGTACGTCTGCGCCAGTTCGACGGCGAAACTCAGGGCGGCGGCGAAGAAGATCGCGACGACGGCGGAGATGACGGGTGTGTATCGACGACGTGCGAGGCTCGTGCGGAGCAGCAGGCCCAATGGCATATACAGGGCGAGGTTGCTGAGGATGTCGGGCAGTCCGGCGATGGTCACGGCGACGCCGAAGAATCGGGGGACGTCGGCGACGGGTGCGGATGCGGAGAAGTCGAAGGGGACGAGACTCGTGTACGCGATGAGGGCGAAGTAGCCGAACGTAATGAGATCGATCCAGCGGCGTTTCATGATTGGGTCGATCCTTGGTGGTGATCAGGGTGACGCGGGCAAGTCGCGATCGTCGAGATCCTCGATGCCCAATTTGCGGACGACCGCATCAACATCGTTGTCGGCGATCATCGACTCGGCTTTGCTCATGCGGCCTTTCCACTTTTGCCACGGCATGCGGCAATGTCCGGTTTCATCGGGAACGATGCGTTTGACGGGGCCATCATGGTTCCTGGCCCAGTACCAGATGCCGCGGCCTGTGTCCCATGTATGTTCGTTGCATGCGTAGTCGTCTCGGAAATTGGGGTGCTTTGAGAACCACCGCCACCAACTGCACCCGCATCGCCACTGATCGCGGCTGGCTTCGCGTGTGGTGGCGGCGACGAGCGCGGGGCATGCCTGGGTGGTGTTGAGCCACCATCCGCGATGCCGGCATGCGGCGGACTCGCCTTCCTTGAGGTTGTCGATGATGCGAACGAGGTATTCCATGTGGCGGCGGCTGACGAGCAGGTCGGCGTGCCAGAACGCGAGTCGTGGAGCGATGGCGTAGGTGAATTCGGGCACGAAAACGTGCCAGATGGTTGGAAGTTTGAGCAGGCGGTTGACATCGAGCGGGACGGAGCCGGGGAGGACCGTCGGCGATTCCGCACGGGGATCGCCGCTGACAACCGGCGTCCAACCGAACTCAGCCACGATGCGCTGCTGGATTCGGCAGAAGCGATCGCTGACGCACCAGCACAGCCACGGTTTGTCGATGCCGGCGAGCTGCTGCTTCCAGTCTTCGATGGCGTCTTCAAGGGGGCCGAGTTCGGGACCCCACGCGTCCCAGGAGCCGGTGCCGAGGCGTTCGTATCGGTCGGTGTCCAGGTCCTTCCAGACTTCGGGACGCATCGTTGTGGCGATGGAAGTGTCCATACGTGGATATCGGGTCAGTGGGCTGTTGAGTGAAGGGCAGTTGGAAGCGGTTGTCGGGCGCGGACAGTGTCGAAAACAGCGAGAACTTCGGATGCGACGTTTGCCCAGGAACGGGATGCCAGTGCTGAAATCGGGGTTTGTGCAGGTCTGGCGAGCTGCTTGGTGATGGCAGCGGCGAGGGCGGACGGATCGTCTGGCGGGATGATGGTGCCCTGGTCGGTTCCGACGATTTCGCGGTTTCCCCCGACGTCGGTGGTGACGACCGGGATTCGGCAGGCGACAGCTTCATGGAGAACGTTGCACCATCCTTCGTTGATGGTGGGCAGGACGAATAGGTCGGCTGCGCTCATCCAGCGGGCGATGTCAACGGGTGGTAGATGGCCTGTGAAGGTGACGCGCGATTGGAGTCCGCTGTCGGCGACGCGCTGCTGGAGCTGTCTTCGGAAGGCGGGCTCGGCCGCATCGTCACCGACGACGACGTATTGCAGTCGCGGGTGCCGCGTGATCAGGTCAGGGAGGATTTCGAGCACGCGATGCACGCCCTTGCGGGGGCAGAGATGACCGACGGTCAACAAAATGACATCGTCAGCGTGGCGCCCGAATTCGCTTCGGGCAGAGCTGCGGTCACTCGGGTGGAAGACGGACGTGTCAATGCCATTGGGGACGACCGTCATGCGTTCCTCGGGAATGCCGAGGCGAATGGCTTGCGTCCTGAGGTCGTCGGATACGGTGATGATGGCGGCGGCGTTGTGGAGCGCGTTGAGGACGCTGCGACGCGTGAGCAGGCTGCGTGTGTACTTGGCGAGCAGGCCGCGGAGGGTGACGGTGTAGGGGATGTTGAGGGTTCGAGCGATCGTGGCCGCGGCGACGGCGTCTGGGAAGCTGAAATGGGCATCGATGAGGTCGAAGCGGTTGGGGTTATGTGCTTCGCGGATCACGCGCATGACGGCGTGGGCGTAGAGTTGGGGATTGACCGGTAGAGACAAGCCCGGGATGTAGGGCATGGGGACGTGTGTGACGCTTGGCGGACCGTCGCTTGTGGTCGTCCGTGACCGGCGCGACCAGACGGGTGCGGGAACGGGATTGAAGACGTACACGCTGGCGACGTCTGCGAGGGCGGCGAGTCGCCTTTCGACGAAGACGCCTGCGTTGGGCGTTGTCGGTGACGGGTAGCAAAGGCTGAGTGACGCGATGTTCATGGCGTGGTCATCATCTCGTGTGTATCCACGCTCGTCGTTGGCGGCTGGAGATGTTGTTGGGCCCACAATTCCAGCATGAGCAGTGACCAGAGTCGCGGGCCGTTGTTGGATCGGCGGCGTTTGTGATTCTCGTAGAGTGCTTGAACTTCACACCGCTCCAACCATGTGTGGATTCGTGCGTCAGGCCGCAGCAGCAAGTCGCTGGTCAGGTCGTTGAGCGGACCGCGGAACCAGTCGTGGAGTGGGACTTCGAATCCCTTCTTGCGTCGGTCGGTGACCGCATCACCCAGGGCGGATCGCATCATGGTGCGCAGCAGGTGTTTGCCGCGATTGCCGGTGATCTTGAGTCGGTTGGGCAGGCGAGCGGCGAATGCGACCCACTCGGTATCCAGAAGCGGGACGCGGACCTCGAGGCTGTTGGACATCGCGGCGCGGTCGACTTTGCAGAGGACGCCGTCGGCGAGCCAAGTGCGTATGTCCGCATGTTGACAGCGACTAACCGGATCGGCCGTTGTGGTGTCGACGAGGGCGTTGCGGATGACATCGAACGGATCGTGATCGACGATCGATGTGGCGGTGTCGTCGTTGAGCAGTCGCAGGGTGTCGTATGGGTGGTACCAGGCCACGTTAAGATAATGCGCGCGGTCGGTGTCGGCGGTGAGATTGTCGGAGAGGGCGCGCATTCGACGCGGAATGGATCGAAAGCCAGCGCGGAGGAAACGGTTAAGCGGCGGGTGTGCGATGTGTCGACGGATGCTGGCTTGGCGATGCATCTGGACGTAGCGTGTGTAACCGGCGAGGGTTTCGTCTCCGCCGTCGCCGGAAAGCAGCGTTTTGACACGTTTGCGCGCGAGCCGACTGGCGTAGAAGGTCGGGATGGCGCTGGGGTCGGCAAAAGGTTCATCGAATGCGCGGGCGACCAAGCTGGTCATGTCGTGCGGATCGGGGGTCACGATCTGGTCGAGATGGTCAGCGCCGAGTTGGGCTGCCAATCGATGTGCGTCGTCGCGCTCATCGAACCTGCTGTGGTGGAATCCTACCGTGTGCGTGAGGAGCGGTTCATGCTGCAAGCCAGCCATCGTGTGTACGACGGAGCTGGAATCTAAGCCACCACTGAGAAATGCGCCGACGGGCACGTCGGAATCGAGATGGGAGCGGACGGCGTCGGTGAGGCGTTCGCGCGCTTCGCTCGTCCATTCATGGTCGGCGCGTGCATCGTCCGGCGTGAAGTCGACATTCCAGTAGCGGGTGAGTCGGATTCGGTCGTCAGTGATGTCGGCGATCGTGGCGGGCGGCAGTTTGTGGACATCTTTGAGAATGGTGCGGGGCGAGGGTACGTAGTGAAACGTGAGGTATTCGTGCAGCGCTTCCAAGTCAACTTCGCGCTGGATCGACGGGTGCGCCATCAGGGCATCGAGTTGGGACGCGAACAACCAATGTTCGCGCGTGCGTGCATAATAGAGAGGCTTGATGCCCAACGGGTCGCGGGCGAGCAGGAGGCGACGCCGCTCGGTGTCGAGAATGGCGAATGCGAACATGCCGCGCAGGTGGTTGACGCAATCTGGTCCATGATCTTCGTAGAGATGCAGAATCGTCTCGCAGTCGGAACGGGTGCGGAACGTGTGTCCACGCGATTCCAGTTGCCGACGAAGCTCGCGGTGGTTGTAGATCTCGCCGTTGGCGACCAGAAATGTGGTGCCGCGCTCGTTGGCGATGGGTTGCCGGCCGGTCTGCGGATCGATGATGGCCAGGCGCGTGTGACCGAGGATCGCGTGGTCCGTGCGCGTCACAGCGCGTCCGTCGGGACCGCGGTGGGCAAGTCGCGTGAGCATGCGGTCCATCACCGCCGGCTCGTGCGGCGTCAGACCGTGATCTGCGATGATGCCGGCGATGCCGCACATGGTTGATCCTGCTCCGCGGATGACTGTGTGAACGACTGATAGTAACGCACGTACTGTCGAGAAGTTGTTTCGAGGCTGTGGGCATCGAGAATGTGTTGTCGTGCGGCGATCCCCATGTTCTTGCGGCAATCCTTGTCCGCCGCGATCCGTTGCAATGACGCCGACAGCGATGGCCCGTCACCTGGTCGAACCACAAACCCATCGACGCCATGACGCACGATGTCGGCATGATCGCCGACGTCGGTGACGATGGCGGGCAACCCGGCGGCCATCGCTTCAAGCAGTGCAATGCTCAACTGCTCATACTGGCTGGCGAGCAGGAAGGCATCGGCAGCGTGGAGGTGGGGTCGCACATCCGCCTGTCGCCCGGCGAAGATCACTTGCGGCGGATTCTCGATGTTCCTCAGAACGTCTTTGACTTTATCACTCATGGGACCCTCACCGACCACAAGCCACGTCCAGCGTTCGGGCTTTGGCTGCGCTGCGGCGATGGCGCGAAGCATGGCGACGTGTTCCTTGACGGGCACAAGGGACGCGACGGTCACGACGACGAATGCACGCGGATCGATGCCCACGCGTTGGCGAGCATCCACCGACATTCGTTGCGTCGTTGGTGAGAACGCCCCGGTATCGATTCCGTTGCGGAGGACGGTGATGTTGTCGTACGGCACTGACAACTGCTCCATCAGCTGCGCACGGCCCGCGTATGAGACGGATGTAAACCGTATGCGGTGAAAACGAAGTCTGCGGGCGCGGATGCGTTGCGTGCCGAGAAAACCTCGGTCGCTTTCTAGCCCATGAAAACCGAATGCAACATTGCGGGTGGCGAAGCGGGCAAGCTTGGCGGCGATCCGCGTATCGGCCCATGTGTTGAAGTTACGGGCGTGGATGATGTCTGGACGTACCGCGCGAATCAGACGGGCCAATCGCAATGCGGCGAATCGATCCTTGGATTCTGCATGCAGCGGGACACACGGCGTCGCTTCAGGCAATGCGTCGGCGAGCAAACCTGGGCCGCGCATGGTGCAGACCACGTGTCGAGACGGATCGATGCTGTCGGCATGCAGCAGGCTGACAAGCCCCTTTTCCATCCCGCCGCAGCTAAGCGAATGCACCACGTGCAGGATACGGGGCGATCGACGGCGCGGCGGCTTGCCATGACTGGATGTTTGCAAATCGTCCATGAATCAAAGCGAATCGTTTCTCTTCGGTTTCGCGAATGGCGACGCGATGCAGACAGGTCGGCAGCGCGAGAATCCACCAGAATGCTTCCGTGTAGAGTCGTTCCGTGAACATCTGGGCGCTCAGGCCAATCACCATGGAGAGGATGAACCCATAGCCCATGAAGCGCGTCCACGTTGGGTCGTGCGTGCGGTCGGCGATCTGAATACTCTTCCACGCACAGTAGAACGACGAGGTGACGATGACCAGCAGGAAGACCAGCCCCTGCAGTCCGAGTTCTGTGAAGCAGAGTACGAACGTGTTGTGGGCCGCGCGACGTCCGATGTGCGGATGCGTCTTTTGCATGGTGTAGGCGAAGTTGCCGATGCCGACGCCCATCGGATATTCGGTCATGATCTCGCCGGCGGCTTTCCAGATGTCGAGTCGTCCCATGGCGGACTTGTCGGCATTGAGGGCATCGCGATCGCTGAGCGTGGCCATTCGTTCCCAGAATGCCGCGTCCGTCAGGGCGTAGGCGCAGATGCCGGCGACGATGATCGCACCGTAGGTTTTCATCCGCATACGTTTGGGGGCGAGCAGCAATGCGACCACCGCACCGACGCCCAGACCGATGAAGGCTGATCGTGTGCGGCAGAGAATAACCGTGTTGACGGTGAGTGCGCCGGCAGCGGCTGCGACCGCGCGAAACTTCCATGGTTTCGTGGTCATGAAACAGGCGCCGATGATCGGCAGCATCGCTGCCATGTGCGCCGCCAGACCGGACGAGTGTCGAAAATCCGGACCACCGATGAATTCAAGTCGACCGTGCGCGAACGCACCACGCGGCGCGGTCCAAGCGTCGTAACCGATGTAGAGGCTTCCCAGGACCAGGGTCCAGATGACGATCGTGAGATTGCGCTTGGTCACAGCAAGCCGCGTCATGCAGAAGACGAAGACCATCATCTTGACGTACTTTTCTGTCAGCTGCGACGAGATCGGCGATGGCGGCAATCCGGTGATGTCGCCAAGGACGACCACGGAAAGCAGGAACACGGCTGCGATGTCCCAGACGTTGATCATCGGCTTGCAGCGCGGCAGTCGCGGAAGGCACAACACCATTCCGAACATCATGCAGACAGCCGAGGTCATCGAGTAGCGAATGCCGAGGTGGGCGATCGGCTTGTACCACCACGTATGCTCGGGCGCGATCTGGTAAACCATCATGTAGTTCGCAACGCCGAGGATCGGAATGAACAACGACGTCGAGCAAAGCCCGAAGAACATCATCAGGAAACCGATGCTTTTAAGCGGGAGCATGACGGTGTCCTATGTTTCGATGGTTTCCAACGGTTCGCTGACAACCGGTTCCCGAAGACGCGAAGGCGGAATCGCCACACCCTGCCGGTACGACGGAAATGGCGGATGAGAGCTGACTTCGGCAGGCCCTGTGGCAAGCCGTTCGGTCAGTCGCTGCATCCACCGTTCGCTTTCAAGCTGCAGCGCGACGTCGCGAGCGCGAATGCTCATCTGCCGACGCATGTGTGGGTTGTCGAGTTTGTGGATCGCATTGCGGATGGAGGCGGCGTCGAACTCGGTGACTGCGAGTCCGCATCCGGTCGCATTGATGAACCGGTGCACGAAGCTGGCTCGGGGCACAATCGCCAGAACCGGCTTGGCCGCCCTCAGCGCATCGATGATCTTGGATGGGAAGCAACCCTGAACTTCGTCTGGACATGGCGTGTTCTTTCCGAGGAAGACCACGGCGACGTCCGTATCGTTCATGGCGTCGCGGGTCTCGCTATTGCTGACCCACTGCGCCCCCACCGTCTCAAGCATGCCATCACAGGCGTTGGGATTCGTGTGGTAGGTGATGTTGACACCGGGCATGTCCCGAGTCGCGTTGACGAACGCGCGGGCCGCATCGTCGTGTGGCTCGTAGATGGCACCACTGTACAGCAGGCGAAGGTCTTCTGTCGCGTCGTTCGACCATGAGTGATTCACCTGTGGGATCGACGGCAAGGCTTCAGACGGAATGCAATGTGGCAGCACCCAGGTGCGTGAGATGCCGCGACCACGATAGTGTTGGGCAAATTCCTCCGTCGGGACGATCACCATCCATGCATCTCGGAGGGCACGCTGATCCACCGACCGCCAGAATCGGCGCTTGACCGGATTGCGGAAGTTGACCGCTTCGGCGAACAAGTCGTGCATGTACAGCACCAACGGCAGGTCGAGACGACGTGCGATCCGCCATCCCGCCAACAGACTGAGGCGGTGCGGATAAACGGCGAGGATGCGTTCAGCATTCCATGCCTTGGCCGCTTTCACACCCCGATCGACCATCGCTTTGAACGTTCGCAGCAACATCGGGCAGTGGCGGACCTCCGGCTGAATGCTCTCGGGCATGGGCCAGGGAACGTCGATTCGCGGGACGCGTGAGATCAGGTGCGGCGAGGTCGGTTGCTGATCAACATCAGCGTTGTGCGGAAACGCCCGTGTGACGACCTTGAACGCACCGGTCGGCGCCGCCTGAAACAGCGCTCCCAGCACGTTGGCCGACGCGCGCGCGGTCGGTGACCAATGCCAGGACACCACGAGCGTACGCACACAGTCCGACGGACCGGATGCCGGACGGGGGTGCAACGTCTGATAATAACTGATCGCATCATTCAGCCTGGTCATTGCGTGGTTTATCGGCGGATTTGCGCGGGCAATGGATGGAAATTCACCGCGTCGTTCGCCCTACTGCGGTCCGGCTGCACCCGTAACCGGCAATGCCCGATATTGTGGGGTGATGGGGACCACGAACACCGAATTGCATACAGATTCGATCGCCAAAGACCGCGACGTGCGCCATTACGTCTCGGCGAGCAGTCCGATCTTCATTGGCGGTGCGCCGAGAAGCGGCACGACCCTGCTGAGTGTCATGCTCAATGCCCATCCGTCACTCGTGTGCGGGCCTGAGTCTGACCTACTCCGCCGATGGCGTGATGTGCAGCAGATGCCGCGCGATCCGCTACGCTGGCTGTGGCATCGTGCCCGTGGGTGGACCGGTCCGTACGAGCATCTTACCACGCCATTCGGGATGACGCTGTCGACGATCCGCGAGCTGCACCTGGCCAGTCACGACGGAGCGGAGTTCATCGACCGGTTTTTCGCCGAGTACGCGAGGAAGCATGACGCCACCCGATGGGTGGAGAAGAGCCCGGCGAACGTAACGCAGTTGCCTTTCCTGTTCGAGCGTTTTCCCAATGCGAAGTTCGTCCATCTCATTCGCGATGGTCGGGACGTTGCCTGCTCGCTAAGCCGCTGGTCCGTGCAAATCAGTCGGCATGAGGCATCTGGTATTGGTGAGTGCATCGAGTTGTGGGATCGATGGGTGCGACAGGGACTTCAATGGCGAGGTCATCCGCGCTATCTCGAACTGCGGTACGAAACGCTGGTACGGCAACCGGAATCCACGCTGCGCATGCTGCTTGAATGGCTTGATGTGGAATGGCACGACAGTGTCATGCGTTACGATTCTACCGACCAGGCGAACCGACCTGAGTTATCCTGCGCGCACGTGGCTGGAACCCAATCATCACCGTACACCACTGCCATTGGCCGCTGGCAAAGCGCGCTCTCTCCGACCGACCGCGTTGAAGTGCAGAAGATCGGCGGCGAACTTCTCCGTCAGCTGGGTTACATCGACGGTGACGGCTGGCTCGTCGAATAGTCGGCCACTGTCTTCTCTTGTCGCCAACGAACAAGGTAGATCCTCTTTCCCCTCGGTGTCCGCGTCTCTGCAATGACATCGGATGTGTCAGGATTCCACGTCACGTAGATCGCGCCGTTTGGAATGCCCCTGCGGTACACAGCTTTTCTGTCGTACAGTCGATGATGGCGTGCGTCTGCTGACAGCACTGGAATGGCGTACCGAGCGTAGTGGGCGGTGGCGGCAAGGTCGTTCAAGTCGGTGAAGACCGTTTCGGTCGACACGTCGCCCCCGCTTGGCAACGGCAGTTCCGCGAATACGTTCGTGGGATTGGCTTTCAAGTCTTCGACAGTCCAGATCAGATTCGCCCGCTGCACATTCAGAAGGGTGAAACACACGAGGATGATCGCGGCTGCACTCGACACGACTTTGCGGTGCCATTCATCGCAGGCGAGCCAAACGACGAACACAGTGAGCGCCATGGGGACGACCGGGACGATGAGTCTGACGTCTTTGGTCAGCGCGAGATGCATCGGCACGACCAGCGCGATGACGATGGCACATCCGACAAGCTTTACAGCGCAGGCGCCGCGTGCGTCCCGTTGATACAGCTTCATGGCCGTCAATCCGCTCACAACGATCGCGATGAACAACACCCAGTGGACAAGCGGTAGATGACGCAAGTAATAGAGCCAGTCATTGGGCGTCATGCTGCCATCGGCTGTCGTGTGACCAGCCAGGTTGAGCAAGAGATTGGCAAGGAACGGATAAATCGGATGGCCGTACAACCACTGTGAAACAAGACAGAACGGCACAAGTGCCATGAAGATACCCGCCAGAAACGGCCTAAGCATCGTTCGGAGCGGCGTCAGGAGCATCATCGTCACAACGGCGGGCGTCACAACGATCATCTGCCAATGGGTCAGAACCAGGGCGGCCGCACACACGCCCGCCCATCGCGGCTTTTCCGCAAGCACGCCCCAGAGCAACACGAGAAGCAACGCAGCAGACAGCACTTCCGTGAGCATGAAAAGGTTGTACAAACGCAGGTCTGAGCAGAGGAATACCATCACGGCTGCGAGCAACGCCCACCAGTCTGTCGCCACCCTTCGCACGATCAGAAACGCCATCCCCACACAAGTGATGTGGGCCAAGGCGACGACCCAACGCGGGCTGCACCCGAACAAGACCTGCAGCAATGGGAACATCGGTGGGCGGTGGTGCTGATAAGCGAGGTCCGTATGGCCGGCAAGGAACAACGCATTCGTGCGATAGACGGTTTCGTCCCAGCCGGCGATTGGTGACTGATGGGCACACCAGATGGACACGACGGCATCCAGCGCGAGCAGCGCCCAGAAGAGAATGCGCGGTGTCACGGTCGCTCGCGGTGTCCGGATCAGATCATTCATGCGGTATGGCCTATGGAGTCCCTTCCGCATCGAGAATCGTCGGAAAATCCGCGCCCTCTTGAGGGAACCTGGTGTCCATCCAGTGCGACGAAGTCCGTTTCAGCCAACTGGGCAAGTGTCCGATAAAGAGGAGTGGTCCGTCCCGACCATCTTGCAGGGTCGTCTGAATCGGAGGAGTACACCAATGCCGACGAGTACGCCATACGCGGTGCCGATCGTGGCAAGTTGCCTGCGGCAATTGAAACCGACGTCGGTTCTCGATGTGGGCATTGGATTCGGCAAGTACGGATTCGTCGTGCGGGAGTACCTCGATGTTTGGGACTTGGCTGACTACCGCGACTACGGTAAGTCACGCTGGCAGACGCGTCTTGAGGGCATCGAAGCGACGCCGGAATACATCACGCCCCTGCAGGAGTACATTTACGACCACATCCACCGCGGCGAAGCGCAACACGTGATCGATCGCCTTGGTCAGTATGACGTGATCATGATGGGCGATGTGCTTGAGCACTTTGAAAAGGACGAAGGACGCCGGCTCATTCGCCAACTCTTTCAACATGCCAATCAATGTGTGCTGCTCATGTTTCCGCCGAATTGCGAACCCAACGACGATGTGCTTGGCAATCCATACGAATCACATCGAAGCGCGTGGTCGCGGGGCGACTTCACGGGTTACGAAAACATGGCCTACCGCGTCGTGGAAGGTCGCACCGCCATCGTCGCATTGACCAAACCGGGCTGCCGTCCGCCTGTGCTGACGCCATCGTTCGCAGGCCGGGCGCGTACCGGATGGAAGGGCATGGTCGCGCGCTCAATGGTGAGGATGATGGGGGCGGATCGGGCCTCCTCGCTAGCAAGCCGATTGACGGGTCGCAAGATCGTGCTTACCGGGTAGTGCGCTCCAGACGCGATCAGATGCCCATTTCCTGAAACGCCCGGGCGATTTTTTCCAACGCCACCACGAACGAAGCCGTCCGCAGATCGGGTACATTCCGCCGCGTCCAGAAGACTTCGCGAATCTCGTGGTAGGCACGACACATCGTGTCCTGCAGACCCGAGCGGACGAGGCTGAGTTCGTCGCCGGACGAACAGATGCGCTCGACCAGGTGCGCCGGCACCTTCGACCCAAGCATGCTCTCAATGGCTTCGACAATCGCCGCGCCGCGGACACTGTCCAGACGATTATCAATGCGTCCGAACCGGATGTGCGAGATATTCTTGATCCACTCGAAGTATGAGACCGTCACGCCGCCTGCGTTGAGGTAGGCGTCTGGGAGGATGACGATCCCCTGGGATCGCAGAATTTCGTCGGCTTCATACGTCACAGGTCCGTTGGCAGCCTCAGCGATCACGCGAGCTTTGATGTCTGCCGCGTTGTCGACCGTGATCTGCCCTTCCAGCGCGGCAGGGATCAGGATGTCGCAATCCTGCTCAAGCACGAGTTTGCCGTCGGGCTCGTAGATCGCATCGGGGTATCCCTTCAAGCCTTGATGCTCGCCGATCCACTGGTGGACCGATTCGACGTCAATGCCCTCCTCCTTGATCAGTGCGCCATCGCGTTCGATGATCCCCACGATGACGGCGTCATCTTCTTCCTGGAGGAATTTGGCAGCGTGGTAGCCGACGTTTCCAAGACCCTGCACCACCACGCGCTTCCCGCCAAGCCCCGGTGTCAGACCGGATTTCTCGACGTCTTTCTGGTGGTTGAAGAACTCCTGCAGACCATATTGAACGCCACGACCGGTGGCCTCTCGTCGACCGACGATGCCGCTCTGGGTGGCGGGCTTGCCGGTAACGCAGGCGATGGCGTTGATATCGTCGGGATAGAGCATTCGGTAGGTGTCGGCGATCCAGGCCATCTCACGCGAACTGGTGCCCATGTCCGGGGCGGGCACGTTCTTGCTCGGGCTGATGAAACCCGAAGCAGCCAGCTCTCGGGTGAATCGTCGGGTGATGCGCTCAAGCTCTTCCTCGTCGTACTGTCGCGGGTCGATCTTCAAACCGCCCTTTGAGCCACCAAACGGGACATCGACGATGGCGCACTTGTACGACATCAGAGCGGCCAACGCCTCGACCTCGTCCTGCACCACTTCCGGTGCGTAGCGGATGCCTCCCTTGACGGGCAGTCGGTGTTCACTGTGCACCGCGCGCCAACCCGAGAACACCTGATAACGACCCTTGATTTTCACTGGAAAGCGAACCTGCAACACCGAATGGCAGTGCTTCATTTTCTCAGCAAAACCCGGCGGCAGGTCGAGCGTGGCAACCGCCCGGTCGTACATGGCGTAGACGCTATTGAGAAAGGACATGCCGCTGGCGCGGTGCTTGCCGTTGGTGGGAGGGGTCATGGTTGCCGTCATGGGGCTGTCCTTCCTCTTTTCTGTCTTCACACGTTGTCTGTCTGAACGCGGACCGCGGAATGCCCTTATATCGTCCATCATTGTTGAGGGCCGATGCGGGAATTGGCGGTATCGGACGTGAAAGAGGCCGAATTCGTCGCTGCTCCTGGTCTTGGACGCGTGTGCACGCCCGATAAGCGATCAGGACGGCCGTCTGGGCGTGCCCTTGTCGATCAGTTGCTGCAACGTATCTGCTGTGTTGCGGGTACGGGTCAGCATCATCATGGCCGCGATGACGAACGGTTTGTGGCCGGCTTCGCGATAGGTGGCGAGTCGATAGCGTTCGAACACGGACGCGTCGACCTCACCCGTGTCGCAACTGACACCCGTGATGTCCGCCGGCAAGCAATGCATGTAGAGCGCCTTGCCATCACGCGTTTGTTTCATCAGATTTTCGGTGCATTGCCAGTCCATGAACGAACGGTTCTGCTCGAGGCAGCGCTTCTCGAGATCAGCAAGCCCGTCCGATTGACCTGACTTGAGCAATTCGGTCCGCTCCTGCATCACATTGACGGGTGCCCAACTCTTGGGATACACGATGTCCGCATCGGCAAAGGCGTCAGCCATCGAGTTCGCCCGCGTGAACGAACCACCGTTTTCTTCCGCGAATCGGCCAGCATGCTCGATCGTTTCGGGGACAAGATCATACCCCTCAGGATGCGCGAGCGTCACGTTCATGCCGACACGCGTCATCAGACAGATGATGGCTTGCGGAACCGATAGCGGTTTGCCATACGACGGCGAGTAGGCCCACGTCATCGCAATCTTCTTACCGCGCAGGTTCTCGAGCGAACCGAACTCACTCTGCAGATGCAGCAGATCCGACATCGACTGCGTCGGGTGGTCAAGGTCGCACTGCAGATTGATGACGGCTGGTCGCTGTCCGAGCACATTCTCGCGGAAGCCTTCGTCAACGGCGGCAGCCACTTCCTTCATGTAGGCATGCCCATACCCCAGGAATATGTCATCACGGATGCCGATCGTCTCGGCTGTGAACGCGATCATGTTGGCCGTCTCGCGAACCGTTTCGCCGTGGGCGATCTGCGACTTGGATTCGTCGAGGTCGCACGCTGTCAGCCCCAGCAGGTTGGCCGCCTTGGCATAGGAGAACCGCGTTCGCGTCGACTGATCCCGGAAATTGGAGACGGCCAACCCGGCGTCGAACACGCGTGTCGAGACGTTGGCGGCGTACAGGTTCTCGAGAATCTCCGCCACGAGCAGCACGGCCCGCAGGTTTTCGTCGGTCTGATCCCATGTCAGCAGAAAGTCGGAGTTGTGCAGGGTAGGATTGAGGGATTGAAGCTTGTGTATAAGCTGGCGGGCTTGGTCGCAGGACACCTGGGATCTCCTATACTGGAGGGACGGACTCCGACTTCGCCGCGCGGAGTATGGCGAATCGGTTAGCGTAGCGTGACTGCCCGACGTGACAAGGGCGAAGTGTAATTCGAAGGGACTCGAACGGAGGCGCGGAGATGGAACGAGCGAAGAACTTTGGAATCGTGGCGATTGGCGGGATGATCGCCGTTGCGGCAGGCAGCGGTTGCGACGGAATCCTGTTGGTACGCCCATCGACGACCACCATTGAACTGGTCAATCTCGGAGCGTTTCAGGTCGATGTCGACCTCTTCTACTCCGATACGCAGGAGATCCCCGAAGCCCTGATTCAGGCACTCGGCGAAGAGCAGAACTTCTCGCTGGCTGCGGGCACGACTGAGCGGTTCTCGCGGGACTGCGATGACCTGCAAGCCGTCATCGTCGACGACGCCGACCTGCGCGTCATCGGCAGCATCGGGGTGGACACGGAATCGGAAATCCTGCGCGACGGGGACGATTTCGGCTGCGGCGACACCATTACGTTCACGTTTCGCCACAGTGCGAACCTGACCGACTTCGATGTGACCACCAACGTGCGGTAGTCGGCTCGCATCAGCCGAGGCCAACCTCGTTGTTGAACGCCTCGATTTGCTTGTCCCACGCGTCAACGACGGAGAACGTCTCGCTCCAGAAATCGGGATCCCACAAGCGGCGAAGATCCTCAACAGAGCGCTGCTGCTGTTCGACCCACGTGAAATACTTGAAGTTGTGCAGCACCTTGCGATCGACGTAGTTCAACTCCCGCATGTGGTCCGTTGTGGTGGCCTGCAGGTAGCGGGCAAAATGGCTGGCTGCCAGAACGTTCGTGTATGGACCGTGCGTCTCGCGCTGTTCCTCGAGCCGACTGTTGTACAGCGACATCGCGTCGGTCAGCGGGATGAACACAACATCGCGTTCGTCCATCTCGTAGTACTGCGCTGTCTTGATGGCTGACAGCATGTTGCATATCGCGCTCAACCCGAGCAACGGCAGTTGATCGATCAACGCACTGTCGATCCCCTGACCGCTCAGATAGTCGTGGCCTGCAGGTTCATTGAACAACCGTGCAAGCGCAACCACCTGTTCGTCATCAATCGCACACACGACATCCGTGTTGCGAACGTTGTGAATCCACGGGATGTGCTTGTCGCCGATGCCCTCGATGCGGTGTCCGCCGAATCCGCACATCAGCAGTGTCGGACACTGCAGCGCCTCGTTGGCCGTGATGCGGATGCCCGGCGCGATTGTCCGCAAATAATCACCGGCCGCGAGCGTTCCCGCACTGCCGGTGGCCGACGCATAGCCCGCCAGGCGATCCTTCGGACCAGCCACGCGATGGAAGACCTCTTCGATAAACGAGCCGGTCACGTGGTAGTGCCAGATGGCGTTTCCGAATTCCTCGAACTGATTGAAGATGACGCAGTCGGGTCGCGTGCGACGAATCTCCCAGCACTTGTCGTAGATTTCCTTGACGTTGGATTCGCAGCCGGGCGTTGCGATGATCTCCGCGTTGATCGACTCAAGCCACTCAAACCGCTCCCGCGACATCTCCTCCGGCAAAATGGCCACCGCCGTGCAGGCGAGCAGTGCACAGTCAAACGCCCCTCCGCGACAGTAGTTGCCCGTGCTCGGCCAAACCGCCTTTTGCGAGGTCGGGTCGAACTGACCGGTGACAAGTCTTGGCACCAGGCATCCGAACGCCGCGCCGACTTTGTGTGCCCCGGTCGGGAAGTAATTTCCAACGATGCCGATGATCCGCGCCGGCACACCCGTCAGTTCGCTTGGAAACTCGATCCAATTGCCCTCGCCATATAAACCGCCCTTCTCAACCGGTTCATTCTTCCAGGAAATACGGAAGAGATTCGCCGGATCGACATCCCAGAGTCCCACGTCCCTGAGTCGATCCTTGACCGATTGCGGCACGCGGTCCGGATCCTTCATTTGTGCAAACGTCGGCACCGTGATGCCGCGTTCCCGGCAAAGCGCAACCGTCTTGGCCAGCACTTCCTCGTTAATCTGGTCGAGTTTCATAGGGTTTTGTCTCCATCAAGCGAACGATCAAGCATGCTGGCTGCCGTCGCGCGTGTCAACCGGTTGGCATTGCATGCGCGAACGCGTTGAGTATGCTTGATTCGACAGGAGTGCAGCATGTCGCTGATTTCAGAGATGGTATGCGTTCAATGCGGATCGGGCCACGCGCCGGGTACAGCCATGACCTGCCCAACGTGCGGGCCGGACGAGGGCATTCTCGAAATCCGTTTCGACCTGAACCGGGCCCGATCGACCCTGACGCTCGACACCCTTCGCAGCCGCACGCTTTCCCACTGGCGATACCGCGAATTGCTGCCACTCGACGCGAGTCACTGTCCGCAAGACGGTCACATCGGGTGGACACCGCTCATTGAATCACCGCGACTCGCCCAAGCCCTCGGCGTGCGACGCTTGTGGCTCAAGGATGACGGTCGCAATGCGTCGGGATCCTTCAAGGATCGCGCCAGCTCTGTCGGCGTCGCCCATGCCATGCAGCTTGGCTTCTCAACCATCGCCTGCGCCTCCACGGGCAACGCCGCCAGCAGCCTCGCCCACTGTGCAGCCGCGGCGGGTCTGCAGGCCAACATCTTCGTGTCCCGGATCATCCCGGACGGCAAGCTCGCCCAATTGCTCGCCTACGGGGCACGCGTCTTCAAGATTGAAGGCACGTACGCCGACGCCTACGACCTCTGCACCCGCGCCTGCCGCGAGCTTGGCTGGTACAACCGCAACTGCGCAATCAATCCCTACCTCGTCGAGGGCAAGAAGACCGGCGGAATGGAGCTGGCGGAGCAGTTGCGTGACGATCCACCGGACTGGGTCGCGTGCAGCGTCGGAGACGGCTGCTCGATTGCCGGCGTACACAAAGGATTCGTCGAGATGCACGACATCGGCATCACCGATTGGACGCCGAGCATGCTCGGTGTGCAAGCCGAGCACGTCGCACCCATCGCCGACGCGGTGCACAGCGGCCAACTTGATCGCTCGGGAGACGGGGATACATACGCCGACAGCATCAACGTGCCCGTTCCGCGCAACTGGCGCAAAGCCGTCAACGCCGTCACGAGAAGCAATGGCGCCTACGTCCGCGTCAGCGATGAGCAGATCAAACGCGCCGTTCGCGAAACCGGCCAGTTGACCGGTGTGTTTGCCGAACCTGCAGCTGCTGCTGCGGTCGCTGGCGTGGCAGAGGCGGTTGCGTCCGGCGTCGTCGATCGCGATGCGTCGGTCGTGGCCATGATCACCGGCAATGGACTAAAGGACATCCGCGGCGCGATTGACGCCGTCGGCCAACCATTTGTGATCCCCCCCGATCTGAAGCATGTCCACGACATTGTTCAGCAGTCTGCGTCGCAGGATCACGCCAATACGAGAACGTAAGGAGACGCGATGGGCATCGTCCTGACAAACGCCTTGCTCGTGGACCTCGATCCGCCAAACGTCGAATTGACATCGTTGCGCATTGATCATGGCATGATCGTAGAACGCGGTCGAAACGTCGACGCCAACGACGCCGATGAAGTAATCGACTGCGGCGGTTGCATGGTCCTGCCCGGTCTGGTCAACGGGCACACCCACCTCTACTCGGCCCTGGCATCGGGCATGCCCGCACCAGGAGAGTCGATCACAAATTTCCACGACGTGCTCAAGTACGTCTGGTGGCGACTCGATCGCGCACTCGACGGAGACGCCGTCGAAATGTCAGCCCTGGTGGGCGCGGTGCATGCCATACGCTGCGGCACCACGACGCTCATCGACCATCACGCGTCGCCAAGTTGCATCAGCGAATCACTGGACCGTGTTGAGAACGGTATCGACAGGGTCGGCCTGCGTGCCGTCCTCTGCTACGAGACCACCGATCGCAATGGCACCGCCGGCCGCGAAGCGGGTCTCGCAGAGAACAGACGTTTCCTTGAAAAATGCTCAAAGTCCGGCGATCACAAGTTTGCCGGCCTCGTCGGTGGTCATGCCTGTTTCACACTCGATGATGCATCCCTCGCGTCGATGGCCGATCAGGCCGAAAAGTTCGACACCGGCGTGCATCTTCACGTCGCCGAAGACCCGGTCGACGACGCAATATGCCGCGAACGCTATGGCCACTCCCTGCTTGACCGCCTCAACAAACACAACCTGATCACATCGCGCGCGGTCTTCGCCCACGGCACGCACCTGCCCGACGATGCCATCGCTCAATTCAATCAGACCCGACCGGCACTGGCCCACAACCCGCGATCCAACATGAACAACGCCGTTGGATACACGCGGATTGGCGACATCAGCTGCCCAATCATGCTCGGCACGGATGGCATCGGTGCGGACATGTTCACAGAAGCGCACGTCGCGTGGCTCAAGTCACGTGACGGCAGCGCAGGTCAATCGCCTGCTCAGATCGTCTCGATGCTGGTAGCGTCGGCCCGACGGGCATCGCAGGCGTTGGGCGTTCAGCTCGGATCATTGCAACCAGATCACGCTGCCGACATCGTCATCACGGATTTTCTGCCTGCCACTCCACTCGACGCCGAGAACGTTGTCGCACAATTCATCTTCGCATTCTCATCCCAGCATGTGCGACATGTCATCGCCCGCGGCGAATGGGCCATGCGCGATCGCATGATCGCGTCTGTTGACGAATCGGCCGTGCGCATTGAGGCGCAGGACGTCGCCCGCAGCATCTGGTCACGCATGCAGTCGCTCGACTAGAACACTGCGCGAAACAGCAGTTGCCGCACGAACGGATCGATGATCATCAGAAAACTCCGAGCCGCCAGAAATCCGACGAGCATGCACGACGCCGTCACCAACCATGCTCGCGGCATCCGCAGATAGCGCCGAAAACCGATCCACAACCCAAACCAGGACGCCATCAGCCCAATCAGCAGCACCGCTTCGCGCACGGCATGATAACGCTCGAGCGTCATCGGCAGGCGATCGGGGAAAATAAGGGGAACCGCATCGATGAAGACTTCAACCACGCACGCCAACGCCGGTGCAAACGCCGCCAACGCCGTCGCATGCACCAGAACCCGAAACATCTGCTGCCAGCGAACCTTGATCCTTTGCTTTGTCTCCACAAGCAGCTGAAACGCCAGGAACGTCCCAATCTGCGACAGCATCACCGTGACGTGAAAATCACCGATCAAGTGAAAATGGTAGGTATACCGCTCGGTCCGATTCAGTTGCTCAGCCAACCAGTTCATTCCCCAGTCAGCGAGCGTGCCCACGCCCATCCAACCAAACGCAAAGACCGCCCACTGAATGGCCGCGAACGCCATGAGCGGAATCAGCCGCGGCGGGCTGTTGATGTCATGCTCCCGCCACAGTCTGAATGGCCGGAACGCCGCCAGATACCACGTCCACACCAACGACCGCACGTGTCGTTCCCGCCATTGATACTCAAACAGCGATTTTTGTCGCGAACGCGCCGCCTCCAGCACATCCGGCCACTCGAATGCCTCACCACACTCCGGGCATCGCTTCTCATTTATCCCAAGCAACCCATATTCACAGCTTCCACACTGCAATGAACTCAGCGGCAATAATCGAGGCCAATCGATCTCCAATCCGCAGCCACAGCATGCCTCACCCTGCGTGCCGTTCAGTCGTTCCCCACACCGTCCGCAGTGCACGTCAAAGGGAATCAGCGACCAATCGGGCGCCATCGACGCAACGCCTGCCGAGCGCCTGGTTTCCGCGTTTTCTCGCGGCGTGCGTTTGCTAAGATTCAAGTCGGACTGATCCATCGGGATCCCATCGTGACGCCTTTCGCGCGATCCGTGAAGCTGCCTCGTCGAAATAGTCGCGTCAGCAGAACAATTGACCTCGCGCAGCCACAGTCATGCGAGGTCGCGAAAATCGTTTTCTTGGCGAAATTTCGTTGCCGACAACGCGCAGGTCCTTAAAATCTCGCATCAAAAGCGGCATCTGAATCAATCTTGAAGGAGGAATGTGCGATGCGCGGTAAGTCATTCAAAGTGGCAACAATGTCGGTCCTGACGGGAATGGTCTTCCAGTTCGGTGGTTGCAACATCGGTCGCGTCTTCGGCGAGGGCTTTGTTGTGGACGTCCTCCGCTCGGCCATTGTCGAGGCGATCTGGGACAACGATGCAGTGTTCGACTTCTTCGGTGACGACGGCCCTGGCTTGCTTCTGTAGCCAAGTCTCACGCGAAACCTCACGCGGACCTGTCCGATGCATCGGGCGGGTCCGCGTTTCTTTTTGACGAGAAACCAACCACAGCCAACAGCCCACAACGATCACGTCGCTGCAGCTTCCAACACGCGTTGACACCCATGGGCCAACACCTCTATCCTTCCCGGCTGCTCAAACCCGAATGAAAAACGAATGCGGAGGCGACACGATGGCGGACATCACTTTGGAACAGGCACAGGCAGCGGTGGCGGCTGCAGTGGAAAAATCGCGGTCCATGAATGTGAAGATGGATATCGCCGTTGTCGATGTAGGTGCGAATCTCAAGGCGTTCGCGCGTATGGACGACGCATGGCTTGGATCGATTGACATCGCCATCAAGAAGGCCCGCACCGCACGCTATTTCAACATGAACACCGGCGACATCGGCAGACTGTCGCAACCGGGCGGCGCACTCTACAACATCGAATACTCCAACGGCGGGCTGATCACCTTTCCCGGCGGTGTTCCGCTGAAGAACGGCAACGGTGACATCATCGGCGCGATCGGCGTTTCCGGCAGTACCGTCGAAGATGATCATGCCATTGCATCGCACGGCGCGAGCGCGATCGGCTGATCGCACGCCGTCAACGAATTTCGATGTCATCAGTGACAGCAGGATGAACCCGCGTGACCGCCGACCACGAGCAGGTCACAAGGGATGAACGGCAGTCCGCGCGCGATGGTCGCGATACCAAGCAGCGCCACAAAGCAGGCAGCCACCTTGTGCACCTTCGCGCGAGCAGCTGTCCCCGCCAGTGAACCGCCGCAGCCGAATGCGACCATGGCCGGCACCGTCCCCAATCCAAAAGCCACCATCGCCAGCATGCCACGACCGATGTCGGCCTTCGCCATCGCCATCGCAAGAAATGCATAAAGCAACCCGCACGGCAGGAATCCGGTGAACACGCCTGCCAGAAGAAACGCCCGACGCCCAGGCCAACGCGTGTAGCATTGCATAAAGGGTCGCAGCAGCCGCGTGATCACACCGGCCAACCCCGATAGTCGCTTGTTGAAGAACTCCAACCCAACCCCGAACAACACGCCAAGTCCGACCAGCAGCATCGTCACCCCCGCCACCACCGACAGCACCTCCGAAACCAGCTGCATGGAATTCGTGTACCGCGACAACTGCTGCCCGACGGCTGCGATCGCCGCACCAAGAAAAGCGTACGTGAATATCCGCCCCAGGCTGTAGATCAACTGCGTTGTCACAGCCTGTGAGAACGACGTCTTCGTGGCACCGATGGCCAGAGCAAACCCACCGCACATCCCAATGCAATGCGTCGAGCCAAGGAATCCACCCACGAAGAATGCCAGCAGTTCCGCCGTCATGACACGTCTTCCGCTCCCCACGCCAACCGCCGCGAGTTGGCCACCACGATCGCGCTGCTCACCACCATCGCCAGCGACGCCACGATCGGATGCAACCGCCCCGTCATGGCGAAACCGATCCCCACGACATTGTAGATGCACGCCCAGAACAGGTTTCGCTTGATCGTCGCAACGGTCCGCTTCGAAAGGTCAATCAACTCCGGCAACCGCGACAGGTTGTTGTCCACCAGACACGCATCCGCCGTCTCACGTGTCACGTCCGCACCGCAGCCCATCGCGATCCCGACGTCGGCAGCCGCCAGCGCCGGCGCATCGTTGACGCCGTCGCCAACAACAGCCGTCCTGCCATTCGCAACGATCAACCGCGTTCGCTCAAGCTTATCCTCCGGCAACAGGTTGGCTGATGCGTCGACACCCAGTTTCTCGGCCATCGCATCCGCACGTGCCTGATGATCACCGGTCATCACCACCGCCGTCACGCCCTGCCCCCGCAGCGCCGACATTGTATCGGCTGCGTCAGAGCGTAGTGACTCTGACACACCGAACACCGCGCGAACCGAATCGCGAACAGCCAACATCACCGCCGATGATCCTTGTCCGGTCAACTCCGCCACGCGATCAGCCGCCCCATCGCCAACGCTTATACCGTTCTCCAACATCAACCGCTCATTGCCAAGGAACACGCGATCCCCCGAGGTCACAAGGTTCGCCGACATGCCCCGCCCGGCAAGACTGATCACGTCGCGAACGTCAGCCGGTCGCATCGTCCGCGTGTGTCGATCAATCGCCCGTGAAAGGTGATGGTTCGACTGTCGCGCCACCGCAGCAGCCAGCGACAGCACATCGTCGTCATCCATGCCGTTGCGATCGACACGCAGAAACCCGGTCACATGTCCCGCCCCGTCGGTCAGCGTACCGGTCTTGTCGAACACGATCGTCCGCAGGTCGGCCAACTTCTCGAGCGCTTCACTGTTGCGGAACCAAACGCCGCGCTGGGCAGCCACGCCCATCGCGGTCCAGACGGCCAGCGGCGTCGCAAGTCCCAACGCGCACGGACATGAAATCAACGTCACGGCCAACAACGTCATGATGCCTGCCTCAATCCCATGACGCACGCCCGTTACGACCCCAGCCGTCACCGCCAACACCATCACCACGGGCACAAACACGCTCGCCAGTCGATCAGCCAGGCGCTCATAACGCCCCTTGTGCTGCCGCGCTTCGCGCACCAGTCGCGCCAACCGCCCCAGCGTCGCACCCTCCCCCACTGCGCTTACCCGCACCTGCACCGGCCCTTCAACCGCCAACGTGCCGCAGAACACACCGTCACCGACATCGCGATGGACAGGCGCCGATTCTCCCGTCACGAGTTGCTCATCAAAATGGGCAGTCCCGACCACGATCTCCCCATCAGCCGGCACGCGCTGTCCCGCATCCACGACGACCACGTCCCCGACCTGCAAACTGGACGTCGGCACATCGACCATGTCGTCACCGACGATCTTGCGCACCTCGTCCGGCAGCGTCTGCCCCAACGCCTCCAGCGCTTGTGTCGCCCGCAGCTTACCGCCGGCTTCAAACCATCGCCCGAGCGTGACAAGCACGAGGATCATGCACGTCGTATCGAAGTAGACCTCACCACGCTCGGACACTGTCGACATGACCGAATACAGAAACGCCGCCATCACACCAGCCGCAAAGAGCAGATCGACCGTCACACGCCGCGCACGCAACTCCTGAAAGGCGTTCTCGACAATCGGTGTTCCCAGAATGGCCAGCACCGGCGCGGCAAACAGCATCGACCCGTAGCGAAAGAGCGATCGAAGCAAATCCGCAAACCCTGCCGACGTCGTGTTCGCCTCAGCCGTCGACGATGGATCGAACATGTCCCCCGAGTACAAGAACAGCCCGAAAATCATCACATTCATCGACAGGAAGATGGCCGTCCCCAAACGCACGAGAAGCCACGACGTGCCCTCATCCTGCGTTCGCGCCTGTGCGATGCCGTGCGCAAACCGACAACCATAGCAGCAATAACCAGCCTCATTCGCGTCGAGGCCTCGCGCAAGCAAAGGTGGGACCGGCAGCCCGCAATAGACACACGTGCGGCTGACGGTGGACGTTTGGGACATGATGGACGTAGTGGCGGTGTTTCGCCGACGCGATCAGAAGTAGTGCTTGGCTGCCGGAATCAGATACGCAATGAAGTAGGCGATCGTCCCCACCCAGAAGAACAACCAGATCGCACGCACCCACCATGGAATGGCGTGCGTGGTGTACGTGTGAAACCGATGCTCATCGACGATTTGTTTTTCTGCGTCACTCACGCCTGTTTCTCCCAGTCGATGCCATCCACTTCATCCAGTTCACGATCATATTCGAGCATGTCGTACTTGGGCTTCTCGAGATCCTTGAACATGCCGTTCTTGGCCGCCCAGCCGAACAGACACAGAAACCCAGCAGCCGCAAACATGTAGTTCAACACCGGAATCAGCGTGAAGTCGGCTTCGTTCTCAACGATGACCGCACGAATGAACTGTTCGAGCTTCGAGCCGAACCCGTACATGCCAGTGATGAACACGCCCACCGCCATCACGATCAGAAAGACGCGCGGTGCTTTATATTTCTTCTTGTTCACGGTCGTGGCCATGGTCCGCAACCTCCGTCGACGATGCGTCGTCGTCAAGCTTCGGCGCCTTGGGCGCCTCTTCGTAGTAAGGATATTCGTCAAGCCAACTGCCCAGCCACTGGACATACGCGATGATCGCCATGCCGCGTTTGTTGGGCACATCGGCCTCATCAAAGAACCACGGGTACGCCGGCATCACCGAAGCGGCCACAACGTTCGTCGGCTCATAGAAGTGCGCGATGTGCCAGTCGTTCGACCGCCGCCCCGCCTCACGACTCAGGTCAGGCCCAACGCGCCGCGTTCCAAACAAGACCGGTCGCTGCAGTTCGTTGTTGTACTCACGCGCATGCGCGATCGGTCCCCAGCGAATGTCCTCGCGGGATACCGGGCGAATGAACTGCGAGTGACAATGCCAGCAAGCTTCGCCCACATAGATGTCCCGGCCAAGTTCAAGAGCAGCTGCGAAGGACTCGTAGCTCACCTCGCCGAAATGCTCCTTGAACTGCGCAGGAAACCGCTCAGCCAGATCAACGAATTCGTGCGGAATGCCTTCGCTGGCCACTTCGAGGATGCTCTTTTCCGGCTGATCCTTGTAGATCGTCCAGGGAAGCGCCCCCATCACGATGTACGCGAAGACGAAGAACCCGACGCCGCCAATCGCCAGAATACCTGATTTCGATTCAAACATCTGAAACGCTTCCCAACTACGCTGCCCGCAGCGAACGATCCGTCGCCGTCTTGTACATGTTCCAACCAAACAGGAACTGCGCAACGATAATGCCCAGCCCCGACCACGAACGAATCATCCAGAACGGCATCGACGCCCGCAGACTCTCTTCCCAGATCGCCAGATCCTTCCACAAGAATCCCTGAACCAGACCCGCAATCACCAAGTCAAAGAACATGATGAGCATGCCGATCGCACTCAGCCAGAAGTGCCACGCGTTCAGCTTGTCGCTGTACCAGCGGGTCGCCCCGACCAGACGCGGGAACAGATACGTGAACATGCCCATGATCCAGAATCCGAACACACCGAACATCACCAGGTGCGCGTGCCCGACGACCCAATCCGAGAAGTGGATGATTTTCTGGAACGTCAGCGTCACCTGGAAGGCACACTGCAGACATGTCGTGAAGTAGAACACCATGCCGACATAGAACCAGCGAATCGGCAGGTTGCGTCGCAATGCGTCACCCGATCCACGCAGCGTCATGAAGAAGTTGATGATGACGGTGGTCACCACGAACTCAACCGCGATGGTCGCCACGATCGCGCCATGCTGCAGGAACATCGGAATCGGCGTGTACAGAAAATGGTGAATCCCATTGAGCGGATAGAAGAACGCCAATCCCCAGAAACCCACCAACGACAGGCCGTGACTCCAGATCGGCTTCTTCAGGATGATCGGCACGAAGTAGTACATCAATCCCCACCCGATCGGCGTGACGAACAACCCGACCAGATCGTGAATGAACAGACCGATGATCGCACCACTGGCCGTCCCACCGATCCAATACTCAACGAAGAAGTTGCCCATCGTGTAGGTCAGCAATGTCCACGGCAGCGCCGCGATGAAGTACCACACCGACACATACATCGACGACCGCATGCGGAAAACCGACGCCAAGAAGTTCGCACCGACCAGCGTCAAACCGAGCACCGCCACCGGATCAATCCATACCGGCGTCTCGCCCCACTCCACCGCCTGCGCCTGGCCGGTCAGCAATCCGCCAACCGTGCCGAGCACGATGCCCTGCCACGCGATGAAGATGAACCAAGAGAGCTTGGCACTCAGCACCGGTCGCAGCGTCAGCCGCGGCACCGCCCAGTGAAGCCCGCCCAGAAAGGCGTTGGCAATGAATCCGTAGGCCATCCCGTTCGTGTGCAGCATGCGGATGCGTCCCGGCGAAAACAGTTCCGCACCCGGAAACGGGTAATGCTGCAGGAACTGCATCGAATAAAGCCCGCCAGCCAGCAAAGCGATGATGTAGTACACGAATGATGCCACGAAATACGACGTGACCAGTTTGTGATCCACCAGAGCATGCGCACCAGATGTGTCGCGTGCGGGCATGAGTGGTGGTGAAGCAGCCGTTGTCATAAGTCCTCTCGATCCTCCGATTCGCGTCCAGGCTCTTCAGACGAAAGTCCGCGCTATTCCTCTTCTTCTTCCTCTTCTTCCTCGTCCTCGCCACCCTCTTCGCCACTGCCAACACCAGACGTTGTCAGCATCGACGCCCGCACGTTCGGTCGCCAATCCTCTGACGACGTGTCCATCGCACGGTCCTCGCGAATCTGGATGTCCGCAGACGCAAGCAGAGGCGGTCGCTGAGCGATGAGATGCTGCGTGTAATAGGAAAGCGCCCAAAGATCGCCGCGATCCGTCACATTGCCCGATCCGTGCATCGACGGAATCTCGATGCTGTCGACCCACGTCGGCATCGCCGTACCCGTGATGCCCGCTGAAATCGACTTGTACAACGTCCGGACGTCATTGCCCGCTTTGACATAATCACGCTTGAAATCCGGCACGTAGATCAACTGTCCCAGACTGCTGATCCGTGCGACGGACTTGTCGATGTCCTCGCGAAACGCCGTCGACTCAGGCAACTCCATCTGCTTGCGATATTCGTTGATCTTGTCCGTGCTCACGTAGGCCGGATGACACGTCCAGCACTGCGCGATGCCATGGTAAACCGCTTCGCCGCGTGCGATGGCGTCGGCTTTGTCCATCGACGTCGGGTAGGGATCCTCCACGATCGGAATCGGCGAGCCGGGCTCGACCTGCTCCCACGCGTCGGAAAACGTCTTGATGTAAGACACAACCGCCCAGCGCTGACGCTCAGGCAGAAGTTTCCAACCCGGCATGGACGAGCCACGCAAACCGTACGTGATCGTGTGAAACAGATCCTCGTCGGTCGGCAGGTTGCCGCTCCGCCGAGAACTGAACTTGTACTTGGCCGTAATGAAATTCCTCGGCTTGGGATGCAGGAAGCGGGCAGCCGCGCCCAATCCATCACCCTTGTCACCATGACAGCCCGCACAGTGCGTCTCATACGTTTGCTTGCCTTCGACGATCAGTGATTCAGCCGGCGGCACCTGATACCCCGCCTCCGCGGGATCCGCCGCACCAGCCACGAATTCACGATCATCCGGCACACATCCGCACAACAGCCCGGCGGTCAGAAAGCCCCAGCAGCAGACGATCCTGTAACAACGCAACATGGTCCTTGTCGGTTCCTTTCCCAGAACGGTCCTTACGAAGCCATTTCACCCGAGAGCGATGCCCCGGAAAGCTGATATTCGTATGGTGCAAAGTGTCCCCAGCGGCTGACCGCCAGCAACGACCACGCAAACACCACGTGCGTCGCAGCAGCAACCCACCACGGAATCTGATCGAGTATCCAGTTCCCACCGATCAGCGACGGCTGCAACCACGACAGCAGCACGTAGAAATTCACAATCCACAACGCCAGCCCCATGATCGTCGTCGCCACAAATCGACTGACAAACGAGGACCGCGCCATCCAACTGCTCAGCACAAGGTGAATCGGAACACCAAAAATTGCCCCGGTGCACAGATACAGACCACAGCCACCAGCGAGTGCAAATCCGTCGCTGATCTCCAGCGCACGAGCACCCAGCGGAAAGGTCATGTACACCTTGATAAGCTGAAATGGCGACTGATCGACGATGGCCGATCCAATCACGTTGAACATCAGGCTCGCACAAGCACCGACGAACCCAAGCACCATGCCCGCCAGCGTGTGGTAAGCAAGGTAGTAATCACGCGGAGGCCACGAGGGAGTACGCTCCTCGGCCGCCAACTCGGCTTCGATCTTCGCCGCTTCCGCCCGGAGTTCCTCAAGCCGATTTATTTTCTCTGCGCGGTCCATGTTTACCGCTCTCCAACTGAGTGACGACGCGTGAGATCGCGCCACGTGTTCAAAATCAACCGCATCAGGCCGCCGGCGCCTCGATCATCACCACCGCGACAGCGAGAAACATGCCCATCACCGTCACCACCGTGATCAACAGGCCCACACCATACAACGTGCGGATACCATCGGGAACCTGCACCGGTTTCCGATCACGACGGGGCCAATGGGTCGCGACAAAGCCGCAGATCCAGCCCCAATGCAGAATCACATGTATAACAACGCCGAACGTGAAAAACGCGATGCTCCCGGCTTGAACATTACACCACGTGTTGTAGTCCAGACTCCAGAGGCTCCAACCTGCCGTTTCCACAGCCGAGGGGAACACGAATCGGACGACAACCGTCGACGCGACGACGGCACCATACATGACAAACAGCGCGGCATCCAGCAAAAAATTTATCGCCGCCTTGCTCATTCTCTTTCGCACGATTCGACCACCTGCTGTCAAAGCGCTTCCACCAACGTTCACGACATCTGCGCTCAATCTCTCACACCAATCGAAACATGACCGTATTGCCCGTCTTGCACGATGACAACCACCACGCACTCGGCAACGAGTCACGACAGCGGCGAATCTCACGAACCCCTGTCAACGTCGAACGTCGCCATCGGTTGTTTGCAAGAACAGAATCCCGGCCAAACTGATGACACAATGGTAGCCCGTCCGTGATTGCACCGGCAATCGGCGTTCCAAGAACTTCGATCCCCAGACCCTCATCCCGTGTGCCACACGACGCCCCGAAAAGCCGATTGTGGCATCTGCCACGCCCCGATGCGCGATACGCCCCGCCTCAAGGCATTTCCCCCACACTGGCGACGCGCGGATCAGCCCCTATGATGACGCCATGAATGTAGCCGAGTTCCAGGAAATCTGCCGCTACATCGGTTTTGATCAGCCAGCGGCTGATCGCGTGGCGAGCCTCGCTCCGCACGTTCTTCCCCACGCTCAACGCATCGTGGAAGCGTTCTACGAGCTGCTGGAGGCCGATCCCAAAGCACGAGCCGTCTTCACCGGCGGACAGGAGCAAATGCAGCGACAGCGCGAATCGCTCCATGGCTGGCTTCGCGAATTGTTTATCGGCGAATACGACGAAACGTACTTTCGGAACCGCTTGCGGATCGGCCGCGCCCATCTTCGCGTGGGACTGCCCCAACACTACATGATCGCGGGCATGCACGTATTGCGGCGCGAACTAATGAGCGTTTTGCGCGAGTCGGGCATCGACCACGAAAGCGATCACGCCCGAGCACTCGCGAAACTCCTGTCGGTCGAATTGGCCGTTATGCTCGGCAGCTACAAGGAGACCCACACCCGCCGCATTCGCGAGCATGAACGAGAAGCCGTCGAAGCCAAACTCACACGCGCAGAACACCTCGCCGAACTCGGACAATTGGCTGTGTCACTCGCCCACGAGATCAAGAACCCGCTGGCCGGAATCAGCGGAGCCATCCAGATCATTCGCGAAAGCCTCGGCAGCGAGCATGAGCATGCACGTATCATGGACGAAATGCTTGCACAGATCATTCGACTCGATGACGTGGTTAAAGACCTGCTGCTCTACGCGCGCCCCAGCGATCCAAGATTCGAGTCGTGCAATCTGGATGACGTAATCCAGAGCACGCTTATGTTCATCCGGAAGGAATCAGCCGCAAACGGTGTGCACATTTCCTACCATCCCAACGGAAATGCCGCGATCGTCCAGGCCGATCCCGCCAAAATGGGCCAGCTGTTGCTGAACCTGACGATCAATGCGGTGGATGCGTGTGAGCATGGTGGCGAAGTGGCCATTGCACTTGAATCATCCGACCATTCGATGTGTGTCACCATCCGCGATACAGGCCAGGGAATGGACGACGAAACCCGCGAACGCGTCTTCGAGCCATTTTACACCCGCAAACCCAAGGGAACGGGCCTGGGACTATCAATCTGCAGCAGCATCGTTGAATCTCACGGGGGCGAAATCCGCCTTGAGAGCACCCCGGGGAAGGGCACAACCGTGATCATTGAGTTACCGCTTGAGCAGGAACGCCCGCTCCCACTGTAGCCAGACAGCAAGGAGATATTCCGCATCATGTCCATTCGCGTGTTGATTGTTGAGGACGAAAGCCTGATCCGCTGGTCGCTGCGACAGAAGTTCGAGCAACTGGGGTTCGACGTGATCGAGGCGGAACGTGGCAGCGAGGGATCCGATCTGCTCGCGCACAAACAGTTCGACCTCGTCATGCTCGACCACAAGCTGCCCGACGTCACCGGACTGGACATTCTCCGCACATTTCGGCAACGCGATCATGACACACCCGTCATCATGATGACCGCCTACAGCCGCATCGAGGACGCCGTTGAAGCCATCAAGCTCGGCGCGTTCGACTATGTCCCCAAGCCATTCCAGATGGACCTGTTGCTTCGTACCGTCGACAAGGCGCTCGAAACAACGCGACTCCGCCGCGAAGTCCGCGAGCTTCGTCGACACATGGAGCATCAGTACGGATTCGACCGTGTCATCGGCGACCACAGCTCCATGAAGCAGATGATGGATGTCGTCAAGGGTGTCTGCATGAGCAGCGCAACAACCGTTTTCCTGCGCGGCGACACTGGAACCGGAAAAGATCTCCTCGCCCGCGTCATCCACTACAACTCGGAGCGCGCACCCCGACCGTTCATGAACATCACCTGCACCGCCATCTCCGAAGCCCTGCTCGAGAGTGAACTCTTCGGCCACGAACGCGGCGCCTTCACCGACGCGCGGACCCAGAAGAAGGGGCTCTTCGAGTTGGCTGATGGTGGGACCGTCTTTCTCGACGAGGTCGGCGACATGCCCGGTGCGCTCCAAGCCAAACTCCTGCGATTTCTGGAGGAGCGGACGTTTCGACGCGTGGGTGGAACGGAGGAAATCCACGTCAACGTCCGCATCATCGCCGCCACCAACCGCGACATCGAAGCGGCAATCCAGGAAGGCGCGTTTCGCAGCGACCTGCTCTTCCGCCTGAACGTCGTGACAATCGACATTCCCGCCCTGCACCAACGCGGCGAGGATCCCGCCGCCCTGGCAAGGATCTTCGTGCACCAGTTCGCCACCGAATTCCGCAAGGACATTACCAGTGTCTCAGACGCCGCCATCGGGAAAATCCTGAACTACGGATGGCCTGGCAACGTGCGCGAACTGCGCAATGTCTGCGAACGGGCGGTTCTGCTCTGCAAGAGCAACGTCATCGAGGAGGAGGACATCGTGCTGGGCAACATGGGGGTACCCCAGCCAGCCGACGTCGGCAACATGCCCATCCCGGCTGAGGGGCTTGATTTCGATCAACTCGAGAAGGGCCTGCTCGAACAAGCAATGGCGCAATCCGGCGGCAACCAGACCAAGGCAGCCAAGTTGCTGAACATGTCGCGCGACACATTCCGCTACCGTTTGGAAAAGTTCGACCTGATTCCAAAAAGAAGAGGCGACTGACCGGCGGCCATCGCCTCGACTGCAAAGAAGTCCCGCAAAGAAACGGGGCAGTCGACGGCACCCGTCCGTTCGGGCCGGGATGGGATGAGCATTGAACAGGCGTTAACCCGTCGACTGCCACGCAACTCTACCTCTCTGCACGTATCGTGCCACACTGAACGGCGGTTAGACCTGATGGCCCGGGGCTTTCGACACCCGACAGCAATTGCCGTTGTGATATACCCCAGTCGTGGGGGATTTGCCTCGCAGAATGGGGGCAGCACCCCACTGTTCGATTCTTCAGGGTGCGGCACGAAATCTGCTCTGCATTTTCTCGATGCAAACCGCTGCCCTTCCAACCCGGAAACTTCTGATCGTCGAACCTGACGAGTTGACAGCGTGGTCGCTAAAGTCATACTTTCAGAAGGACTACGATATCCTCCAAGTTCGTTCCGCGGCGGAAGCAGCCGACCAGATGAAGTGTTGGCACCCCGACGCGGCGATGGTGTCCGATAACTTGCCCGACGTGCAGATCGAAGACGTGGAACACGAAATCCTCACCGACAACCCCGATGCCCTGATCATCGAGATGACCACCATCGGGGAGCACTCCGAAACACACCTCGCCAATCGTGTGACCGTCGAGAAGCCCTTCGAACTGGCAGAGCTTCGCAAGATTCTCAAGGCCCATCATTTATAACCGAGCGCCGGTCCGGCACGCGGGACCGGCTTCGACAGAGACTCCCATGGAAGGGGAGGTTGAATCATGTTTGTCAAAGACTGGATGACCACAAGCCCGCAGACCGTTCGTGAGACAGACTCCGTCACAGCCGCTTGGGAGCGTCTCCACGAACGCGGGATTCATCAGCTACCTGTCGTCGATGAGTCAGCAAGACTTGTCGGCATGATCACCGATCGCGACATCAGATCTGCCATCGGTTTCGAGCAAAAACTCGGCGATTCGCTCGAAGTGTCGGAAGTGATGACCAGTGATCCGGAGACCCTTCCGTCGGACGCCACGCTGGACCACGCCGTCGCGCTGTTCTGCGCGAATTCCTTCAACGCCCTGCCGGTCATGAATCGCAAGGAACTGGCGGGAATCATTACGCGGTTTGACATGCTGCGCGCGTTTCGCTTCGTCATGGGACTGGACATGGCAGGCAGCCGCGTGGAGGTTGCTCTACCCGACATCCGCGCCGACCTTCGCCACGCCTTTGAAGCACTCGAGTCCTACGATGGGCGAATATTGAGTGCGATCGTCTCGCAGATTCGACGCGACGGAGATGAGCCAACGTTGTACCTGCGCGTGTCGGATCAGACATCGGGGAACATTGAGCGCCAGCTACGCGATGCGGGCCTGGTTGTGCTCCTGCCTGAAACGTCCTGACGATACGGAACAAGACCGCAGCTGATGCGTTGATTTCATCACATCAACCATTCATGAACCCTTGACGCTCCGCATGTCATCGAGCAACTTCAACACGTACACTTGATGTGCGCCAGGAGAGTCTTCGCATGTTGCCCGTTTGCCGGAACACGGTCACGCCGATTCTGACCCTGATCGCCCTGCTTGTTCAACCTGCCTGGGCTGCCGGTGTGGAAATCGAGAGCTGCCTTGACTGCCACCAGGACGTCAAACGTCAGAGCATCAACACGACATACGACGCATTGATCGGTGCATCGGTACACGCCCACATGGGCTGTATCCGCTGCCACACGTCGATTGCACTGGACGAGCTTGATCTGAATGCAGCGAATCCGCATGTCGTCCCGGCTGAACCGGTGAATTGCAGCGCATGTCACCAAGATGTGCTTGATACGTATCGTCAGCACGGTATGCGCGAGATTGATGCGCACGCGGACATGCCCGCCTGTCAGGACTGCCACGGGGCACACGATATCCGCCGTTCCTCGGACGCCAAGGCGATGACGCACCGAAGCAACTTATCGGCGGTTTGCATCGCGTGCCACACCGATGAAGACGTCGCCCGACGACATCCCAACGTCAGTTCCGGCCACGTATCGCTCTACATGTCAAGCGTTCACGCGTTGGCAAGAGCAGACGGCAAGGCTCAAGCAGCCACCTGTCTCGACTGCCACGGTTCGCGCGCCGAAGACGGCCATCGCTCCGCGCACATCATCCTTCACTCGGGGCACGTTGACTCGGCAACGCACTTCCTCCGCGTGTCGGACACCTGCGGCGACTGTCACAGGTCCGAAGCGGACGACTACTGGCAGGGGATTCATGGTCAACTGGTTAAACGCGGCGATGTCTCCTCGGCCACTTGCACGCACTGCCACGGAGAACATCGCATCGCCCCACCCGACGATGCCGATTCAACGGTCAGCGCGAATCATCTTTCGATTCATGCCTGCGTTCGTTGTCACTCGTCGCCAATTCTGGCCGAACGCGCCGGCTATGATTCTGCAGAGCCAAAGAGCTACATCGATCCGTTTCATGGATTGAAGAGCAAGTCGGGTCGCGTTCATGTGGCCAATTGTGTGTCCTGTCATGGTGTGCACAAGTTGCTCCCGCAAACAGACCCCGACTCGATGGTGCATCCGGACAATGTGCAGGCGACATGTACCGAGTGCCACCCGGGCATGTCCGAGTCGCGGGCCTCGCGTTCGATTCACAATCCACCGGTCCAGCCCGACACAAGGTGGACGCACTTTTTCACCGTCTTCTACATGGCGATGATCGCTGTGACGATCGGACTGATGCTCATGCACAACGTCGGCCACTGGGTGCGTCACGTGCAACTGATGGGCAATCTGAAACACGTCGTCCGCATGACGGTGAACGAGACGCTTCAGCACTGGATCTTGATGCTCTCGTTCATCGCCCTGGTGATCACGGGGTTCGCACTGCGGTTCAGTGATGCATTCTGGGTCGAGTGGTTGTTCGGCTGGGGCGATGGTGCGGGTTTTCTCTATCGCGGCCCAATTCACCGAATTTCGGGCGTGGTATTTCTGGTCTGGTGCGTGTGGCATCTGGTGTATCTGTTCTCGACGCGTGGCCGGCGATTCATACGCGACATGATCTGGAGCCGTAAGGACTTCACGCACGTCAAGCAGAGCGCGCTGTTTTTCCTTGGCCGGCGCGATCAGCCGGCACGCTTCGGACGATTCAGTTACATGGAGAAATGCGAATACTGGGCGTTGATCTGGGGCGCGGTGATCATGGTGGGCACGGGCATTCCCCTGTGGTTTCCGGACTACTTCATCGAACGGTGGAGCTTCTCACTTGGCGTGCTCAACGTTCTACAAGTGATTCATTACTACGAA
This sequence comes from Phycisphaerae bacterium, assembly GCA_028289375.1. Classification (GTDB taxonomy): domain Bacteria; phylum Planctomycetota; class Phycisphaerae; order UBA1845; family UBA1845; genus OFTM371. The sequence goes on along the minus strand of JANQQK010000005.1, from coordinate 3,450 downwards.
GCATGGCTTGCGACGCTCGCGATCTTCGTGTGGCACATTTACGGCGTAATCTTCAGTCCGTCGGTCTACCCGATGAACCCTGCGTGGATATCCGGCAAGATGCCCGAAGAGATGTACAAGCGCGAACATCCCGACTGCCCAACCATTCGCACAGGCGATGAGCATTAGGACGGTGACGCTCGCCCCACCGCGGCCACGCGTTCGTGCAAGCCGCTTGCCAGACGGTGTCGTGATTGTGACCACTGCAAGTACGGCGTATGATTTTCGTTCATGAGACGCTTGGGCGAGTGGCGGAATGGCAGACGCTGGGGCCTTAAAAGACCCCCAAAGGGGAAATCAGGCTAAAAACGGCTTGTAATTGCCACTTTTCGGTACTATTCTGCGCCGAATAGCATGTGTATAGCATATGCATCTTTCACGAACATCGGAGGCCAAGGATGGCGATTGGCAGCTCGAACGGATCGTCGAAATGGATGACCGTGGCGGTCTCGCTTGGGTGTGTCTTGGTGACCGTGATCATCGGCAGCATCAACCTCTCTGAACGTCCGACACGAACCGAAGTTGAGCACCTGATCCAGGTGCAATCCCCCTTCCTCCAATACGAGCAATCGCTCAAAGCCATGATCGAGACGTACCCCGGTGTCCTTCGCGATGTCGCAGATGCGATGAACCGCAACACCGAGGCCACCAATCGGATGATTCGATACCTCGAACGCAAGGAGAACTGATATGTCGATTCTGTTGAAGCTATTGCTGGCGGTTCTTGGGCTTAGCGCGTTGACCGGTTGCACGGCCACGGCCAAGTGGGACTTGAGTGTCGAGAAGCTCTCGTCCGAAGCCAGCTTCGGCATCGAAGTTGACGAGGCGTTGCGTGACCTCTTCGTGGGACCGCCCTCTCCGACTGCGGTCGCAGATCCTGTAAGCGAATGACCGCCATCACCGCACAGACAGTTCCCGTTCAAGTCAGCATGTTCGCGGCACCAACCGGCCACAAGCTGCGGGCGATGCTCGAATCGGACACGTCGGCAACCGGCATCGAGTTGGCCGACATGGTCCAATCGTGCGTCGACAAGTCGCTCAACTACGTGCGGGCTGCTCTTCGTCGATTCGCCTCGAGCCAGCCCAACGCCGATGCACTGGCACACTGGCTGAAGCCGCTTCATGACGCGATCGAGCGGATGTACGGTCAAGCCGTCGAGAACACGACCGACCGGCGTATTCCACTGAATCCCTTCACCCGCGCCGTCGCCGGTGAGCTCAAGGCAATGTGCGACTCATCAACGACACCGGCGGCCGAGGAACTCGGCCAACTGGCGCAGTCATGCGTCGACAAGTCGATGAGCCATGTCCAAGCGGGGCTCGAGGCGTTGTTTTTGAAGATTCCATACCCCGGTGCCAACATGCGCGACATCACGAAGGGCCTGAAGCAGGTCTACAACGCAATCTGCGAGATGCGGTGCCAGGAGCCGGGCAAGTGGCGCGGTTTCGCGTGATCTGAGGAGCGATTGACCATGAGGGCGTTGACCCTCGTCAACTGGATCAGTGTCATGGGCATCGTTTTCGTCAATCCGAATCCCTCCCAGCAGACGGAACCGGAATACGACGGTCAGGCTATCCTCGGAACGATTGCAAGGCCCTACGCACATCCGAAAGACGCCGAAGCGGCGCATGTTCCCGGCCAGGAGCTGATCGTCCGACTTCGGGGCGGCTCTGAGACAGGCAATGTCGACTACACCTCACAATTCGCCGACACCGTCGAGGTCGAGCCCGTTCACGATGTCGGGATCTCCGGCACATCTGGTGCCCGCGTTACCTTCGAGGCGTACGACCCGGTCAGTGAACCCGTCACATACGACGGCGAGCTGTCGCACAACGAGTGCGTCAGGATCGAGTTCCAGCAGTACGTCACCTACCGCAACATCACCGTAAAGGAGGGCAAGGGGCGGCTCTTCCGCGTCCAGGACTCCGACTACATCAACGTCATCGGCATCAAGGCCCACGACAACCTCGACACGATTGGCGGCTCGCCCAGCAACTTGCCGGGGATCGTCATTGGCAGTCGAGCGCACTATTGCGTGGTTGAGTTCTGCGAGGTCTGGAATTGTGGTCGCGGAATCGTTTTACAGGGAACCACAACCAGCGGTGTACAGACAGATCCGGACGAGGGCGCACGCTACTGCGTGGTTCGCCATTGCTACTGCCACGACAACACGCAGGACGACGAGGACAGCGACGGACTGCAGATCTTCGGCGCCAAGGACAACGACGTCATCGATACAGTCGTCGCCTTCAATGCGGACGACGGCGTCGACATATCCATCGGTTCCCACCGCAACACGCTGAGGCGGATCGTCTCAACTGGGCACATTGGTGCTGGCAATGGCGATGGCAACGGCTTCAAGATTGGTGTTTGGGGCCCTGCGCCATTCGGAGACGGACTTGGCGGCGCAGCTGACTGTTCCATGGAATACTGTGTCTCAATCGGGAACAAGGACGGCATCGCGAACAATGCGGTGCGATTGAGCGTGTCACACTGCACCTCGGTCAGAAATTCCCGCAACGGCATCGTCCACGACGAGTCGAATGGCAATGACGCCGACGCCACCGTCTTGAACTCGATCTTCTACGGGAACGGCGAGAAGGACATCCACTTCAACTTCGCCAGGTCCAACCCGATCCTGCTGGCCGACTACATCGCCATCGGCGACGCGACGAGCCACAACGATCACAGCGATGTGTCTGGCCAGGAAGCAAACTCGCTCACTCAGATCAGCGACCCGTTCGTTGACATCACCAATCTCACGATCAACACCGCAGAGGTATTGAATGGCGGCTCGCCCGATATGCCGGGCCTGCATCTCGAAGAAGGATCCGCCCTGCTCACCGCCGGGCAAGGCGGCACGTTCATTGGAGCCTATGGCGAAGGGAGTACCATTACCGTGAACTTCATGTACAACCACGTTTCAGAGTTGCTATGGAACGGACAGCTGAACCTCGGCTCGGATACGTTCGAGGCCATGCTGCTCGACCAGGCACACACGCCCGACCCCGACATCACCGCCATCGATACCGGCGGGGATGACGCGAATGATCCGTCTGCCAACGAACCGGCCGCTGACAACTACGCCGGCGGATTCGGAGGTGCGTCACGACTGCCCGTGACGATGGCCGTCAGCTCCGACAACACCAACAATCGCGGTCAGTTGGTGATCAACGACCTGACCTGGCCGACGCTCGGCGGAACCAACAACGCTTTCATTCGCGGCGCCATCATCTACAAGAGAGGCACGGACGATACGGACTCACTGCCACTGTTCTTCCTCGAAGGCAACAACGCACCGACAGACGGCGGTGATTTCCCGGTCGATCTCGACAACGTGACCGGCATTACCTTCGGATAGGAGTACCACCATGGTTCGCATTCCGATCATGGGCGCGAATTTCAAGCCG
>JANQQK010000007.1 GCA_028289375.1 Phycisphaerae bacterium | reverse complement strand
GTGCTCTGGCTGCCATCCGTCGTCGTCGCTAATCGACGAAACGACATCTGAAATGCCTCCAACAGGCCGTCCGAATTGATCGGGCGGCCTTTTTTCATGCCCGATTGGTGACCGATAATGTACGCCCCCGTCGGTCGGTTCGCGATCCATCACGCGTATCACAATTTGGTCAGCGGATGAGACGATAACACCTGCGGGGAGATCGCACATCCGCAGCATGGCTGCGCCGGTCTTCCATGCCGTATTGCTGGAGCACCACGGAACAATGGGTTCGCTGTTTGAACGGTTGTGGGCCAAGCTCTTTGGCGGGACTGCTGACGAGGCTGCGCCCGAGGAACGGGCGTCGGTCAAGCGCATCGAGCCACCGGTCGCAAATGCGTTTGTCGAACAGGCGCCTGCGATGGAATCGGAGTCTGCGGTCGCCGTCCTTGAGGATGCTGCGGACGACACCGGCGTCGCGGTGGAACCAGCCGAGCCATCACTGAATGATGCGTCTGGTGCACATTCCGTTGCGCACGAGCCATGGTGGTGCATCGACGGATTGGGCGAGACGTCACTCGTGGCACCGGAGCGACCTGAGTTGCAGGGGGTGGCCCGGGCGATGGAGAACATCCTGGTCAACCAGATGGATGGCCATGATCTTGGGATGCCGCCTCTGCCCGAGGTGGCGGAGCGCGTGATGCGTGAGTTGCGGTCACGTGAATACCGAGTGGACAAGGTGGCGCAGACGATCGGCGAGGATCCGGTGATCTCGGCGGCGGTTCTGCGAATGTCGAATTCTCCGATTTATGGGGGTGTGTCGAAGATCACGACGTTGAAGTCTGCGGTCGCCCGGATCGGAGCCAGCGCGCTCAAAACGCTGATGATGCATCAGTCGCTGCGAGCGGCCATCTTCCGTAAGGATGGTGAGGACTGGCAGCTTGGCAAGTTGGTGTGGGATCGTGCTGTGGCTGGTGCGCACGTCATGCGCGGGTTGTGCCGGTTCACGCATATGGATGAGGAAGAAGCGTTTCTGATTGGCTTGATGCATGACATCGGCAACATCATCGTTCTGCGCGAAGTGCAGAAGCAGGAGGCGATGCTGCAGTATGTGATCGACGTGCCGACGTTTGACTATCTTTGCTACGAGTGCCATCAGGAATTCGGTGAGCTGATCGCCGAGTCATGGAAGCTGCCGGATGAGTTGCAATCGCTGATCGCCAATCACCACAGCGAGCCGCACGAGGAAGATCCGCTCCGCGTTCAGCGCAGCCAGTTGCAACTCACCGACATGATCCTCTCGTTGCTGGAGTTTACGCCGCGCCACGACTACAACCTGCTCCGCACCACGTCCGCTCAGGAATTGGGATTGGCGACGAGCGAGTCCTTCATGCTGTACCTGGACCGGTTGCCAGAGGAACTCACCTCGGCGATGGGATCGTTCTAGACATCGTCGCCGCGCGTCCATTCGTTGCCCGACATGGGGTGGTTCACGCCGTTTTCGTATATCATCCAATCAACGGGACCACGCTGGGGCAATTCTCTGGCTTCCCTTGTACGTTGAATGTTCGATCGAGATGACTGCTGAGCCGAATCAACTCGCCGATCAGATTGCACGTCGCATCTACGAGGGGATGCAGCGCTATTTCGAGCAGTTTGCGAGGATCACACAGCGAGCGCGGCAGCGTTTCGAAACACGCGAGTGGGAAGGATTGCAGTCGGACGCAAGCGAACGACTGGATCTGTATGGCGAGATCGTACGCGGCGTCGTGGACGATGTGCGCGATCGATTGGCGGAGCGGGTGACGGATCGCGCACTGTGGCCGCCGATCAAGGCGTCGTACACCCAGTTGATCGCCGACATCGCCACGTGTCGTCAGGCGGAGTCCTTTTTCAATTCGGTCAGTCGCCGCATCTTTTCGACGGTGGGTGTCAATCCCGACATCGAGTTCATTGAATCGCATTTCGCGTCGGCCACGATCCACGAGGATCCGGACTTGCTGATGTCCTTCCCCGTTGAAGGCGAGCGGGCGACGCTGCTTCAGAATATCCTCGAATACTTCTGCCAGGGCTGGTCTTTCCCGGTGCTTGATATAGATCTGGCGTTGGGTGCGGCTGAGATGGAGCGACGACTCACCGAGAAGTGGGGCGACGGGCGGCTGACGTCGCTGCACATGGTTGATTCGGTTTTCTTTCGCGGGCGTCGGGCGTATCTGGTCGGGCACTTGCGATCCAATAATCAGGTGCTGCCGCTGGTGATCGTGCTGGTGCATCGCGATACGGGTGTTTACATCGACGCCGTCCTCGTCGATGAGAATGAAGCCAGCGTCGTGTTCAGCTTCACACGCTCCTACTTCCATGTCGATGTGGAACGTCCCGATGCACTGGTCGCATTCCTGAAGGTCATCATGCCGAAGAAACCGCCGGCGGAGCTATACACGGCCATCGGTTTCAACAAGCACGGCAAGACGGAGTTGTATCGCGATCTGCTTGAGCACCTTGGCGACACATCGGAAGCGTTCGTTCACGCAGCTGGCGACAAGGGGCTCGTCATGATCGTGTTCACGCTTCCGTCGTACGATGTCGTGTTCAAGGTGATTCGTGACAAGCCGCTGCCGCCGAAGACGATGACACGGAGAGACGTGAAGAACAAGTACGACCTTGTTTTCAAGCATGATCGGGGCGGGCGACTGGTGGATGCCCAGGAATTTGAGCATCTGGAATTCGCGATCGAACGCTTCTCCGACGAATTGCTCGACGAGTTGCGGACGTCGGCGTCGGAAAGCGTGTCCATTTCGGATGGCTTTGTCGATCTCAAGCACGTTTACACCGAGCGACGCATCACGCCGCTGAATCTCTACCTGAGAAACGAGCCAACCCGTCGCGCGGTCGCAGCCGTCAAGGACTACGGACAGGCGATCAAGGACCTCGCATCGAGCAATATTTTCCCAGGCGATCTTCTGCTCAAGAACTTCGGCGTTACGCGTCATGGGCGGGTGATCTTCTACGACTATGACGAGTTGTGCCTGCTGACGGCGTGTCGGTTTCGCAAGATGCCTGTGGCACGTGACATGGATGAGGAGATGAGCGCAGAGCCTTGGTTCTACGTGGCTGAGGATGACGTCTTTCCAGAGGAGTTTCCAAGCTTTCTGTGTCTGACCGGCGAGATCGGCGAGGCCTTCAACAAAGCGCATGGCGAGTTGTTTACAGCGGCCTATTGGAAACGGATTCAGGATCGTCACCGCAACGGCGAGATCATCGAAATCTGCCCCTACGTGTTCGAGCGACGATTGCACCCGGAGTTGGCCGGACACTGACACCGCGGGTCACGATGTGGCCTGCACCAATTCCCGAACGAGTCGCGGTCCGCGGAAGACCAAGGCAGAATAGATCTGAACAAGGGATGCGCCGGCGTCGATCATGCGACGTGCGTGGTCACCGCTGCTGATGCCGCCAACGGCGATGATGGGCAGTTTGCCTGACGTGTGTTCGTGAACCCTGGTGACCATCGCGACGGATTTATCGAACAACGGTTCGCCGCTGAGTCCGCCGGTTTCGGAGCGATGGCGACTCTTGAGCGGCGGTCGGCTGATGGTCGTGTTGGCGACGATGATGCCGTCGATGCGGGCTTCGCCGATCACGTCGAGCGTTGCGGCCAGATCGTCGTCGCCGAAGTCGGGGGCGATCTTGACGAGCATCGGAATGCGTCGGCCCAGTGCGCTGGCCTGCTGGTCACGTTCTGTGACCAGGCGCTGAAGCATCGGTTTGAGAAATTCGGGCGTCTGCAATTCGCGCAGGCCTGGTGTGTTTGGCGAACTGATGTTGATCGTGAGGTAGTGCGACAGCGAGGCGAATCGTCGGATGAGGGTGACGTAGTCGTTGGCGGCGTACTCGTGTTTGGTGCGTTTCTGCTTGCCGAGGTTGACGCCGATGACGATGTTGCGTGGCTTGTGGCGGAGCAGTCGGTCGGCGACGTACTGCGCACCGCGACTGGGGAATCCGAGTCGGTTGATGACGGCGTGGTCTTCGGCAAGGCGAAAGACGCGCGGGCGGTCGTTGCCGGGTTGTGGCTGGGGTGTGACGGTGCCGACTTCGATGTGTCCGAACCCGATGCGGGCCAATCCACGCATGGCGAGGGCGTCCTTGTCGAAACCGGCGGCGAGTCCGACCCGATTGGGAAACGTCAGGCCGAACACGTCGACGGGTTTCATCAACGCCGGTGGGTAGACAGACTGCAACAGCCGACCAAATGGCGGTGTGGCGCCGCAGGCTTGCAGGGCGCGAAGCGTCAACGCGTGGGCTTTTTCCGGTTCGAGACGAAACAGCAGCGGTCGCAGCAGGCGATACATAGTCAGGTTGTCGGGCTGGTCGCGTCGATGAACTTGCGTGCGGCGGCGATGTGGTCGGATGCGACGCGCCCGGTCCTGTCCCAGTGATCGAGCAGATCGGTGAGCGTGAATACGGCGTGCATGGTGTATCCCGCGTTGGCCAGTGATTCCCTCGCGCCTGATTGTCGATCGATGAGCACGACGATGTCGCGGACATTCAACCCGACGGTTGCGAGCTTCTCGATGCCCTCGACCTTGGACGAGCCGGTGGTGGCCACGTCGTCGATGACAACCGCGCGGTCCCCCGCAGCGTACACGCCTTCGACGTTGGCAGCCGTGCCGTAGGACTTGCTCTCCTTGCGCGGGTAGACTAGCGACGCGTGCATTTGCAGCCCGATGGCCGTTGCGATCGGCATGGCGGCGTAGGGCAGGGCGGCGAGGTGATCGAACGGGAGTTGTTCGAGCATGGGTCGGTAGGTTGCGGCGGCGTCGTGCAGGACGCGCGGATGGCCGATGAGTCGCCGCAGGTCGACGTAAATGGGTGATTCAAGTCCCGACTTGAGCGTGAATGTTCCGAAGCGGACGCAATCGATGTCGAGCAGGGCGTCGGCGACGCGGCGTTGCAATGGCGTAAACGTTTCTGCTGCTGGTTCGCGATGTGTGGGCGTTATGGCGGCCCGGACGCGATGGATTTCATCATTCAAACGTGCCACTTCCGCAGCCGGGTCTGCGGCTCGTGCCACCGAGCGCGAGACGTTGATCAGCATGCCGCTGCCATCGCGACGCAAACCGGCGCTGAGCGCCTCATCGAGATTCGCACCCTGAGCGCCGACGCCGGGGCTGAGGAACCACAGCGTCGGTGCAATGTCGCGAACCCGACGCAATGCCTCCACCTGCGTCGCCCCGACGACCAGCCCGACGTTGTCCTGTTTGTTCCATGATTGCGCCTGGCGTGCGACGTGCTCGAACAGAGGAGCGTTTTCAGGACCCGTCGGCAGATCCTGAAAATCAGCCGCGCCGGGGTTCGACGTTTTGCACAGCAGGAAGATGCCATGATCGGGATTACCGCAGAATGGTTCGATGCTGTCACGGCCGAGATAGGGATTGACGGTGATCGCGTCGGCCCCGAATTCGCCGAACGCAGCGTGTGCGTATGCATCCGCTGTTGATGCGATGTCTCCCCGCTTGGCGTCGAGAATCACCGGAATTTCGTCAGCTACATGCCCGACCACGTCCCGCAGCACAGCCATTCCGTCCGGACCGAACGCTTCAAAGAACGCGCTGTTGGGTTTGAACGCAGCCACGCTTCGACCGACGGCATCGATCAGCTCGAAGCAGTATCGCCTCAAACCATCGATCGATGATTCCGGCAGATCATCTGGTCGCGGATCGATCCCCACGCACACCAGTGACCCGATGTCGCGAATCCGTTTCTCAAGTTGCGCGAAAAACCCCATCGACTCACGCTTTGCCCAGGACCATCGCCAAGAGCGCCATTCGCACGTACATGCCATAGCCCATCTGGCGGAAATAGGCCGCCCGTGGATCGGCGTCGACCTCCATGGCGATCTCGTTGACACGCGGGAACGGGTGCATCAGCGTCATGCTCTCCTTGGCCATCGCCATCGTTTCCTCGTCGACGACGTAGGAACTCTTGACGCTCTCATAATCAGCCGGGTTGGCGAAACGCTCCTTCTGAACGCGTGTCACGTAGAGCACGTCCGTCTTGGGCAACACGCCATTCAGCGTGTCATGCTCCGTTGGACTCAAACCGCTCTCGAGCACCTCAGCCATCACGTTGGCGGGCATGCGGAGACTCGGCGGGGAGACGAGATGTACCTTCACGTCGAATTTCGACAGTAGTCTTGCCAGCGAATGCACCGTCCGGCCATAACGCAGATCACCGAGTAGCGTGATGGTCAGGCCATCAACGTGTCCCTGCTCCTCGACGATCGTGAACAGATCGAGCAGCGCCTGCGTCGGATGCTCGCCAACACCGTCGCCCGCATTGATCACCGGTTTGGACGCATAGCGGGCCGCCAGCGCCGCGGAACCGACCTCGGGGTGACGCAGGGCGATCACGTCACAGTAGGCTTCCATCGTCCGAATCGTGTCGGGCAGCGACTCGCCCTTGGCCACCGATGAGTACTTCACCTCGTTGATCTGAATCACGCTGCCGCCGAGGCGTTGAATCGCCGTGGCGAACGACGTGGCTGTTCGCGTTGAGACCTCATAGAACAGGTTGCCGAGAATCTTGCCCTTGAGCAGGTCAAACGTGCCAACCCGCGTCACCATCTCACGCATCTCATGGGCGACGCCGAACGTGTAGACCAGATCGTCGCGCGAGAATTGATTGACCGTCAGAATGTCGTTGCCATAAAACGGCGATGTCTGCTGGTCGCCGAACGGAAGGTGTGGGTTGCGATGGATGGGGTCAGTGGTCGTCATGGGTCTGTGTACATTCTCTCTGATCACCCTCGGGATCTCCTGTCATGGCGACGTTTGTCGCAGCCGGTTGTCGTGGAAGATCGTGCAAGAACCTGCACCGTCCAATTGAACGGGGATTATACCGTTTCGGCGCGGACGTTGCGACCACTTCCCGGCGCTGCCAGCACTTTTCCATCGTGATAAACCTCCTGCCCGCGCAGCACCACCCGCCGCACGCGTCCGCGGACGTCGAACCCTTCGAACGGTGTCCATCCGCAACGTGTCACTGTCTCGTCGGCGGAGATCGTCCATCGTGCATCCGGGTCGACTTCGATGTGCGTGTCCGGCTGCTCGGGTAGTCCGAAAATCACGCGAGGCCTGTTGTACATCCGCTCGTAGAGGTCGAACTCGGTCAGCCGTCCGTCGTGCACCGCCGTCAGGAGCAGCGGTAGCGCCGTTTCGAGTCCCGGGTATCCCGGCGGCGGATCGTCGCCGTCCTTTTCGCTGAGCAGGTGGGGTGCGTGGTCGGTGGCGAAGCAGTCGATCACGTCCATGTGGTCCCATAATGCCTGTTGATCCGACTTGGCCGCCAGCATCGGTCGGACCTCGCAGCGACCGGGACCAAGGCGGGGGATGTCATCTTCGCAAAGGAACAAGTGGTGCGGCGCGACTTCACAGGTGATTTTCAGTCCGCGCGCCTTGGCGTCGCGGATGAGCAGGATTTCCTCTTCGCGCGACACGTGGCAGAGATGAATGGGGCGATCGTAGACGGCGGAGAATGCGATCATCGCGCCGAGTGTTCGACGTTCGGCGTGGGCGGCGAGCGGTCTTGATCGGGGCCAATGGGCAAAATGCGGCATCCACGTGGTCATCTCGTCGATGCGGAGACGCCCGAATGTATCGTCAAGGTACATCTTGAGTGCGGCTGCTTGCCCGGCGACCTCGGGGATCTGCTCGGCGTTGTCGGCGGTGGCGGCCATGTAGATGCCGTAGTCGCATCGGGCCTTTGCGGCGGCAAGTTGGGCCGTTTGGGCCATCGTGGCTGCCTCGGCGATCGGCGGATTGGTGTTGGGCATCGCCAACACGGTGGTGAACCCACCGGCGAGGGCAGCCGCGGTTCCGGAGTCGAAATCCTCCTTGTGCTCGGCGCCGGGTTCGCGGAGGTGCACGTGGACGTCGATGAGACCTGGAAGTTGCATGGTCGAACGTTCCTGTGTTGATGGCGAAACTGCTGGTCGAACGCTGTATTGAGGATACGGCGTGGGGCGGATTTTTCCAGAAGTGCTGGTGGGGCGGTGTCAGATCATTTGACAGTTTCTGTCGGGTTGCGGATTGCTGAATCCGTTACAATAGTGACGAGCCTTCCGAATTTCGGCGGACGGGAGTCAGCCATGGTGTCATGCAACAAACACGCGTTCGTGTTCGCGGCGGTCATTTTTGCTTGCGGATCGGGCACGCTCCTGTCCGGGCAGCCGAAGCATATTGCGCAGAAGCGGGTGGTCGTTCCGGTCAAATCGCCGGTGCAGTGCTTGCTTGAGCGGCGTGTGCGTCACGTGGCGTGGGACGAGCATCCGTTCGGTGAGATTCTGAGTTGGCTGCGGAAGCTGTCGCCGAAAGATGCGCGCGTGCATGTCTTGCCGCGATGGTCGGCGCTTCGGGCGGAAGGGGTCGACAGGGATTCGCCGATCACGCTCGAGATGCACAACGCGACGGTGTCGGCGATTCTGGAGGAAGTGCTGGACCAGCTTTCGTTGGCCGACCCGCTGACGTATGTCGGCAAGGATCGCAAACTGCGGATCACCACGCAGTCGGACGTGCGCAAGCGTCTGACCACCGAGACGTACGACGTGGCGGAGTTGCTCGCGCAGGTGCGTGCGGGTGACATTCAGCCGCAGTTCTTCATCGGGCAGTCGATCACGTTTGTCGAGGTGACGGTGACGCGGGCGGGTGTCGGTGTGCAACCGAGGCAACTGGACGTTGGCGGTTCATTCTTCGGTACGCCGCCCCAGCAAACGCAGCAGAATGACGACAACAACGTGGACGATACTGAATACGAAGCCCAGCTGATCGAATGGATTCAGAACACCGTCGAGCCGGACACATGGCAGATCAACGGCGGACCGGGCACGCTCGCAATCTTTGACGGCGTGCTGAGCGTGCGCAACTCAGCCGACGTTCATGCACTCCTCGGGGGTCGCTATTTCCTCAATCGCTGATCGACGTCTCGCGTTTAAACCGTGTCGATAACGCGCTGAATCTGTTCGTCGTCCATCTCGGCGTAGATGGGCAATGACAGGCAGGTATCGGCGAATGCTTCGGCGTTCGGGAAGCGTCCGACGGGCAGGTTCAACCACGAGTAGGCCGGCAATCGGTGAATCGGGTATGGATAGTGCATGCCTGCTCCGATTCCGCGAGCCTTGAGTCGGGCCAGTCGCTCGTCGCGATCGGCGCAACGAATGACGTACAGGTGGTATACGTGCGTATTTCCGGTGGCACACTTTGTCAGGGTGATGTCAGATCGCTCTGACAGGGCGTCGTTGTAGCGTGCGGCGATTTCGCGACGGCGGGCGTTCCATTCGCTCAGGTGGGGCAGTTTCACGTTGAGGATGGCGGCCTGGATGGTGTCGAGCCTGCTGTTGAATCCGAATTCAACGTGTTCGTACTTGTTGTGTGCTCCGTAATTGCCGATGAGGCGCACTTTTTCGGCGATGCGTGCATCTTTCGTTGTGACCGCGCCGCCGTCACCGTAGGCTCCGAGGTTCTTGCCCGGGTAAAAGCTGAACGCCGCGAGATCGCCAAGTGAACCGGCTGTGCGGTCCCTGTATCGAGCTCCGTGGGCTTGGGCTGCGTCTTCGATGACGAACAGTTCGTGCCGTCGGGCGATGGCATTGATCACGTCCATGTCGGCACATTGGCCGTACAGATGAACGGGAATGATGGCCTTTGTCTTCGACGTGACGGCACCTTCTATTTTCTGCGGATCGATCAGCCCGGTGTCGGGATCGATGTCCACGGGAACCGGAACTCCGCCCGCTAGGCAGACACCGGTCGCTGTGGCCACAAACGTGTGCGCTGGGATGATGACTTCGTCGCCATAGCCAACCCCGATTGCTCGACAGGCAAGATGCAGTGCGTCGGTCCCGCTTGCAACGCCGACGCAGTGTTCAACGTCGCAGTAGCGCGCGAAGGCCTGCTCGAAATCGCAGACGTCCGGTCCCTGTATGTATTGGCCGGACGAAATGCAGGCATCCACCGCTTCTTCCAGTTCGGTCGCGATGCTCGCATACTGTTCGAGCAGGTCGACGAGCGGCACGTTCGACTTGACGAAGGGCAGCGTGGTCTCGTTTGTGTTGGCGAGAATCATCATTTCCTGATCCCCAATCCGAGAAACACAATCGGCCTGAGAATGTTCCACCACCCGAGCACGGGTGTCATCTTCGTGTAGCCGATTCGTTTCGGTGGATAGACCTTGGTGCAGGGCACCTCGTGGTGCCCGTACCCAAGTGTGATTGCCTTGTACAGGAGGTAGACTTCCATGCCGTAGGCGTCGAGCCAGCGTTGCTCGAGATCGATGCGCGGGTCCTCGATCAGCCTTCGCGTTACGGCGCGAAATCCATTTGTGCTTTCGGTCAGCCTTTTCCCGCAGATGCAGCTCAACGCCCAGGGATGCAGCCGCGTTGCCCACTGTCGGTAACCCGGCATGTCACCGCCTGCATGCCCGCCCTGCAGATGGCGGGATCCAATGACGAAGTCGTATCCTTCATCAAGAATGGGATTGACGAGTCGCGGGATCTCCCTCGGCTCGTCCTTGTTGTTCCCGGCAATCGTGATGAGGATGTCGGCTCCGCGATCGATGGCGGTTCGATAGCCTGTCCGGATGGCATGCCCGACACCGCTGCGTTGCGTGAGGTGCACCACGTGGGCATCCTGCTCGGCGGCGACGATGGCGGTGCGATCGGTGGAGGCATCGTCGACCACGATGATGTCGTCGACGCCGACGTCGGCGTCATGAACCCGCGCGACAACGTGACCGATCTTGCGGTCCTCGTTGTGCGCGGGAATGATCGCGGCCAGTCGGGCGTTGCGGTACATCAGCGGCGGTCCATGTCCATCACTTCTTGCGGAACACGAACAGCACCTGGTGGCTGCAACCGTCAAAGTCGGGCATCTTCAACGCCATCTCTGCGGCGACCTCGTTGATCTTCGCGTCGAATGATGGCTCCTGAGGTGCGACCATCAGCGGGTGAAGAACCTTCGAGATAAACCCGTACATGCCGAACCTGATGGTCTCAACCAGCTCGAGACGCTCGCTGACTGCGTCGACAAACGCTGGCTCGTCAACGTACGTGTTGTGCCAGTGGACCTTCAGCTTCTCCAAACCATGCATGAGGCGGTGCTTGTTGACCTTTTCATGGCCTTGCAGTGTCACTTCTGCGAGGAGAAACAGTTCGCCGGATTTTAGCGTGCGGGCTGCTTCGAGGGCTGCTTGCACCTGTTGATCGCGATCGGGGATATTGATGAGGCAACGTTCCATGATGACACGCGAAAACTGCTCGTCTTCGAATGGGAGGTCGCGCGCGTCGGCTACCTGAAAGGACAGTTCCGAACAGCTTTGCGGTTTGTGTGGCAATCGTTGTTGTGCGGCTTCGATCATCCCGGGCGAGTAATCCGCACCGATGATGCTGTCCACGCTTTCGGCGTAGTCGATCGTTGCGATGCCGTTGCCGCAGCCGATGTCGAGGCAGTTGTCCGTCGATCGGAGGTAACGTTTGATTGTGGCGATTTCGAGGCGGTGGTAGTGATGGTCGCGAATCGTCGCAGTCCGGTCAATTCCCTTCTCAGACGCTTTGTTCTGCCAGTAATCGAATACGACTTCGTCCGTGATTTCCTGCGTTGGGCAAGTGGCCATCTACTCGACTCCTTTTCGTGAATTAAGCTGCACCTGATATGAGTGTGCTGGATACGTTGGTCCGATCAATGAGAACCGGTGCGCCAGCCTGACGCATCGATTCGTTTGCTGCCTGGAGCGCGCGGGCGACTGCCATTCCGTCTCGATAGTCCGGTCCCATCACGTCACCGCGGATGATGGAATCGCGGAAGGCTTCGGCCTGTTTGATCAGGGGTTCCGGGCGCTGATATGCGGGAATGTGGACGTCGCCGCTGCGCAGCATGTACTGAAACTCGCCGAACGAATCGTAGCTGGGGTGTTCGTCGATTCCCTTGTCGTACACGCGCAGCGTATCGAATGGATTGACGTCGTCCCAGTGGGCCATCTTCTCATCGCCGATGACCGTGAGCGTTCGGACCTTGCGCGGATTGAGCCAGCTGACGTGAATGTGGCCAACTGTTCCGTCGGGATATTCAAATGTCGCAAAGCAGACATCTTCGATGTTCTGCTGCGTGATGCATCGCCCGCTGGCGGTGACGCGAACGGGGCTTGCGTCGAGCAGGTAGTTGAAGATGCTGATGTCGTGCGTGGCGAGGTCATACAGGGCGTTCACGTCACCCCGGATCGGTCCCAGATTGGTGCGAACGGCGTCGAGGTACTGAACCCTGCCCAGCTCGCCAGAGTGGATCATGTCTCTGAGTTTGCGGACGCCGTTGTTGAAAGCGAAGATGTGACCGACCATGAGAATCCGGTCGTGATCTTCAGCCAGTTCACCCAGGACGTTGGCATCCACCGGGTCGATGCAGATCGGTTTCTCGATGAGCACGTGTTTTCCCGCACGCAACGCCTCGCCAGCGATGGCGGCGTGCGTGACGGTTGGCGTGCAGATGACGACCGCATCGATGCGCTCGTCGTCAAGGATGGCGCGATGGTGTGTCGTGGTCTCGATGTGGGCGAATCGTGACTTGATCCGGTCAAGACGGTCGGTGTTCAGATCCGCACAGGCAATGACCTGGCATCCCGCGATTTCCGAAAAGACGCGAATGTGATTGGGGCCCCAATGACCGCAACCGATCACGCCAATGCCAATGTGCCTCTTGTTATCGGACAATGTACTCATGTGGCGTCTCCACCGTGATTACAGTGATTCGCGAATGTCAATTCTGCCACCCCGGCGTTGGGAATATCGGAGGTCACGAGGTCTGCATAAAGTTACGTCGTCTCATATTCGACTGTTTTCCACGCGCGACCGATAAACACGGATGGAACCAACAATCACGCTCGATAACCAGGCTGCGCCATCTTCGATGCGATCCATTATGCGGACCCCATCAGTGGTCGCAGGCCGTCACTGGATCTTACTGTCTGTCATATTGCTCTTGGCGGTGTGGCTTCGCTTTGCAGGATTGGGCGAGGCGTCGCTATCGCATGACGAAGCGTGGCGGGCGAATTGGACGCATCATGGTGAGATGTGGCAGTGGCGACGGTTTCCACCGCTGCAGCTTGCGATGCTCAGTGGCGTGCAGGCCGTCTTCGGCCGCAGCGAGGTTGCACTGCGTGCGCCGAACGCGGTCTTTGGCGTGTTGGCGGTCCTGGTCACGGTCGCATTCGTGGCGCGATACGATCGGCCCCGAGTCGCGATCATGACGGCATTGCTGATCGCCTGCCATCCGGTGCTGATACACCACGCGCGGAACAACAAAGTGTTCGGTCTGGAAGTGCTGTTCTGTCCGCTCTTGTTCTGGTGCGGGTATGAAGCCTATCTGCGAATGACGGCAGCGAGTGTCTGGCGATTGGTCATCGCCGGCGTTGTCGGATTGGGGATGACGTTTTCAGCGTCGTTCATTCTCGCAGGGTGGTCGCCCGTGCTTCTCTGGAAGTGGTTGCTCGATGGAGAGCGTCGCAGGAGTCTGACGCCGCATGTGGTGGCCGGTGGGGCATTGCTGACCGCATGTGCGATTGGCTGGGTTGTGTGGCTGTTGGGCTGTACGTTTCGCGGGGCGATGGAGGATTACTTCGCGACGCAGGAAGTCTGTTGGCCGACGTCCTATTCGCTGGCGGGTTTGGCGAAGTGGGTGGTGTTGAGTAGCGCGGAGATTGGCAAGTTTGTTCTGGCAGTGAACGCGGAGTGGCCACCGATCACCTGGTGCATCGCGACGGCGCAGTTCGTCTTGATCATGGCGGCTGTGGGGCTGTTGTGGCGACGACACAAGCCGGTGTGCGTTGCATTCGTATTGGCGATGCTGTTCGTATTCATCGCGGGGGCCGCCAAGCTCTGGCCGATCGGTCGCGTGCGGACGATGACGTTTCTGGTGCCCATGGTCATGATGGTGGCTGCGGTGGGTGCGGGCGAACTGCTGCGACGCATGCGCTGGTCCACGGGGAGCATGGCGATTCTGCTGTTTGCGGTAGGCGTGCCGACGCTCCAGGCGATCGGTTGGGGGGCGAATCGACCACAGGCGTGGGAGCACTTTCGGCCTGTATTTCAGTATGTGGATGCGAACGCCAAGACGAATGACGCGCTGTTTGTCTACTATGGAGCAGCCGACGCCATCGAATTCTACGGTGAGCACACGACACGGGTGAAGCACTACGATGCGATCGACAAGCCCTACGTCAGCACGCTCGTCGTCGGTGGGCATGAACTGCCGATGTACGTCGAGCCGGCTTCCGATCGCAAGAACTTCGATGCGTTCATCAAGCAATTTGATGCATGGTTGGCCGAGCATGACCGGACGTGGATCGTCTTCGCCCATCCGCACTATGATGAGGTGGATGTGTGGCTGGCGGCGCTACTGGAACGCTACCCGCGCATCGACACATTCGAGACACACGACTGTTCGGCGCACCTGTTCGTCACGAAGTCACGATAGCACATTCAGATCAGGCGTTTGCGTCGCCGGCGTGTTTGAGGCGATCGTGGATGTCTTTCGCGCGTGCTTCGATGGCGGAGAAATCGCGATCACGCATCAGCACTGGATCGAAGAGCGGTCGCACAAATCCGACACCGACCGCGCCGGCTCGAAGCACGTCGACAAAGTTCTCCACCGTGATGCCCGCTGTCGGGAAGATGTGCAGAAAAGGCAGTGGTCCAAGCACCGAACGTACAAAGTCGGCGGTGTTCGCGTGGGCGGGGAAGAGTTTAACGAAGTCCGCACCTGCGCGATGGGCCGTGACCATTTCGGTCGGCGTGTACGTGCCGGGAATAGTGACGGCGTTGCGCTCGTTGGCTGCAGAGATGATTTCCGGATCGCAGATGGGGGAGACGAGAAACCGAGCGCCGGCGTTGACTGCGTTGGTGACATCGTCAATCGTCATGACAGTGCCCGCGCCGATAAGCAGTTCGGTGTCGCCGGCGAATTCGTGAATCAACTCGAATGCACCAGGCGTGGTGAGGGTGAATTCGACAGCGCGGAATCCGCCCTGCACGGCTGCCCGCATCGCATCGCGCGCGAGCGTCTGATCTGCCGTCCGGATGATCGCGCTGACCTGTAACTCTCGAATCCGAGCGATGGTCTTGTTCTTCATGGTGTTGCTCATGGCGAGATGATAGACCGTCCACGCGCGTGCAGCGAGCGTCCGATGGCGGGAAGGGTTCGTGGTCGTCTCGGCGGGAAATGTGGGCGCAAAAAAAACACCCCTCGAGGCTCTCTCTCTCAGGGTGCCTGTGAACGATTCTCGTCGCCGGAGGAGAGTGGCTTCGAGAACTCCCTGAGTATGCTGATTTGGTGGCCCTAAGTCAAGGAAAATCGCGTCGGCGCGTGATATCGCCGCCGACCTGTGCGATAATGGTAGGGGTTTGGCCGATAAATGCCTGTCAAATCATGAGTTAAGGTGCGTGATATGAGCGAAACAGCCGGAATTGTCGTGGCGGGATGCGGCTTGGTGACGCCGTGGGGAGCTGGAAATGCGGATATGTTGGCCGTCGCAAAGCCGCATGCGTCGGACGCGGGTGGGCCTTTCGCCGCAGTCCCGGACGCCATGCGCGATCGATACGCCGATCCGGCAGCCGAACTGAAGCGCGACAAGGGTGGCTGGATGACGGCTGGGGCGATGCAGGATGCGTTGGTCGACGCGGGGTTGGTGATCGGCGATCACGATCCGCAGCGTGTTGGGCTGGCGTTGGGCAGTGCGTTTGCAGGTCAGTTGGGAATGATCGCGTTTGCAGAGGAGGTGCGTGCGCAGACGGCCCGATTTGTGAGTCCGATCAACTTTCCCAAGACGGTTGGAAACTACGTGGCTGGTGCGATGGCGCGGGCGTTCAAATTCACTGGTCCGAACGTGACGGTGGCGTCGGGGGCGGCGTCGGGATTGGCTGCGGTCGCGGCGGCGTGCGGGGTCTTGGCTGATGGTGTGGCGGATGTGATGTTCGCCGGGGGGTATGACGTGTTGTCGGACGAACTGGTTCGCGGTTTGCCGGAGGATCCGACTTATGCCGAGGGGGCGTGCGTGTACGTCCTGATGCGGCGAGGTGATTTCAGCGGCAGGTCGGGGCGCGGCGTCATCGACGCATGGTCATCCGAAGGGCAGCAGGGCGGACGGGTCAGCGCCGTGGACGTTGTGGGCAATTCGTTCGCAGCCGAGAGTGCGGCCAGGCTTGCCTACGTTCTGAGTGCATTGACGACGAATCAGCCGATGACCGTATCGGCGTCGGATCAGGGAGCGACGACGCAGTTGGCTGTCAGTCGCATGGCCGATTAGCTGTTCCACACCGGTCGCGTTGACGCGGCGAAGTCCAGCTTCTGAAAATGGTACAGCCAGCGGGCGTGCAGTGCGCGGAGCTTGGCGATGGAGTCCGTCGGGACACGATCGCGAAAACGCGGGACGTTGGTCAATTCCAGCAGATCGCCCCAACCGCTTTGCGAGGTCAACACGATCTTGGATCGGCCGATCGTATCGTCGAGAATTTGATACGCCTCCGCCGCAATGCTGTCGAGTTCGCGTTTGAGGGATGTGGTCGTTTCCTGTGGTGCGGGCTGATCGCTCATGAATGCGGTCTCAATCCTGTTTTCGTTTCGGTTGTATCACGCGTAACGCGTCGGGCACAATGTCGATCGTGGCGGGCAACCGCCCAATGTACTCACCGTCGGCCCACACTTCCTCGGCGATCGGATCGTCAATCTGAACGCCCGTGACCTTCAGCGACGTTGTCCGATGCATCTGCACCTGAGGCAGATTCGTATGCGCGGCGGACAGAACCCGCGGGATCAAAGCGACGACCTTGAACTTCGCGATGGCCGACACGAGGCAAATGTCGAAGATGCCATCGGCAGGGTCGGCGTCGGGCGCGATCCGCAGGGCACCACCATAGCAGGGGGTGTTGGCGGTGGAAAGCATGAAGACGGGTCCGGTGTACTCACCAAAGTCGCCCGTGACGTGCAACGTTGGTGTGCGGTAGGTCATCAGGACGCGCAGTGCTCCGTAGATGTAGGAAAGCGTGCCACGCAGCGGCATTGTCATGTCGTTGACGTATCGCGTGACGACGGCGTCGAACCCGACCGCGGCGATGGAGCAGAAGTAACGGTCGTTCAGTCGGCCGAGGTCGACGGATCGCGGTTCACCGTGAATCAGTGCGTCGGCGATGCTGGCGAAGGGGCGTGCGATGCCGAGCGCGCGGGCGAAGTCGTTGCATCGTCCGGACGGAGCGAGTGCGAGGACGGCGCGGTCGGGGCCTGTGGTCATGATCGCGTTGGCGGCTTGTTGGATGGTGCCGTCGCCACCGCATGCGACAACGCCGATCGGATCGTCGGGTGAGGCATCGGCGACGGATTCGTTGACGAGGCGCTCGGCGTCACCGTGCGCCTGAGTCGGTTTGATCCGGGCATCGAGCTTGTGGCTGACGAGCAGATCACGGATGCGCTCGGCCTTGCGCAGCGCCTTGCCCTTACCAGCGGTCGGGTTGCAGATGATGATGTAGCGTCGCGGTTTGGTCGCGTGTGACACGGTGCTAGATCCGGAAGATGGTTTTGACGTGGCCGCTGCGCCCGGTGAAGAGTGCGGATCGGACACCGGCCAGGTAGTTTTCAAGCGGGTAGGGATCGCTGAGAAGCGGTTCGAGATCATCTCCGTTTTTCGTGAGGATTCGCAGTGCGAGTTCGCATGTGTGCTCGGAGCAGGCCGGGGAGAAGGGCGTTTCGGCGATGGTCTCCTCGCCGTACGCGTAGGCGGCCATCATGGTCAGTTCCTTGTACCAGATGGCCGTCCAGTCGACGTTGTAGGGAATGCCCGGCATGCCGACAAGCACGACCGATCCGCCGCCTGTCGTGAATCGGACGGTGTCGTCAATGCTGGCGGATGATCCGATGCAGTCGAAGGCGATGTCCACGCCGCCGATGACAGTGGGCTTGCCGATTTCGGGAAAGTGCAATTCGGCGCTGAGTGCGTCTGCCCAGACGGCGTATCCATCTTTCGATTTGCGCGAGACCGGATTCAGCAGGACGTCTGCGCCGAGGCGTGTCGCGTGCTGTCGCTGATGGTCATACTTGGCGACGGCGAAGATTCTCGACTTGCATCCGAACGCGCGCAGGGCGGCGATGGTCAACAAACCGATCGATCCGCAACCGGTCACGAGAACCGTCTGATCATCGCGTGGCAATGCGCGAAGCACACCGTGCACGACGCAGGCGAGCGGTTCGGCCAGGACGGCTGCCTCGTCGGACATGCCATCAGGTACCACGTGCAGTTGACTTCGATGGGCGACGAAGGAGTCGGACCACGCTCCGCCGGTGTCGCGACAGTAGCCGGTCTGGATGCCCGCGGAAATGCAGCCACGGGTGATGTTGCGGCAAAGACCGCTTTGTCCGCGTGAGCAAGGTTCGCACGGTGGATCGATGCCGCGAACGATGCAGCCAAGCGCCGGTTCGAGTACGACGCGATCGCCGACAGACAGTGTGGGCAGATTGTGCTTGTCCTGAAACGCGGCGACGTCATCGCCAACTTCGGTCACCGTGCCGACGACTTCATGTCCGAACACGAAGGGCGACGACGTAAGTGGCGAAAAGTAGGGGCTGCCTTTGGAACAAATGACGCTCAGATCGGAACCGCAGATCCCTGCCAACGTGGGGCGAACGCGAAGCCATTCCTTGCTCGGCAGCGGCTGCTCGGGCATGTCGATCAGCTTGGCCGTGTGCAGCGACCGCAACCCACTTGTCGCCCAGCGCGCGGCCCGCTTCGCGCCGGCGATCTTCATGACGGCGTAGCGGGGGATGCTCTTTCGAAAGACAACCGCTCTCATCGTTCGCTTTCGGTTGTGTGCCACGTAAGTTGCCGCCAGCCGCGCGTCCCGGCGATTCGCGTCAATTCCTTGTCAGCGTTGACGGCGAATGGGTGGCCGACGGTTTCAAGCATCGGGACGTCGGCGATGCTGTCTCCAAACGCGAAACTTGCAGACAAGTCGATGTTGTGTTGGTCGGCGTATTGTTGCATCTGGATGGCTTTTTCGGCGTCTCCGATCGGCACGCCGTCCAGCGCTCCGGTGAATTTGCCACCGTTCACCGTGAGCGTTCGCGCGACGATGTCGACGGCTTGGTCTGAGTCGTTGAGTTTCGAGAGAAAACGCGCCAATGGCGCGATGATAAAGTCAATCGATCCGGTGACAAGCACGACGCGTCGGCCCGCTTTCTGCTGCTCGGTGATGCAGTCGATGGCTTCGGTGAACAGGTGCTTGCTCAAGAGGTCCGTGAAGCACGCGTCGGCCAGTCCGTGGACAGTCGTTGCGTCGAGACCCCGGTAGTTTTGGTAGAACGAGATGTTCATGCGCGAACGGTTGATGCGATCGAGGATCAGGTACTTGATACATTTGAGCCAGAATGCGGTTTTCCATGCCGGAAACAGCGCGGATTGAATCGAGCTGCCGTTCCGGGCGAGTTGTTCGCGAAAGTAGAGGAACTGATGCACGATGTGCGTCGAGACGAGCGTGCCGTCGACATCGAAAAACGCCGCCTGCAAGCGCCCCGTATCCGGGGCTTGGTCATCAGTTGGCATGACTCGTGCGTTGCGTGCGACCAAGGGATTCCACGGCGGACTGGACGGATGCGGTGAGGTTCTTGTAGGCCGAATAACGGGATTCGAAGTCCTTCAGTGAATCGCGATCCGCCGGTTTGATGGGCTCGCCGATGCTGATCTGAATCAGGCCGGGTCGAATCATGCGGCTGCCCTTGGGGAACAGATCGAAGGTATTGTGAATGTAAGTGGGGACGATCGGGACACCCGCCTGTACCGCCAGCAGCGCGACACCGATCTTGAATGGTTGAATCTCGCCGGTCACCGACCGCGTGCCCTCCGGGAAGATGAGCATCGGATTGCCGGCAGCGAGCGTGACTCCGCACAGTCGCAATCCTTCAACGCCGTCTGCAGCGCGGTCGAAGGGGATCGTGTCGCAAATGTCACCGAAGAAGATTGACTTGAGTCGCGTGTTGAAGAAGTAATCTTTCGCGCCGGCGATGTAACATCGTCTGCCGGATTGCCGCAGAAAGCTGTTGACCGAGGTAATGACCGCAGCCGAGTCAAGATGCGATGAATGATTGGCCGCGAGGATGAATGCCCCCTTCTCGGGCAGTTTGTCCAGTCCCTCAACTTGCACGCGGATGTAGCTGTTGAGGAACAAACCCATGCCACCCCGGACGGCCCAACGGACTGGCATGAGCGGCAGTGGCGTTTTTCCATTCGCATCCGATCGCTTGTTGAGTCCCGACAGGACACGACGCGGCGAGCGCGATTTCTTGGCGGTTTGGCTGATCGGTGAACGATTGCCGACCAATGCATACACGTCGCTGACGCGACCCACACGAACCGCCACTTCATCGTTGATCGCGACGCCGTATTGCTCCTCGACTTCGCTGAGCAGCTCGATTTTCATCAGGCTGTCGATGCCGAGATCCAGTAGTAGGTTGTCCTCGGCGCTGATCTGATGCGGCTCACGTTTGACGAGCTTGGCGACGGTCTCACGAACCCATTGCTCGTTGGGGAGACTGACGGCGTCGATCGGGGCGTCGTCCATCGCGGTTGGCCGCTCGGCTGACGTCGTCGCACGCCGTTCGGGACGTTCCTGATCAAGCAGTTGCCGCATGACTTCCGGACGCTTGACCTTGAGGCTGGTGGTTCGCGGCAGGTCATCTGTCCAGAAGTGCGTGTACTGAATGCGTTGATAGCTGGGAATACGCTGACTGATCCGCGCGATTTGATCACGGACCTTTGATTCAACCGCCGATCGATCGCTTTCGGCCACGCCGTCCAGATCCAGCACGATCACAGCGTGCACAGCCTCCCCGATGCCGTCGACATTGGGCATGCCCAGCACGCACATCTCTTTGACGCTCTGAAGATCGGTGTAGTACGAGGCGACCTCGTCGGGGTATACGTTCTTGCCCGCAGCCGTGATGATCACGTCCTTGGTCCGGCCGGTGACGTAGAGGAAGCCCGCAGCGTCGCGCTTGCACAGGTCGCCCGTTTTGAACCAACCATCGACAATGGCGTCATCAGTGGCGGACTCGTTCTTATAATAGCCAGCCATGATGTTCGGCCCGCGGACCCACAGTTCGCCGACGCCGTCTGCGTCCTGGTTGCGGATGTCGAGGTCCACTTCGGGAAGGGGCAGTCCGACCGAACCGGCTCGCGGTCCACCTGCAGGATTGACGGTCAGCACAGGGGCGGTCTCGGTCAGGCCATAGCCTTCGTAGACCGGGAACCCGAGTTTCCTGAATCCGTAGAACAGGTCACCGGGCAGGGCGGAACCGCCGCAGACGAACATGCGCAACCGCCCGCCGAATTTCTTGTGCAACGAGCCGAAAACGGATCGGCCCAGCCGACCACCCGATTTCTCACTCACCCAGCCAAGCACCTTGAACATCGTCCGCGTGACATTGCCCGACTGCTCGACCGTACGCATGATTCCGTCGTGGAACATGCTCAGGAGCTTGGGCACGACCATCATGATCGTCGTACCGGTGGCCTGCATGTTCGCGAGGATCTCCGGTCCGGTGAGCTGCTCGACGTAGGTGACTGTCGACGCGTTCGCGATCGGAACCAGGAACCCGCCGGTAAATTCGAACACATGGTGCATGGGCAGAACGGACAGGAATTGATCGTCGGCGTGCACAGGCTGCACATGGACAAGCGATCGCGCATTGGACAGGAAGTTCCGATGGCGGAGCATCACGCCCTTCGGTGCGACCGTGGTGCCGGACGTGAACACGATCGAGGCCACGTCATCACCCGTCACGGATACGGGGTCCGGACCGGGGTCGCGACTTGTGCCCGGTGGTGGAACGAATGTGCTGTCCAACTCGACAACCGGCAGCGGATTGGAACCGTTGCGTTCCGCGATCGCCTCACGAAGTCCGGCGATTTCCTTCGGACCGGCACAGATCAACTGCACGTCGGCAAATCGGGCCATATCGACCACATCGCCAGGCAGAATCTGTCGATCAATCGGGACCACCGTTAAGCCACCACGCATGGCCGCCAGATACGTCAGCCCCCACTCGGGAGAGTTTTCACTGTAGATGGCGATGTGCTCGCCCTTGGTCAGACCGTGTTCCTCGAAGCGACGAGCGATGGCAGCCGTTGTCGCCAACGCCTCGCCGTAGGTGTACCGCACCCACCGATTGTCGCGCTTCACCTGCAATGCAAGCCGAGACGGGTACGCCTTGGCTGCGTTTTCAAAGACTTCGAATATGGACTCCCCGCGAAGCGCCGCCAGCACCGCCATGGGAGATGGTGCATCGGGCGACTCATCGGCGACGGCATACTCTGCCGCGAGCATTGGCGCTTCCAGCTCCATTCCCGCTCCGAGCACGAAGTGTCGCACGCCGGGAACATGACGGTGCACCAGGTATTCATGCCAATCGATCCTGGCGACATCAAACGGAAACTGCTTCTGATCCTCGGGCGACAACGCCTTGAAAACGGCGCGCAGTTTGTCGTCACGATATTGGCAATCGAGGTGCGTGTAGGGAGCGTAGATCTTGACGAAGTACAGCAGCTGCGCGATCTGTGCCTCGATGGACGCCAGTTGCTTGCGATACCCGTTGGCAAGATTTGTCGACTTGAGCACCGAGCGAATTTTCTGCACGCGGGCCTGCTTCCGCATCCAACGGTCATGGAACTGATCCTTCGGGACTGTTCGCATGGTGGTGACCCGGATGGGGCGACCCGATTCGTCTCGCATTGGGCGCCGACGGAAGGCTTCACGAACCGCATCGGTGATGAACCGCATGTGCACCGGGTTGCGACCGCCGGAGGCACACTGATAGACCTCAAGGTGCGGACCCTTGGCGTTGGCGGGCAACGTCGCGATCATCGCATTGGCGACGAAATCAACCGGAATCAGATCGAGCACGATGTCAGGATCGGCCGGAAACTCGTTCAGCTTGCCGCGACCGAACGCAAGGATCAGCGGGTCGGCCATCCGCAAGCCATCGATCCAGCCCGGCGCCGGCTCGTCGTAACTGCCTTCGATGATCGCAGGCCGGAAGAGAACAACCGGCACATCCCCGCGATCGCGGGCCAGAAACTGCTCGGCCAGCCACTTGGTGAATGTGTAGGTATCGTTCCAGCCGTTCCTGGCCGAAAACTCCATGCCGAGGTCGATCAGTCTTGTGCGCAACCCGCCGCCGTTCGCCGCGCATTCGCTCTTGACCCGTGTGACCTCGTCGTGCAACTCGGACAGCGTGTCGTCGAGTGAGAACGACCCCGCGTCCTGTGTTTCGCCGTTGCGTTTGGATTCGATGTACGTGCCGACGGTGTGCCCGGCTGGGATCAGCGTCTCCGGTACGTCGCCGGTCTGCACGCCGCTGACGTAGCAGGTCGACACGTGCATGAAGGGCACGTTTCCGCAATCCCTGGCAAACTGCAGCAGACGCCTGGGGCCATCAATGTTCAACGCCAACGCCATATCGAGGCGTTCATCAAACGTCACGGTCGCCGCACTGTTGACCACCAGTGTGACCTGGTCCGTCAGCGTGCTGTATTCCGATTCGGTCAGCCCGAAGCGTTCCTTGGTCAGGTCCCCCGAGACAATCGACACGCGTTCGTCGATGCGCTCTTCGAACGACGGTCCCCACGCCGCACGCAACCGGTCAAACGCGTTTCCGCCGAACACTTCGCGTCGCGCCCGCTGCTCTGCATCCACCCCGTCACTGCGCGGGCGAATCAGCAAGTGAATCTGGCCGATATCGGGAATCGCGCGCAGCAGCTTCTCCACGAACACCTTCGCGAGAAAACCGGTCGAACCGGTGACCAGAATCGACTGGCCTGCCAATCGATCGGCCAAGGACTGAATGGTTGATTCGGTGCTGGCCACAGATGCTCCCGCAGGGTCATCGGATCGGTGCTGAAACGATGACGTGGAACGCGCATGCCGGTTCGCTGGACCGACGATTCCCCACAAATTCCCGCCCAATCCACCCTATGTTAGACATTGGCTGCAATTGTCAAGCAGCCCGCCTGTCAAAGGTTGCGTGAAATCGCCGCACGGGCGAAACTCACGTGACCGAATGGGCGGAAAACAGGGCAGATTCCAACCAACCGCGCGGAGCAGAATCATGACAAATCGGACGATTCAGATCGGGAAAAACCACATCGGACCCGGTCATCCTCTCGCCCTCATCGCCGGACCCTGCGTCATCGAATCGCGCGACCACACGCTCCGTATGGCCGACGCCATCGCGCGAATCTGCAAGCAGGTCGAGATGCCGTTCGCCTTCAAAGCCAGCTTCGACAAAGCCAACCGCTCCAGCATCAACAGCTATCGCGGGCCGGGGATCGAGAAAGGGCTGGCCATCCTCAGCGAAGTCAAAAATGAGCTGAACCTGCCCGTCGTCTCCGATATCCACTTACCCGAACAGGCCGCCCCGGCTGCAGCCGTGCTCGACTGCCTGCAGATTCCCGCTTTTCTCTGCCGCCAGACCGACATCCTGCTCGCAGCCGGTGAAACCGGACGAGCCGTCAACGTCAAGAAGGGGCAATTCATGGCCCCTGAACAGATGAAGCAGGTCATCGACAAGATCGACGCGACAGGCAACCGGCAGATCGCCCTCACGGACCGTGGAACGTTTTTCGGGTATGGAAGACTCGTCAACGACATGCCCGGTTTGGCGATGATGCGTGAGTGGGCACCGGTCATCTTCGACGCCACCCACAGTTGCCAGTTTCCAGGCGGTGGAGGAACCGAAACCACCGGCCAGCGGCAATTCGGTCCGCTCCTCGCACGCTCTGCCGTCGCAGCCGGATGTGACGCACTGTTTCTGGAAGTGCATGACGACCCGCCCAACGCCCTCAGCGATGCCTCGACCGTCCTGCCGATCGAATCGTTGGCCGACATTCTGACCACCTGCAAACGCGTCGCCGAGGCAGTCGCGGAATAGAACGGCCCCTGAGCTACTCCCGATCGCCAGCCTTCTCTGCCAGTTTCCGTGCCAGATTCACGATCATCGCTTCCGTTTCCGCATCGAGCTGACTCTTGCGAATCAGGACCCGCCCACCGCCGTCGGGCAGGAAGATTTCCGCCACCACGGGGTCGTTCGGATCGACCGGTGGGGTATCAACGACACGCGGCGTCTCCCGCGCGACCCCGGGAACCAGGATCAGGACATCCGTCTTGCGGATCTGGTAATCCAAACCGGTTGTCTGCGTGATGATGTCCAATGCCTCGCGAACCGTGGCGTTGCGAATGATGACGGAGAATTCCTCGCGGACGCGCTTAGGCAGCGCATCGAGCGTGCCCGGTTTGAACCTGATCGGCACCGTCGATTGCTGCTCAATCTGCCGAACCACGTCGGCCAACGGTAGCTTGTTCGCCCGAATCCAGACCCGTTTGGTCAAACCGTGTTTGAGTTTGTCCTCGATGACGATTTCGGTGTTGTCGGCGAACCATGTCCAGCCATGAATGTCGCAGGCGATCGTCAGCACATCCTCGACGCTGCCGGCGTTGCCCCTGTTCATCGATTCCCGCAGCTTCTCCCGCGCTCGGGCGTCGATAACCCGATATTGCAGATGCTTGTCCAGGCGGTCTGTCACCGCACGGCTGCCGTCCCACTGCGTTTTGTCCAGCCACTCCAGCGTCTTCAGTTCGTTCCAGTTCCGCCGTCGAACGCCCCGTTGGACAGCCCCGTCCTTCGGGACGACTTCGATTCGACCGTCAGCCACACGAAAGGTCATGCTGATCGGATCGAGCATCTTCTCCAGCCCCTCACGCAGTGGGCGCTCGCGGATCGTCAACGTCAGCCGCGTTTCTGCACCATTCGGAAGCATGGCGAGGTACTCGGGGCCCATCGAAATCCCGACGCCGCTTTTGTCCGCAAGCTCCAGGAACGCTTCAGGCAGTGTTTTGCGCTCCAGCGCGATCGATATGGGCTTGTCCAGCGCGGCGCGTACAGCTGCGTCGTCGGCGAATGAAACCGCCGTGATCATCAGCACCAGTCCCAGGGACAACTTCCTCATCCGTTCTTCCTTATCCGCCCCTCGGATCATCCTCAGGCGTTGGCCAATGCAGTTCACGACCGATCGCCGCGACGGCGATGGTCGGTTCCTCGACAACCGTCTCGGTCGTGTCGTAGCTGACCTCAACGATCCCTGTCGATGGGGGCGTCGCGTCATACTGAACCACGATGCCCGACGAACGCATTTCTTCTGTTGGCGACTCCACGAGCATGAACATCAACGCCACCGCCGCAGCCGCCGCCAGCGGCACAAACAACCGTAAGGGCCAACGCAACGTCGATCGCCCGGTTTCCGCACGGCCTTGCCGCACGCGATCCTCAAACCGCGACCAATCAATCTCCGGCACGCTTTCCGCCGCATCACGAATCGTACGATCGACGTCTTCGTACGACGCCAGCAATTCCACCAGCGATGGATCCGCCGCCAGCGCCGCGTCCAACTCACGGCGCTCCTCCGCCGTCAAGTCACCATCCAGCGACCGGCTTAGCAGGAATTCAATGCGTTCGTTGTCGTTCGCTCGGCTCATGCGTCACCACTGTATCTGGCCAGTGCTTCCTTTACGGCCTTACGCGCCTGAAAAACGTTCCACTTCACCAACTCCACGGAACAATCGAGCATCTCGGCCACGTCCCGCTGCGGAAATCCCTCCACGCTGAACAGGATCAAGGCCATACGCTGCTTTTCGGGCAGCTTCTGAATCGTGCGGTTGACCACCAGCCGCAGCTCATCGTCCGCACGTTCGCGGGATCGATCCGCCGGGGCGGCGACATCCTCCGATCCTTCCAACGGGACAGCCGTCCGCCGACTCCGCCGGGCGTTCAACGCCAGATTCGACACGATTCTGAGCATCCAAGGCCCAAACCGGGCGTCATCGGAAAGTTGCTCGATCCGGTCAAACGCCCGGATGAACGCGTCCTGGGCGACGTCCGAGGCGTCCTCGATGTTGCCCAGAATCCGATAAGCCACCGCCACCGCCCGACGTTGATACCGTCGGACGAGCACGTCGCAGGCTGATCCGTCTCCCTGCCGTACCATCGCCACCAAGGGGCTGTCGTCCGGCGTTTCCGGCGATTGTGTCCTGTTGAGGCTGTCCACATCCGTTCTGTCAGACACGCATCCGCCGTCATGGTTAGGGGGGAATCGGCAATCTCAACTCTGCACGGGCGTTTGTATCGCATTCGGGCATAAACGCCAGTGGTGTCGTATCTTGCCGGATACCGCCGATGGTCCGTATGATCCGTTCGCGATGATCAGGGCGACAACGGGTCCGGAATTGCACGCGGCGCTGCAGGGTGTCCGCGATGCGGGTGGGGCAATCGGTTTTGTGCCGACGATGGGGGCGCTG
The DNA here is from genome assembly GCA_028289375.1 of Phycisphaerae bacterium. Lineage (GTDB taxonomy): Bacteria > Planctomycetota > Phycisphaerae > UBA1845 > UBA1845 > OFTM371. The sequence goes on along the minus strand of JANQQK010000007.1, from coordinate 128,546 downwards.
CATCACGGGCACGCGTCCCTGATCGAAACCGCCAGACGACAGTGTGAGGCCGTCGTCGTCAGCATCTTTGTGAATCCGCGGCAATTCGGCCCCGGCGAGGATTTCACGAACTACCCCCGTCCGATCGAGGCGGATCTCGCCCTCTGTTCCGACCTGGACGTTGATGTCGCGTTCGTCCCGACGGTCGAGGTGATGTACCCGGCTGGCTCAGAGACGGTCGTTCGTGTTCCGGAGCTGTCGCGGCATCTGTGCGGTGCGGCACGTCAGGGGCATTTTGACGGCGTGGCCACGGTCGTCGCACGGCTGTTCGGATTGGTCCGTCCGCACCGCGCGTACTTCGGTGAGAAAGACCACCAGCAGCTGAAAATCATCGAACGCATGACCGGAGACCTCGCGATCGGCGTCGACATTGTGCCATGCCCGACCGTGCGCGAATCGGACGGATTGGCTGTCTCAAGTCGCAATGCGTACCTGGGCAACAGCGAGCGGAAGCAGGCTGCGTCTTTGCACTCGGCCATGATGTCGGCACTGACCGCCGTCCGAAGTGGCGAGCGATCGGTCACCCTGCTCGTCGACATGATACGACGCGAGATCACCGCTGCCGGTCCCTGCGACATCGACTACATCAGCATCGTCGACAGTGAGACGCTGGCCGACATCGACACGATCGGCGGTCATGCGCGAATCTGTCTCGCTGTCCGTATCGGGTCGGCCCGCTTGATCGACAACGTCGCGGTGGACGCTCCCGACGCATCAGGCTAGCATGCTCGCTCGATTGAGACGGCGAGCGGTCCTGCGCAAGCGAGAACGGAATGCACCCAGAATTATGGACGATGCCGGGTACCGGGTGGTCGCTGAAGACCTACGGTTTCATGTTGACCGTGGGCTTTCTGAGCGCGGTGTATCTCGCGATGAAGCGGGCTCAACGGGTCAAGTGCGATCCCGACATCGTGCTTAACTGCTCATTCATCGCGCTCGTTACAGGCGTGGTCGGCTCACGCATCTTCTTCGTCGTCCACTATTGGGATGAACAATTCGCAACGTCCCAGAATTTGCTCTGGCAGGTTCTCGATTTGACGCGCGGTGGGCTGGAGTTCCTCGGGGGTCTCATCCCCGCGATGATCGCCATTCCGCTCTACCTGTGGATCAAGGGTCAGTCCATCCGCGTGTACACCGACATACTGGCCGTCTCGACCATGTGGGCGTTGGGTGTCGCTCGGCTGGGGTGCTTTTTCAATGGCTGCTGTTACGGCGGGTTGTGCGTGGATCAGCATGGCCACGCCAAATCGGCGGCGGTGCAGTTCCCGTTCGCCAGCCCGGCGTCGTATGTTCAGTGGGAAAATCGGCAAATTACGTTGCCCGCGGAGTTGATCACCGACGCCTTTTCGGATCGGGCCGACGCAAAGGTCTTTGAAGCGAACCCGCTCGGGCGCGAATTGATCGCCATGACGCCCGAGAAGTTCTACTCCGCCCAGCGTCACTACGAATCGCTCAAGGAGCAGGTTGAACTCAACCGCAAGCTCGAACCGAATGCGCCGAGCACCAAGCAACTGGAGCAGCAGGCAACACAGGCCAAGAAAGATGCTGACGCCCGCGAACGTGAGTTGATCTTGCTGAAGACGGCGTTGAGGTATCCGTCGCGAGAGGATCCGTCGCGACAGACGACCATGACCGAGCTGACCCGGTTGGCCGCCCGTCATCCGACCAATCCGGTCCATCCCACGCAGCTGTATTCGTCGATGCACGGTATCTTGCTATCGCTGTTCCTCGGGCGTGTGTTCTACCGTCGAAAGCGGCATGGCTTGATCTTCGGGTTGATGATGGTGACGTATCCCTTGGCGCGCCTATCGCTCGAGATGATCCGCGCCGACAACCCGCTCGACACCTTCGGGCTGACGGTGTCGCAGGGCGTCAGCCTCGGCATGTTCATGGCTGGGTGCATCTACCTGTATGTGTTGTACAAATTCTTGCCGGAGCGATCGCCCGCGGCCGTGCCGTTCGTACCGCCCGAAGAGGACTGAGCAACGCCCCTTCGATTCGTGAGTTGAACCGTGTTTGTGGAATGCCCACATTGTCGCAAGGTCGTCGACGCCGGCGTGGAGTTGGCTGGCAGGGCGATCTTTTGCACGCATTGTGGTGGACAGATGCAGGTGCCACATGCTGCGCATCCCCCGACCGCGGCGCACGTGGATGGAAGTCACCAACATATCCGCTATGCCGGGTTCTGGATTCGTTTCGTCGCGGCGCTGGTCGATGCGCTCGTGACGGCAATACCCGCCTTCGTGATGGCGTTCATGATCCCCGTCCTTGGCCCCGTCGCGGTCTATCTTCTCTACAAGGGATTCTGCATCGGAAACTGGAATGGTCAGACGGTCGGCAAGAGAGTCTGTGGCATCAAGGTGGTCGACCAATCGCTGCGCCCATGCACGGTGGGGCAGGGCTTCGGGCGCACCGGTGCCGAGTTGCTTAGCGGAATGATTCTGTACGTCGGCTACATCATGGCTGCGTTCGATTCGCGCAAGCTGGCGCTGCATGACAGGATCGCAAGCACGCTGCACATCTACTGTGACGAAACGCCAAGCCATCCCGCCGAAACCCCGCAGATGCGTGGTGGAATCTGAGAGCGCATCACCATTTCATCATTGCCCATCTTAAAGCGCCAGCGATTTTTGTTGGAATTCACTTGAACAGGATTGGCTGTTCGATACGCTCGAACTATCGATTATCGGACGACAAGGGGAACAGCATCTCACTGCGTTTTCACGTCGGCGTCGGGAGCCGGCTCATTTCACTTTCGAAGGAGAACATGATGAAGCGGAAAGTGGTCGCATGCTTTTTGACGATCGGCGTCACCGTGCCCGTGGCGAGCGCTCAGATTTCAGCCGTGGAGGGGCCGATCAGCGTCATTGGCCCCATTGATATTCAGCCGTTCTATCGTTGCTGCGATCTCAACGACATGCCGGGGATGAATGGAAACCCCGCCTGCTTCGAAGGCGCGTCCTGCTGCGCCAATGGGCGGTGGCAATGCAACGATGCGACGGGGCAGTCCACGTGCGCCCGTCCCGGTGATGTCTGCGATTGCTGCGACCCGAACGACGAACCGGGCGTGAACGGCAATCCCTTCTGTTTCGAAGGCGCGACCTGCTGTGCAGACGGCACGTGGGCGTGCAACAACGGGGCCGGACAGTCGACCTGTCGGCGGCGCGGCGAAGTTTGCTCCTGCTGCGACCCGAACGACGAGCCGGGCGTCAACGGCAATCCGTTCTGCTTTGAAGGGGCGACCTGTTGTGCGAACGGTGAATGGGCGTGCAACAATGGTCCGGGTCAATCGACCTGCAGCCGCGATGGCGAAGTGTGCGACTGCTGCGATCCGAACGATGAGCCGGGCGTGAACGGCAACCCGTTCTGCTTCGAAGGGGCGACGTGCTGCTCGAACGGTACATGGGCGTGCAACAATGGTCCGGGCCAATCAACCTGTTCGGAGGATGGGTACGCCTGTCAGTGCTGCAGTCCGAACGATGAGCCGGGCGTGAACGGCAATCCGTTCTGCTTTGAAGGCGCGACGTGCTGTGCCGACGGAACATGGGCGTGCAACGACGGTGGCGTGAATTCCACGTGCCCGCAGGACGGCGTCGTGTGCCAATGCTGCGATCCCGACGAGAAGCCGGGCAACAACTGCAATCCGCCATGTTTCGAGGGGGCGACCTGCTGTTCGGATGGCACGTGGGCGTGCAACAACGGTCCAGGCCAATCGACGTGTGCCGAGGATGGCATCGAGTGTCAGTGCTGCGATCCTCTGGACGAGCCATGCACGAACGGCAATCCGTGCTGCTTCGAGGGGGCGACGTGCTGTTCAAACGGACAGTGGCAATGCAACAACTTCGCAGCCCAGTCGACGTGCGAGGAAGATGGCGAAGTGTGTGGCAGCGTGTGCGGTGGAATCGCCGGTATTCCATGTGCCGATGGCGAATACTGCAAGCTCGACATCGGCAACTGCTGCTGCGACTTCCAGGGCGTGTGTACGCCGCTTCCGACGTCCTGCCCGGCCGAGATCGATCCGGTTTGCGGGTGCAACGGACGGACCTATCGCAACCCGTGTCTGGCTGCTCGGGCGGGCGTGTCGATCGATCATTGCGGTTTCTGCACGGCAACCATCAGCACGATCGACGCGGCGATATCGATTCAGCCGTGATGTGTACGGTCCGTCGGATGACCTGAACTCAAGGCCGGCCCCGAGTTGAGCGGGGTCGGCCATTTCTTGTCAACACGATCGCGCGTCTGGGCGATCGTGGGTCTATTTATCGGCGGCGTGTTTGTTTGCGGCGCGGCGTCGCAACTCGGCGTCGATGAACTCCTGAATGTCACCGTCGAGAACGCCGGCCGAGTCGTGCGTCAGGTGCCCGTTGCGTGCGTCTTTCACGCGTTGCTCGGGGTAAAGAAAGTAGCTGCGGATGGAATTGCCCCAACTGATCTGTCCCTTTTCGCTGTAGAACTTGGACAGTTCCGCGTCGCGCTTGGCCTGTTCCATCTGAAACAGCCGTGCGACCAGCATCTTCCGGGCGGCGGCGCGGTTCTTGTGTTGCGATCGCTCATTTTGACACTGCACCACCGCGCCCGTGTCCAGATGTGTCAGCCGGACGGCGGACGAGGTCTTGTTGACATGCTGGCCGCCCGCACCGCTGGCACGGTAGGTGTCCTCGCGGACTTCCTTGTCCCAGTCGACGTCGATTTCAATGTCGTCGATGTCGGGCTGCACGTCGACAGAGGCGAAGCTCGTTTCACGTTTGCCCTGCGCGCTGAAGGGTGAAATGCGGACGAGGCGATGGACGCCCATCTCGCACGAAAGGTTGCCGTAAGCGTATTGACCCTTGACCAGCAGGTTGCATGATTGAATGCCGGCTTCTTCGCCATCGCGCCGTGCGAGCTGTTCGACCGCAAAGCCGTTACGCTCGAAGTAGCGCAGGTACATGCGCAGCAGCATTTCCGCCCAGTCGCAGGCGTCCGCACCACCGGTGCCGGCTTGAATGTTGAAGTAACAATCGCGGGCGTCATGCGGCCCCGAGAGCAGCGCCAGCATCTCAACGCGATCGACGCATTGTTTCAGGACGGTGAGATTCTCGGCAAGCTCAAGCTCGATGGCTTCGTCCTGTTCCTCGTCAGACAGAAGCTCGAGCATCGCCTCGATTTCTTCGCTGCGCTGGCCAACTTCCTCGATGGGATCGGTAATGGCCTTGACGCGTTTGAGGTCCGCAACGGTGGCTTGGGCAGATTCCTGATCGTTCCAGAAATCAGGCTTTGCCATCACATCGTCGAGGCGTTTGCGTTCGGCGCGTTTGTTATCGTAGTCAAAGAGAGTCCCGAATGCTGACGATTCGGGCGGTCAGGTCTTGAAACGTGGTCTTGTGCTCGTCGATGCTCATGGGATGGCTCCGTCCAAGTGATGCGGGAACCCTATCCGCGATAATGCACATTGACAAGATGACGCCGAAGAATGCAAATCAGCGAAATGCATCCGGTTCGTCGCCGCGATCACTGGCGGATCCCGACTCCCGGCGGAAGGCGGCGATGCTGATGTCCTCGACGGGGACATCATTCAATGATCCACCGTCTACCACATCCCGCGAATCGGTCTCGACCGTGGTCATCGCCTCGATGATGTCGAACCCGTCGACGACCTCCCCGAACACGGTGAATGCAGAGTCATCAAGGAATTCGTTATCCGTCGTATTGACGAAGAACTGGGTCGTGCCCGAATTGGGATCGTTGTTCAGCAACGCCATCGCGATCGTACGCAGAACATTGCTCTGGCCATTGTCCGCTTCGCTCTCGACCGATGGACGCGTGGGCACAATCGGCTCCAGCCCATCCTCGGCACTGCGGAATCCGCCGGTCTGCACGACGAACGGCGATCCGTCCGCATTGCTCGCGACGCGGTGCCAGACCATCCGGGTGTAGTGACCCTCATCCACGTAGCGCAGCAGATTGGCGACAGTCTTGGGTGCGAGATCGGCGAACAATTCGAATGTCACCAATCCGGTGACGCCCTCGGTATCTGAGACGATCGACATGATCAGCCTTGGTCGGTCCGAATCGAGCGTGACCAGTTCGAGGTCTTCAGATTCCTCACGCGCCGTGCCGTTGATCGTACCCCGAGCCGTCACCCGAACCGTTACAGTCGACAAGTCGTTCGACGTCACCGAAATCGTCCTGCCGACCGCACTGGAAATACGGACGTCCTGCCCCTTGATTACCTCCCACGTGTAGGTCAGCGAATCCGCATCGATCGAATCATTCGTGATGTTGGCGGTGATCGACGCAGCCTGCCCCAGATCAATCAGATCCGGAGCGTCCGAGCGGACAAGGAAGGCGTCACCTTGGGTGATGTTGAGCACAACTTCCTCTCGGGCGGTGTCGCCGGTTTCGTCGTCGCGAATGTTGACCCGCAGCGTGACCTCACCGACCTCGACTGGCGTCACCGTCAGCGTCGGTTGATCCACGTCGGAGATGATGACCTCGACACCTTCGCGGATCTCCCAGAAGTAGGTGTACTCGCCTTCCATGTTGATCTCGGTCGTCAGCGTGAAATCCTCCGCCGCGGTCACCTCGATCGGCTCGTCGTCGTCGCCTTCCTCCGGAACGGTCACGCGTAGTGGCGTCTCCCCGATATTCAGCGTGATGCTGTCGATGGCCACTTCACCCGTCGCGTCGGTGACGCGCACACGGTAGACGTACGTACCTTGTTGAAATGGCAGCGTGTCGATCGCTGCCGTCGTGCTGTCCTGCAATTCCGGGATCGCGCCGTCGAACGGGTTCTCCGGATCGTCCGGAACGGACTCGATGTTCCAGCGGAATCGGTATGGCGGCTCCCCGCCGCTCGCGATCGCTTCCAGCGTGACGGTCTGCTCCTGCGTGGCGAACTGATCGTCACCGGCTGTGACCGTCAGTGGATCGGCAGTCGGGGTCGGATTGAGCTCGCATGATGCGAGGGGCAGCAACAAAATGGTCAGGGTCGACAGGCCGAAAGATTTGCTCATTGGCATCACGATGTCATGACTCCCAGAATCGCGGGACACACCCGCACGCCGTGTCCGATAATGTCCTCTCGTCGATCTCATCGGACGGTGTGCGGCAAAACTTGATCATGTCGAATCTTAGCAATGCCCAAGGGTAAGTACAGGGTGCAGCGCGTTGGCGATTCGCTGGTCGCAACGGGGATTGCGGATAAGATAGGGCCCGCCGCGCGATGCTGGCCGGCTGAGCAGGTCCACGCCACGGATGGATGCCCGTCATGACCCACGCTGACAAATATGAATCACCGCTGGTTGCCCGAAGTGCGTCCGAGAGGATGTCACGTTTGTTCGGGGCGCGACAACGGATTGAGACGTGGCGGTCGTTGTGGATTGCGCTGGCTGACGCTCAGCGCAAGGCGGGATTGAAAATCTCGCAAACGCAGGTTCGGGCGTTGGAAAAGGCGCGCAACGACATCGATTTCAAAGCCGCTGCGAAATATGAAAAGAAGCTGCGCCACGACGTGATGGCCCATCTGCATGCCTTCGCGGACAAGGCGCCCAACGCCCGGGCGATTCTGCACCTTGGCGCGACGTCGGCGTTTATCGTGGACAATGCAGATCTGATCATCATGCGCGAAGCGCTGGAGTTGATTCGCGATTGGCTGGCCAACGTGATCGACGCGCTCGGGACGTTTGCCAAGAAGCATCGGGCGATGCCCGCGCTGGGATTCACGCACTATCAGCCAGCCCAGATCACCACTCTGGGCAAGCGTGCGGCGTTGTGGTGTTACGACTTTGTGCGTGATCTCGAGGAAATCGAGTACCGCATCGCCGGGCTGAAGTTTCGCGGCGTGAAGGGGACGACCGGGACGCAAGCGAGTTTCCTTGAATTGTTCGACGGAAAAGACGCGAAGGTCGACGCCGTGGAGCGCGACGTGGCCAGGCGGTTCGGGTTCGAAGCGTGCGAGCCGATCACGGGTCAGACCTATTCGCGGAAGGTGGACGCCGCCGTCGTCGGGACGTTGGCGGGTATCGCCGCGAGTGTGCACAAATACGCCAACGACATGCGGTTGCTGGCGAATCTGAAGGAAATCGAAGAGCCGTTCGAGTCGGCCCAGATCGGGTCGAGTGCGATGCCGTACAAGCGCAATCCGATGCGGTGCGAGCGGGCGACGGGGTTGGCGCGCTTTGTGATTTCGCTGGCCAACTCACCCGTGCAAACGGCGGCGGAGCAGTGGTTTGAGCGGACGCTGGACGATTCGTCGAACAAGCGGTTGGCTGTTCCCGAGTCGTTTCTCGCGACCGATGGCATGTTGAAGCTGGTGACAAACGTGTCGCGCGGGATGGTGGTCTATCCGAAGGTGATCGCCGCGCGCGTTGCGTCGGAACTGCCGTTCATGGCGACCGAGAACATTCTGATGGCGGCGGTCAAGGCCGGTGGTGATCGCCAGGCGCTGCACGAGCGCATCCGTCAACATGCCCACGCCGCTGGCGCCGTTGTGAAAGAGCAGGGCGGAGCGAACGACCTGTTGGCCCGCATCGAATCCGACGACGCCTTTGCGAAGGTCAACGTCCGCGCCGCCGCCAACCCGAAGGACTACATAGGCCGCTGCCCCCAACAGGTCGACGCCTTCCTCCGCGACCACGTCACCCCCATCCGGCGGCGATTCCGAAAAGTGCTTGGCGCTGCGGCGGAGTTAAGCGTGTAGTTTTCACATATTCGTTTCCCAAATCGACTCCACCACCGCTAAGCGATGGGCCATCCGATTCGACGGCGAAAATTTTCGACGAGTCTGGCCCCGTGTTCGGGTAGACTTCGCATGCATGAAGTGTACGGGTCTGGTCGGTCAGACCGTACGATGGTCAGGGCGTGACAGCAGATCGAGGGGCAAACGATGGATCGTGGGATGACATGGATACGGGGATTGATGGCGGGGATGACGCTGTGCTTGTTCGGCGATGTGGTGAGCGCTGGTGGGCCGGTGTTGGACTTTGACGAGTTTCTGTTCGGGTTTGATCGGCCGGTGTATGTGACGCATGCGCCGGGTGATTTTGAACGTCTGTTTGTCGTCGAACAGCGGGGGACAATTCAGATCGTGCAGAGCGATGCGATCCTTGGATCGCCGTTTCTCGACATTTCGTCGCAGGTGTTGAACCTTGGCGAGCAGGGGCTGCTTGGGCTTGCGTTTCATCCGGATTTCCCGACGGTCAACGCTTTCTATGTCTACTACATCGAGGATGGCTCCAACGACAGCGTCGTCTCGCGGTTCAGCGTGCCAGCCGGTACACCGAACGACGCTGACGAGGCGTCCGAATTCGAAATCCTGCGGTTCACACAACCCTGGCCCAATCACAACGGCGGGTGGATCGGTTTCTCGCCGATCGATGGCTATCTCTACATTTCGTCGGGCGACGGCGGCTGGGAGTGCGGTTCACTGAACCCGGCACAGGATCTCAACAGCCTGCTGGGCAAGATTCTGCGGATCGATGTCGACGGCGGATCGCCCTATGCGATTCCCCCGGACAATCCGTACGTCGGCGTGGCCGGTCTTGATGAGATTTGGTCGTACGGACTGCGGAATCCGTGGCGATGCGGTTTCGATCAGGAAACGGGCGACTTCTACATCGGCGACGTCGGTGAGGCCGAGCGCGAGGAGATCAGCTTTCAACCCGGCAGCAGCACGGGCGGCGAGAATTATGGCTGGGATTGCAAGGAAGGCACCGAGTGTTCGTCGATCAGTGGATGCTCGAACACGAATTGCGCGTGCGGCGACGGGACGCTCGTTGATCCGGTGGCTGAGCATGATCACGGGGCTGGCTGCTCGATCACGGGTGGTGAAGTGTATCGCGGTTGTCGCATCGACGGGTTGGCTGGCACGTACTTCTATTCCGACTGGTGCTCGGGAACGGTGTGGAGCTTCCGCATGGTCGGCGGTGTGCGCACCGATTTCCAGGTGCAGTCGTTTTCACTTGGCGGATTCGGGCCAACGTCGTTCGGTCGCGATGCGTACGGCGAAATCTACATTTGCAACAGTGGTGCGGGCAGCTTGAGTCGCATTGTCGAGGTAGGCCCGACGATTCAGGACTGCGATCGCAGTGGCACGGAAGACGCGTGCGACATTCTCGATGGTTCAGCCATTGATGGCGACGAGAACGGCGTGATCGATACGTGCGAGGTCGGCGGCGAAGTGCCGACAGTCTCCGAAGTCGGTAGTGCGGTCATGGCGATGGCGTTGGTGGCCGTTGGGGCATTGGTCTTGCGACGGCGAGCCGACAATCCGACGTTCGCGTAGCAGCTGTGTATTCCATGTGCTCGGGTTGGCCGCGGCAACTTCCGTCGTGGCATCCGTCAATTCGCAACTTCCCCGCACTCGGGGCAGCGGCCCGATGTGTTGCCAGCCAGATTGTATTCACAATGCGGGCATAAGCCTCGCGCGATTCGACGGCCTCGATTGGCAAGTTTGAGGCGGATGAGAAAGCAACGCGATGCGGGGTAGATACCGAACATGACAATGAGCCAAGCCGGATGCGTATAGAGCGTCATGATCTGCTCGTTGAACCAGGTGTCGACGGTGTGCACGAATCCGATACCCACGAACCAATATCGCTGGTTTCGATATGACATCAGATAGGCGCGATCCAACCTGGGATTCGGGCCAACATTGAAGTTTCGCTCAAGCGTGAATCGCCAATCTCCGTGGCGTGTCGAAACGGAAAAGCAATTGGGGATCGAGCCGACTCGAGCCAATTTCGGCGACCATGTCGTGTATTCGATTGGCCAGATCATCGACACGATGTAGAGGGATGCGACGGCGTAGGTCAGGGTCTTTAGGGTTGTCGAAAGCCACGTCCATTTGGCCGATGTCGATTTGAGTTCCATCCATATCGCCTCAGTACACGTGTCCGCATTTGAGGCAGAGGCCGGGGATGTCGCCGGTGAATTTCTCGCCGCAGTTGCGACAGTACGCGCGTCGCCTTAGAAGTCGGCCATACATGATGCGAAGCGTGAGCAGCAGGATGGCGACAAGCCAGGCAGGCGCGCCCCAGATCGCGCTGCCGTCATCTTCGGTCATGTAGACGAACCAGAAGAAGTTGCCGTATTCCTCGACGACGGTGACGCCGAAGCGCGACGGCGTGCCCGGTGGCGGGGCGATGTCGGTGACCATCAGCAAGCCAAGACCGGACCCCACCTGCCAATCGTCGAACGGCGTCTGCACGAGGATCACCTTGATCGACACGAGGCTGGTGACAAACGAGGCCGTGCACAGCAGGAACCCAAGCGTCAGGCAGCGTTTTGCGAGTCGATGCTTCATCACATCAAATACGGTATGTGCGGTGGATTTCTGCGTCCATGTCGATTCAATAATCCGTCGGTATTTGTTGCAAGTCTCTAAGTTTGGCTTGTGTTTGGGTTGTTCATAACTACAATGCGGCCATGATCGCGCGGCTGCACAGCGTGGCGTTTTCGGGGATCGAAGCCATCCCGACCGAGATCGAGGTCGATGTGGCCAAGCGCGGGTTCGCGTCGTCGATCATCGTGGGGCTTCCCGATGCGGCGGTGAAGGAGAGTCTCGAGCGCGTGCGGTCGGCGATGCACAACGCCGGGTACACGTTTCCGCGCTACAAGACCGTGATCAATCTGGCGCCGGCAGATCTGAAGAAGGAGGGGCCTGCGTTTGATCTGCCCATTGCAGCCGGTGTGATTCTGGCCGACGGACAGGTGGTGGGGGAGTTTGAATCGGACTTTCTTGTGACCGGCGAGTTGGCGCTGGACGGTCGGGTGCGACCTGTGAAAGGCGTGCTGAGTGCGGCGTTGCTGGCGAAGGCACAGGGATTTCGCGGGATCGTCGTGCCGGCGGCGAACGCGCGCGAGGCGGCCGTCGTGGATGACCTGGAAGTGATTCCGGTCAACACGCTGACCGAAGCGATGGGATTTCTGTCAGGCCAATTACCGATCGACGGTGCGACGATGGATGTGCGCGAGGTGTTTGCGCAGGCGTCGCAATATGATGTTGATTTCGCGGAGGTGCGCGGGCAGGAGCATGTGAAGCGGGCGCTGGTCGTGGCGGCTGCGGGTGGGCACAACTGTCTGATGATCGGTCCGCCGGGCGCGGGCAAGACGATGCTGGCCAAGCGTTTGCCGACGGTTCTGCCGCCGCTGTCGTTGGCGGAGTCGCTGGAGACGACAAAGATCTACTCGGTGTCGGGCCTGTTGCCGGCGGATACGCCGTTGTTGGGGACGCGTCCGGTGCGGGCATTGCACCATTCGGCCAGCGGTCCGGCGCTCGTGGGTGGGGGGACGATTCCGCATGCGGGGGAGGTGTCGCTGTCGCATCATGGCGTGCTGTTTCTCGACGAGTTTCCCGAGTTTCCGCGAAACATCCTCGAAACTCTGCGGCAACCGGTGGAGGATGGCTACGTGACGATCGCACGATCGCATGCGACGGTACGGTTTCCGTCACAGTTCATGCTTGTGGCTGCGATGAACCCGTGTCCGTGCGGCTATTTGACCGAGCCGCGCAAGACCTGTTCCTGCACGCCGCCGCTGATTGATAAGTACCTGGCCAGGATCTCGGGCCCGTTGGTGGACCGGATTGACATTCACATCGAGGTTCCGTCGGTGGCCTTTGATGAGTTGCGCAGCACGCGGGACGGCCGATCGAGTGCGGACATGCGCGGCGAGGTCATGCGCGCGCGGGAGCGGCAGCGGTCTCGCTATGGTGTGGACTCGACGATGGTCAATACGCGGCTGTCGGGCAAGTCGCTGCGGATGCATTGTGCCTTGGACACCGCGAGTGAGGGGATTCTGAAGTCTGCGATGACCGAGTTGGGGTTGTCAGCGCGAGCACATGACAAGATTCTGAGGTTGGCGCGCACGATCGCCGATCTGGCTGATCGCGACACGATCGTCGCCGATGACCTGATGGAATCGATTCACTATCGCCGCCTGGATCGGAAGCTGTGAACGTTGCCGGTTCTCGTTGACTGGTTAAGAACGACCCGACGATCGGTGTATGAACATGTGTCACATTTTGGCGAATAGGATGACTGCGGATGCCTTGTTCATTTGGGAGTAAGAGGATGCCTCGTCAGATTCATGCGCTGGGAATGATCTCGCTTTTCCTCGTTGGTCCGGCAGTGTTCGGAAACGAGCAGTCGACAAGATCGGGCAAGCACTTTCGGATCGTATGCCATTTCGACAACGATGATGTTGCGGCAGATGCGTTGAAGACGGCAGAGATGGTCTGGCCTGTCGCAACGAAGCTGTTTGCTCTTCCCAAACAGGCCGCCGATGAACCATTCGAGATTCATCTATTTCGCGCATTGGCGGATTATGAGAGGGCGGATCGCGAATTGACGGGCGGAAAGTTCAAGCGAAATCTCGCGTTTTCTCATTGGAGCACTCAGTCAGCGTATATCTTGTTGCAGCCGAGCGGCTCCGACGAAATCCTCGACACGATCGGTATTCCACTGCCGACGCGACGGCTGATCGCACACGAAGCAGCACACCTGGTTCGCTATGCGACGTTGCCGAATCATCGCTCGCACCCGCACTGGCTTGCCGATGGGGCTGCCTCCTGGGTGGAGGAAGAAGTGTTGAAGCGAGGCGGCTGGGTCGATGGCGTGGCGGAAGATCCCAACATGTCGACCATGATCCTGAAGGTGGCCAAGCTCATCGAGGATCGCCAACTACCGGCGGTGAGCGTCATCCTGCGCGATCGCATGGATGACGTTGAATGGGGCGCCCGGTACGCGGCTCGATGGTTGCTGCTGCGTTTCATGAAGGACACCTTTGACGCTGATCTCTTCCGATCCATTGTCGGCGAGGCCAGGCGGCTTGGTGGTGGAACGGGATATGGTGAGCGATTGGCGTCCTTCGTCGAACGCGCGATCGGCGACGATGAGATGCGTGTGATCGATGAGAAATTCGCTGCATACGTCCGTGCGTTCTCGCCGCCGTGGGAAGAGGTGTACCGATCCCTCGATACAGCCGGAAAAGCGTGGACGCAGATCGCGTTTCCCGACACCAACGCCATCGCATGGCGAACCAAGCCGGTGGGCAAGGAGAATTACACACTCGTGGGGCGAGTCAAGCTTCTCCCGGGTGCGGCGCATCCGCAAATGAATCTCCTGCTCGGCCGCAGCCGCGATGGGTTCCTATCAGTTGCGTTCAACGCCGGTGGCGGTGTGACGATCTTCAACCACCACAGCAAGGAGAACCGCTGGGAGAATTTGGGATTCGCCGCGTCGGACGTGATCAGGACAGACAGCTGGATACGATTCCGCGCCGAAGTCGGCGACGACGCGGTGGAGATTTCGCTGGACAGGAAACCGGTGCTGACCGCGTCGCTGAACGGTCGATCGATGGCTGGACCGTGGGGGCTGGGGGCGCAGAGCGGATCTGCGGGGCAGTGGCGAAAGGTGACATTGAAGTAGCCGTTCGCGGTTGGGTCGAGGGTCGGTCACGGTCCCGTGAATTTTCCGATCTTGCGCTGCAACAGACCGGCGTCGTGGAAATCGACGTCGCCGTCTCCGTCGTAGTCGCCTGTCGGGCAGTCAATGGCTGGCACACCCGGACCGCTGACACAGTCGGCAAACAACGACCAATCGTCCAATCCGGCGATCCAGAATCGGGGGCCACGGGCGACGGCGTTGGGTGCGTCGTGGTCCCACACAGTGGATTCGTCTGGGGCGATCTCGAAAACGTAACCATCATTATTGGCCGTGATGAGGGTGTCGCCATTCGGCAGTCGAAAAGCGCCGCACTGGATCGGTCCGCCATAGAAGTCCGGGTCGATGTATTCCCACGCTGGTTCGGACGGGGCAAAAGGCATGTTGGCCGGCACGTCGTAGGTCGTGCCGTTGAATGGCGGCGTGATTTCGATCACGGTTGAGCGGTCGTTGGAAGAGCCAGGCATGTCGCCGTTGTTGAATCCGATGATGTTGCCGCCGCCGGGAAAACCGTGATCCACCCAGTTCACACCGTGCATGACGAAGAATTGCCGATCGCCCTCGTCGCCGCGACCATAGTTTTGCGGATTACCCCAACGGTATAGAAAATCGCCGCCCATGCCGCTGTTGCCGCCTGAGTGAGACGCGGCTTCTTCGGTCGTTGTGCTGTGATCGATGACGTAGAGTTCGCTGAGCGTGCGGGCGCTGATGACGATGTGGTCGCGGACCGGATCGTAGTCGACGGAATTCAAATGCTGCCAGTCGCCGTTGGGGCCGAGGTTGATGTCAAAAAGTTCCGGATGATCGGCGATCTCGCCATAGTTCGGCAGGGTTGGATCGACGTCCTGCACGAGGTGGTCCCAGAAACTCCATCGCCAAACGACCTCGGCGTCGTCGAAGCCGACAGGTTTGAGCTCGATGATGGCGTCGGGCCAAATGTCACTCGTCGTATTGACCCTGCCCATCGCCGCCGCTTCGGACGCGGTGCGCAGTTCCCACGCGATCGCGAGGACGTTGCCGTTGGGCAGGACGGCGATGTCGTGATGCTGCTGGTGTTGTGCGTCGGCCATCCGGTAGTCCCAGACAACTTCGCCGTCGGGATCGAATTTCTGAAGGCGTCCGCCTGCACCGCCGACGTTGAAGAACCCACCGTCGACCCTGCACGGGCGGATCATAGAGCCGTCGGGCAGGATGTACGCGAAGCTCGACGGTCTGTCAGCACCGACCCACGTCATGACGACGTTCTCGTCGAGGTCAATCGCGGTTGTCGTGTCCGAGTTGTTGGGGCTGATCGTGGTCAGTCCGTTCCACGGAGACTGTGCCGTCGCGAGATTCGACACGGCGGCGATCGCGATGAACAGCCTGAGCGTTCCGGCGAGTGACGGTCGGAGCATATTTGTTCTCCTGCTGCGGCGTTGTTTCGTTCGACGTTCGTCGGCCCGGATCACGTCGGAATCCCACGTGCAGCTTAAAGGGGCGCTCGTACCGATATTGTCGGGAATCTCAGAAAATGGCGTTGTGCAGTCGGACTGAGATTTGTGGGGTGCGTTGGCCATGGTGGATGCGCTGGGTCCAGGCGGAGGGCCATCATGTCCGTGTGCGTGGATCGTGAACAATTGAGCGGCGGAAACCGGGAAAGGGATTGCCGTGGGGTGGTCGATACGCTACTGTACTAGATAGATAGTACAGTAAATGCAGGAGCGACCGGTGTGAGCGTTGATCCCAACAGTCATGTGCCGATCTACGAGCAGATCATTCAGCATCTCAGTGGTGCGATTGCGGCTGGGGTGATTCGTGCCGGCGAGCCGTTGCCGTCGATTCGCAACGTGGCTGTCGATCTGGTTGTGAATCCAAACACGGTGCAGCGGGCGTTTCAGGAGCTTGAGCGCCGCGGACTGATCGAGACGCGGAAGGGGATGCGCGTGTTGGCGGCCAAAGATGCGGCGGTGGTGGCGACGCGGCAGTCGGAGGCGGCGTCCAAAGCCAGGTTCGAGGATGGCATCGCGATTGGTCGGGCGGCGGGGATTCCCAAGACACGGATCAAGGCGTTGTTCGATGAGTCGATGCGTTCGAAGGGCAACGGGCGACGAAAAGCCGAAGGCGACAAACAGGCGGAGTGATGAATATGACGTCACAGAAAAACCACACATCCACCATCAGTGATGCCGTCATCGACATGCGGGGATTGGGGCGCGTCTTTGGTCGGCAGTGGGCGGTGCGGGACGTTGACCTCGAGATTCCGAAGGGTCGATCGCTGGGGCTGTTGGGTCTGAACGGGGCGGGCAAGACGACGACGATCAAAATGCTGATGGGCCTGCTGCGTCCGACGGCGGGGTCGGTCAGCGTCGCGGGGTTTGATCCTGCGGTTGATTCGCTGGAGGTGAAGCGGCGTGTGGGGTACGTGCCGGAGCAGCAGTTCATCTATAAGTGGATGCGCGTGCGCGAGGCGGTGGTGTACTGCAAGGCGTTTTATCCGACCTGGGATGATGCCACCTGCGATCGGTGGCTGAAGACGCTCGAGCTGGATCCGCACAAGAAGGTGAAGCATCTTTCGAAGGGGATGGTGGTTAAGCTGGCGTTTGTGTTGGCGGTGTCGCATCAGCCGGAGGTGCTGCTGCTTGATGAGCCGATGGCGGGTCTCGATCCGATCGCGCGGGAGGAGTTTCTCGACGGGGTGGTGCAGACAATCTGCGATCGCGGGGTGACGGTCGTGTTTTCGAGTCACACGCTGGGCGACGTGCAGCGGCTGGCCGACGAGATCGGGATCATCCATGACGGTCGGCTGCTGGTTCATCGGGATGTGGATGATCTTCTGACGCAAACGAAGCGGATTCATGCGGTGCTGCCGAACGGCGATGTGCCGACGATCGAGATGGAGGATGTTGTGTGTCAGCGCGTGCGGGAGCGTGAACTGCTGGTGACGGTTTCGTCGTATGGTGAGGATGTGCTGGGGCAGGTTCGGTCCGCCGCGGGGGCGGATCATGTCGAGGTCGAGGATCTCGTTCTTGAGGAAGTGTTCAAGGACTACGTTCGGGGCTGGAGGATGGCGTCATGATGCGGACTTTGGTATGGCGGGATTTTCGACGGTTCGTGCCCACGTATATCGCCGTCGGCATCATGTTCATGATTCCCTATCTGTTTGTGGCCGTCGACGGCGCTTACATTGCGATGTCGGGTAGGCACCACAGCGCCAATTGGCTGCGCGACGATTTGCTTGTTGCGAGTTACTTCAACGTGATAATCGCGATTGCGATCTGTGCGATCTTCTCCGCAACGTCCATCGGAGGTGATGTTGGTGACAAGACGCTGGGATTTTGCCGCATTCTGCCTGTCGATCCGCTGATCGATGCGGCATCAAGGTTTTTGGTGATGCTTTCGTCGAGCTTTCTGGCGATTGGTATCTCGGTACTTGTCTTTATGGTGTTCCGGAGCATCGACCATGAGCGTCAGATACACCAAGACGACGAGCAACGTCTTGTGCTGATGGGAAGCGCGGCGGTCTGTATTGGGGTTGGTTGGCTGTTCTCTTCGCTCGTGGGAAGCGTCGGGATCGCCACGGTGGCCGGAATCGCGGGTGCTATACTGGTACCTTTTGCGCTTGAATTGTTCGACGTATCGCCATCAAACTGGTTGTACGTCTTCACATACAGTGTCATCTCGATCGCCTGCATCGTAGCAGGGACTGCAATCCACGTGCGTCGATTCCAAAACAGTTCCTGATGTGGGACAGGCGAATCAATCCGTCGCCAAGTTGAATCTAGTGATTCGATGATACCGGTATTGCGTGTTTTGCATCATGTGGGGTTGATGACGTACTGTTGTCGAAACAAGCCATCGCCATCAGTGCAACGGCGAACCATGTCATGGTTGTGAGGATGATGAGCGAGGTCGTCTGGTTCTTCATGATGTACACGGCCTTTTCGTGGACTTTACAGTCAGGATGCGTCAGTGCTCGTCGTAATGGTCGACAGTCGTATCTTGCGTTGAATGTTGATGTCGCCTTCCACGTCGCGAATCTGCAGGCGAATTTCGGGGTCCGCTTGTGACCAGTCGATGTCGATCAGCCCGAAATTGTCGCCCCAGTTCATGGTGCCGACGCGGTGGCTGTTGGGTTCGTACGTTCGCCAATAAGAGCTGGCAGAGTTCAAGCCGCTCGATGTCAGATCGTAGGCAGGATAGCCGAATCCGGCATCCATCATTGACAGCTCACCGATGTGGCGGTCGCCGGAGACGAAGAGCACACCGTCGGCCTTGGTTTCCTCGATGAGGTCGAACAGGCGTCGACGCTCGTGGGGCAGGTTGGACCATTTTTCCCAGCCATGGTCTTCGGGAACGACCTGAATGCTGCTGGCGATGATGCGGAGGTCGGCGGGCTTGCGAAGCTGCTGCTGAAGCCACTCCCATTGTCGTTCGCCGAGCATGGTGACAGATTTGTCGAGGTTGGGGATGTACTTGCGGAAGGCCCGCTGGGAATCGGGAGCCTTGGCGAGCGGTCCACGGAAGTAGCGGGTGTCGAGCAGGATCAATTGCACGCGTTGGCCTGGTGGGCCGACGGTCGTGGCGATGTAGATGCCGGGTCTGCGTCGACGCGGGGAATCGGCGGGTTCGTCGAAGGCGCGGAGGAACTCCTTTTGGGAGGCGTCGCGCATGGGGTACTCAGCCCCGCCGTCGTTGACACCGAAATCGTGATCGTCCCACACGGCGAGGATGGGGCAGCTGCGTTTGAGTCGTTGATAACCGGCGTCGGCGTTGAGCGTGTCGTACCCGGCGCGCATGACGGACATATCTTCGGTGTCGGCGTAGATGTTGTCGCCGATGAAGAGGAAGACGTCTGGCTTGGTGTCGGCGATTTCGTCCCAGATGGGGGCGGGTTTGTCCTGTTTGAGGCAGGAACCGAAGGCGATGCGGCTGATGGGTTTGTCGCCGTTGGCTGTGCACCCGACGATCGGCCAGATGACGAGTGCAACGAGCAGCGTCGTCAGTTTTCGTGCGGTATTGCGCGTCATGCGGCTGGCTCGCTGTCTCGATAGGAGCGGAACAGGGATTGCGCGCCCCGGATCAGGTTCTGAGCGTTGTCGAGACACTTCCACGTCTCGTCGATGTAACCGTCGGCTGAGGCGGACCATGCACGGTTGAGGTTGCGCTCCGCCAATGCGAACTGGCTCATGAGGTCGGCGTACTTCTGCAGACCGTAACGGTGGGCGATGGATTCGCGGACTTCGACGAAGGCATCGAGTTCTTCGACGAGGTTGTCATCGATGTGTGTGTGCACACCGTAGACGCCGATGTCGTCGCGACCTGTGTTGAGGGCGTCGACCTTGGTGACGAGTGTCTGGAGCGTGTCGTCGATGGTCTGCATGTCTGAGTCGACCATGGCGGAGTGGGCGCCGGCTTCGATGGCAGCGCTGCGCAACATTCCGATGCCGATGACGCCGAAGACGGCGCCGACGGCGTAGAGACCCCAGTTGATGGCGGCCCAGTCGAGGCCTTTCTCATCGGCCTGCTGCACGCTGGCGAAGGCCGCGATGATGAAACCGCCGAACAGGAGCAATGTGCCGATATTCTTCACGGTCAGCCTCCTGCGATAATTTGAACAAACGCATTACCCACGCCGACCAACGCTTCGCCGACGATCAAACCGGCGGCAAGCGGAATGCCGACGTCCTCGATGAACTTCATGCCCTTTTTCTTCTGGAAGTACATCCGCGTCAGGCAACCGATTGTGTAGGTCAGCACGATATCGAAAGGCATGTAGAAGCCGAGTCCGATCTGCACGCCAACACCGCCGAGTCCGCTGAACGCGAGGATCAAACCGAGTCCTGCACCGGCGGTGTATCGCCAGGTTGGAACATCGCCCCCGACGACGCCGTTGATCATGCTGGCCAATGCGGCACCCTGCGGGGCGGGCAGGTTTTCCGAACCGAGTCCGTAGGTGTCATGCAAAGCGAAGATGAGCATGATGATCACGATCGGGCCAAGCCACGTGCCGAGCACTTGTCCGGTCTGCTGCCACTTGGGCAGGGCACCGACGAGGTAGCCCGACTTCAGGTCGAGCATCATGTCGCCGGCTTGCGCGATGGCGACGCAGATGGCCGCCCCGCAGATGACCGAGCTGATGATGGCGCTGGTGTCGTTGGCGAGGCCGCTGGCGATGAAGAGGAGGATCGTGACGGCGATGAGGGTCATGCCCGAAAGGGGTGACCAATTCGTGCGTCCAAGGCATTCGGAAACGATGACGCCGGCGATCCAGATCCACAGCGTGCCGAGACCAGCCATCGCGATACCGCGACCGATGCCCATGTTTTCGACGGTGAGCATGGTGATGAACGCGAGGGCGGCGGCGCCTCCGATCACACCGCCGTAGAGCACCTTGATGGGCATCTCATCGGAAACGACATTCGGGTTGTTTTTCTTCTCGGCGGCGGCTTGCTGCATCGATTTGATGGCGCTGCGGACGAGCGGGAATGCTGCGATGATGCCGCCAATGGCAGCGCCGATGAGGACGCCGATTCCCGTGGGACGGAAGAGGCCGAGACGCAAGCCGTCGGGGACGTCGTAGTAGATCTCCTCGGCGCGGGTGGCTTTGAGTAGCGTTTGCTGTGATTCCTCTGGTGCGTCGGACGTCTGAATGGCGGTCATGACGCCCTTGGCGGTCGACTGTGATGCGAGTTCGCTTCGCAGATCTGAGCTTGCGAGAGCGTCTGCGGCGGCGATGACGTCCTTGGCGCGGCTGATGCTGCGAAGTCTGTCGGCGGCGTGTTTGGCTTCTTCGGCGGATTGGAATCCGACAGCCTTCATTTCCTCGGGGGATGCTTCATCCGGAAGCGAGTTTGCCAATTTCTCGATGACGTCTGCAGAAGCGAGGATGGCTCTTGCCTGTGCAACATCGTTGAAGACCGTGACACCGTTGGGTTTGACGTCTTCTGCTGCTTCGGATTCCGGTTTGACCAGCGTAATCAGTGCCGCGCCGGCGGCCTCGTCGTGGATCTTCAAGTCCTCGGCGATGTCCTCGATGTCGTCGATATCAGATGTTGTAAGAAGCGCTGATCGGACCGGCGGGTCGAGGATGTCGTTCTTGACGTTGTCGTTACCGAAATAGCCAAGCAGCGGGGCGAGCAGGAAGTAGCAGATGAAACCGCCATAACCGAAGACGAGTCCGCCGCGACCGGAGAGGAACCCTACGCCGACTGTCATCAGCGAAAGGAAGAACGTGATGTTCAGAAAGCTTGGCAATCCGAGATGTTGTCCAACAGCCTCATCCGGGTGGCCACCTTTGAAGTAGAGCATGATGAGAAAGAACACGCCGGAAATGGTGGCGCCTGTGAGAAGCAGGGCAGCCTTCTTCATCCCGGCGCCGGGGGACTTCAGAATGGCCGCGACCGCAATGCCGCCGGGATAGGCGAGGCGGTTGAAGTCGATCATCTGCTTACGAAGCGGGATGATGAACGCCAAGCCAAGGATGCCGCCGGTGATGCAGGCGAGCACCATGAGCACGGGGTTGAACTCGGTCAGTCCGCCGTATTTTTCGGGATTCTCGCGGGCGAGGATGAAGAGGGCGGGCACGGAGAACATCATGCCGGCGGATGCGCCGTTGACGGCCGATGCGATGGTCTGGTTGATGTTGTTCTCGATGATGCTCGTCCGCTTCATGATGCCGCGGAGGATGCCCCAGCCGAGGATGGCTGCGAGTTCCGAACCTTCGATCGAGAAGCCGAGGATCAGCGAGGCGTAGCCGATGGAGAGCGCGATGATGGCGCCGAGGACGTAGCCGACGAGGACGGCGGGCAGCGTCAGTTCGGGGTACTTTCCGCGTCGGATCGGGCGACCCTGTCCGTCAAGCTCGTGTGCCAATGGCCTGCTCCGGTTGGTGAATCGGTGACATCGTGATCGGGTCGCGACCGCACCGGGGACGCCCCGAGGTTGGGATTCTCGCGGATGTGGCGCAGGTTGCAAGTGTGGGCGTTGAACGCCGAATGATTGAGACTTGGGGCGTCGTGGATTAGGGTTGGGTGAGCGTTGACGGGTCCGGATGCATCACAAGAGGGAATGCCGCCATGAATTTTCTATACTTCTTCATCGCGATCGCCAGCCTGGCTGTTTTTCTCGGCAATTTTTTCGCTGGGTTATGACCAGCAGCCACAGCGCTGGGGTTACTCGATCACTTCGTAATAGAAGTTGCGTTTTCGCGGCGTCCAGCCGGCATCGGTGATGATGTGGCGGATTTCGTCTTCGTTGAGGCAGTAGGTGGTGCCTGCTGCGGAGACGACGTTTTCCTCCATCATGACCGAGCCCATGTCGTTGGCGCCGTAGAAGAGGGCCAGTTGGCCGATCTTGGCGCCCTGCGTAACCCAGCTTGACTGCACGTTGGGGATGTTGTCGAGGTAGATGCGCGACAGCGCGAGCATCTTGAGGTACTCGTGCGCGTCCGCCAGCATCAGGTGCTTCCCGTCAGGCTCGCCCTTGTAATCCGGCGGGAACTGCTTGACGCGACCGAGCGGTGTGTCGCCCGGCTGGAACGTCCAGCAGATGTACGCGCTGAATCCGCCGGTCTCGTCCTGCATCTCACGGACGAGACGGAGATGTTCGATGCGGTCGGCGATCGTCTCGATGTGGCCAAACATCATGGTGATGCTGGTCTTCATGCCGAGTTTGTGCGCTTCACGGCAGACGTACAGATACTGCTCGGTGTTGGTCTTACCAAGGCCGATCTTGTCACGCACGCGGTCAACGAGGATTTCGCCGCCGCCGCCGGGGATGGAATCGAGTCCGGCTTCGCAAAGTCGCTCGAGCACCTCGCGGACGGGCATGTTGAATTCCTGCTCGAAGGCGTAGATCTCGGGCGGGCTGAAAGCGTGCACGTGAATCTGCGGGTATTCCTTCTTGAGGAAGCGCATCAGATCCAGATACCACGCGAACGGCAGCATTTCACCCGGGACCAAGCCACCCTGCAGCAGCACCTGCGTGCCGCCAATGGCGAGCAGTTCCTCGATTTTGTCGGCGATCTGCTCTTCCGTCAGAACGTAACCGGAAGGCAAGTCTGCCCGGCCGGAGTCCATGCCGGGCGGGTCGGCTTTGAAGTTGCAGAAGATGCACTTCGCGGTGCAGTAGTTGGCGTAGTTGATGTTGCGGTCGACGACGTAGGTGCGGTAGTCCTCGGGATGGAGGCGCATGGTGATGTCGTGCGCACGGCGACCCAGTTCGTGGATGTCGCAGTTGCGGTAGAGATCAAACGCTTCCGCATCGGAAATGCGATTCAAGGATGCCAGCGGGCCGCCCGTAGGCGTCATCGTCAAAACACTCATGCGAACACCAACTCCTGATGCATCGAGACCAGCTCATACTTGCGGGCCAGCTCGATGAACCTTGTCATCGCCTCCCGATGCCGATCGGTCAGCGTAAAATTCAAACTCTTCGTGAGGTAATACTCGGCCAACGCTTCAGGCCAGCCATGACGCGGTCCGTTCTCGCGGGCGAGTTGTCCGGCGATGGCAACGCCGCGATCGCGGGCGGCGTTGAGAATCGGCGTGGCGCTGTTGGCAACATCACTTTCCCCGCACGCCCAAACGGCGAACACAAACGGAAGCCCGGTGAGCGATTTCCACATGGCACCGAGATCGATCTGCGTCGAGTAAAGGTCCATGCCCATCGGCGGTGAAATCACCTTGTCACCGATCAGGAGGATCGCGTCCGATGGGCGAAGTTCGGCCGGGATTGCGTCAGCCAGCGGAACCACGGTGACCGGTCGGCCAAACCGTTCACGCCACAGCACCTGGGCCAGCACGACCGACGTGTGCGAGTCACCGTCGACGAAAATGGTGTCGATGTCGCCGGCGTCGACGCGTGCGTAGACGCGCACGGTCAACGTCGCGCCATCGCAGCCGATGCACGCGTCGGAGCAGATCTTCCAGGCACGCTCGTCACGGACGGTATCGATGATCGGAACGAGCCCGACGTCGATCTGCCCGGCGTCCAGCATGTCCGGCAGCGCGGACGGTACAGCCCGCGTCAACGACACGCCGTCCACCGCGTCCAGACCCTCGATGAGCGGCTGGGTGTTCAGGTAGGACACCGCGCCGATGCGAAGGAGCAATCTGTCGTTTTGACCCGTCATGATTCGCACTTCCCGATCAATCACGAGATTATAGATATTGCAACCTCCGCCACCAGCCCGCATATGCCTGTTTCAACGTTTTTGAAAACCGGCACTGTGACACC
The DNA here is from genome assembly GCA_028289375.1 of Phycisphaerae bacterium. Lineage (GTDB taxonomy): Bacteria > Planctomycetota > Phycisphaerae > UBA1845 > UBA1845 > OFTM371. The sequence goes on along the minus strand of JANQQK010000007.1, from coordinate 103,869 downwards.
GACGGCGAGGCTGAACTCGATCAGGCTGACAGGACGCACCGTTGACGCGCGCGGGGGCGCTCCGTAACGTGCGGCCATGATGCGACGACTGATAACGTGCATGGTGAGCATGACGATGCTGCTGGCGGTCGGGTGCGGTGAGCGCAAGACGCAGTTCCAGATCGTGAACTATCCCGTCGGGGGTGGGGCTGAGCGGTTCCATCAGGGGTTCGACGAGTGCTACTACTGGTTCGACGGGAATCAGAACCTGGAGGTCGTCGCTCGGCGGACGTCGCAGACGGATGAGGGCGTCCCGACGACGCAGGCGATCCACGTCCGGACATTCTGGCTGCCGCGACCGGGCGTGACGTATGCCGAGCCAACCATGATCAACGCCACGGTGAGCTACATGATTCTGGTCGGGCCCGACGGTGCGACGTTCGGCGGGAGCGGTTTCTTCTCGTTCAAGGAGAAACGCGACAAGACGTCGTTGGTCGGGCGACTGGAATTGTCATCGCTGACGCCGCAACGGCGGGTCGGGGAGGGGGACAAGCTGTTCGAGCGTGCCACGCTGGAGGGCGAGATGGTCGGCGTGCGCGATCGGAAGGCTGGTACGATGCTGGCCAACGAAATGCACCGCGTGTTCGGTCCGATGCCGGACTATCAGCGGAAACCGGACAATCCTGATCTTTACTAAGCTGCGCGGCGGCCCGTGGTAGGGCGTTCCGTCAGCGGTTCACATTTCGCGATCCTGCGTGTCGATGTCGAGCGGGGTGTGGTGATGCTCCTCCGGGGACGGTGCGCGCAGGATGCGGTAGACGCAGAAGCTGGTGAGACTGAGCACGATCGCGATGCTTAAGCCCATCATGACCATCCCGGCAGGCTCGAGTTGCACCGTGTCAGCGTTGTTTTGCGCGATGATGTTCAGAAGGGCGAGTAGCATCGATCACTCCAATCGGACGCCGCGTGCTTCGGCTTCGGCGATGCGTTTGCCGATGTTGTTGCGGCAGGCGATGTCCGCCAACGCAAGCAGGAGCAGGTAAAGGACGATGAGTCCGATAAAGACGAGCCGTGCGACCTTCGCGTCGCTGGATTCTGCTTTTCTTGCTTCTTCCGCAGCGTCCTTGTGCACGGCCAGCCACTCGGGCAGCGGCTCTTTTCGTCCCTCGCGACCGACGAGTTTGCGGACACGTTTCGTCAGGGCCTCACCTTCAAGGTTCTCGTCCGCGAAATGTTCGGCGATCACGGGTGTGTAGACGTTCATGACGGCGTTGGTCCCGCGTGTGGCGGGGCTCATGCCTTCAATGTATCCGGGCAGCTTCGTGTATCCCCATGCGACAAGCACGATGATCAGGAACGTCGGGGTGATGTAGCGCAACACGAACGGCATGAATTTGGGCATGGGGAAATCGGACCCGCGATTGGCTTCGCGAACGCCGCGTTCGGCGCCGATGATCCAGCCGAAGAGTATGACCTGCGCCGTGGCAGCAAGGATCATGCCCAAGTTGCACCAGAAATCGGTATGGTCCAGCGCGGTGAGACCGCGGGAATAGTAGACGATCGGCGCTGCGCCCACAGCCGTGATCGCACCCAGCAGGACGACGCTGCCGGTTCGCTTGAGGCCAAATCCATTTTCAAGGAACGCGATCGCGGGCTGAAGCATGCTCAGTGACGAAGTCACGGCAGCCAGAAACAACAGTCCGAACCAGAGTCCGCCGAACAAGTTGCCGGCAGGCATGAAGTGCATGATGGATGGCAGCGTGAAGAACCCGAGGCTAAACGTCCCGCCAGTCGCATTCTCCGCTCCGAGGAACAAGAACGCCGTCGGCACAACAATCATGCCGCCGAGAATGACCTCACAGAATTCATTTGTGCTCGACGCGCTGAGTGATGTCAGAACGACGTCATCGTCTTGCCGGAGGTAACTCGAATAACACAGAATCAACCCGAATCCAACGCTGAGCGTAAAAAATATCTGTCCAGAAGCCTCCAGCCAAACCTGCGGGTTTCTGAGAGCCGACCAATTGGGGTTCCACATGAATCCCAGCCCAGACGAGATCCCTTTCAGTGTCAGAACACGAACGAGAATCACGCAAGCACTCAGGATGAGCAGAGGCATGGCCACCTTGCAAAAGGACTCAATCCCCTTGGTCACGCCGCGATAGATGATGATGAAGTTCACGATGAAGCAGGCGAGGATTGCATAGAGGAGGTTACCCTCAAGCATGCCGCCGTTGTGAGTATCGCCCGTGGTTGATGAGAAGAACTCGCCTGCCGCCCCGACCACGGCCCCGACCACTTCCTTCTCTTCAGTCAGTCCCTCGGTCGCTTCGGCGAACCGATCGGCAAACCCGCCAGAGAAGAACTCAATGGCGTACATCAGGCACCACGCCTCGATCACGACGTAGTACATATACACGACGACCGGGATGAACAGCGTCAACGCGCCGATGCCCTTGGCCGGTCCACGTCGCCACAGGGCGTACATCACGCCCGGGCCGTTGTTCTGACCGAAGCGACCTCCGAGTCGGCCCATGGTCCACTCGCACCAGCAGATGGGCACGCCGAGCAGCAGAAAGCTCAGGATGTAGGGAATCATGAACGCGCCGCCGCCGTTGTTCACCGCGACGCCGGGAAAACGCAGGAAGTTGCCAAGTCCCACGGCAGATCCGGCCACCGCGAGAATCACGCCGAACTTCGAGCCCCAATGCTCCTGCTTGTGTCCGTGATCGCTTCCCGATGTGGTCATGTGCGTGTGAACCTGTCGTGTCGCAGCCCGTTCGTGTTGGTCGAAGCCTATACGACATCAATGGCGACATGCAAGTGAAAAGGCGCGATGCGACAGACGTCGCGAGAATTGTGCGTCACGAAACGCCTTTGCATGGTGCTGGTCCGATCCCTACAATCCGACCGCTTCCAATGGTGACGGACACGGGCGATTGATGGGAGAACGACATGCCGCTGGCAGTGACCTTGTCTGACATTGCGACTGAGTTTGTGAATCTGGTCTGGTCGCTGCCGTTGTTCTTTGTTCTGCTTGCATCCGGCTTGTGCTACACGATCGCGACGAAGTTCGCGCAGTGGCGTGTACTGACGCATGGCGTGGCCTGCATTCGCGGAGATTACGACGATCCCGACGATCCCGGGGCGATCTCCCACTTTCAGGCGTTGTGCGCCGCACTCTCAGCCACCATCGGACTCGGCAACATCGCCGGGGTGGCGGTTGCGGTTTCGCTTGGCGGTCCTGGTGCCGTTTTCTGGATGTGGATCATCGGGTTCTTTGGGATGTCGCTTAAGTTCGCCGAGTGCTCGCTGGCGGTGATGTATCGCGACGTTCGCGATGTGCCCGATCCGAGTGCTCCGGCGCTGGTCGAACGCGATACCGAATCGCGAACGCTTGAGTATCGCGGCGAGGAGCCGCCCGAGGAGGGATCGATCGAGTTGGCACGCGGCGAGGTCCGCGGCGGGCCGATGTGGTACATGCAGAAGGCGCTGGTCGAGCCGTTGCGCGAGCGCGGCAACGGCCTGTGGGTCATCTTCAAGGTGCTGGCTGTCTTGTTTTCGATCGCCACAATGCTGAACAGTTTCGGCGGCGGCAACATGTTCCAGGGCTGGAATGTCTCCAACGTGCTGGAAACGAATTTCGGGTTGTCGACATATATCTCCGCCACAATCGTCTCGATTCTGGTGGCCATGGTCATCATCGGCGGGATCAAGCGGATCGGCAGCGTGGCGTCGAAGCTGGTCCCGATGATGTGCGTGGCCTACGTATTGAGTGCGGTGTTCATCATTGGCAGCAATGCCACCGAGATTCCCAAGTACCTCGCATTGATCGTCACGTCGGCGTTCGAACCATCCGAGGCGCAGGGAGCGTTCGTCGGCGTCGGTGTCTGGGTCGGATTCACGTGGGGACTGCGAAGGGCGTGCTTCAGCAACGAAGCCGGCGAAGGATCGGCTGCGATGGCGCACGCGGCCGCCAAGACCGATGAGCCGATTCGCGAGGGCGTTGTCGCCGGCATGGGACCGTTCATTGATACGCTGCTGATCTGCACGATGAGTGCGCTGGTGATCCTGATGACCGGGGCGTGGAATCGTCCGGCGATGGGGCAGGTGGCGAACGTATCGGATGATGTCGTGGTCCTGACGCCGGCGGGTGAGGTCGACGAGGCATTTCTGAAGCCGTACGAGCGTGAGCTGACGGTCGGTGCGAAGCTGACCATTCATACCGTGCGCGAGGTCGACATGGAGCCGGAGTCCGTCGTGGTGGATGTTTCGTCGATTGAGCCGGAAGGGGCCACGCAGTGGTCGGAGATTGTCAGCGTGACAGCCAAGCGCCCGGATGAGGCGACGGACGAGAGTTGGGCGAAACTCGATCGCGGTCAGCCGGCGTTCTTCGATCTGTCAGGGGCGGAGATGATGCGGTTTGCGTTCGACACGCGCGTGCCGGGATTGGGCAAGTGGGTGATCTGCATCGGCGTGTGCCTGTTCGCGTTCAGCACGATGATCAGTTGGTCCTATTACGGTGAGAAGGGGGCAGAGTACATCTTCGGTCCCGGCGCGATCTTGCCGTACAAGTTCGTGTTCGTCGTGTTTGTCTTCCTTGGGATGGTGCTGCCGCGTTTCTCGACGGTGTATGACTTCTCAGACGGCACGACGGGGCTGATGGTGTTGTGCAATCTACCGATCGTGCTGATTCTGATGCCGAACGTGCTCAAGGCGGCGACGAGCTACTTCCGACGCCTGGACGCGGGCGAATTCAAGACGTTTCGCTGATGGCGGATCGGTTTGACGCTGATCATGACGGCGGATACGTTGAAATGGCTGGGAAGAAGGGTGGCCTCTGCAGGGAGGGTCTTTGATTCGATGAAAACGGCGTACATCACACTGCTGGCGATCGGGCTGATGTTGTCGGGTTGTCGCGAGAGCACCGAGCAGCCGGAGCGTTGGAACGTCAACCTCGGCACCGACGCGAATCCTCTACTGCCCTCCACGCCGCCGAACCTCGATTCCTCAATTCTTCAAGGCCGGGCAGACTACGCCGAGCTTGGCGAGGATGCACCGCCCGATGAGGAATTGATCGCGGATCTGATCAAGCGGTACAAAACAGCCGTCGCCAATGACGACATGCAGGCGCAGGCATCAATGCTCGTGGCCGATCAGAGTGCGCTCCTCACGGCGACCGCCGATGAGCAAAGGGCGATGGTCGAGAAGATGCGCGAATTGGTCACAGCGCTCAAGGAGGCTGACCCACCGGTTGCAGCCGCGCAGGCGATGGTGCCGCAGTTCGAAGCGGCGTTGAACTTCGATCTCACGATGGACAACGTCAATATCCTCTCGGAGACCGAGGCCGTCTCGACGAATCCGGTGATTCAGGCGTCATTCGTCAAAGAAAATGGCCAGTGGCGACTCCGGCAGCAGTTGCCGATTACCGATGAGGAACAGTTACGTCAATTGATGCAGACGTTGACCGGGGCCTTTGTTCAGATCATCGATGTGATCAAGGACGAGTCACTATCCGCACAGGAACGCGATGCGAAGATGATGCCGATTTTCATGCAGATGGCCACCGCGATGGGCGGTGCGGCAGCGGCGCCGCCAAGCGGCGAAACATCTCCGGACTCTTAGCGACGATGCGTTTACCATGACCGACGGCGGGAATGGACACACTTGACCCAACAACCTCTGCCAGCCAACAGCGTCGCCGAAATCCAGTTGTATTTGATGGCCACCCGATGCTCGATCTGCGGCCATGGCAGACTCGTTCTCAAGCATCAGCGGACCGACACTGATCGGGGCGACGTGCAGGTCGACGCACATTGCGGCGAATGCAATCAGACCGTCGTGCTCACGTTTCAGCTTGCCGATGACGCACCGCTGCCCGACCGCGACGACCTCTACCCGATCATCAACCCCACCGACGAACCGTCGCAGCTGCTTGACGTCGGCCAATGGATCACGCTCTTCCGCGTCATCCTCGAAGCCGCCAGCAAAGAGACGGACAAAATCGAAGCCCGCCGACTCGGCTACGAAGCCGCTCAATGTCTGGAAGAGGCGTTGAAGTTCTACGACGACAACGACCTGCCGCCCGAGTCGGCCATCTTCACCGACGCGACGCGTTCACGCATGCGCGACGTTCCGCATCAGTTTTCGCGAACCCACCTCCTGAGCATGCGTGCCAAACTGCCCGCCAACGTCACCATGCAACGCAACATCACCGAGTCCCCACAACCGCCGCAGCAATCGCGCCCATGGTGGCGATTCTGGGGAGAGTAGCGTGTTGTTTGACGATCCCGATCGGCAACCGATACGATACGCCCCGCGTGAAATACCCTTCGGAGGAGACCCAATATCGTGAGCCACGTGACCCTCGGGGAGTTGTCGGCCTTTCTGGCACAGAATGGTTTTGCCAACGATGTCGACGGTGACTCCGAGCTGAGCATTTCCGCCGTGAACACGCTCGAAGACGCACGCAACGGTGAGTTGAGTTTCCTCTCCAATCCGAAGTACGCCGCCATGGTCGCCAGGACCAAAGCGTCAGCCATCATCGCGCCGCCGGGTACGGACAACCCCGGTGGTTTGACGATGATTCACTGCGGCGATCCCTACGCCGCCATCACCGCCGCCATCATCCGCATTCACGGATACCGAAAACACCCGCAGTGGGGCGTCTCGGAGAAGGCTGTGGTCGATGCGTCAGCCACCATCGGCGAGAACACAAGCATCGCCCCATACGTAACGATCGAACCGGACGTCCGCATCGGTGCGAACTGCACGATCTATCCGCACTGCCACATCGCCGCTGGGGCCATCCTCGGCGACGATGTCACGCTGTTTCCGAACGTGACCATCTACGACGGTTCGCAGATTGGATCTCGCGTCACCATCCATGCCGGGACCATCGTCGGACAGGATGGCCTCGGATACGCGCCGCTGAATGGAAAATGGCTGAAGATCCCGCAGATCGGACGCATCCGCATCGAGGACGACGTTGAGATTGGCGCGAACTGCGCGCTCGATCGCGCCACGCTTGGCGAGACCGTCATCGGCGCCGGCACCAAATTCAGCAACGGCGTCGTCGTCGGCCACGGCGCGAAGGTCGGACAAAACTGCATGTTCGTGGCACAGGTGGGCATCGCCGGGTCAGCCAAGGTCGGCAACCATGTGGTCCTCGCCGGACAGGTCGGCGTGCGGGGTCATCTCGAAATCGGTGACAACGCCAAGGTCGGCGCTCAGGCGGGTGTCGGATCGGACCTTGAACCCAACGGCGAATACCTCGGCTCGCCCGCCATCGACAAAACGCAGTACATCCGCTCAATCTACAACGTACAGAAACTTCCCAAAATGAAGGAACGCATCAGCCAGCTCGAACAGCACGTGGCTGAATTGCGCAAGCTGATTGATGACCAGAAGTCAGACAAGTGACGCACTCGGCGTGATCGCGGGGGCCGGTCAGTTTCCGTTCATGGTTGTGGAGGGTGCCAAGCGAGCCGGCGTCGACGTGACGGTGGTCGCGCTGCGTGGACTGGCTGACCCATCGCTGGCCGATCAGGCAGACCGTTTGCACTGGTCGGGATTGGCCAAACTCGGTCACTGGATCAAGGTGTTGCAGCGTCACGGAGTCCGGCGCGCGATCATGGCGGGATACGTCCACAAACGGGTCATGTACGGACGCTTTCGCCTGCTGAAGCTGCTTCCCGATCTTACCAGCCTGCGACTCTGGTTTTTCCAGCTCAAGGACAAACGCAACGACGCCGTGCTCTCCGCCGTCGCCGACGTCATGCAGAGCAAGGGCATCACGCTGGAAGACTGCGTGCAATACTGCCCCGAAGCGATGGCATCTGCCGGACACCTCGCCGGTCCCGAACCCGGTCCGCAGCAGCAGGGCGATGTCGACTTCGGCTGGAAGATCGCCAAGGAACTCGGCCGACTCGACATCGGCCAATCCGTCGCGGTCAAGGAGACCGAGGTCATCGCCGTCGAAGCCATCGAGGGCACCGACCGCATGATCGAACGCGCCGGGCAACTCTGCCGGCAGGGCGGCTGGACCCTCGTCAAGGTCGCCAAACCCGATCAGGACATGCGCTTCGACGTGCCGACCATCGGCCCGGAGACCATCGCCAATCTGGCCGCCCATGGTGCGAAAATGCTGGTCGTCGAAGCAGGCAAAACCGTCATCGTCGATCGCGACGCCACCTTCGCCGCCTCCGCCAAGCACCGCATCAGCCTCCTCGCCCGCTAGCGGGAATCACCTTCATTCACCACCGCGTACGACCGATATCTCCGTGTGAACTATAGACGCATCGCATTATCGGACACATTCGTGGTTTGCCTCGTGGCCGCATGCACTGTGCATGTCGCCGTCACCACGGGTCATGCGCAGGGCGAATCCTACGTCGATGATGACCGCACGATCCACTTCTTCGACTTCGACGAGCGCGACGACGGCAACCTCGAATCGATTCCCAAGTACTGGGTTCCCTTCGAGTCCGATGACTTCCCCAATTACGCCACCGGCGCCTTCAACAACACCGTCGGCCACGATGCGAGTCCGTCGTTTCACCTGATCTCCGAAGGACGCAACGTCGCCCATCGCTACGCCGGGCCCGAAACGGTTATCCAACCCAACAGCGACTATCTGGTGACGGGTTGGGTACGCGGTCATCAACTCAAGCACGCCCGAGCCGCGATCAGCGCCTACTACCTCGACGATCGGCGACTGCCCATCGAATCGACCCAGAAGTTTAGCCGACTCGTCGGCGGCGATGATGACGAGTGGCAGCAGGTGGAGGTCTATCTGCCGGCAGGTCCGTCGCGTGCACGGACCATTGGATTGACGGTCTGGGTCGTCCAGCCAGGTGTCTGGGACGTTGGGCCACAACCAAACCGACACATCGCCATGTACGATGTCGAAGCAGAGGCCTACTTCGATGATGTCGCGGTCGTGCGCCTGCCACGTGTCCATATTGATACCGGTGCGCCCGGCAATGTGTACACCCCGGAGATTCCCAAGGCCGTCACCGCCCGCGTCATTGATGCCGACGCGACACGCCTATCAGCGCGTCTCGACATCCGCGACATCGATGGATTCAACATAAGGTCAACCCCTGTTCCGGTCAGCAGTCAGACCGACATTCAGCCCGCATCAGCCGACATCGGCGATCTGCCGTTGGGCGGATATGAGGCGGTTCTTGTTGTTGAAACAGACAAGCGCATCCTCGCGCAACGAAGCAAGCGGTTTGCCATTGTGGCCGAAGCTGCCCGGCGTGAAGGATTGCGTTCCCGGTCTCTTGGCGTGTCGCTGTCGGTGAATGATCGTGCCGCCCCGGAGGTCGAGTTGGCCATGCTCCGCCTCATCGGCGCTGGTGCTGTCAAAATTCCCGTTTGGTCCGGAAGTGCACACATCCCGGATCTTATGGACGTCGGTTCCGAGTATGACACGCTCCTGCAGGGGTTGGTACGATCGCGCATGAACATCACAGGTGTGCTGGCCGGCGCGCCGTCGGAGCTGATACGCATAGCCGGTGCTTACCCGCGTTCTCTCATGACGCTCCTGAGTGAAGAGCCGGACAAATGGCGGGAACACCTTGTTCGGGTCTACGCGCCTTATTCGAGCATCTTCCGTTCCTGGCAGATCGGACAGGATGGCGACACCGATGTGATGCAGGACGCGCGTCTGAAGGACGTCATCGCCAACGTGCGGCAGGCCGTCAGACAACTCAACACGCAGGCACACCTGACCGTTCCGATTTCCCTGAACAGCCTTCCGGATCTGACGGAGCTGACAGCCGACGACTTCTGCATCACCATCGACGACAGTATTCATCACGGCTACATCGGCGAACACGTCGAATCCCAGCGCGGTGTCGGCGTCGTCACTCGGACCGCTTTCGTGCCCTACACGCAGACGTCACACTATTGGCTCAAACGTGAATTGCCCGGCTGGTCCAAACGCATCATCGAAGCCAGGTTCGCTGGCGTCGAAAGCGTCATCGTGCCGCAGCCCTGGACGACGCGACAATCCTACGACGAGGAGGTCACAGAACCGAACGAAGCCTTCGTCGCGCTGCACACACTGGTCCGCCACGTCGGTGATGCTGCCCCCGGTGAGCGCGTGCGTGTCCGTCCAGGCGTCACAGCGTTGTCCTTCTACGGTCTCAAGCAGGCGACCCTCGTCATCTGGGATGACCATGCCACCGAAAACAGGCGGCGACATGTGATTCAACTCGGTCAGGACGCCAAGTGGGTGACCGACATGTGGGGCCGACGCTCGAAGATTGACGTGACCGATGATGGCCGCCAGATCCTCGAACTATCCCGTGAGCCGATGTACATCGAGAACGTCGATCCGCACCTGCTCCGAGTGCGTTCGGGTGTGCGGATCGAACCTGCCACGGTCAGCTACAGCATCGACATCCACAAGCACACGCTGGTGCTCAACAACCCGCGCAACACCTCGATTTCCGGGTCGGTCACCATCACTCCGCCGCCGCGCTGGACCATACACCCGGCAAACTTCAACTTCGTGATCTCGCCCAATGGCAAATTCGAGAAACCCCTCGAGATTCGCTTCAATCGCGATGAATCCGCCGGCGAAAAGACAGTCCACGTCGAGATGGAACTCGTCGACACGCGGCGGCAGAAACTCGTCGTCCCCGTGCCGATGAAGCTGGTCAATGAGGAATTGGATGCATGGGCCTACGCGACCGTTGAAGGCGACAGCCTCGTGATCCGCCACAGCGTCACCAACAAGAGCGATCAATCACTCAACCTGCGAAGCTCTGCCATCGTCCCGGGCAAACGGCGGCAATACCGCAACCTGCTCGCCTTTGCGCCGCAACAGACCGCCACGGTCGAATATCGCCTCAAGGAGTGGAACGAACTCAAAGGCCGCCGCGTACGACTTTACCTGCGCGAAATCAATGGCACGCGCATGCACAACGTTGAAGTTCAGGTGCCCCGCTAGTTAGAATCAGCGTGGTTCGCGTTCTGTGTGCGTTCGAGATGCCACACCCGTCCGGACCGGGAGCTTCACATGGCTGCCAGACTTTACCGCGTCATTCTGCCCGTCAGCGACATCGACAAAGCGACCCGTTTCTATGCCGCTGTTCTCAATGACCAAGGTCAACGCATTTCCGACGGCAGACACTACTTCGACTGCGGCGGCACCATCCTCGCCTGCTTCGATCCCAAAGCCGACGGTGACGATTACGAACCCACGCCCAACCCCGAGTGGCTGTACTTTTCCGTTGATGACGTCAAAGCTGTTCGCGATTCATGCATCGCGGAAGGTGGTACTCCCGCGCCGGAAGACATCCACGGCGCACCGGCTGGCGAAATCCACCGTCGACCGTGGGGCGAAGTGTCGTTCTACGCGCACGACCCGTTCGGCAACGGAATCTGCTTTGTCCAGCAGGAATCCATCTTCACCGGTCAATAGACGAGCGACGCGACGACGCTATCTCATGACGAAATTAAGTGCCTTGCCCAACTCGGTTGGCGGATCGTCCGGGAACGCGTGGCCAAGTCCCGGATAGACTTTGAGCATCACATCTGCCCCATAGGACGACAATTTCGTCTTGGCCAGTTCATTGCTCGCCTTGTCGTTGTCGTGTTCCCCGGTGATCAAGTAGAACTTCGGCAGCTTCGCCGGAAATGATCTCGGCTCGCCCGCCGTCTCCGGCACGAACCTGCCCGCCACCGGAATCACGCCACAGAAGCGCTTCCCGCTTTGCATGCCGATGTTGAATGCCATGTACCCACCCTGCGAGAAACCGGTCAGCACGACCTTCTTCTCGTCGACGATGTGCTTCTTGCCGACGAATTCCATCGCATACTTGGCGATGCTGTCGGCTGCCGTGGGTGTTCGCCATTGAAACCCGCCGGAACGCAATGGAGCGGTCCCGCGTGGCGCCACCAGAATCGCTCCGGCATCGCCCGCCGCCTTCTTCCACATCGCGACGATGTCGTCCGGCTCTTGGCCATACCCATGCAGCGCCACGATGAGCGGCGCAGCCTTGCCCGCCTTGTGATCCGGCGGCAGCACGACGATCGGGTCCACCTCGATGGCTTTGTCGACGATCTCCTGCTCCTTCGCCCGGAGCTTCTCAACCGCCGCCATGAACCCCTTGTGCGTCCGCATCTCCGCGAAATCCGCATCACTCTTTAAGTGCTGAATGTTTGAGAATCCGAGGTCGATGGCCTGCAATAGCTTCTTGGCTGCTTCGTCCTTCTGGCCATCGAGAGACAAGGCACACGCATGGTTGTACGCCGCAAGCGGACTTCGCGAATTGATTCGCTCCCACTGTTTGCACGCCTTGATCGCCTGCTTCCAGTCCTTCGCCGAATGCGCGGCAAAGAATGCATCAGCCGCATCCTGCTCGGTCATCGGGCCGTTGGGAGCACCCAACGCCACCGAGCACAACAAAAGCACACCAAGACGCATCATGGTCAAGATTCCCTTCGTTATGGATTCAGATCATGTCAAACAAAAGACGCAAGCCGACGCGATCGTATGCTGAGCACGCAGCCCATCGCCAGCATGCCCGCGAACATCATCGCCAATGACGCTCCGCTGCACGTCGGCACCGTCGGCATCTCACCAGCCGCAGCCGGCTCGAACGCAATGCTCCGCGGCACGTTCAAATCACCAGCCGTGATCGTCCGCACGTAATTCATGTTCTCGTCAAACTCGACGATGCGATCGTCAAAGAACGATGACGAAAACAGATGGCCATTCTCGTCAAACGCGACACCCTGAGGCCCGGTCAGATCGGGATGCGTGATCTCACCAAGAAAGTTCCCGTCCGTGTCGAACATGACGATGTCGTTCGATGAGCCGCCGGCCACGTACAGCGTGTCGTTCAGATCGCGGGCCACGCCCATCGGACTGTTCAATCCGCCGCCGGTAAACGTCGTGACAAACTGCTCGGACGCATCAAATTTGATGACGTCGTCCGTGATCGCGCTCGACACGAATATCTGACCGGTCGAATCGACCATCACGCAGTTCGGACCATTCATGCCGCCGCCCGTAAACGTCCGCAACATGTTGCCATCCAGATCGAACACCGCCACCTGGTCTGCTGTGAAGCTCGACACGTACAACTCGCCGCTCGCGCTCATCGCCATCCCCGTCGGGCTCGCCATCGCCGGGTCGCCAAACGAAAACAGCAGATTCTCATCGCGATCGAACACGAGCACCTCGCTGTTCGACTGACTGGCGATGTAAATACGATCATTCGGTGCAAACACCACACCGCGAGGCCTCGTCAGCCCCGGCGCCGTGAACGAATGGGAAAACGTCCCATCCGATGAATACACCTTGATCGCGTCGTTGTTGTAATCGCTGACGTAGAACCGACCCGTCTCCGATGGCGGCAGCAGGGCGTAAGCACCGCTCACCACGCACAGCGACAGCAGACCTGCCAACTTCAATCCCATGATCATCCCTTTGACACTTCAGTCCTTGGAAATCCGCAACGAACGGGCGTCATTCTACACCATTCGCCGCACTGATTTCCAACCGCTGCAGACGTCCGCCGAACGAACCGGCACTCCCGGCAGACGCCGCCGACGGCACCTGCAGGTTCGAGCCATAGCTCATGGAGAAGTTCAGCGAGTTGCGGTCGTCTGTAAAGTCAATGATGACAGGATCAAACAATGTTGGATAACCTCCGACAGCCTCACCCTCGTTGTCAATGAAGCTGTCGTTGTCCATGTCAGTACCGGCGAACAGGGAGTATTCACCCGGTGCAATGTCGCTCAACGTGAAGGCATACCCCTCCGCCGCCGACGTATCCGCCTGACCAAACGACGCCAGATCGATCGGATCGACCACCAACACGTAAATCGTGCCGACGTCGCCACCGCTGGCAGCCTGCTCGCCGACGTTCATCACCGCCGACAGCCGTCCCTGACCGCCGTTCGACGCAATCGTGATGTCCGCACGATACACGCCGTCAGCCAACCCATCCCGATTGACCCGGAATTGATACCGACCCGCGCCACCCGACGTCGGACTGACCGTCAGCCACGTCTCATTCGTGGCGATCGATGTCACCTCAAGCGTGCCGACGCCGCCGTTGGTTATCTCAACATCAGCAAGGCTCTCGTTGAACGGAATCGTCAGCGTGCGTGGACTCAGCCGGATGATCGGCGAGTCGACCGCCGATCGTCCCGCCACCTCTGCCGCTGCCTGCACCGCCTTCAGTGCGTTGATCAGGCCATAACCGAACGACGAGTCCTTGCCGGGCGCACCGATGTCGTCGGTGATATTCATGCTCGTGTTCGGATGATTGCCCTCAAGTAGAAGATCAAAGTCCATTGGCGTCAGGTCCGGGTTCACCGCCTTCATCAACGCCGCCACGCCCGCCACGTGCGGACACGCCATCGAAGTACCTTCGGAAAACTCGTAGAAACCACCGCCGTCGTTACCAATCGCGCTCAGCACGCCGTCAGGATTTCCATCGCCGGTGTCATCACGCACCATCTCACCACCCGGGGCAGCCACGTCGACGGCGTTTCCGAAATTCGAATACGAAGACCGATTGTTTCCGAAATCGGTAGCGCTGACGGTGACCACGCCATCAAGACCCGCCGGTGTGAAGTTGCCCGCGTTGGACTGCTCGTTGCCAGCCGCCACGATCACGATCGAACCGTTCGCCCGCGCTCCGTTGATCGCATCCTGCTCGAACTGGGAGAAGCCCGATCCGCCCAGGCTCATGTTGATGATGTCCGCCGCCCGCGCCGGCAGCGTTCCCGAGTCGTTTGTCTGTCGCGACGCGTACAGAATGCCCTGCACGATGTCGAGTTCGCTGCCCGATCCGCCCAGACCGAGTACGCGAATCGGCATCAAGCTCGCCTCCCAGCTCACGCCCGCGACGCCCGTGCCGTTGTTCGTCCGCGCGGCGATTGTCCCGCCAACGTGCGTGCCGTGGAACGAACTGCGCGTACCCTGAATCGCCAGGTCGCCGGGGTCGTCCGGATTGTTATCGATCCCGTCACCGTCGCGCGCGCTGTTCGGATCCGAGATGAAGTCGAATCCGTTGATCAACTGCCCCTGCAGGTCCGGGTGATTCAGCACGATCCCCGTATCGATCACAGCCACGATCACATCGCTGCTGCCCGTTGTCACGTCCCATGCATCGGGAAGACCGATCTGTGGATAGTGCCACTGCAGGCTGTAAAGCTGGTCATTCGGTGTCGCCATCGTGCGGCGAATGTGATGCGGACCGGCGTAACTGACGTCAGCCCGGCCGCGCAGCGCTTTTGTCGCCGCCAGCGTTTCATCCGTCTCCGGCAGCATGGGATCACCCTTGAACGCGGGTCCCGTCGCCTGACGCATCGCCACGCGCGTCTTGCCCATGTCGATCGTCAGAAGTTCATAGCCCATCATCGTCGGCCCGGTCTTCACACAAGTCATGCCAAACTGGGCACCTGCCGTGGTCTGCGCGAGTGACGTCACGTTCGGATTCGGCTTGACGATCAATTCACCCTCGACGAACTCATCGAACCGCGACAAGCGATCCTTCCGGAAATTCGCCGTCGCCGCACTCGCCCCGAAGACGTTGTTGCCGACCTGCAGCGTGTACAGACCCGCCGTGTCGCCCGAGTTGGCCGTGCTGAATCCGAACACCTGCACGAGGTAGGTCCCCGGTTCCGGCGCTTCGACGATCTCCGCTTTTCCAACGCCCTCCGACGAGGCGATCATCTCCGCCCGCGCGTTGAAGAGAAACAGATCGAAGTCATTCGCATCCGGGTTCGCCAGCAACAGCGTCGCCGCCTGCCCCGCCGCCAACTGCACGCGGTACACGTCGCTCACATCCAGACCCGCCGCCGTGTTTCCGAGATAACCGCCGACGGTGCTCGGGTTCGGAATGTCCTGTGCCTGCCCCGCGTTGTCATTGTCCGCAAACGCGTTGGTCGGGTCATTGGTGTCGGCGTCGGCGATCAACGTAGGCCCAACCGACAGCGTGCCGCTGATGTTGATGTTGCCTGTTGGCGGATTGTTGTTGCCGCCACCTGTATTGGGGTCGTTGTCGCAGAAGTTGTCGAATGTCCGTTCGTCAAAGTCGGAGCAGCCGTCCCCGTCGGTGTCGATCGGGTTGTTCGGCGTGTCGTTCGGATTGGCCGGATCGGACCCTGGCGTGCTGTTCCGCTCAAAGAAATCGGTGAATCCGTCACCGTCCGTATCCGTGCCGTCATCCACCAGCCCCAGACCACTGCCGTCCGGCACGCATCCGATCGGTGACAGCAACAGACCGCACGTCGGCAAAATCAAAACACCAAGTCCCACACGCCACAGTTTCGAACCCATCGATGACATCTCCTTGATTTCCCAAGCCGATCAACGCCCTTTGATCGCGATCAGCAAACTACTCAGACCCCCGACGCACGGCAATTCATTTCTCTTCAGCCAGCAGCGTCGCCACCCGTTTCGCGACCGCCTCAACAGTCTCTTCCGAAAAAAGCAGTCCGCCCCTGCGATATCGATCAAACGACCCGCCAAGGTCCAATCCGATCGTCACGACAGGCCGCTCGTGGACCAGCGCAAAAGCCACCTCTGAAAGTGTCCCCGCTGCCCCATGCATCGCGACCACCACGTCGCTGCTCAAGACGTTGATCACATTCCGCATTTCCCCCATCCCCGTCCGGATCGCAATGTCCAGATCAGGCGATGCCCGCGACGCGTCCTTGTCCGGAAGAACCCCGACGACCATGCCCCCAGCCGCCTTCGCCCCACGCGCCGACGCCGCCATGACCCCCAGGTTCCGACCCCCGTTCAGCAACACCCAGCCATGTTCCGCGATCATCCGCCCCAATGCTTCCGCCTGCTGCTCGATGGCCTCTTCAACCTGCGAACCACCCATCACCCCGACAACGGGTCGACGTCCCATAAGTCGCATCCTTCCGCGGAGCGCAACGTCCGCACAAAAGTCCTTACCGGTCCCGAAAGAAACCTTGACAGAATTCCGATAGATTCTAATATTCGGATGAGCGGATGGATAGGTGCGGGAGCAAATGGACGCAGCAACCGTTTTCAAAGCCCTGAGCGATGAGACCCGACGACGCATCCTGCAGCTCGTATTGAAGCAGGAATTGAGCGTCTCTGAACTGGTCGAATGCCTCAGTCAGCCCCAATCGACCGTCTCGCGGCATTTGAAGGTGCTGCGGGACGCTTCGCTCATCCGCGATCGCCGCGAGGGTACAACTGTGCTTTACACGGCCCCGGAAGTCCGCGTGAACGGGTCTGCCACGGGGCTGCAGGACCGCATTCTCGATTGGCTGGGCCATGAATCGCTCGGCGGGCCGCTGGATGAGCGACTGCGTCGCGTATTGGCCGACCGAAAACGTCGCAGCACCAACTTCTTTGCGGACGTAGCCGACCGGTGGGATCAGATGCGGGTCGACGCCTTCGGATCGACCTTCCACCTCGAAGCGCTCGTCCGACTCTTGCCGCGGGAATGGGTTGTGGCTGACATCGGGGCGGGGACAGGGTTCCTGCTGCCTGTATTGGCTGAGACGTTCCATCAGGTGATTGCCGTGGACCCCGTGTCCGAGATGCTGGACGCCGCCCGCGACGTGACGTCTGCCAACGGTCATCGCAACGTGACGTTTCGGCAGGGTGATCTGTCGCATGTGCCGATATCGGATGCATCGGTGGATCTGGTCGTCGCGGTGCTCGTGCTGCACCACGTGCCCAGTGTCGAGGAGGCCGTCGGCGAAATCGCGCGGATCCTCAAGCCCGGCGGTCGCGTGCTGATCGTCGAGCAGCAGTCGCACGGTCTGGCGGAGTTCCACGAACGCATGCAGGACCGATGGATGGGGTTTGAGCCAAGCGTGCTTGAAAGCATGCTCAAGGGTGTTGGATTCGACCCGATTCATGTCCGCCGACTACCGACCTGCACGAACGACGGCGGCAAGGTCGAAGCTCCAGAGTTGTTCACCGTGGTGGCGGATCGGGTGGGTATGCCGATTCGAACCACGCACACACATACGCAAGTAGAAACAAACATTGGCCGGCATGATGAGCGCGACAGAAGCGACGATGCCACAGTTTTCACGATGGAGATTGATTAGATGACGACTGCTGTTGAGGACTTCAAGGTCAAGGACATTTCATTGGCCGACTTCGGGCGCAAGGAAATCACGATCGCCGAGCACGAGATGCCGGGACTGATGGCCGTCCGCAAGGAATACGCCGGTCAGAAGCCGCTGGCTGGTGCCCGCATCGCCGGTTGCCTGCACATGACGGTGCAGACGGCTGTGCTGATTGAGACGCTGATCGATCTTGGTGCTGAGGTGCGTTGGAGCAGCTGCAACATCTTCAGCACGCAGGATCACGCGGCCGCCGCGATCGCTGCCGCAGGTGTCCCGGTCTTCGCATGGAAGGGCGAGACGCTTGAAGAGTACGACTGGTGCATCGAGCAGACGCTGGTATGGCCTGACGGCAAGCCGCTGAACATGATTCTCGACGACGGTGGCGACCTCACGATGATGGTGCACGACAAGTTCCCCGAGTATCTCAAAGACATCCATGGCATCAGTGAGGAGACGACCACGGGCGTGCATCGTCTGTATCAGATGATGGAAGATGGCTCGCTGGGTTGCCCAGCGTTCAACGTCAACGACTCCTGCACCAAGAGCAAGTTCGACAATCTGTACGGTTGCCGCGAGAGCCTCATGGACGGCATCAAGCGCGCGACCGACGTGATGGTCGCCGGCAAGAAGGCGATCGTGGCTGGGTACGGCGATGTGGGCAAGGGTTGTGCACAGGCGTTCAAGGGTCTGGGCGCAACCGTCTTCATCACCGAGATCGATCCGATCTGTGCGCTGCAGGCGGCGATGGAAGGCTTTCAGGTCGTCACGATGGACGAAGCCTGCACGTTCGGCGACATCTTCGTGACCAGCACAGGCTGCTGCGACGTTATCACCGCCGAGCACATGGCCAAGATGAAGCACCAGTCGATCGTCTGCAACATTGGCCACTTTGATCATGAGATCGACGTCGCCGGCGTGTTCAACGATCCGAAGCTCGAGCGCATCGAGGTCAAGCCGCAAGTCGATCAGGTCCGTTGGCCTGACGGCAAGGTCGTGACGATTCTGGCAGAGGGTCGTCTGGTGAACCTCGGTTGTGCGACGGGCCACCCGAGTTTTGTGATGAGCAACAGCTTCACGAATCAGGTGATGGCCCAGATCGAACTGTGGCAGTCGAAGGGCACGAACAAGTATGAGAACAAGGTGTACGTCTTGCCGAAGCACCTTGATGAGAAGGTCGCGATGCTGCACCTCGAGCAGTTGGGCGTGAAGCTCACGAAGCTCAGCGACAAGCAGTCGAAGTACCTCGGCATCCCGTCCGCAGGCCCGTTCAAGCCGGAACACTACCGCTACTAAGCCCGGACAGGATCACTGAATTGTCAACGCATGGGGATGCCTTCTTTGGGAGGGCATCCCCTTTTTCTTTTTCCCGGGGACGAAATAAACTTACATTTACATATACGATGTCTGTCACATGGGTCTTATTGAGAGTCTTTTCAAGTCTCAATCTGGAACTTTCCGAAAATTCGGTAGGCACTTTTCTAGTTTTCATTTCACCAGTTTGACAGAATAGGAGGTACCCGATGCGGTTGTCACTGCGAAATAATCCTGATGCACGGACGTCGTCGCTGCGACCGAACATCGCTGCGCTGGCTGCACTGGTCTTGCTCTATCACGGTGGCCACGCACGCGGTGATGTCATCGAGGGCAATACGCAGAGCGATCTCGGAGCGCTCTCTGTATCGTGGCAATATGATCTAGAGGCAGGGTTCGGGAAGATCGTCATCTACGAAACCCAGGGCGGCGATCCTGATCTCTGGGTTGTGTTTCGTCGGCTTATTCCATTCTGGGCGCGAAACGTGCAGGTCAATGGTTCGGGTGAACTCTCATTGATTCAGTGCTGCGATACTGAGCAATGCCCGTCAGGCCCTGACGCTCAGGTGGGTACGATCACCCTGGCCATTCCGCGTGACGGCCTTACGGAAATCACGTTCGATTTCGAGAACCCGCAGCTCTTTGAGGCCACAAGCCAGGCGGTTCCCGTTTTCTTCAGCTGTGATCCAATGGGAGACACGACGTGTTCGGCGGGTGCTGCGTGTTCGGTCGCGCTTCCAGCGAACTACATTCCTGAGTTTGTGACGATCAAGCCCATTCAATGCAATTCGGCTGTGACCGACGGCGACAACGACATCGATCTATTGGACTTTGCACGATTTCAACTCGCGTTTACGGGTCCCACAGTGAACAGCGGTCCGACGACAACTGCGAGTCGTCCGGAAACGGCGGAAGCCTCGGAGCAATCGAACGGTAAGGCTCATCGCTAGACCTCCAAGTCACTCAGATCATGTGCGGGCGTGCATTGTGACATGATGTGAAGAATTCGTCCGATAATCTCTGATTCCTCAGCGCTGGCAGATCGTTGGATTCTGCTGTCGAAGAATGTCTGAAGCGAATCAATTTCGGACCCAAACGATCCGATGAACACAGGTGACGTCGCAATCGTTTGGCGGCGTGGGTTTTCTATCGTAACTCTATCCTTCGGGATGATGATGACACGACAGTGGGGTGTTTGTCTGGACAAAATGCTGGTCGTGTGGGCCTCCGGCGAATTCCCCGGCTTCCAGATTGGAGAATCGAGATGACGCGCGTATTGACCCTGGTTGCGGTGCTTGCGGTACCGCTGATGATGGTTGGCTGTGCAACCACGACGACGACCACCACAGATGCCCAGTCGCCGGACTGGACGCCGGATGCCCGGGTGACGGTTCGATTCTATCGGCCTGACCCTGTGCAGCGTTTTGCCGAGCGTGATGTCTGGCAGGAGTCGCAGTTGGCGTCGGATGCGTTTGATGCATCCGTCATCAAGGAAGAGCCTCGCATCATGCTGTGGGGCAACGAGTTTGAAGGTCGCGATGTGACGTTCCGCGACGTCTTCCTCGAGCCGGGTCCATACGCCTTCGGCTATTGGTCCGACGACGGCGACACGCTGTTTGAAGGCCGCATGTCGGTCAACCTGACCAACCAGTCGTTGATCCAGATGCTCAAGACGTGGAAGCAAGAGATTCCGCGTCAGAAGGCATGGTTGGCTGAGGACTTTGAGCTTCGCGGCAAGCTGCAGACCAGCGATGCCCGCGTATTCAAGAACTTCGCCAAGCAGTTGCGTGCGTTCGAACGTCTCGAGCGCGAGATCGATCAGCTCATCGTCCAGGAAGCTCAGCAGCAGCATGAGATGGCTGTGCTGAACCAGCAGATGCTCGACATGTCGCGCGTCCTCATCTTCCCGGGTGGCGGTGGCTTCTCACATCCGACGACGCTTGCCGCGTTCACCGAGCAAGACGTTCAGCGTGCTCAGGACGGCGACCCGGTCGGTCGTTTCATCATCGTGGCCGACGCCGAGATGTCGAAGACCAAGCTCCGTGGCATCAACCGTCTGCACAAGTCGTTCCAGGCATGCAAAGCCGTCGTGGCTGAGGAAATCGACTGGCTTGAGCGCAACAAGCGTTTCCTGATCACGACCGATCACGCATTTGATTGGGACCGTGAGTTCGTCAAGAACGAAATGCGTCTGCAGCAGGCGTTGTCAGTCGTCGACCGCATCAACGAGCAGATCGCCGACGTCCGCGAGCGACGTATGGCCCAGGCGTTCGTGCATCAGCTTGTCGCCCAGGGTGCCAACCATCAGCCACTCGAGGAAGAAAAGCGCGACCTGCTGGATGAGCAGGCTGTTCTGCAGGCGAAGCTCGTCGCCATCAACGGTCTGATGCAGGAATCGGATCCGACCAGCCCGCGCTTCATCGCGCTGGAGCGTCGTCAGACCCGTCTGCAGCGTGCGATCGACAACATCGACGCCCGCGTCAACGAGGTCAACACGTCGCAGGAAGTGCTGGCCCAGATGTTCAACTCGAGCAACGTTATCTACCGTCAGTCGGGTACGCGCCTCGTGGCTGCGACCTTCATCGAGCCGGATGCACCGTTTGATCTCCGCGAGTCCCTTGAGCGCGAAGCCATGCTGACCGTTCAGTTCTCGCTGTCGGACAACGTGCCTGGCTCGTCGAGCACGTGGAAGACGACCGCTTCGTACAATGGCGGCGTCGACCCGGACTGCGAATAAAGTCATGTACCATCTCGTTTAACGCGACCGGGCCCTGTGTTGTAACGACGCGGGGCCCGGTTTTTTTCTGACATCTCGTCGCTGGGAGGGGACCCCCATGTCTATGAGCACGCGACGGGACGCGACACACTTCCTTACCGTTTCGGGCTTCGCCTGCGTGACCGCGTTGAGCCCGGGTTGTGCAACAGCAAAGGCTGAAACCAAACGTCCCTCGATTCCAGAGCAGTGTCGAGAGGTCGACACGCGCTCGATTCGTGACGTTATCCGTACGCCGACGGACGATGCCGTCGAACTGATCGATCAGGCCATCGCACGATACAACAAATCGATCCGCGGGTATCGGTGCACGCTAACGCGGCAGGAACGCCTGCGGGGACGTCTGACAAGCGTACAGACGATCGACGTGACGTACCGCGAGTCGCCCAAGTCCGTCCGCCTTGTGTGGACCGGCAAGCCCGGCAAGGTCGATCGCGTCGTCTACGTGGCTGGTCGCGATCGCAACCGCAAGGGCGAGCCATGTGCGTTGGTCCGGCCTGCGAGCGCGTTGGTGCGTCTCGTGGCCAGCGAGGTGTCCGTGCCGGTCCATGGCAGGAAAGCCCGCCAGGCAAGCCGTCACACGATCGACGAATTCGGGTTCGGCGAACTGCTGACACGCATCCGCAAGCTCAACTGCCAAGCCGAGCATCGCGGCGATTTGGATCTGACGATGCTTGCTGACGGGCAGATCGACGGGCGACCGACGAAGGTGATTCGCCGACGCCTGCCGCCAGGACGCGATTACCCGGACGGTCTGCTGATCATGCATCTCGACGCACAGACGCTGCTACCGGCCCATGTCGAGACGTACGCCGATCGCGACGGCCGACACCTGCTGGGTCGCTACACGTTCACGAACGTGCGGATGAATCCGCCGATTCGGTCTTCGGATTTTGATCTGTAGGCACGTTTGACGCCGGAGCACCGGGTTTCAGGATATTGAGAACCTCCGCCAGCGGCCATGATCCGTCGCGCGGGATGACCGTCACCTCGCCGACACGGTGAACGGTAAACTCATCGTGCGGCAGGCTGTCACCGTAGTGACAGGCTTCGCGCACGGTGCCCTGAAAGCGGTGCTTCGGCATGGCCATGGCGACGACGCGGAGTCCCAACTCGATCAGCCCGAGGCCGACCGCAACGCGAAAGAGCAGCACCGCGGTTCGTGCAGGCCAACTCGTCGGCACGATGGCCGAAAGCGAGAGTTCATAGACTTCTGGGATGTCCAGAAGCATGACGCGCAGGATGTTGTCTGCGTAGAACAGCATGAACGTCCAGCGATGCGTGTCCTCGGGAACAGTGAGGCCGGATCGCAGGAAACCGGCCGATGATTCGATCAGAAATGCCAGCATGCCCACGCACACGATGGCACCGTAGTAGACGCTGTTGCGACGCTCGACGCGGTCTTCCTGTGACCCGAAGATTGATCCGAAGAACTCGACGATCACCACGAGCATCATGACGCCGGCCAGAACCGCCACGATCCAGAAAACGCCCGCAGGCCACACCTTCGCGACGAATTGCAGCCCGCGGTACGTCACGAAGGGAATCAGTGCAAGACTCAGCAAGTCCAGCAAGACGCCCCGCTGCGTCTCGAATCGCCACTCATAGACCTTTTCATCATCCAGTCGAAGTTCGTTCGTCATGGCTGCCTCCTGCGGCGGGATTCTAATCGGAGAGGGCGGTGTGGAGCGATTATAACCAGTGTACAAGATTTGAATCGGCTGGGCGTGACACGCGCTGTGTGCGTTTCGGAGCGTCGGTCATCGTCGCGGTGCGTTCGGCGGATGGTCACTTTCGGTACTTGCCGTTTCGCCGACGGTCGCCCCGCACTCCGGGCAGACGCCCGACGTATTGCCGGCGAGGTTGTAGTCGCAGTTTGCGCAGAATTCGCCGATAGGAACACGTTGGCTGTCTGACTTCCATACGCCGACGACTGCGAATACGGCCCCAAGTCCGATGATAGAGAGTGAGGCCAGCAGAAACTGAGTCTGTGTGATGAATCGAAATGTAGAGAGCGGGTAGGCTCGAAGGGCCAGCACGCCGATCCCCATGATTGCACAGCCCCATGTGACTTCGTTGCCAGACCACGCGGACCAGTTTTTGGGGCGTACGAGTCTTGTGCCAATCTTCGTAGATTTTGCCCAGAATGCTGCGGCTATCAACAGCCCGAGCGGTCCGAGTATGGCCGCGAGAAGCAAGCCCTCTGCCCACTTTCCGCGACGTATGCCAACAGCGAAACATACGATCGCTGGAAGCATGAACCCCCCGAAGAAGATGTAGTACTGTCGTTCGTCGATCATCGCACGAATGGTGAATCAGTCTTCACGGTACCATTTTGAGACCAGTGCATCCAGTTCACCGAATTCAAGTCCACATTCCGGGCATCGGCCCGTCGTGTTGCCAGTGAGATTGTAGTCGCATTCCGGGCAGATTGGGTCCTTGGGAAAGAGCAGAAGCGGTGTGCTCGCTGGGCGGAATAGCGTGAACCAAACACCGTAGAACGATCCCATCCAAAACAACATGTAGAAGTTGGCGAGCGGCGACCGTTGGATGGCGATTCTGAAGTAGGGGAGGAGAACGAAAATGGCTGCGAATGTCGCCGCGATCGCGATGCGGTTCCACGTCATACTCGCCCGCCAGCGTCGCCAGAAACGGCGATGGCCCTTCTCGATTTTCGATTCGGGCAGTTCCTTCAGCGAGAACAGAATGCCCAACGGGCCGAACACAATTCCAAACGCGAACCCCTCAACCAGGTGACCGCGAAGCCAACCGACCAGCGAACTGGCGAGAATGCAGCAGAACCAACCGGAAGTGATGTAATAGACGATATCCATTGAACTGGGAGACTACGGTTCTTCGCTGTCCACGACCATTCGTTGCCCGCATTCGGGGCACACGCCACTCTCATTGCCTGTGAGATTGTAGTCGCATTCCGGGCAGATTGGGTGTGATCTTTGCGCTTCGGCGTTCAGGAACTCGATCAATGTCATCTGAATCGGTATGAATCCGACCCACAACAGACCTACCGGGACCATCCATCCCAATGCGGGCAAGCCTTGAAGCAAGTCCCTGCCGAAAGGAGAAAGACACGCGCAAAATGAGGGTATTGACAGAATCAGAACCCAGAGTCGGATCGGCGTAAGTCGTCGCCATGTGCCGCGAATGTGCCTGCGAATAGTCGATTCCGCGCGGGACCGCTCGAACTCCCGAACAGAGGCGTAAACCCCGTAAGGCCCAAAGACCAGCCCAAGGGTAAAACCTTCAACGAAGTGTCCGCGAAGCCAGCCGACCAGCGAACTGGCAAGAATGCAGCAGAACCAACCGGCTGTGATGTAGTAGATGATATCCATGAGACTGGAAGTTTACGGTTTGTCGCCATCCTCAACGAGTCGTTGCCCGCACTCGGGACACACGCCACTCTCATTGCCCGTGAGATTGTATTCGCAATTCACACAAAAGGGGTACCCTCGGTTAACAGGTTCATATGTGTAGTTTGGGTGGAACAACAGGTACCAGGCGCTCCAATACGAGAACCATGGAACCGGTGTGAGAACTGATTTGAGAACGTTGTTTGGCGATTCGGACATCGCAACAAAAGACGCAACCGCAAGGACCAAGAGAAAAAGGCCGGGGACGACCCGCGTTGTGGTCCACGACTCCCTAAGACGCGCAATCGAGTTTGCGGAGCCCCTACTGAACATACGCGTTGGAAACCAGTGTCGTGCCGCGAGTATTCCATAAGGTTCATATGACAACCCCGCAAGTAAGCCGGAAAGCGGCTGTCCCTTGCGCCAGCCGATGACACCACTCGCGACGGCTGACGCACACCAGAGAGCAAGAACGAAGTACAGCACCGTTGCCATCGAATCGAGTATATCAGATCGACTTCGTCAGCAACCGTCGAAGCACAGGCAGCAGGGTCGCCGATTCGAGGTAGCTCTTGGGCATTCGGAGGTGGACGGTGTGTTTGTCGGGGCTGCGGGCCGTACCAGGGGCGTTGGCGAAAACAGGGTCGACGTCGGCCAGCTTGCTCACGGTGAACACCACGTCAGGCTCCTTGAAGATGATCTTGCTGATGCCCCAGATGGCCGCGAGGATGCGAAGCTCCGCCAACTGCAGCAGATTACCGACCGGCTCGGGGAACGGGCCAAACGTATCGCGGATGTCCTCTTCGAGCTGCTGCAGGTCCTTCGGCGTCGTGCACGACGCGATGCGGCGATAAAGGTCGATCCGCGTCCGCTCCGCCGGGATGTACGCCCTTGGGATGTGCGCGATCACCTCCAACTCGATGTGCGGCCGAGACTCCGGATCGTTCGTCTGATCGAGCAACTCGGCCAACAGGTTCACGTCCACCGCGTCGTCGCCGTTCCTCTCATCTGCTTGACCGGAATCACCATTGCCACCCGCACCCACGGCAGCCGGCTGCGGTTTGCGTTTTCGGGCGGCCGGTGGGGCGGTGTCGGCGTCTGGCTTTTGACGTTTGCGTTTGACGGCCCGTTCGAGCAGTTGGCAGTACATTTCGTATCCGACGGCGGCGATGTGCCCGGACTGTTCCGCCCCGAGAAGATTGCCCGCACCGCGAATCTCCAGATCACGCATGGCGATGCGGAAACCGGCGCCCAGATCGCTGAACTCCTCGATCGCTTTGAGACGCTTCGCCGCTTTGGGCGTAACCGTCCGATCAGCCGGCAGCAGGAAATAGCAATACCCGCGACGCACCGATCGACCCACCCGACCGCGAAGCTGGTGCAAATCAGCCAATCCGAATCGATCGGCGTTGTTGATGAAGATGGTGTTGGCATTGGGAATGTCGACGCCGGACTCGATGATGGTCGTGGCGACCAGTACGTCGGCTTCCTTGTTCATGAACTTCCGCATGACCCCCTCGAGTTCGCCTTGTTTCATCTGCCCGTGGCCCACGATCACGCGGGCTTCGGGGACGAGCTGGCGAATGCGGTCAGCCACGGTTTCGATGTTGTGCACGATATTGTGGAGGAAGTAGACCTGCCCTTCGCGGGCGAGTTCGCGGCGAATGGCCTCACGGATGACGTCGGCGCTGAACTGCGACACATGCGACGCGATCGCACGGCGGTCCATGGGCGGTGACTGCAGCGCACTGACATCGCGCAGGCCGACTAGTGCCATGTGCAGCGTCCGCGGAATCGGTGTGGCCGACAGCGAGAGGACGTCGACCGTCGCCCGCATTTGTTTGAGTCGTTCCTTGTGCTCAACGCCGAATCGCTGCTCCTCGTCAATGATGACCAAACCCAGATCCGCGAATCCGACATCCTTGCTCAATAGGCGATGCGTACCGATGACAATGTCGACCTGTCCCTTCTTGGCCCGTTCGATGACCTTCTTTTGATCGCCGGCTGTCTTGAACCGCGAAAGACACTCCACCACGAACGGGTAGTCCGCCAATCGGTTCGCAAAGGTGCGGGCGTGCTGCTCGGCCAGGATCGTCGTCGGCACGAGCACGGCCACCTGCTTGCCAAACTCGACGACCTTGAATGCGGCACGAATCGCGAGCTCGGTCTTCCCGAATCCGACGTCGCCGCAGACGAGGCGGTCCATCGGCCGCGGCTTGATCAGATCGCCTTTGATCTCGCCCGAAACGACGATCTGGTCTTCGGTGTCTTCATAGGGGAACGACTCTTCAAATTCGCGCTGCCAGCGCGTGTCGGTTGGATACGAATTCCCCTCACCCTGCTCGCGCTCGATCTGCACACGCAGCAGGGTGTCGGCCAACTCGGATATGGCGTCCTGCACCTTGTCCTTGGTTTTCTTCCATCGCGTGCCACCGAGCTTGGAAAGTGACGGTTTGATGCCTCCGGCGCCGATGTATTTCTGAATCAGGTCGATTTGCGTCGTGGTCACGTGCAGCAGAACGCTGTCGGCGAATTCGAGCGTGATGAACTCCTCGGCTTTGTTTGAGCCGGGTTTCTCCATCATCTTCATGCCCTTGAACCGCGCGATGCCGTGGACGACGTGCACGACGATGTCGCCGGGGATGAGGTCAAGCGCCGACTCGATCGGCTTGGCTGCGTGCGTCTTGCGGATGCGGCGTGTCGGCGTGCGGTGGAAAATCTCGTGATGGCCTACGACGATCGTCTTGCCGTCGAACCATTCAAACCCCTGATGGACGATGCCCAGCTTGAGTTGAATCGTGTCGGGCATCGACAGGTTGGCTTCGGTGATGATCTCGCGGAGTCGCGAACGTTCCCCTTCGGTGGGGCAGTAGACGAGCACGCTGTGCGTCTGAGCGACGGCGCAGAGTTCGCGGACGGCTGCGTCGGTCTTGCCCTCGAACCGCGTCAGCGAGCGCGTGTCGAAATGGAAAACGTCGCCTTCGCCACCGACGGCTGCCCCGATGCGTGTCAGGTGAATCTGCAGGAACGCAGCCAGCGATTTCATCAGGTCGTCGGGCCGGATCAGTTGTTCGCGGCGATCGGTGCGGTTCCAGAACTGCTGTGCCATTTCCTGCACATCTGCAGGCCGGTCGAGCAGGATGCGCGTGTTGGTCGGGAGGTAGGTCAGGAAACTGGTGAGCGCGGATCGGTCGAGCTTCTGACGATGCGGAAGGGCTGTGATGTTTGCGGAAGATAGTGAGACGCGCGAACGTTGGGTGAAGATGTCGAATTCGCGGATGGCTTCGAGTTGGTCGTCGAAGAACTCGAGGCGGATCGGGTTCTCTCGGTCGGGGGCGTAAATGTCGAGGATGTCGCCGCGGAGGGCAAAGTCGCCCGGAGATTCGACCCGTTCGAGGCGTTCAAATCCGCGATCCACCAGCCATTGGGCGATGTCGTCGGGTTGGTGTTTGGTGTCGATCTGCAGGTGCAGCGTATTCCGCTCGATGGCGGCCTGATCCGGCACGGATTGGATCAACGCCTGTACGGGTGCGACGATGATCGGCGGGCAGTCGCGGCGGATGCGCGTGCAAAGCTGGAGACGCTCGTCGTGAATCTCCCCACCGCCCGATCCGGCGTCAGGGCCGAACTCCCAGGCCGACAGGATCGCGGTCTGTTGCCCCGTGGTCGTTTGGAGGTCATCGGCGACCGTGTCGGCTTCGTCGAGGTGGGCACAGATGTAGAGCAGCGGCGTGTCGGATGATTCGGCGAGGTTGGCGGCCAGTATCGGCGCAGACGATCCCCACAGTCCGGAAACCCCGACAACCCCTTGAGAGGTGTCCAGTCGGTTTTTCATCCGGATGAATTCCGGGTTCTCGGTGATCTGTGGGACCACCATGCTCACGGTATCGATCATACGCAGGGATGATATTGAGCGAAACCATGTCTGGCCGATTGGTACGCGGTGGTGGCGAATGTGCAGGACGGATGGGCCGATGCAAGTGTGAGTGACAAGATCGGACAAGTATCCACAACGGTTTTCTGGCATTGAAGCCGAAGAAAACCTATTCTTTACCGCCTGACAAAGGTCCGATCTGGAAATAAGTTACGACGCCCCGAAGGTCGCATGGGGTCGCAATCGCGGGGCGGGCAAGCCCTGCCCAAGACATTTCAAGGAGCCTGTTCCATGAACCGTATTTCACGGCGATGGCTTGTTTTTGCGTTCGCAGCATGTCCGCTGACCGTCTTTGGCGGCGAACTTCCCAAGAGCTTCACCCTTGGCAAGTACGTGCCGGCGGACTCGTGGTTCATGGTGCACGCCGTGCACAATCCTGAGCGGGATTACCTCGGCGACCATTGGCAGGATGTGTTTGATCGTCTGAAGGAATCGGGGCTGGACAAGGACATTGGCAGCCTGATTCGCAAGAGCATCCCGGAATCCGAGCGTGAGGCGTTTCAGGGGCACTGGGACACCATCTCGACGGCGTTGCGGGCGGTGCCGTGGTCCAAATTGGGATCCAGGGAAATTGCCTTCTCGCAGCGGATGGGCGCCCCGATGCCGAAGTACCTGGTGCTGTTCCGCAGCGAGCCTGATCAGGTGGACGCGCATGTGTCGGCGTTGTCCGAGGTGCTGAATTCCTTCGCGAAACTGAATGAGAAACTCAAGGTTGAAGAGTTGAAGATGGGCGGAACACACGTCTGGCGAATGGCCATCGACGGTCCGCTTGTGATCGAGTTGTTCAAGCATGGTGAGCTGGTCGGTATCAGCACGGGTTCGGAAGGCGTGTCCTCGTTGCAGCCGTTGCTCAAAGGTGACGGGAAGGCCACCGCGTTTGTCGACACGCCTGAGTTTTCGAAGGCACTTGCAGGCGTTGAGACGCCCGAAGACATGATCATGTACTTCGGCATTCATCGGTTGCTCGAACAGATGCGCGTCATGATCGGCGACATCGATGGGATGAAGAAGAACAAGGGTGAGAAGATGGCGAATGCGAACGATGTTCAGCGCATCATCACCCACGCGATGGATCGTCTTGACGTCATTGACAACATCACCGTGTCCATGCGAACGGAAGGACTGCGCGAGTTCAGCAACGAGGTTGTGACGCTGCTGCCTGATGCCGCCAACAAGCCATTCGCCAAGGCGATCATGCCGCGGATGTCGTTCAAGCAGTTTGATCGGTACGTCCCCGCGGATGCGACGGGATTCACCTGTTCAACGTTCATGGATCTCAATGCCATGTACGAAATGGTCATTGATTTTCTCAAGACCGAGTTTCCCGAAGACAGCAAAGAGTGGTTGGCCAAGTGGGAAGAGAAGCAGGCCGGTGTCGACTTCCACCTGAAGAACGACGTGCTCTCGTGGATCAGCGGCG
Source organism: Phycisphaerae bacterium (assembly GCA_028289375.1). Classification (GTDB taxonomy): domain Bacteria; phylum Planctomycetota; class Phycisphaerae; order UBA1845; family UBA1845; genus OFTM371. The sequence goes on along the minus strand of JANQQK010000007.1, from coordinate 72,985 downwards.
AGATGGTGTCGGTGACGCTTCCGGGTGTCGGCATGCAAGCCGGCGGGGTGCTGATGGTTCGGTTGAGCGATGCAAAGCTGGCGAAGGAGAAGATCGACGGATTCGTGAAGCGTTTGCAGGCAAAAGCCGAGGAGACGCAGCTTATGATCAGCCCCGTTGCCGAGATCGAGACCGAGGGCTTCTACTCGGTGATGCATCCGATGATGATGATGGCGCAGGTTCGTCCGGTGATCGGCGTACACGACGAATGGCTGATGATCGGCATGGGGCCGCGTGATGTGAACAAGGTCATCGAAGCGGGCAAGGAGGGCGCTGAGACCTTCCGTCAGAACGAGCGCTTCAAGAATGAAGCGGTGCCCATGTCGGGTGACATCGTGGCTGCTTCGTTTGCCGACCTATCGACGATGGGACAGGAAATGGCGATGGCCATGTCGATGACGGGCATGATGGGGGCGATGATGATCCAGGGCGAGGGGGCAGAACCCGTTCGGGCCATTTTCGGCATGATGGCCAAGCTTGGGCCTGTCGTGGCGGAACTGGATTTCTTCAACTCTTCCTCATCGGTCACGAAATTCGACGGTCGCCGGTGGAACAGCAGGACCGTGTTGAACTACAAGCCACGAGAGATCGAGCAGGCGCAAGCGGATTAGCGTCTGAGCGGCGACTTCAAGAAACGACCAAAGAATCCAATGCCACCGGCGTCTTGCAAGCGCCGGTGGCTATTTCGTTGCATCCAGCAGTTTGTTGTAGCGATTCTGCAGGTCGACCAATGAGGCGTCAAAATCGGGGTTGGTGCCGTCGTACCGCCGCGATGTCGAGACGAGTGCGACGAACCACTTCACGAGTTGCGCGTAGTCATCGAGGCTGACGTATTCGGGGCTGAGCTTCTTGCCATTGTCGTTGACGTTGTGGTAATTGCCGAGGGCGATGCAAATGCCGGTGGCGTCGTATCCAAGATGGCAGTAGGCGCTCGACTCGCAGGTGCCGCCGTCCATCAGTCGTCGCTGGTAGTGAAATGACCTGTCCTTCTTGCCCAGGTCGTCCGCGACGGATGCGCAGAAGGCAGTGGCGTTGGAGGTGAACGTTGTCGATTTGTCGCCGACGCGAAGGATGGGGCCGTCGCCGATGCGGGCGTTGGTGCGTTGCGAGCTGGTTTCGATGGCGACGACGACGCACTTTTTCGGGATCGTGCCCATTTTGCACGCAGCCATGGCACCGATGAATCCGACCTCTTCGGCACGCGTGAACAGGAAATAGGCTTCGCCGTTTACTTTTCGCCGCACGAGGTCATCGATGCTGGCGAGCATGGCCGATGCTCCGGCGAGGTCGTCGCAGGCGCGGGCGTGGATGCAGCCTTTCTTGATGACCGGATCGGGGAAGTCCCACATGCCGGGTGTGCCGGGGTGGACCGGTTCTTTCACGTTGACGGTGACGGTGTCGACGACGGGTTGCCCGCGACGCCCTTTGCGCGTCTTGACGTTGTTGATGCGGCCCTTGATCCAGTCACCGCCTGAATGGAACTTGATGCGGTTGCTGTCGAAGTACTTGGCTGCGACGCCGCCATGCCACTCAGCCTTGAGGGTCTTGTCGTCGGTCATCTTGACGGCGCGGAACCCCGGATGGTCGAGGTGCGCGGCGAAGCAGACGGGGCGGCGAACACGTTTCGCGCCGCGTTTGTAATGGACGAGGATGTTGCCGACCTTGTCGACCTTGGAATTCACCATGGAACGCTGGGCGATAAAGTCGTGGATGTAGTCGACGACGGCATGCTCTGCGAAGGGTGCGGTGGGAAGGTGGAGAACGTCGCGCAAGATGCGCTCGGCGATCTTTCGATTCATGTTCGTGCTCGATGTTGGGTTGGTGTCTTCAGCGGCCCGGCCGCCGCAATCCGGCGCGGTCCGCCACCACGCCCGGCGACCGCACGCGGGATGATAGAACGGATCGCCTCAGTTGTGAATACGGGTGTTAGCCGGTGTTGATCTGGAGTCGCAGGAAGTAGAAACCGGCGAACACGATGATCGTCAGGCAGACGCCCAGCGTGCCAATGAAGAAGCCAAGCCACGACTTGGCGTTGGCGTCGTTGCGACGCTGTTCGGCGCTGTTGAAGCCAAGCAGCAACCCGAGTCCGGACAGCAGCCCCGCCAACCCGATGCAGGCGAGAACGATGAGCATGAACGGCGAGCCCTTGCCGTATTGGATCGCCCCGATCTCGGAGACGTAGTTGCGGAAGCACGCAGCGACAGCCGCAAGCAGTGGCAGAATGGCCAGCACGCTGAGGATCACAGAGTACTTGGCTTGTACGTCGTATCGCCTGAGACTTGCCATGGTCAGATTCCCTTTCCTCGTGCCCCTTGGCGGGCGGCTGCACCGTATTCGTGCACCATTCTAGATATGCCTATCGGCAGGGTCCAGTGGCGGTCATGACTGCGGACTTTGTTGGATACTGTGCGGTCGCGAATTTATCGGACGGCGGCCTGAATGGCGAGAATGGCGTAGGACGTCACGAGGTTGGGGTTGCTCTCGTACCAGCGGCTGGCGTCGTTGATCCAGCTTCCGTCTGGTCGTTGGATGTCGGCGAGGCGGTTGCAGAGTTCGAGTCGCCATGGGTGTTTGACGTCGTTGTCGTCGACGAGGAAATCGTCGCCCCAGGCATCGAGGGCGCGGGCGAAGACGTGGTAATAGTAGAACAGCCCTTGCTTGTTCTGGGAGCCGGGCATGTTGGGGTTTTCGTCGAGGGTGTAGTGACGCCGTATCCAGTTCAGGGCCGCTTTGACGCGGACATCATCTCGTGAGAGGCCGCAATAGAGGAGGCTTTTGAAGCCGGCGTAGGTCATGGAGCCGTAGGAGCGAAGGCGGGGTGAGCCGTTGACGTCGGTGGTACCGGCTTTGGATTCGCCGTCGCCGACGGGGGTGTAAATGAACCCACCATCACCGCCGCCGCGAGCGAAGGCCTGGTCGTTGGATTCTGCGCGCATCTGCGATCGGGAGATGAAGACGAGGGCTTTCTTGTAGACGGTGTGATCTTTCGACAGGCCGGAGTCGTGCAGGGCTTCAAGCATCATCTGTGTGTTGGACAGGTCGGGGCGTTTGTGTCGGCCATAACCAGCGCCGCCGTACCAGTCGCTTTCGCGGTCGTGTTCGTCGTCGTCGTCCCATTGGCCTTTGATCAGGAATTTCTGAGCGCGGGCGATGGTCTCGGTATGTCGGGGATCGCGGCTGGCGGAAAGGGCGGACAGGCAGACGCTGGTCTGGTAGTTGGCGTGGCCTGTGCCTTCGACGTAGATGCCGCCGTCGGGTTTGACGGACTTGATGACGTAGTCGATGGCGCGGCGGCTGACGGGGTGGTCGGGGCCATAGTCGGGGAACTGGATGAAGCACTTGGCGACCAGCGCGGTGAGGGCAGGGTCGGAGGTGTCGCGGAGTGGCCAGCCGCCGTCAGGGCGTTGTGTGGCGGCGAGGAATTTGAGTCCGCTGCGGACAGAGGTGAGGGCGCGTTTCTGCCACGCTTCGAGATTGGCGTCCGCGTCGCGACCTTGGGCGAGAAGTGGTGAGGTTGCTGCCACGGAGACTGCGGCGGTCGCGATGATGCAGATTATCGTGCGGCTCATGAATTTGTGTCCTCGTGTCTGATGTCGCGACATTCTAAGGGTCGGTTCGGGCGATTGGGGGTACACGCGACAAGAAAATGCGCGTGGTGGTCAGAAGCCGCGCCGTTCGCGACGCTTGCGGTGGTATTCCTCGATCCACGCGTCGTCGACGATGCTCTGGTCGGGTGGCGGTGGGTGTTGCTTGAGTATTGCGGAGCTGTAACCGGCGAGCAGGAAGAGGATGGTGTTGGCTGCGGCGGCGACGGTGAAGACGAACGCGGCGAACCACGCGGGTCCGAATGCGACACAGCCGACGGCGCCGATGATGTTGGCGATGACCAGCAGAATGGCGGTGACCATCGCTCCCACGCCGCTGGATCGCTGTTCGCCCTGCAAGCCGACGCCGAAGGCGGCCAATGCGAATCCCCCGGCGAACCCGGCGAGGACGTTGAGCGTGGCCATGGTGAAGACGATGTTCTCGGGTTTGAGGTACTCGGTGATGACGTCGATGCGGTCCTTGACGGGCAGGTGGAGACGGCCGCTGGCGAACCAGTAGATGGCGGCGAGGGCCATGTAGATGATGCCGGTGAACTGGCAGACAGCCCCAGTGCCGGATGAGAAGGCGCGGGGGGATTGGGGAGCGTCGGTTTCGATGGAATCCTGCGCCGATTCCGGTTGATTCTGGTTTGCTGGATCAGTCGACATTTGCGATTGGTTCGGATGTGGGAGGTGTTGAACTGGTGGTGGGGCGGTGGTCACCCCACTTTGTCTTGTTGATGCCGAGCGTCTTGAAGAAGGTGTCGCAGAGGATGAGCGCGGTGGCAAGGACGCCGATGGGATAGGTCAGCGATCGGATGGCTGGTGCGTGCATCAGGGGATAAAAGCGCCAGACGACCGATTGGGCAAGCAGAACTGCGATCCACCACATCAGGGCGAGCTTCTGCCACATTGGGGCTGTCTCAGCGTCGGCCAGCAGCCAGCCGACGGTCGACGCGATGGCGGAAAGCCACGGGAGCAGGCTGAACAGGAACAGGACGATCAGTCCGAGGGCCGTCTTGCCGGCGGTGAGGAAGGAGCCTTGAAAGATGCGACTCCAGCCACGATGGACGGCGCCGTAATTCTCGTACATCTCGGTGACATAGAGGTCTTCGTTCTGGACGACCTTCAGCCTGACGCCGGCTGACTTGGCCACGCGTGCGATGGCGATGTCCTCGAGCATGACGTAGCGGACCGATTCGTGCCCGCCGATGCGCTCGTAGGCGTGTCGCTCGAACAGGATGAAGGCGCCGTTGGCGTAGGTGGCTTTGGATTTGGGGTCATTGACGCGGAGCGGAGGGTGCCAGAGGAACAGGACGGCGGTGCAGACGGGTTGGATGATGCCTTCGGCGGTGCAGACGGTTCGAATCACGGGTGTCAGGGTGAGGCACTCGACGTCATTTTCGATGGCGTGCCGGACGGCGGTGGAGAGGGCGTTGGGGGCGAAGTCGCAGTCGGCGTCGGAGAAGAGGAGATAGTCGCCCTTGGCTTTCCTGACGCCGTGCACAAGGGCGTGGGTCTTGCCGTACCAGTCTTCGGGCAGATATTCGATGGTTTCGACGGTGATCTTGTCCGGGTGTTCTTCCTTCAGGCGACTGAGAATGTCACCGGTGCGGTCGGAACTGCGGTCGTTGACCATGACGATGTCAAAGTTGGGATGGTCCTGGGCGAGCAGGGTGCGGACGCAGGCTTCGATGTGGAATTCTTCGTTCTTTCCGGCGATGACGACCGTGATGTGCGGCGTGTCATGGGGGAGAGGCTGATCGTAGGTGCGCGTCGAAAGCGTTTCATGGTCGCGGAGAACAAGGCTGAGGATGAAGTGGCGGATGAGCCACGTCGCGGCGACGAAGATGCCGACGCTCCACCAGATGTTCATCGCCGCCGTCATGTCCGTCAGTCCCCGGAAGACTCGGAGTCGCTGGAGTCCGACGATTCTGCGGGGGGATTCATGGCTTCATCGTCGTCGGGATCGGTGTAGATTTCGGCAATGTCGACGTAGTCAACATCGCGGCGCATCAGGAAGTAGATGACGGTTGAACCGCTGAAGTAGAACGACACAAGGAACGACCAGACCACACCGAGCAACAGAATGGACCAGAACCCGATGATGTAGGCACCGACGGTGTTGATGCCGCTGACGTCGGACGGAATGGCCACGAGCGATTCGAACGTGGGCGGCGACCAGAGGGCCGTGAGCTTGTTGGGCGCTTCGTTGACCCCGCCGAAGATGCCGCTGCCAATCCCGACGAACAGATGCGTTGCAGCAGCGGTCACCCATGCGATGAACGCGACGGTCAGCCAGCAGAAACTACCGAAGACAATCGTCAGGAATGTGTACCAGAGAAGTCGCAGGGGTCGTGCGAAGAGGTAGCTGTAGCTGCGGGCGACGGCGTCGAATGGATCGGAATCCTCGACGGCGAGCGTTGGCCAGAACATGGGACCAGCGCCGATGAATCCGACGGATAGTACAGCGATGAGCAGACCGCCGAGCAGCGCGAAGATGAAGAACAGCGATCCGATGATGTCACCGAGCCAGGGAATCGCGAGGATGACGCCGCCAAGCATGAGCAGTATGGCGACGCCGACGATCATGGCGGTTGGAATGATCGGTGCGGTGAAGTAGCCGCCGACCGCTTTGCGCTGGACGAAGCGGAGCGATTCGAGGGCGGAGGTGTTGCGGTCGCGGGCGAACTGCAAACCGGCATTGCGGCAGATCGATCCGCCTGCGTACGCCCAGATCATGACGAACAGCAGGAAGAAGAGAATCGCGTAGAACCAGTGCGCGGTGAACATCCAGACAACGCCACGCACCATGAGGACAATGTTGGTGAAGATGCCGCGGACGGCATGATCGCCGTGGGATTGCAGACCGGCCAGGGGACGCCCAGCGTAGACATCGCCGATGAAGCGGCCATGACGGACGGATTCGATGGCGTCGCGGATGCAGTCGACCTGATGATGACGGAAGACCTCGAACACGCCGGCGGAGCACTTCACGTCGGCGGTCGGCGGTGCGGACAGTCCGACGTGAGATGCCAGTGCTTCGGGGGCGATGCCCCAATCGGCGGCGAGCCACAATCGGTCCATCGTCGAGCCGACAATGATGGTCGCGAAGAGGCCAAACAGGGCGAGCAGGAGTTTGCTCGGGTCGATGGCCATGCGGAACAGCTTGAGGATGTAGACCAGCCCCGACGCGTCCATCCAGTCGGTGCGCTGGGCAGCCGGTTTCGTTGCCATCCATGTCTCCTGATGGTCGGGGTGTTGTGCGTTGCCTACTGACGCGGGGCAGGTCAGCGCCTCGACCGCCCCGGCCACGCATTATAGTCGGCGATGCGGGCAGGACAACGCGGGTGCGCCGGATCAATCGGGCGTTGGAATTCGTGTCATTCGACCGGTTCCGCGTCGTCCGTTTCGGGCGGTACGAGATGGTCGTCGTTCGGTCGGACCGGATCGCAGACGCGGTATTCCTCGTTGAGCCATTTTCCCAGATCGATTTCACGGCAGCGACGGCTGCAGAAGGGGCGGTTGGGGGCCTCTTCGCGATCGCGGTAGGAGAAGCTCTCGCCGCAGGTGGGGCATTCGCCTGTGTGCATGGTGACGTGGCGTCGGATCATCCGTCAGTCCGACGAGCTCTTTTTCTTGCTGGATTTCGCATCTGTCTTTTTCGATGTGTCCGACTTGGTATCGGATTTCTTGTCTGACTTGGCATCGGTCGACGACTTGCTGCTTGACTCGGATTCTGCTTTGGCGGCCTTTTTGTAGCTTTCGCTGCGGTAATCGGTTTCATAGAAACCGTCACCCTTGAACAACAGCGCCGCACCCGTGCCGATCAGTCGCTTGACCGGGGCTTTGTGATCGCATTGATCGCAGCCGACCTTGAGTTTCTTCATCGGCTTGGCTGTAATGGACTGAAATTCCTCGAAGACCTTCTCGCACTCGGTGCATTGGTATTCGTATGTCGGCATCGCTCGTTACTCCTCGGACGCGTCTGACGATTCACCGCCGGCGGAGACGATAACCTTGGCCGGTCGCAGCACACGATCGTGCAGTTTGAAACCGCGCTGAACGACTTGCAGAACGGTGTTCGTGGGTTTGTTGGGGGCGGGTTGCTGCATGAGCGCTTCGTGGTAGTGCGGGTCGAACGGCTCGTCTGCGGGTTCGATCGACTCGACGCGGTTGTCGGTGAGCACTTTCATGAACTTGTCGTAGACAAGTTGCACGCCCTTGCGCACCGACTCGACGTCGGCGGCGTCTGTGTGGCTGAGGGTGCGGTCGAAGTCGTCGATCGTGTCGAGCAGGGACTTGATGAGGTCGGCATTGGCGTAGCGGACGGCTTCGGATACGCGCTGCTCGGCGCGCTTCATGACATTCTGCAACTCGGCTTGGGTGCGCAGCAATTTGTCCGACAGGGCGGCCACTTCGCCTTCCGCCTTGGCGGTCGGGTCTTGTTCGTCGGTGGCCGTTTGCGACTGCTCCTGCGAAGCCTCATCGGAAGGGGCAAACTCGTCGACTTCGTCGGGCGTTGCGATATTGATGTTCTGTTTATCGTTCTTGGCCATGGTGAATCGCTTGGTTAGTTGGTGGCATCCTTACTGGAGAGGTAGTCAATGAGTTTGTCGAAGAAGCTCCTGGTTTCCGATCCGGCGGCGTGGCCTTCGGTTTCGGCGTAGTCGTTGAGCAGTTCTTCCTGTTTCTTCGTCAGTTTGCGGGGGATTTCGACATAGACCTGGACAATTTCGTCACCGGTTCGTCCTGAACGCAGATTCGGCAGCCCTTGGCCGGACAGGCGGAACAGTTGGCCGGACTGGGTGCCCTTGGGTATTTTGACGTCGGCTTTGCCGATGAGTGTTGGCACTTCGATCGTGGCGCCGAGGGCGGCCTGCGTAAACGTGATCGGGACGCGACAAACAAGCTCGTCGTTCTGGCGATCGAAGAATTCGTGTTCCTGGACCGAGACGTAACAGTGCAGGTCGCCACGGGCTGCACCGTCGGAACCCGACTCTCCTTCGCCACGGACGCGGATGGCTTGGCCATCGTGAATCCCTGCGGGAATCTGAACCGTGAGGACGCGTTCCTTGACAGCGCGACCAGAGCCACGGCAGCTGCGACAGGGGGTTGTGATGATCTGGCCTCGACCGCGACAGGATGGGCAAGTCGTGATCACGCGACCAAAGATCGAACCGAAACCGCTGGCTTGCTCGACCTGACCGTAACCGCCACACGTGGAACAGCTTTGCATTTTGCTGCCCGGAGCTGCACCGCTGCCGGTACACTCGTCGCAGGTGTCGTTACGCTGGAAGGTGAGCGTCCGCTCTGCGCCGGAGGCGACTTCGTCCAGGGTGATTTCGACGGTTGTCTGCAGGTCGGCGCCGCGTCTCGAACCCCTTCCGCCGCCGCGTCCACCACCGAACAGGTCGCCGAACATCGAGAAGATGTCCTCGACGCCCATGTGCGAGAAGTCGTGCACCCCTGCTCCGGAAACACCGGCGTGTCCGAACTGGTCGTAGCGTTGGCGTTTGTTGGCGTCGGAAAGGACTTCGTACGCTTCGGCTGCTTCCTTGAATTTGACCTCGGCGTCGGGGTTGTCCTTGTTGCGGTCGGGATGATACTTCATCGCCAACTTGCGATAGGAGCGCTTGATCTCGTCGGGGCCTGCACCGCGCTCGACCCCGAGCACTTCGTAGTAATCGCGCTTTGTCGACATCATCTCCCCGATCACCTTCGACCAGGACGCACGGGTCAATCCCAATTCAAGCGCACAAGGGCGGATCAGATCGATCCACCCTTGCACGCTGAACATCCTCTACCGGACCTAGCGGATCGCGTGGGCGATCGGGTGGTCCTTGTCATTGTCCTTGATGTCGGTCATCAGCACCTGCGTCGTCAGCATCAAGCCTGCAACACTGGCGGCCGACTGAAGCGCCGTGCGAACAACCTTCGCCGGATCGACGATGCCCGACTTCACCATGTCGACGAAGTCGCCCTTGCGTGCATCAAAACCATGCGATCCCGACTTCTCGAGGATCTGCTCGACGATGACATCGCCTTCCAGGCCGGCGTTGATGCAAATCTGACGAGCCGGTGCACGGAGCACCTTGGCGACGATGTCGCAGCCGAGCTTTTCGTCACCGGTGACGTTGGTACGTGCCTTCTCGACCGAGGCGATCGAACGCAGCAATGCCACGCCACCACCGGGAACGATGCCCTCTTCGCGGGCAGCGCGGGTTGCGTGGAATGCGTCGTCGACGAGGTCCTTCTTTTCCTTGACGTCGATTTCAGTGGAACCACCGACGCGGATGACGGCGACGCCACCGGTCAGCTTGGCCAAACGTTCCTGGAGCTTCTCGCGATCGTAGTCGCTGGTCGTGGCTTCGATCTGCTTGCGGATCTGCTCGCAACGCGCCTTGACGTCAGCCGCCTTGCCGGCGCCCTGGATGATCGTCGTGGCGTCCTTGGAGATGATGACCTTCTTGGCCGACCCGAGGTCGGAAGCGGTCACGCTCTCGAGCTTGATGCCGAGATCCTCGCTGATGAGCTTGCCGCCGGTGATCGTGGCGATGTCACCGAGCATGGCTTTGCGACGGTCGCCGAAACCGGGCGCCTTGACGGCTGAGACGTTGAGCACACCGCGAAGCTTGTTGACGACCAACGCCGCCAACGATTCGCCCTCGACGTCTTCGGCGATGATCAGGAACGGCTTGCCTGTCGATGCGACCGATTCGAGCATCGGGATGAAGTCGCGCAGGTTCGAGATCTTCTTTTCGTGAATCAGGATCTGCGGGTTCTCGAGGACGCAGGTCAGATCGGACGGGTTGTTCATGAAGTATGGGGAGATGTAGCCCTTGTCGAACTGCATGCCGTCGACGACTTCCTTCTCCGTGTCCGTTCCCTTGCCTTCTTCGATCTCAACGACGCCTTCCTCGCCGACGTCTTCCATCGCCTTGCTCAGCAGCTTGCCAACGGTCTGATCACCGTTCGCACTGATCGTGGCGACCTTCTCGAGATCGGAGGTCGACTTGACCTTGACCGACTGATTGGCGATCGACTTGACGGCGGCTTCGACGGCTTTGTCGATGCCGCGCTTGAGCGCCATCGGGTTCACGCCGGCGGTCACCAGCTTCAAGCCTTCGCGGTAGATCGCCTCCGCGAGAACCGTGGCGGTGGTGGTGCCGTCGCCGACCTGATCGCTGGTCTTGTTGGCAACTTCGTTGATCATCTTGGCGCCCATGTTCTCGAAGGGATCGGGCAGTTCGATGTCCTTGGACACCGTCACACCGTCCTTCGTCACGCGCGGAGCGCCGAACGACTTCTGGAGCAGCACATTCTGCCCCACAGGACCCAACGTCACCTTGACCGCGTTGGCGAGCTTCGTCAGGCCCTCAAGGACACCCTGCTGGGCGTCGCTTCCGAACATCATTTGCTTTGGCATATCAGATTGCTCCTCGCAGGTACCTAGTCCACCACAGCCAACAGGTCATTCTCACGGCAGACGACGAATGTCTCGCCGTCGATCTCGATCTCGGTGCCGGCATACTTGCCGTAGAACACTTCGTCGCCAACCTTGACGCTCATCTCGCCGCGGTTGCCGCTGTCGAGCAACTTGCCCGGACCGCAGGCGACGACCGTACCCTGCTGTGGCTTCTCGCGGGCTGCGTCGGGAAGGATGATGCCGCCCTGGGTCTTCTCTTCGGCGTCGGCCTGACGGATCAGGAGACGGTCATCGAGCGGGCGGAAGTTGATCTTGGAAGCGTTCTTCTTCTTTGGTTTTGCTGCTGTCGCAGTGGCCATGGTTGTCTTCTCCTTCGAAACGACCCTGATGGTCGCGTTGTGTTTTCGCTTGTCTTGGTATTGTTGATTGCGCGAGCGTGTCGCGGATTACATCATGTCCATGTCTTCGCCCATGCCTTCGGGGGCGTCGTCTTCGGACGGCTTTTCGGTGATCAGGCACTCGGTGCTGAGCAGGATGCGTGCGACGCTGCTGCCGTTTTCGAGGGCGGAACGCACGACCTTGGTCGGGTCGATGACGCCGTCCTTGAGCAGGTCACCATATTCGAGCGTGGCACCGTTGAATCCGAATCCGCCGGACTGCCCGGAAACCTTGTGGACGACCATGCCCGGCTCTACGCCGGCGTTCGTCGCAATCGTACGGATCGGAGCTTCAAGGGCCTTGCGGACGATTTCGACGCCGGCTTTTTCGTCCTGGGCGACGGTCTTGACCTTGTCGAGGGCGTCGCGACTACGCAGCAGGGCGACGCCACCACCGGGCACGATGCCTTCTTCGACGGCGGCACGCGTGGCGTGCAGGGCGTCTTCGATGCGGGCCTTCTTTTCCTTCAACTCGGTTTCGGTGGACGCGCCGACGTTGATCTGGGCGACGCCGCCGGCGAGCTTGGCGAGACGCTCCTGCAACTTCTCGCGATCGTAGTCGCTGGTCGTGGCGTCGATCTCGGAGCGAATCTGCGTGATCCGTCCCTGAATGTCGTTCGTCGAACCGGCGCCCTCGACCATGGTCGTGGCGTCGGCGGTGATGCGGATCTTCTTGCACTGACCGAGATCGGCGATGGCGAGCGTTTCGAGGTCCAGACCGATGTCCTTCATAACGGCTTTGCCGCCGGAGAGAATCGCGATGTCCTCGAGCATGGCCTTGCGACGATCGCCGTAGCCCGGTGCTTTGACCGCAGCGACGTTGAGGATGCCGCGGAGCTTGTTGACGACCAGTGTCGCCAGTGCCTCACCTTCGATGTCCTCAGCGATGATGAGCAGCGGACGCTTGGCCTTGGATACCTTCTCGAGGAGCGGAACGAGCTTTTGCACGTTGGAGATCTTGTCTTCGTGAATCAGGACGAAGGCCTTGTCGAGCACGCACTCCATGTTGTCCTGATTGGTGGCGAAGTGTGGCGAGAGGTAGCCGCGGTCGAATTGCATGCCCTCGACGATCTCGATGGTTGTGTCGGCGCTCTTGCCTTCCTCGACCGTGATGACGCCGTCCTTGCCGACCTTCTCGAAGCAGTCGGCCAACACGTTGCCGATTTCCTTGTCGTTGTTGGCGCTGATGGCCGCGATGTTGACGATGTCGTCGCGCTTGTTGATCTTGACCGGGCGCGACAGGTTCTCGAGATTCGCGACAACCGCCGAGACAGCCTTCTCAATGCCCCGGTTCATGACGTTCGCGTTCATTCCGGCCGTCGTGTTCCGCAGACCGAGTCGGAAAATGGACTCAGCCAGCACAGTCGCGGTGGTCGTTCCGTCGCCGGCGACCTGGCTGGTCTTGGTGGCGGCTTCCTTAACGAGCTGGGCCGCGAGGTTCTCGTACTTGTCTTCCAGATCGACTTCCTCTGCCACGGTCACGCCGTCCTTGGTGACGGTGGGCGAGCCCCATCCCTTGTCGATGACCGCGGTGCGGCCGCGTGGTCCGAGGGTGGCTTTGACCGCGTTGGCCAACTTTTCGACGCCTTGCAGCAGTGACTCTCGAGCGTTTTCCTCAAAGGCGAGTTGTTTGACCGCCATGGCTGGTGTTCTCCTTCAATCCAACATCGTGACGTTGCACCGCGACCGCCCGCGCGGGCCGGACGTACCGGTGCACGTCCGAAATAGAGCAAGGGGCGGACCAATCGGTCGCGGGAAGTTGCTGTGTGATAACTATCTATTTTGCAATGGCTTACGGGATCGCCGCGATCCGCCATCGGGATTCGACTGCTGCCAGCGTGGCAGGCGGCGGGGGGGGGAACCTGCATGGATGCCAATTTGACAGCCACTGCCATCCCTGTTGTGTGGGCTGAAAACGGGGTTTACGATCCCGCCATGCCCACTTGGCTGGCCAACTGGTTCGAGCGTCATCAGCACCCGGCGTCGCTGGCGTTGCACGCGGTGGGGGTGCCGGTGCTGGTCTTCGCGCTGGTATTGGGGGGTTGGCAACTCGTGCAGTGGCGATGGGATCTGTGGTGGCGACCGGTGGGATTGATTGTGATCAGCTACCTGCTGCAGTGGGTCGGGCATGTGATCGAGGGCAATGACATGGGCGAGGTCGTGCTGATCAAGAAAATGCTCGGCAAGCCGTACGTGGCCATCTCGCCACGGTATCAGTCCGACGAACCGTCGGCGACACCCTGAGTCTGACATTCGGAGAGAACACCTTGGGCGACCTGACCATCCGACATGCCCGGCTTGATGATGCCGAGAACGTGGCAGAGTACAACGCTGCGATGGCCGTCGAGACAGAGGACCTCGAACTTGATCGTGAGACGTTGCTGCGGGGTGTGCGGCGGGCGTTGTCGGATGAGGGCATCTGCCTCTATTTCGTGGCCGAAGACGCTGGGCGGGTCGTGGGCCAATGCATGGTGACGTACGAATTCAGCGATTGGCGGGATGGGTGGATCTGGTGGTTTCAAAGCGTGTACGTGCACCCGGATTACCGCCGAAAGGGCGTCTTCCGCAGGCTGTTCGAGCATGTACAGCGCGAGGCGGCTGGGCGGGGCGACGTGCGGGCGCTGCGGTTGTACGTCGAAGAGGAAAACCAGGTCGGCAAGCGCACCTACGCTGGTCTGGGCATGAGCCACGCGGGGTACGAAGTCTGGCACATCGATGTTTGATCAGTTCGCGGCGATCTGTTCACGCTGACGCCGAAACACGATGGTGCCCGCTGCGAGCAATGTGCATGACATGATGATCATGCCCCATTCGGAGGCGGTTGGCACTGGTGGCGGGCCGGTAGCGGCAGACACGTCGAAGACGAACAGGCCACGTTGTCGATCGGATACGAGCACGATGCCGCTTGGCAGCAGGGGGTAGGCGCCCCATGCACCGGGGAAACCGGGACCGGCAAATTCAGGGTGCGTGTCGAAGTAACCGGTCTCCTGAATGTTCATCACATCGGAAAAGTCGAAGACCCGCAGGCCGGAGGCGTAATTCCCGGCGAAGATGTGGTTACCGCGGACCATGAGGTTGTGGTCGGTCGAGGGTTGGCCGTTGGTGAAAGAGTAGAGGTATTGCGGATTGTTGATGTCGGAGATGTCGAACACGGGCATCGTGGTGGATGACACCAAACCATTAACCTCGTCGAACTCGTCGTTCAGGAAAATGTATTGCTTGTCTTCGCTGACCCAGCCCTGATGGCAGTAGGCGAGGTTCGGATAGGTGGCCGTCGCGATGGTGAACATGTTTGACTTGTCGGTGACATCGATAATTTTCAGTCCGCCACCGCCGGCGAAACCGAAGGCGATTTCGCGACCGGCGAATGGTCCGCTGTCGTAAGAGACGACGAGCACGTCGTGCAGGAAAGTCTCGGTCCACGTGCCGGCCAGCGTCGGGTTTTCGGGATTCGACAGATCAAAAGCAGCCAATCCGCTGGTCACGCTGGATGAGACGGGGTAGGCGAAGCCACTGTCCGGGTTGAGGGCGACATTGTGGGCGCCGAAGAGTGCGCCGTTCGTGAATGCGCCAACGAAGGTGATGTTGCCGTTGTCGATGTCGGCCAGGTAGTAGACTTCGAGACCGAACGCACCATCGCCGATGGAGTAGGCGTAGTTGAGGTAGGTTTTCATGTCGCGCGTGGTGCGGGGGTTGCCGGCGGTGGGGAAATCACCGACGACGACCGGATTCTGCGGATCGGTCACCTCGACGAAGACGGTGCCTTCCCGGTGGCCCATGATGGCGTATTCGCGACCGGATGGTGAGACGTATCCCCAGATGTCCGCTCCGCCGGAGGGGTTCAATGGGAAGCTGCTCAGCGGGACGTTGCTGAGCAGGGTGACATTCATGGAATCGAACGTCGGGCCTTTAAAGCCGGCAGCCGACGGTGGCAGCGGTTTGGCCGGTTCGGTCGGGTCCGCCGACAGCATCGCAGTGAATGTGAGGCAAGACAGGCAGACCATGATGGCGACACGATTGACAAGCTGCATGCGTTCCTTCTCCGTCTCTGGTTGGGGACCCCCTCCGCCGCGAGTAGGGATCTTATCAGATGAAGGACCCGGTTGGAAAGTCCTATCTGGGCCGAGCTTACCGAGTGGATTCCGCGATACGCGAAATCGTGGCTCGACTACCGGCTACGCTCGTGGCTGAAGTGGCGAATGATCGGCGCAACGTTCAGCATGTCGCTGAGAACCTCTTACTCTCAGTGACGTCGGCCCCGCGCCGTATGGCTACGAGTGTCTTACTGATACTGGGCGTATGCAAAGCGATAGTTACTGACGTTGAGGCATGCTTCGCGCAGAGTAGCGACAGCATTCAATCGCAATTCTTCGAATTCGACATCGGAGATGCTAAAACAAAATTGTTCATCATACTTGCGATCTGGGCTTGCGGTCTTAACGGCCATGGCTAGCTCGTATTCGCCGGAAGACCAGTAGTTTGCACGTGTTAGCAGATCCCAAGCATTACGGTAAGCTTCTGACTGATCACAGAATTCATTATCGTATAGTAGTGAGAGTATACTATCTGTATCTGAGTTCTCTTCCTGTGCCTGGGCTACAATCTGATCCCTTCTTGATATCAGGAGATCTTGCCATTCCTTGCGAACTGCAATGAGTGCAGGGCTGAGCGTATCCTGAGTAGCTCGATCAGAGAAGAAGATATTGTATCGATAGGGTTGGGATGGAAGCACATTGAATCCACTGGGTAGTTCGAGAGAAACGCTGCTCCCGCCGACATTCGATATCTGCGGGGATCGAAATGCTGCCCATTCGAAAGAGTGTGTAGCTCCGTCACTTTGTTTCTTAACAACTAGAGAGATGTCGCTGACAAACGCATCTTTGTGCTTAGCTCGCAGGGTGCCGTTCAGCCCGATTGTAGGACCGAAGTTGCTGAATCCGATCTCGATGTGTCCAGTCTTGAAAATGGTGATGCGCCCCGCGGAAAAACGTCTCCAGATGGCAATCAACCACACTTGAATAACGCCGTATACTGCGATGGCGAGCGTGCCCCATTGCTCAATTGCGGTCGAAGCGGCGTATCCTTCTTCCATGTGAAGTACTCCCTGGAATGAATTGTCTTTTTCGTCGTCTGCACGGCCGCTGAATCGCCTCCCGCAATCAACTCTTCATTCGCCGGATGGGTGAGACATCAACGTGGGCAGCTCACTTTGTGTGCTTATCGACGATGGGCTTATAGGTGCCCTTTGGAGTCCTTAACGATACGAGTTACTCTAATCTTAGATTACGCGAAGAGTTTACGCGTTGCAATGCGTGTGTCGACTGGCATTTTGCCGCCGCGGAAGCTAATAGTATGCTCTGGGGAGTGATTCGAATCCAGTGCGATACGCCTACTGATTCTCCAGATTGGACGCATCGTCGAGCAGGACCAGCGACCCGGGGTGATCGGCGAGCCACACGCTCAAGGGTTGGACGGCTGGTTTGGCGAGGAAGGGGATGCGGTCGCCGTGGCGATATCGGCCGATGGCATTGAAGGCTTCGTCGTCGAGCGGGTACCAGACGGCGTTGGACTTGCGGTCGTAGAGGACGAACGTGTTCTTGAACGTGTAGCCCGTCGTACCGAAAGTCACCGTTTCACCATCAATTTCGCGTCCGTAGACCACGGACAGTTCAACAAGCGGTCACCAGCCGACGGTGACCGGCTTGCCGCCGACCGTGTCGTTGACCAGTTCGTGGCGATCAAGCAGCGCGCGTGGATAGGCCCGGGCGACGCCGCCATGCTCATATCCGATCACCTGCAATTCGCCGATGTCGTCAACGCCCTCGTTCGTCCAGAAACTGACGAATCGTTCGTCGTCCGGGCGGACGAATACCGGGTCGTCAATTGATGGAATTTCGTCCTTGCCGATGCCGTACTGGAAGTTTTCGATTGGCAGCGGGGAGCCGGTGAGATCGAACCACTCGGAGGAAGGGTCGTCAAAGTCGCGTGCACCGGTGGCCCACAGATAGAGTTGATCGCCATTGCGGTGGTAGGTGATTGCTCGCCGGGTTGTATCTCTTCCAGATTCATCGAAGACGCCAACGCCAAAGTTGATCAGCGCGAAACCGAACACGCCCACAACGACAAGCCACATGACAAGGCGCAACGGCTCGGCGGGTTTGGCGTTCGGGTCGGTTGGAATCGGGGTCGTGTCGGTCATGCCGGGTTGCTCCGAGGTTGGTGTGATCCTATGGCGGACAACCCTTCGAGTCCCGATCTTATTCCGTCGATGCGAGATATTGTGGATCGTCAAAGTTCGTCCGTGGGGCGGCGGATCGGTCTGATCGGGCCGAATGCAACCTACTCGTCGTCCCGAAGTCGCGCGAACGCTGGTGGGAAAGGACGGCGAGACCCCGTTCGCCATGAGGACTGTCCGGTTCTTCCGGCGCCCAGGCCTCAGTCATTGTCTGGAGTTCGGTCTACCTGATGGGAAGCGCGGGTCAATCGACGTCCGGGGTAGGGTCGGGTGGCGGTGATGTACTTTGCACGAACGCCAGAATGGTCTGACCAGGTTGCGGTTCGATGGGTTGGTCGGTGGTGAGGATGCGAAGCTTCTTCTGCTCGTCCATGAGGAACAGTGGGACGACGTTTTCATCGTACTTGTCTAGGAAATTGGCGTACGTGAAGTCCTTGGTAATCTTGGTTGCTTTGGCGACGAACTCGCGTTCCTTGAGGCGTGAGAGCTTCGCACCGTTGACCTTCTCGCTGAAGAGAGGACGACCCAGCAGGTGCTCGTGACGTTCGAGTTGCTTCTGTTTTGGTCGCCAGACGAGTTGGTAACAGTTGACCCGACCGAACACGCGGTTGAAGCGTTGAAGGGCGAGCACGTTGACCCAGTCGTTGGGCGTGACCGCGAGGATGCGACCGATGCCGGCCAATTCGAGCATGTCCAGAAGGTGCTCGGCCAGGATGCTGCGGCGAACGGCGGGCAGGCCGGACATCCGTGCCTTTTGAATGTTGTCGTAATTGCTGTCGACCAGCAGGACGCGGAGGCCCTGCTTCTGCAGCAGTTGGGCAATTTCCTGGACCCACTCGCTCGCACCGGCAAACAGGATGCCCTGTGGATCAGACTCTGCGATGCCGAGCTTGCGGGCGATGCCGGGCGCAGCCAATCCGTAAAACGCGACGGTGAGGATGATCGTGATGAAGGTGGCCGCCACGATGGTACGGGCGCCTTCCATGCCCTGATGCTCCAGCTCCAGCGCGAGCACGGATGCCACCGCAGCCGCAACGATGCCGCGCGGTGCGAGTAGGGCCATGAAGATGCGTTCGGGCTTGGAAAGGGCGGACCCCATCGTCGACAACCAAACGCCGACAGGTCGCGCCACGAGAATCAACACGGCGACGAATATTGTCCCCGGCAGGGCGATGGCTTTCAGATCGGCGATGTCCAGGCGGGCGGCGAGGACGACGAAGAGCATGGAAATCAGGAGGACCTGCAGATTCTCCTTGAACTCCACAATGTCCTCGACGTCGACGCGCTTTTGGTTGGCCAGCACGAACCCCATGACCGTCGCGGCCAGCAGTCCCGATTCGTGTTGCAGCAAGTTGGAGCCGGTGAACGCGGCAATGACGAGCATGAGCGATACGGCGTTCTGCAGGTAGTCCGGAATCCAGAACCGTTGGAGAAGCAGCACGAGTATGGCGGCTGCAACGAACCCGAATCCGCCGCCGATGAAGATCGTCTTGAGCACGGCGGCGACGATGTGGCCGGTGGCTTCGGTGGTGCTGCCGATTTTGATGGCTTCGAAAACGAGGATGGTGAGCGTCGCGCCGATCGGGTCGATGACGATGCCTTCCCATTTCAGGATCGAACCGACGGCGCCCTTGGGCCGGATGTGTCGCAGGAGCGGCGTGATGACGGTCGGGCCTGTGACGACGAGGACGGCTCCCAGAAGTGCGGACAGCGCGGCGGACAAACCGAGAATCAGATTGGCGGCCAATGCGGAGACGATCCACGTTGCCAGCGCGCCAACGCTGACGAGGTTGCGCACGACCGTGCCGACCTTGGGCAGATCGGAGATCTTCAGCGTCAGTCCGCCCTCATAGAGAATCAAGCCGACGGATATAGCAACGACGGGTTGAATGAGATCGCCGAAAAGGGCGTCGGGATCGATCAGGCCTGTGATCGGTCCGAAGACGACACCGGAAAGCAGCAGCAGCAGAATCGATGGCACGCCGATGCGCCACGACAACCACTGCGCGAAAATACCGCCGACCACGATGATGGATATCAGCATTAGCGGGTTGTCAAGCATGGTGCTGATCCTCAGTTCGCACGGTTGTCCGTGGTGTCAGGGGCAGTTGCGACCTGGTTGCTGCTTTCGGCAGAGACCGCGCGTTCGCGCGGCGTGTATATATAGGCTCCGTAGACGGCTGTGACGACGATGCCGAGAATCGCGATCGCCAACTGCACGCGCTTGATGCGGCTGACCAGCCGTTCGAATTGTTGCAGACGGTTGCGGTCAGCGGCAAGTGATGACAGGTGCTCCATCCGGCTGGCGATGGACGAATGCCGCCAGCTTCGTTCCTCGATGGGGATGCCGTTCATGACCGCGACGGCTTCGAGGGCACTGTTGAACGTCTTCACGCCGGTGGTGCACAGCGGTGGTGGTGTCCGATGTTCATCTTTCAGTGATGGATGGACGCCGCAGGGTTCGTCGCAGTCTGTGTCGGCATCGGGTGACGCGCATCGCGCACCGAACAGATCCGCCTGTCGTTCGAATCGCCGCGACACAAAGCCGAATCCCACGCCCCAGATGATCACCAGCGTCGCCAGGCCGAGAAACTGAATGGACCACGTCGTTAGTGCGAATGGCAGAACGACCTCGATTTGTTCTTCCCAAATGGCGGTCGCTTGCATTACACCGCCAGCGACCAGCATGCTGCCGAGGGCGAAGACGAGGAAGTGCTGAATGTGGTGACGCTTGACGTGGCCTGCTTCGTGGCCGAAGACCGCCTCGATCTGTTTGTCGGTGAGGGCGTTAAGAAGGCCGTCGCTGATCATGACGTAGCGAATCCGCGCGAAGATGCCCATGACGGCGGCGTTGACGATCATGCCACCGCTTCGCCAAATGAGAATATCGCGACATTTCAATCCAATGCGGTCGCACATGGCCTCCAAGTTTGACCGCAGTGGTCCGTCCGGCAGGCGTTGGGTCGTCCAGATGTGCCGAAGCATCCACGGCGCGAACACAAACACGACGGCCGATGTCAGCCCAAGCAGCGCGTCCGGTGCCCAGACGATCTTGAATGCGTCTTTTATCTCGCGTTCGTACTTCGTGGTGACATCGAAGGCCGCGAGGATGATGGTCGTCGGGATGACCACCGCCAGCAATTGATGGCGGACGTTGAAACCGAGGTAGCTCTTGAAGTCCCAGACGTGCGGCACGACGCCGGTCTGCCACGCCTGCGTCCCTGCCACCCAGAATCGAATCTTGCGATCGATTGGAAACGTGCACGCCATGCCGATGGTCGCAGTCATCAGGTAGGGCGTCAGCATGACGAAGCCAGCCAGACCCGGTACGGCATCGAGAAAGCCAACGTCGCCAACGCGCTGCACCCACGGCGTCAACGCCAGGCACGCGACGAACGTTAGCAGCACGAATGATCGCAGAATAAAGTTGTTGCGATGAAGCAGGTGTTGGGCTTCGTGTGGCCCGTCGGGCGATCCATCGAACACACGGACGGCTGACCGCGACGCCAAAGTGGCCATGAACGCAACGACGAACATTTGCCCGATGACGATCGCCCACATGATGCCCGTTCCGCCGAACCAGGGCTCGACCGGGCGTTCCTGAAGCCACCAGATCAGCAGGCAGTAGGCGATGATGGCGTGTAAGTACATAGATGGTCCGGGTTTAGACTGCCAATGCGTTGATGTCGGATGAAGCGTGTCGTCGCGGGTTGCCGACGCGGCTTCCCGATCGATGATCGCGGGGAGTTGCGGTACACTGCGTTGGCTGGATCGTCGCAGACATGCGCGAAGTTGTACAAGGAGATACGCGCGATGAAAAGACGGAATGGAACGCTCATGCTGATGGCTGCCTTGTTCGCGTTGGTGTCTGTCTCGACGCTTCAAGGCAGCGACAAGCCGAACAAACGCGGCGGCAACGCGCGGCAACGCGGCGGAACCGTGGCGCGGCATGTCCAGATGCTCGAGTCGCTCAAGGCGTTGGTGGATGAGCAGATGACACTCGAAGCGGAGCAGAAAGAGAAGATCGACACGATCTTCGCCGAGCAGATTCGCCACATCCGGGAGATGTCTGCCAAATGGGACAAGTCGCGTTCGGAAAACACTGGGCGGATCGCGAAACTGCGTGCTGAGCAAGCCAAAGCGCGTCAGGAGCGCAACATGGAACGACTCCGCGAGTTGCAGATCGAGATGCGCGACCTGATCGGGCCAAACACGGGTCTGCGGATGGCCAACAACGATTTCGATGCCCGCGTGCTCGATGAGTTGAACCGCAAGCAAGCCGATCAATACCGCGCGTTGGCGCGTGAGGCCCGCCTCAAAGCCACCATGATGCCAACACAGGAGAGCCGCGGCGTGCGCTATTTCCGCATGGCCGGCAAGCTCGATTTATCGCGGGAACAATGGACTGAGCTGAGGCGGCTGTTTCGCACACATAAGAGTCTTTGGAGCCAAGACGCTTCCGACCCGCGCGTGACCAAGGCGGACGAAGCCAAGCTCCGCAGTGGCATTCTCGAAGTGCTCAACAACGATCAACGCGAGAAGTTCGAAGTGCTGGAACGCAAGTTGGACAACGGAGAGTCCATCGAGGATGCCGAATCGAAACCACGTGGGCTGCGGGCACCGCGTGGTGAACGCGAAACGCCCTAGCTTGGGTCTCGGCGGCACATTTCGCTGATCAGCGAATCGAGATCTTGTACGTTCTGGAGCAGATCTTCTGCCGGTTGATGGTCGGTCCCTGGTTTGGCCCGCTCTGCGCGTCGCTCACGACGGTGACGCAAACGTTCCGCCACGCTTTTCGACATCATCTCGAGCTCTTCATCAACCGGTTCGCTTGCTGGCGCCCCTGTCGCGGCATCCTGTGTGTCTGGCTGGTGTTCGAATGGTTCGTATTCGACAACATGGACCTCGACTTCCGCGGTCGTCGCCGGTGGCTGCGTGGGCGGATCGGTTTCGTGCGGTGATGGTGGGTCAACCTTGAGTTCGTCGCGCAGTTGGTGTTTCCACGTCTCGTCGCGGTCGGCCATGCCGTGCAGACCCTTCTCGATGGCGTCGAGTCGATTCTGAAGGTTGGTCGCCTGCCTTGGGGATTCCTTCGCTGAGTCACGCACCTGTTGCTCAATTCTGCTCAGGCGTTGGAGAAGCTCATCCGTGTTGCGTGTTGGATCGGTCTGGTTGTGCAGACGCGACCGTGGTGGCATGTTGGCCGCGTTGCCAGGGCGCCGCATTGAGAATCCCGAATGGCGGACCATGTCGGTGATCGCGCGAAGTTGGTCAATCTGATCGGACAGCAGATTCAGCTCCATCGGCGAATCGCCGTGCATGCCGCGCGTTCCGGATGATCCCTCATACACATCGTCACCACTGTATGCCGGTAGATCGAGCGGCTCGCAGTCGATCATCGTGGCGGCTTCGTCGACGTGTTGCGCGTCCACGTATTCCGATTCGTCGCTCATGGCGACGAGCATCGCGTTGTCACAGATCGTGTTGATGACGCGGGGCACACCGTTGGTGGTCGCGTGAACGCGCTCGAGGGCAGCGTCCGTGAACAACTCGCCGCTCTCGCATCCACAGAGTGACAGACGGTGTCGGATGTAACCGGCTGTCTCTTCCGCCGTGAATGGTGAGAGGTGACAAACACGTGACAGTCGCTGGCGAATGGTCTGATAGGCAGACGCGTGCAATCGGTGTCGCAGCGAGGCGTCGCCCACGAAGAGGATTTGGATCAACTTGGTGGTGGATGCATCCAGATCGGACAACTGTGCGATGAAGCGAAACGCGCTTTCGGACAACGCATTGGCACCATCGACGATGAGGGCGACGGGTCGGCTGCCTCGTGCTGTTTCCGCAAGCCCATCAAGAACGAATCTCTGGAGCTGTGCGGGTGTGGCATCGCCGGGTGGACTGAAATTCAGCTCGGCGCAGATGGCGTGCGCGACGTCTGTGTCACTGCATTGGTGGGCACCGGGTTCGACAAACACCGCCTGTTTGTGCAGTCGGTCGATCAGCATGCGCACGAGCATCGATTTGCCCACGCCGGCGTCCCCGGTCAGGAGCATCAGCCCCCGCCGTTGCATGATCGTGTACCACATCGACGCGAGTGCCTCTGTCCGCTCTTCGGTCTCGAAGAAGAAGTGGGGATTCGGCGTGTCCTGGAACGGGGGATACGTCAGTTTGAAATATTCAATGTACATGAACGGAAACCGCCGCGGATCAATCGCCTCTTCTGGGTGCATTCTCCCTGGGTCCGCATAACCCGGACGCTTGGAATATCGGTCTCAACCGGGTCTGCCTTTGGCATAAATGAGCCAACTCCTCGCACCGCGCGACATTATCGGGCGTGCCCACCCGGATTCACCAAAACAGCCACAATCAGGTCCAAAAACAAGGTCCGAGATTTAGGAGGCCCCATCCCAACCCGATAAATGGGCAGGTCCGAGATTGTCGGCTCGATCGACGAGCATGGAGCAATGTGGGTCCCATACGGCTCGGTCAAAGGAATGACGCAACATGGTCAGAACTGGTCGCCATCATCTTTACTGGTTGGCTGCGACGGTCAGCATCGGGGTTAGCGTTGGCTGCACAGCCACACCGACGCACCGCGAGTTGTCCGCGTTTCTCAAGGATCACGAGCACCTTGCCTCCGGAACGGAAGGACGCATCGGGCCTGGTGATCAATTCAAGGTTGAGTCGCCACGGATTCAGGAACTGCACGGACGCCTGTTTCGCGTCCAGGCAGATGGTCGCATTAGTGCTCGCCTTGTGGGCGAGGTTCGTGTGGTGGGCATGACATCGCGCGAGATCGCGTCCAAGCTCGAGGAATTGTACGCCCCGTATTATCGTGAGCCTGATGTGCACGTCACCATCACCGATCACGATTCGAGCGTCTTCTATGTGTTTGGCCAGGTCGGTGCAAACGGGGCATTCAAACATTCCGGTCGCGACACGGTGCTCACGGCGCTGTCGCGTTCGCAACCCAATCTGATCGCATGGAAGCAGCGGGTGAAGGTCATTCGTCCGAGTCACATCGATGACGAGATCAAAATGGTGGAGGTCAATGTCGACCAGATCGTCAAGAAGGGCGACACCAAGATGAATCTCATGCTGGAACCGGGAGACATCGTGTACGTGCCCCCGACGCCCCTTGGGTGGATTGGTTTACGGTTGCAGGAATTGCTCTACCCGGTTGGCCCGGCGATGCGAACGTACGCCACGCCAGCCAATGCGATGGCGACTCAGCAGTTCTACGATCAGGGTGTTGGCCAGGTTCCCGCTGCGTTTTGAGGCAACGCTTGATGAACGAGATGCATGATCCACAAATGAACATGCCGCCCAACTGGGACAATCCGTACGAATCGTCAAACGATTCGTTTGGAAACATGCGACGGTCGGTCTCGGAAGTGCTCCGCGTGCTGACCGTGCGCAAGTGGGTCTTTCTGATTCCATTTTGTCTGGCCACGTCGGCGGCATTCGTGATGAGCCTCTACGTTCCGAGGCGCTACGTCGCCAAGACTGTGTTCGAGCGACGTGACGATCCGGTGCTCGTCAACCTGCCGCGATCGGAAGGAACCGGTGCATTCGTGGCGTTTCGACGGACGCTGGCTAATGACGTCGCCAACGTCCAGTCGTTGACTGAGATGATCGAGGAGCCGAGCCTACTGGATCAACTCAAGACGCGATTCGACGCGAATCTGACCGAACCGCGACAGTGGGCAGAAGTTGTGTCAGGCGGGATCGACGTGTCGTTTCTCCATCAGAGTCCGAACCACGACATGATCGAGTTGCGGCTGACGATGGGAGATCCGCGCGCAGCGAAGCTCTTGCTTGATCAGGTGCGCGACCATTACATCGATACCACACAGGCGCGCATCGGGAACCTGCTCGGGGAAACCAAAGCCTACTTTGAAGAGGAAGCGGCTCAGCGGCAGGCGGTCGTCGAGCAGCTTCAGGATGACCTGCTGGCCTTTCAGCAGCAGCATCATGGGTTGAACCCGCTGCACCCGACATTCAGTTTCGCCCAGCTGGACAATCTGCGGACCGATCTGACGTCGCTCAAGCGCAAGCAGAGCGAGATGGAAACACGTTTGGAAGCAAGACGCGACGCACTGCCGTCCTTACCCGTCGCGCAACCGAAGTCGTCCGGGTTCACGGCCAATGTCGGCACGGATCTTGGCATTGAGACGGCCATCCGCAGCAGCGAGAGTTTGCGTCTTGCGCGGGAACTTCAGGGTGTCTGGGACGACATTGATGATCTGAAGTCATCGCGTGGCATGACCGATCGGCACCCGGAGATTCAATCCCTTCGCCGAAAGGCTGACCGGCTGATGGTGTCCATCGAACAACAGGACATCGCCGACGAGCAGCGCGCCGCTGCCAATCGTGTCCTGCAGTTGCCGATGATGCCGATGTCGCCGCAGTCAACAGCGGCGAACATGAACAACAGCGCAGCCGTTGAAGTCGAAATCCTCGAGAAACTGGTTGCTTCCAATCAGGAGGAAATTGACCGCGTTCAGGCTCGGATCGGTGAACTTGAGAAGGTTCAACAGGAGGCGTTTCGCCGCCGCAAGGAATTCAGCACGCGTCAGGCACAGGTCGAACGTGCCCGCCATGATCTCTCCCTCTACCGCAGCTACGCAGACCAGATCGGACGTGTCCTCCAAGCCGACGCCAGCAGTCGCGGCATTCTCTTCGAGAAGATCAAGCCCGCCCGTTGCAGCTACATCCCGGTTTCACCACGGTTGACCACGGTGCTGTTGCTCGCACTGGTCACGGGCGGCGGTCTGGGAACGGTGATGGTCCTCTTGAGCGAATTGTTTGATCGTACGATCCGCACACGCAACCAGGTGATCGAAGGGCTTGGCCTGCCGATCCTCGAATCGATCGACGTGATCATGACCACCGCCGCACGACGCAAACAGGCGCTGAAGAAGTACATCCTGGTTCCGTCGGCATCGTTGATCCTGGCGGTCTCCGTCGGAACAAGCGGATCGCTCGCTTATCTGAGTCTGCACGAGAAGGGGCTGTACGAAAAAGCCGTGGCCATGCCACGTGCGGTCTTCGCTCGGGTTTCGGACCTCATCCGTCCGTCCACCATCGCCCAGGTCAGCTCATCCTCCGGTCAACATCGGACGAACGAGGAGACGTCACCGTAATGGGAAGAATCGCAGACGCACTCGCCAAAGCCGAAGCTCAGGGAAGCCTTGACTGGACCGCCCGTGCGCCGTCATCGGCCGCCGTGATGCCGTGGCCTACGTGGTCCACACCGCAGGATGAATCGCCATCGATCGACGAGCCGGCTCCGTTTGACGCGCAAACAATGCGCGAAAAGCTCAGCACGCTCAGCGAGGAGATTGCCGTGTCGCAGAGCGGGAACTCGCTGATCAGCGAGCAATACCGTGCATTGCGCACACGACTGCTCAGCGGAAATCCCCGCCAGGAGCACCGGATCCACATGGTTTCCAGCGCCGTGCCGCGAGATGGCAAGAGTGTCACGGCCGTCAATCTCAGTTTCGCCCTCGCCGAAATCCGGCACATGCGCGTGCTCGTGGTCGACGGCGACCTGCGTCAAAGCACTGTCGCTGGGCTGCTCAACATCGACCAGCAGCCCGGTTTGACCGAATACCTGCGCGGCGACGTGTCGTATGAGGACATCATTCGGCCCACGCCGCTTCCGAATCTGTTCGTTGTGACGGCTGGCCGGCTTCGCGGGCGCTCCGCGACGGAGCTTCTCTCATCCAGAACCGCCCGGACCGTCTTTGAACGATTTAATCGAGAGTTCAATTACACCATTGTCGATACGCCGCCGGTCTCAACGGTTGCAGATGTCGGCATCATTGGGCCGATGACCTCGGGTGTCGTGTTCGTTGTTCGAATGCACCACACGCCCGAACCGGTCGCGCGACATGCGATCAAGGTGCTCGCGGCGAACAATGTTCCTGTCATCGGGACACTGATCGTCGGCGATGACGATCCGACAACCGGTTACGGTCGGCGCTACGAATACTACCGCGACTACGCCAACGGCTCTGCCGTGTAGTTGCGTGTTCAGGGAAGAACAAAGCAGACGATGATCAAAGACCGCATCATTTTGTGCATTGCGAGCAGTTGGGAGCAAACCCCAACCAGCAAGCATCACGTGATGAAACTGCTGGCCCGCGACAACGACGTGATCTGGGTCAGTTATCACGGCACACGGCGACCCACGATTTCCATGGTCGACATCAAGCAGGGGATGGCCACGCTCAAACGGGTGCTCGGCGGATCCCGCCAGGTCGACGATCGCCTCACCCACGTCACGCCGTTCGTACTGCCGGGCATGTGGTACGCACCGTTTGTGGCCATGAACAAACAGATGGTCGTGCGTCAGATTCGCCGCGTTCTCAAACGGGTCGACCCGAGCGGAGCGCGGCCCGTGCAACTGTGGACCTTTGCTCCGGATGTGGATTTCCTTTCCGGCCAATTCAACGAGGAGAAGCTGGTTTACTACTGTGTTGATGAGTACGCGTTGTTTGACGGCATGAATGGTCGGGCGATACGCGATGCCGAGCGTCGATTGATCGCCAAGTCCGACGTCGTGGTGACCACCTCTCAGGCGTTGTACGCATCCAAGCGACCATTGCACCAGAACGTCCACCTGGTTCGCCACGGCGTGGACGTTCAACACTTCGGTGCGGCACTCAACGGCGTGGCTCGCCCAGATGACATTGGCCAACTCAGCGGCCCGATCATCGGCTTCTTCGGTCTTCTTCACCATTGGATCGACGTCGAACTGATCGCAGCGGTCGCCAAGCGCATGCCCGATTCTCAGTTCGTCCTCATTGGTGACAGCTACGTCGATTTGATACCGCTAAGAGACCTGCAGAATGTTCATCTGCTCGGTCGTCGGCCTTACGCATCACTGCCCGGTTACTGCGCGCGGTTCGATGCGGCCATCCTTCCGTTCAAATGCAATGAGATGACACCCTACATCAACCCGATCAAACTCCGCGAGTATCTCGCGGCCGGTCTGCCTGTCGTATCGACGCCGATGGCCGAGGCGGAGGTGTTCGGTGACAACGTGGTCATTGCCGACAATCCCGATCGCTTCACCGAAGCCTGCCGTCGTGCCGTCACCCGCTCAAACGGTGATCAGCGCATCGCACGTGCCGCGATCGTGGCCGACCAGTCGTGGGAACACACGGTCGAGCGTTTGAGCGACGCGGTGACATCCGCCCCTGCCGAAATACCAATTGGCGTCTGACACGCCTCAGAACACAACCGAACCACGTTGGTGACACTTGTTGCGCCGCGTTCACATGCCTATAGTCCCGGGTGGCCAGCCAATGGGAGAACAGCATGGCAGATGAACAACAAGTCGACGTTCTTTTCACCGCACCGCATCCGGACGATCTTGAGATCGGCATGGGTGGCACGATCGCCAAGCTCGTCGATCAGGGCTATCGCGTTGGCATGCTGCACATGACGACCGGCGAACCCACGCCGCGCGGCACGCTCGAAACCCGCGCCGCAGAGGCGTCCGCCGCTGCCAAGATCCTCGGCGTCCAGTTCTGTGAAACGCTCGATCTGCCGAATCGGGAACTGATGGACGGTCCGCCGGCACGTTACAAGGTTGCCACCGTGATTCGCCGACTCAAACCGAGCATCCTCGTCGGCATGGCTGGTCGCACGCCGGCTGCGTCTCCGGACCACTACCAGGCCCAACTCATCACCGAGGCTGCCCGCTTTTACTCGCAACTGACCAAGTGGGATGACCGCTTCGACGGCACCAAACCGCATCGCGTCGACCATCTGGTCTACCGACCGGTACCGATTGCCGCCGAGCATCATCAGTACCACTCGTCATTCGTCGTGGACATCGGCGACACCATTAACCGCAAGATTGAAGCCGTCCGCTGCTACAAGTCGCAATTTGACGACACCCGCGTCGAGCGGGTCATCAACTACATCCGCGGAAACGCGAGTGCCGACGGTGCCCGTGGCGGATTCGAGTATGGCGAGTTGTACGCGATGCCCCGCGTCATCGGCGTCTCTGATATGGTCGGGCTGTTGGGCGATTGGAAGATCCCGCCACCGTTTGATCCAAAAAATCCCCCGAAATAGACCTGAAAACGGCCATTCGGGCAGTCCGCGTCCAGCTTTTCAGTCCAGGTGCCGATAATACCCGCGACCACCAATACAGGAGTCGCACCGTGGATCTGTACATCAACAACTCGAAGTCATCGGAATCATTCGCGCCCGGAGCATCGGTCAGCGATCTCCTCGAATCTCTCAGAGCCAAGGCGCTCGAGGATGGTCACGCCATTCTCAGTGTCACGTGTGACGGGATCGACGTGTGTGGCGACCGCGTCACCGAAATGCTCGAACGGTCACTGTCCGACGTTGGTCGCGTGGATATCTCGACCGGCAGACCGGATCAGCTCGTTGGTGATGCGCTTGCCCACGCAAGGACGCAATTGGCTGCGACCGGCGACTTTCGTCAGCAGGCGATCGACGCGTTTGGCCGCAGCGCGACGACTGACGGCGTGGCGGCGTTGGGTAAGTGCCTGTCGCATTGGCTGGAAGTGAACGACACGATCAACAAGTCGTTTACGCTGCTGGGCATGACCCAGTCCGGCATCATCGAAGATCAGGAGAAGATCGCCGAATTGCTCGCGCCGGTGATGGAACGTCTCAACGAAATCAGGGTGGCGATGGAAGCCGCCGACTATGTTGGTATCGCCGACATCCTAGAATACGAATTCGACGATGTGCAGCAGAACTGGCACGCCTGCATCGACATGGTGCTCGGTCACATCGATGACGCCGTGGCGACGGCCACTACGCAAACATGTCCTTTTTAACGGGCGTCCCGCAGTACATGCATTTGTCAAACCGCGCGGCGACGGCGCGATTGCACTGAGGGCACGTGGTCGCTTGAGGGCGACTCCGGCCATCCATCACGCCGTCGCGCATGTCGATTTCCGTGATCTTTGCGACGAGTTCCTCTTCCGTGATGCCGAGTTTGTCGTGCATCAGCTCCCACATCGCCTGACAGGTGAGCAGAGCGCGATCCAGTCGCGCGGCAATCTGTCGCGCGTTGAACTGTGCGTCGCTGGCTGCCGATCGTGCCTCGCCCGCCGCGGCGTGCGTCATGCTGATTCCGCTGCCGTACAACGATCCCCAAAGCATCGTCATGTCGATTCTCCCAATCAGCTGTTGTCGCGGCGAAACTTCCCGCGAAACGCATCCGCCGGGTATTTCTCCGCGTTCTTGATCATCTTGTCCGCCAGCGCCGCCGACAGGTCGATCCCGAGCGTGCTCGCAAACGACAGCGTGTAGGCCAGCACGTCGGCGATCTCCTCGCGAATCTCGGCCATCTTGGTATCGTCCTGCTTCACCGACTCCAACTCCTCCGACCTCAGCCACTGAAAGTGCTCCATCAGTTCGGCGGCTTCGATGGCGATGGAGGCGGATAGGTTCTTGGGGTCGTGAAACGGCTCCCATTCACGCTCAGAGACAAACGACTCCATCATTTCCCGCAACTGCAACACCGTTGTCACGCTATCAGAATACGTCATGCGTCCCTCGCTCGTACCGGGGTTTGATTTGCTCCCAATGCCGAATGCTCCGCATTGTACGCGCGGCGGGGCGATTGTCGTTTCATCTGTCAAAAACGCCTCTTCGGTGGCCATGTGACCCAGCATGCCGTAGACTCAATTCAGCGCAAAGTTGAATTTTCAGCGAAGTTTGTAACGGGAAGGGCGTCATGAACTATCCATTGGCCGACCGCGTGGCGTCGTTGCAGCAGTCCGACATCCGTCGTTTTTCGGCATGGTGCGCGGAAATCGGGGGCGTGAACCTGTCGCAGGGCGTGTGCGATCAGCCTGCTCCGGATGCGGTGAAGCAGGCGGCCAAGCAGGCGATCGACGACGATCACGCCATCTACACGCATATGCGCGGAATCGCTGAACTTCGTCAGGTGATCGCCGAGAAGATGCAGTCATTCAATGGCATCACAGCCGACCCCGAAGCGCAGATTGCCGTGTCGGTCGGGACGGCCGGCATTTTTGCCTGTGCCGCGATGGCCACGCTCAATCCCGGGGACGAGGTGATCGTCTTCAGTCCGTACTACAGCTACCACGTGAACCTGCTGCGTCTGGTCGATGCGAAGACTGTTTTCGTCGAGACGCATCCGCCCGACTGGCGATTCAGCATGGACGAGCTGGAGAATGCGGTGACGGACCGCACGCGCTGGATCGTCATCAATACGCCGGCCAACCCGAGCGGTAAGGTGTTTTCTGAGAAAGAGTTAGCAGATATCGCCGCCTTGGCGAAGCGAAAGAACCTCCTGATCGTCACCGATGAGATTTACGAGTACATCACCTACAGTCAGCCGCACGTCAGCATCGGCAAGCTGCCCGACGCAGCCGATCGGACAATCACCATCAGCGGTGCGTCCAAGACGTACGCCGTGACCGGTTGGCGCGTGGGGTATGCGGTCGCGCCGGCGGAAATCTGCGACAAGATTGGTGTTGTCAGCGACCATCTCGCCATCTGTTCGCCCGCACCGCTGCAGTACGGCATCGTGGCCGGTATGCGATTGCCGGACAGCTACTATGCTGACATGGCCAAGGACTACCTGGTCAAGCGGGACATGATCGTCGAGACGCTGCGTGCGATTGACTTCGATCCATACGTGCCCGAGGGCAGCTACTATATTCTGGCGGCGTTCGAGAAGGGGCGGTTTCGCGACGATACGCACGCGACCGAGACGATCCTCGAGGAGGTCGGCGTCGCGACGGTCCCTGGGTCGGCGTTCTATCGCGATCCGGAGGAAGGTCGGAACCAACTGCGTTTTTGCTACGCGAAACAGTTGGCCGATCTTGAAGAAGCGTGCAACAGACTTCGCAAGCTCGGAGCGTATACCAAGAGTACATGATACCCGTAACTGGTTCAGTGAAGCTGTAATAGCGTCTGGCGAGACCGTGGTCCGGGCGAATTGCTTTTCGGACATTGCGTTCGTAAACTGAGCCTTGATGGGACTTTGGGTGGTACTGGGACGGGATGTCCGGGCCTGCGGGCGTCCAACCGGAGCAGAATTCATGACACATCGTACGTGGCCGATCGCGCTCGCGTTGGCGTTGATGTTGGTGCCAGCGGGGCTGGTTCAGGGTCAGTTGAACATCGGCGATCCAATTCCCGAGATCAGCGTGTCGAATTGGGTGAAAGGTGAGCCGGTCGACCTGGCCAAGGGGATCGGCAAGAACGTCTATCTGATCGAGTTCTGGGCGACGTGGTGTCCGCCGTGTCTCGAATCGATTCCGCACCTGACGGAACTGCAGCGAAAGCATGGCAAGGACGGGCTGGTCGTGGTCGGGATCAGTCAGCCGGGGCGTGGCGAGACGCTTAAAGCCGTCAAGCGCTTCGTCAAGCGGCAGGGTGATGGGATGTCGTATACGGTTGGTTTTGATGATTCGGGCAAGACTCAGGAACGCCTGATGTCTGCCGTGGGGGTTGGCGGAATACCGTATGCAT
The DNA here is from genome assembly GCA_028289375.1 of Phycisphaerae bacterium. Lineage (GTDB taxonomy): Bacteria > Planctomycetota > Phycisphaerae > UBA1845 > UBA1845 > OFTM371. The sequence goes on along the minus strand of JANQQK010000007.1, from coordinate 39,751 downwards.
TTCTGGTCGATCGCAATGGCAAGCTCGTGTGGCACGGACATCCGGGTGATCCGGCGATGGACGTGACGCTCGTGGAGGTGCTCGAGGGCCGGTTCGATGTTGAGACAGCGGTGACGCGTCAGAAGCTGGAACCGATCTTCGCGCGGATGCAGCGGTATGCGATGCGTACGGACTGGAAGGCCTTCAAGAGCCTCGTGGATGAGGCGCTGAAACTGGACCCGGCCAGTTATGAAGCGTTGTCGGCGGGCGTATACGTCTATCTGATTGAAACCAACGACATGTCGGGTTTGAGGACGTTGCTCGAGGCACATGTCGAGACTCATCGAGGCGATACGCAGGTGCTGACGAATGTCGCGCAGGCGTTGCTCGATATTCAGGACATGGACAAGCGCCTTCCTGATCTTGCGTTGGAAGCCGCGAGCGGTGCCTATCGGTCTGCCAATCCGCCGACGCCTGCGACGACAAGCGTGTATGCGAAGGCGTTGTTCGAAATCGGCATGCTGGATCGAGCGATCGAATTGCAATCAGACGCGATCGCGAGTGCCACGGGTGATGGCGAGAAGTCGGCAATGGAAAAAGTGCTCAGGTACTACAAGACGTGCAAGACGCTGCACGCCGAACGCATGTAGAAAGCTCCCCGGACGATGACACAAACCAAACCGCCGCAGGTGCCGAGCATGTATCTCCTTCCATTCTTGATGACGGCTATTCCCGCTGTCGCTCAGGTTGATCCGGGCAATGCATCGCAGCATGTCGACGGGAAGTTGACAGAGGCGTGGACGATCGACCTGGAACTGCCGGGCCGAGAGATGGTGGTGGGTGAGACGATTATTGATGACCTGCTGCTGGTGACCACATCCGAGCACCGCGTTTATGCGGTGGACGTTGACAAGGGCTTTTTGCGGTGGATTTACATCATGCCGCAGACGTCGTTTTATTATCGAAAACCGATCAAAGTTGATACTTTGACAGACGATGGTCCGTTGATGTTCGTGATGCGGACTGTGGCGGAGTTCGTTGATCCGCGGTCGGGCGATCTGATCGAGCGCGTTGATCTGCCGTTGACCGCGAGCGGGCCGGGTGTGGCCGATGTGTGCCGCATGTACATCGGTGGCACGGATGGGATGCTTTTCGCGCTGAACTGGAACCCCGCGTGTGGTCACGAAGCCCTGGTTGCGTGGCGAGTGCGATTGGGTGGCCCGGTGATCGGTTCGCCGGTGCTCGAGCCGGATGGGTCGATGTATGTTTCCTCTGCGGCGGGTGAGGTCTTTGCGGCGGACGCACGAACGAAGCGGTTCCGATGGGCGTTTACTGAGCTTACGTCGCCAGCCGGTCAATTGGCGGTTCATCCGATGGGTGTGGATGTCGCATCGGTGGATCATCGGCTGTATGTCGTCGACCGCGTGACGGGTGGTTTCCTGAACATGCATCGGTTCTCGGATACGCTTACCGAGGGGCCGTCCATCGCCGACGATCTGCGGTTTCAATATTGTCGTGGTGAGGGTGTGACGGCGTTCACATTGGATGATGATCGACGCCTGTGGACGAACAGAGACATGCGTCGGGTCTTGTCGCGAGACGGTGATGAGCTGTTTGCACGGCGAATCGACGGTGGGGTGATGACGGTGACGGCTGCCACGGGTGATCCGGACGTTCGTGTGGCGTTGTCTCGCGATGTTCGGGTGGCGCTGGGTTCGACGCCCGACGCGGTGTTCGTTCTCACCCCATCGGGGCGACTCACACGCGCTTCGATGCAGTCACCCGCGTTTGCACGTGGGGCAAACCTGGTCGCCGCGGCAGATCGGGCGTCGGCCGCAAGCGGTGGCTCCTCGGATTCTGCCAACGCACCTCGACGCGACCGTCTCCGTCAATTGAACGATCCACTCCGCAGTCGGTCCAGCCGGCGTCCGTGATTCTCTTGACACCCCAGTGACCGGGGCTACGATCGCTTCGGTATGGCTGTCGCTTGCGCGGTGGGCCATCCTGCGAGACTGAATCGCCCGTCAAGGGCACCTTCCTGATACAAAGTGAGGAGACGGTTCATGACCATGGCCGACATCACCGCTCGTTTCGTCAGGCATCGTGGTATCTCGATGCTGCTGCCGGTCTGTTTGTTTGTGCTGACGGCGGTGGGCTGCAGTGAAAAGAAGGGCATGTTCGCCAATCCCAAGGGCGACGCCACATTCCAGGTGCAGTTCTACTCACCCGAGGGTGCGAAACTGATGTTGCGGGATCAGTCGGGGCACGCCGTGCTGGCGTCTCGTGGTCCGCTTGGCGATCGGCTGGAACATCGTCCCGAGGAATTCGCCGTTTATGATCTGCTGCCCGGTCGTTATGAGTTCGCCTACACGGATGGTGAAGGCGTCGATGACGCGACGCTTTACGGCGAACTGGACGTCTACAAGTGTCGCGAGGACTACTCGATTGACTATCGCCGGACGGCGTTCATTCCGATTCGGCTGCCGTCGTTGCAGCGACAGATGGCGGAGCATCTCGTCCCGTTTCGTGATTTGTCGTACACCGTTGGCCTTGAGGATCGCGAGTTCCGCCATCTTCGTCAGGGGGACATGCTGACGAAGACGTACTTTGTGGCCGATCTGGACCGCGTGCGTGACGAACATGACATCGAATACTACCAGGCGATCAACGACATCGATCGCGAACTGACGGTACTCGCGGATCGTGAGGAGTACCTGACGGTACGTTATGATCACGCTCGCCAGGAGGCGCTGTTCCGCAACGCCGATGTCGACATCAGCGACAAGATTGCCCACGACAACTACGACATGTGGGGTATCGAGGAGAATTACATCAGGTTGTCGCGGAAGCTGCAGGCGCTTGCCCGCGAGCGGGAGTCCTTGCAGTTGGACCGCGAGCAACTCGAGCGCGATCGTGATCGCCGGAATGCGTTGCTCCGTTCGATGCGAATTGAGCATCGTGACGGCGCATTGGTCCTGGCGTCTCCGGATCTGACGAATCCGTTTTCAAATCCGATCGACCAGTCGGCCGAACTTGGCGAGGTTGTTGCGGTCGTGCGGGTTGGTGGTCGACATCAATTCTGGGCGATGGGCATGTTGGCCGACGGTGGCGATGAGATGTCCGACAGTGACATGGAAGCCGACATGGTCGAGGCGGTGGAACCGTAGCGAACAGTTGGTTGAAACGTTGACGAATCGAGGCGATCGGCTGAGCGGCTGATCGCCTTTTTGCTTTCATGGATGCAACTGATGGCGAAGATCGCGCGTGCGTTGATCAGCGTATACGACAAGACCGGGCTGGTGCACTTTGCGCGGGCTCTGGTCGAGGAGTTCGGCATTGAATTGCTCTCGACGGGCGGAACCGCGCGTGCGCTGACTGAGGCGGGACTGCCGGTGACGCTTGTTGAGTCGGTGACGGGGTTTCCTGAAATGATGGACGGGCGGGTGAAGACCCTGCATCCAGCCATTCATGGCGGTATTCTGGCCGATCGGGCCAATGACGAGCACATGCGGCAGTTGGCCGATCAGGGGATCGCACCGATCGATATGGTCGTGGTGAATTTGTATCCGTTTGCGGACGCGGTGGCCGACGCGGACTGCACGTTTGAGCAGGCGATTGAGATGATCGACATTGGTGGCCCGTGTCTGACGCGTGCGGCGGCCAAGAACCATCGTCATGTGCTCATTGTGCCGGATTCGGGTTTCTATGATGACACGCTGATGGCGCTGCGATCGTGGGACGATGAGGCGACACGCCGGACGGTGAGCACGCGTCATGCGGTGGCGGCGTTCGCGAAGACGTCGGCGTATGACCGGTCGGTATCGTCATGGTTGGAGCGATTGGGAGCGTCGGAAGCGGGCGAGACCGTTGAGTTACAGCTTCGCATCGCGCGGCAACTTCGATACGGCGAGAACCCGCACCAGCAGGGCGAGCTGTTGTGTGATCTGAGCGAAAACGGTGCGCGTGCATGGTCGGAGTCGGACGGCCGATTCGCGGGCGACAAGCAGATGTCGTTTAACAATTACCTGGATGCGAATGCTGCCATCGGGCTGTGCCATGATTTGACGCGTGCCGGATTCTCAAATGTTGCCTGCATCATCAAGCACAACAACCCATGCGGCGTGGGCGTGGCCGATGCGATGGTGGAGGCGTACAGGCGGGCGTATCTTGGCGATGTGAATGCCGCGATGGGTGGGATCATGGCGTTCAGTCAGCCGGTTGATCTCGCGTTGGCGGACGCGATCATGGCGTCGATGGATCGTTGGGGGCGTGACGCAGGTGCGGGCGGGTACTTCGCTGAAGTAATCGCGGCGCCCTCGTTCGATGACGATGCAGTGACGTGCATCCGAACATCGAAGAAGTGGGGGGCGAATGTACGGTTGCTGGCGTTTGGCGTTGGCGATGCCGAATCACCCATACGTTCGGATTACAAGTGCATTGCGGGTGGTTTTCTGCGACAGGACGCTGATGACCAACCGATCAGCGCTGAAGACTGGAGAGTCGTGACCGAGCGAACGCCGACAGACGAGCAGATGCGTGATTTGAAGTTGGCCGCCATCATCTGCAAGCACACCAAGAGCAACGCAATAACGATTTGTCGCGAGGGCATGCTGGTCGGCAATGGTGTCGGGCAGGTGTCGCGCGTGACGAGTTGTCGGCTGGCGACGTGGCTGGCGCGCGAAAATGGACACGAAGAACGGCTGGATGGTGCTGTGGCTGCATCGGATGCGTTTTTCCCATTTCGCGATGGACCTGACCTGCTGATCGATGCGGGGGTCTTGGCGATCGTGCAGCCCGGGGGTTCGAAACGGGACGAGGAGACGTTCGCAGCCAGCGACGAGCGCGGGGTGGCGATGGTGGTGTCGGGCACGCGCCATTTTCGGCATTGATGGTGGATTTGGTGTTTCAGAAGTGCAGAGTGTTGACGGTCAACTGTTCATGCGTCGTTGTCTGCCTATAATCACGTTTTCGGTCTCGGAGAGCTTGCATGCGTTTGTACACACGAACTGGTGACGAGGGGGAAACGGGCCTGATTGGTGGTGGGCGTGTGCGCAAGGACCACAGCCGTGTGGCTGCGTACGGATCGCTCGATGAGGTAAACGCCACGGTTGGATTCGCTCGGGCGGCATGCGACGACGACACGTGGTCGGATCGACTCGGCGAGATTCAGAATGCACTGTTCGTCATTGGCTCCATTATGGCGTCGCCGGATGACAAGGTGGCGCTTCCGGTGATCACCGACGATGAAGTCAGCAAGCTGGAGTCGTGGATCGACGAAGCGTGTGGGACGTTGCCGCCGCAGACGCACTTCATACTACCCGGTGGTAGTGAGTTTTCGGCGCGGCTTCATCTGTCCCGAACGACATGTCGCCGCGCGGAGCGCGAAGCAGTGACCTTGGCGTCCGACATTGAACTTGACCCTGTCATCCTCGCATATTTGAACCGGTTGGCCGATTTGCTGTTTGCGTGGGCGCGGTTGGCCAATGCGCAGGCGGGCGTTGCGGATATACCGTGGTTGCCGGACAAGTCGTGATCATGCCGCCAACCTGTCCCGGCAGCATCCATCATCAACTCGTTGCCCAAATCAATGGAGTTGGATCGCAGCGATGAGTTCATCCGCCAGCATTATTCGGGTAGCTGAGTCTGAACGCGTGCGGCCTTTGCATGTGGCGGTTGCGTGTGTCGCTGTCGCTGCGTTGGTCGGGAGTTTTCTCCTGACGACGGGTCCGCATGGCACGATGGAAGGTGCGAAGGATTGGCACGAGGAGTCGGCGCTGCGGGCGATCGTGCACGTGCTCAACCTTGGGTATGGCCAGACCACGTCGCGGGCGATTGAGATCAAGTGGTTGGTGTTCGCCCTCGCCACGGGGATTGTGTCGGTTGCGATCGGCGTGGCCTTGCTTTCGAAACCGAAAGTCGAAACCACTGCGACGGGTGACACCGTCGTCGGCGATGAAGCGCCTGATAACGCGACATCGTTGACGAAACGGCAGATTCCACCATTGGCTGCGGCCCAGGTGGCGCTGGTACTCTACGCGGTGTGGTCGTTTGCAAGCGCGTTGTGGTCGCACGCGCCCGACATGGCCGTCGGGGGTTCGGTGCTGCTGGCCATCGGCGTCGTCTGGGCGGTTGCGCTTGGGCGTGTATTGGAGACGCGCACGGCGTTGGCGGTGGCGTTTGGTCTGATCCTGGTCGGTGCGGTGGCATCGTTGTTGGCGATTGCGTATCACGATATTCGCAATCCGGTTCAGCGCGTCGGGTATCCGATCGGTAATCCACTGTTTCTGGCCGCCTGTCTGCTGCCAACGCTGATCGGGGGCGTGCATCTGGTGTGGACATTCTGCCGTCACGATGTCACGCGGACGACGGTTGGGCGATTCGGCATGGCGATCGCCGCTGTGGTGGTGGTGATCATCGTGCTGTATGCGTTGCGGTATACAGGTTCGCGCAGTGCGATTGCGGCGGCTTTGTTTGGCTTCATCAGTCTTTGCTTTTTCGAGTGCTCACGACGCGGCCGGATCATCACGATCATCGTCGCTGCCTGCGTTGCGATTTTGGGCATCCGTTACATGCAGACGGCGATGACAACGCCTTCGGATACCGGCAGAGATGCAACGCTGCGAACGCGTCTATACGCGTGGTCCTACGCTCAGGATCTCATCAGCGAGCGCATCATCCTCGGTCATGGGCAGGGTGGATATACGCTCCTGGCTGATCCCTTGGCCCGCGATGATGTGCTGGCTGATCCCTTGCCATTGCAGACGCGTCTAGCGCATGCGCACAACGAGTGGCTTGAGGTGTGGGCGGATCTCGGCATCGTTGGTCTTGCGTTGGTACTTTCGGCGATGGGGCTGACGTTGATTGCCGGGTATCGAGCGCTGCCCAATATGGACAACAAGCTAAAGCGTGGAATGCTGATCACGCTGATGGCGGTGCTGATTGCGCTGATCGTCGAGGAGTGTGCGGACAACGCGCTGCGTGTGGCCGGATTGCCGATCGTGTTCTACACGGTGATCGGTCTGATCTGGGCGCTTGCCCGTGAATCGGGGACGGATGAGGTTCATCGTGTTGTGCCGCTCGGCATGCCGCGACCGGTGGCGGGATTGATCGCGATTATCGTGGGCATCGCTGTGGCCGGTGCCGGCGTGGTTGATTTTCAGGCCGCGCGTGACCAATTCGAGATCGAAACCGCCCTGTTGCAGAAGGATGGTGCGCGCGTCGAGCGAATGGCTGTGCGGGCGACGTCCGGGCGACTCAGTCCACAGCGGCGTCTGGAGGCCATCGAACGGCGGTGTGCGGCTGAGTTGCAGATGGCGCAGGATCATCAAGCTGCGTACGCCGCCCGACTGCCGATGCTGGCCGAGCGTCCTGATGATCCTGCGTTGCTTCAGGCGATTGATCGTGATCGCAAGGCGTGTGTGCGGTATATCGAGCGGGCGGGTGAATCTCTGACCATGTTGTCCGAGAAATCGCCTGAGTTTTTCGCCAGCGGGTGGCGAGGTTATCAGGTACACATGACCACGGTGTATCTCGCGCGTGATTTCGGCAATGAAGAAATCGCTGAGCAGAACCGTGTTGCTGCGTTTCAGTGGCTGGAACGGGACATCCAGCGTCGCCCGTTCGAGCCGTTTGTCGCGGTCAATTATGTGAGCATTGCGACGGATCGACTGAGCGTACCGGAGATCGTGACATACCTCGCGCGGCCACTGCGTTATCACCCGCTTCCTGCGGAGTATACGTCGTTTCTGGCGACGATTGGTGGAGATCCACTCTGGCAGCAGCAGATCCCGCAGATCGCCGATGATGCCGCCGGCGTGGAGAATCTCGAAGACGCTGAGCAACCGTGGGCGGCTGAGACGCTGCGATTGATTGCGGACCTGTACATGATCAGCCGTCGTCCCGCGCTGGCCGCTCAACTTGCCGAGAAAGCGGTCGAGCAATATCGGTCCATCAACACGGTCGGACTGATCGGTTCCGGTGCCGCGATGGCAGAATTGGCTGATTATCAGTACTTCGCCAATCCCGCCAACGCGGCTGAGTCGTTGAAGCTTGCCGACCGAGCCATTCAGCAACTTCCGAATTCCACGCCCGGGCGGCGATTGAAACGGGCCATTGAGAGTAGGGCGGTGGCGTTCGCGCTGGCTGCTGGTGATGAAGCGGATGCCAAGACTCGGATGAAGGTCGTCGCGCCAGACCGACGTGAGGAGAATGCGGACGCGGATGTGGCGGCGGCGTATGCGTCCATGACGCGAAATCTGTTGCGTCAGTCGCCCGATAACGCCTCGCCGCTGCTTGATCGCTGGATGGAGCGGGCCATCGAACTCACGCCCGATAGCGCGCTTGTCCGTTGGGTCCACGCCCAGCTCCGGTTTGCGCGCGATGATCTCGACGGCATGATCGCATCTTTGCGGAAATCACTGCAATTGGGCGGCTCGCGCGAGGACATTGCCAACCTCGCAAGGGAAGTGAGCATCGCGCACCCGGAGCATGAAGCACTGGCGGCGTTCGTGATGGAACTTATCGGGCAGACGCCCGAATCAGCGCCGGCGTCAGAGGAACCTGTGACGTTGCCTGCCCCATAATCGCTGATCGTCGCGCAAATTCCGACTTTTCCATGATGCGGATTCGCCCCGCGTTGTTCAAATCGTATGTATTCCCCGGAGACGCACGGTTGCCGCGGACATTCGGTCCAACCATTCGACAGCATGGCATGGTCGTGCGGACTCTGAGGGGAAAAAGAAATGCGGACGACTTCCAGGCTTCTTTCGATGCCGATCGGCATCGGACTCGTGTTTCAATTCTGTGGATGTGGAATGGGCGATTCCATCGTCAGCCCGGCGGGGTTGCGCGCGTTTGACGATGTGGCGACCACGTCCGAGGAACGCGGCGGCAATGACACATTCGATCGGGCGTCGCGTGTCGAGGTGTCGGTTGATGAGCCGACGTGGATTCGCGCGCGTCTGAGCAGTCGAAACGATGTCGACATTTACGCGATTGGCGGCGGACATGCCGGTGACCGTCTGGAAGTCGACGTCGTCGGTGACTCCCCGCTTGATGCCGCAGCCGCTGTGTTCGATGCGGACGGCATGCTCCTTTACACCAATGATGACCGCCACTATTTCGCTCGGCAGGTTGATCCGCGAATCGACTTCGTTCTGCCACGCGACCTCGATGAGATCTACGTGGCTGTCGCTGTCAGTCCGACATCCCGCAGTCAGGGCGAGTATGTCGTGACGCTGGAGCGCACGCCGGAATACGAAGAGGTGGTCAAGCGTCCCCAGACGATTGTCCTCAACTTCGACGGTGCGCTTGGTATTTCGTTTGGTGGCAGACCGGCTGTGGATATCCCTGTGTTCGATGCGTCAGACATTTCGTCACACCTGGCCCGTCGCAGTGAGGAGATCATCGATCACGTCACCGATCTGGTCCGCAAGGATTTTGTTGGGTTGAATGTCGACATTCTCACGACACGCGAGCAAACCGAGTTCCCCGTCGACGCCTCGTACATTCACTTCGGCACGCATGATCCCGCGTTGCTCGGCGTGGCTGAGAACGTGGACGAGTTCAACCGTTCACCCGTGCAGGACGCGATCATCTTCACCGAGACTTTTGCGGTCTTCAACGTGATTGACCCGACCATCGAGCAATATGCACAGGCGTTGGCGAATGTGACCAGTCATGAAGCTGGGCACCTGCTCGGGCTTGTCCACACGTCTGATCCCGTTGGCGTCATGGACATTACAGCTTCGCTGCGACAATTGACCTCCGACCAGTCGTTCGGCCAATCGCCGATCGAACCATCGACCTTCCCGATGGGCATTCAGGACGCGGTGCAGTTGCTCGTGGATGGTGTTGGTGGAGACGTGCGGGTGGCGCGCGCAAACGCCGACGCGCAAGTCGGTCGCCATCAGAAGACAATCGACGCCGATGCCTTGCCCGAAGCTCCGCGCGTACCGTTTACGCGTTGTTTCTGCTCAACGTGCGAAGCCAAACGCGCAAAGCAAGGTGGTGGCGGTGCCTGTGGGACGGGTGGGGTTGCCGTGCACTGACACAGTGTGAGTCGTTCATCCGATTGACATGACATTTGCCCGTTGCCTACCATGCGGCAGACGTGCGTCGCGTGAGGCAGGGCAGTATGGCCAACTTCAAAAGCAGTTTCCGATGGTGGGCACTCAGCGTCCTCCCGATGCTCTGCGCGGGAATGATGACCGGGTGCGGCCTGTTGCCCGGCCAGGGTATCATCGATGGCAACGTGGATCCCGCCTTGCGATCCCCCGATGGTCCGACGCGCGGCGAACCCAATGACGATTTTGACTCGGCGGTGGTGGCAGTCTTCGACGGCGCGCGGATCGCGCAACTGCAGGGCATGATCGGAAACCTGGACGATGTCGACGTCTACCGCATCGGCTCTCTGATCTCCGGTGATCGATTGATCATCAATGTTGAAACACCGTCGGACAACATGTCGCTCGACGCCATGATCATCGCGTTCGACGACGAGCAGCGTATCTTTATCGACAACGACGACGCGGCCGGCAGTCTCGACCCGACGATCGATGAGATCGTGCGTCACGATGGTGATCCCTATTTCGTGGCCATCGGCGCTTCGAGTCTTGCACAGACATCGCGTGATATCGGTTCGTACCGCATGACCGTAACGGTGGTGCCGGATGGCGAGGTGCCACCGCCTCAACGGCAGGTGATTCTGATCGATTTTGACGGGGACGAATTCGGCTCGCCCGCGATCGGCGTATCCAGTGTGCCGCCATTCGATACTGGCGCGATCAGTCCGCTGTATTCCGGATTGACCGATCAGGTGAAGGAGATTGTGGTTGAACGCGTGAAGGATGACTTCGCCATGTTCGACATCGACATTGTCTCAACCGACGAGACGGACAGGCCTGCAGACGTGTTCTCGCCCGTGCTGGTGGGGGGATTTCATCCGCCCGGGTTGCCGGCGTTTGGTGCGGCTGTCTCCGTCGACCATTACAATCAATCACAGGATGACGTGGCCGTCATTTTCGCGGAAGTGTTCACGCCCGACGTGTTTCGCACGATCCCGGATGTGAACGAACTGGCCGTCGCCATCGCGAATGTGACATCGCACGAGATTGGTCATCTTCTCGGATTGAACCACGTGAACGACCCGTGCGTATTGATGGACGCGGTGTCGCCTGCGGATGTGTTGCTGATGGATCAGGAGTTCGGCGTGGCACCGCTGTTTGAAGCGGAGTTCTTCGACATCGGGTTTCAGGATTCCCGATTGCTGCTCGCTGAGATTCTCGGTGTGCTGTAGCGCCTTGTGGAGGTGATGCGTGAAACTGGGGTACGTCACCAATGGCTTCGCCCATCACCGTCTCGACGATGCGATCAACATTCTCGCCGACATCGGTTTTCAGAGTGTGGCCATCACGCTCGATGAGCACCATCTCAATCCGTTTGCCGATTCGATCCTTGACGACGCGGAGCGCATTCGCGAGTTGCTGGACGATCGCGGCATGGTGCGGACGGTCGAGACTGGCGCGCGGTTCCTTCTCAATCCGCGACGCAAGCACTTTCCGACGTTGGTCAGTGCGAACGCGACCGATCGCCGCAAGCGTATCGATTTTCTCCTTGCCGCCATCGACGTGGCCGCCGCAATCGGGGCGAACGTGGTTTCGCTTTGGTCGGGTGCGACCGACGATGATGCCACCTACGATGTTGCCCTCGACCGATTGGTCGGCAGCCTGACGGACGTCGTCACCCACGCCGATCGCCGAAACATTCGCATCGGTTTTGAACCGGAGCCGGGCATGTTGATCGAAACGATGGCGCAGTTCGGCGACCTGGTCGACCGCGTCGATGCCGACGGGTTTGGATTGACGCTGGATATCGGCCACGTGCACTGTCTGTCCGACGGTGACCTTTTCGATCATCTGCGAGGATGGCAAAACCTACTCTACAACATACACTTGGAAGACATGAGACGCGGTGTGCATGATCACCTGTTTTTCGGCGAGGGTGAGATTCGCTTCGCTGAGGTGATGCACATGCTCACCGCCATCGACTATGCGGGCCCTGTGCATGTGGAGCTCTCGCGGCACAGTCACAACGCACCGGAAGTTGCCCGACGCGCGTATGAGTTTCTGACCGATTTGTCACCGACGCCGCCATGACGGCTTAACCATCGAGACGCACCATGACACAACACTTGATCTATCTTTCCGTACCGGGACTGCGACCGCAGGATGTTTCCGACCCCGCCGTGACGCCAACCTTGCATGCGTGGGCCGATGCAGGCGTCACAGCCAAGCTCGCACCGTCGTTTCCAGCCGTCACGTCGCCGGTTCAGGCATCGACGTGGACCGGCAGTACGCCGCAGGAGCATGGCGTGATTGCGAACGGCTTCTACCACCGTGATCGCCGCGAGGTTGAATTCTGGGTGGCGCGAAACGATGCGGTGCGTGGCGAGCAAATCTGGGACGTGATCGCCGGCACGGGCGAGCTGACGTCGGCCGTCTGGCATGCCCAGAACATCAAGGACTGCGCAGCCGACTACATCATCACGCCCGCCCCGATCCACGAACCGGATGGCACGACGAAACTCTGGTGCTACGAAAAGCCGGCCGACCTCTACACGCAACTGATCGCCGATCTGGATCACTTCCCATTGCAGCACTACTGGGGACCATTGGCGGGCATTCAATCGACGCAGTGGATCCTCAAAACCGCCCAATGGCTGATCGAGAGACACGATCCCAACTTCCACTACATCTACATCCCACACCTCGACTACGCATCGCAGAAGCATGGCCCGAATAGCCCAGAGGCGATTGCGGCGCTCAAGCAGTTTGACGCCGAGCTGGCGACGTTTCGCGATTTCGTGACCAACTCTCCCGCCGGCAAGGACGCCGTCTTCCTGGTCGCATCGGAATACGCGATGACCGACGCGCCGAACGTGATCTACCCCAACCGGGAACTGGCCAACGCGGGGTTGCTTGTCACGAAGCAGTCAGAGGACGGGAACGTCATCGACTATGAGAACAGCAAGGCGTTCGCCATGGTCGACCATCAGGTCTGTCATATTTACGCGAATCCCGAAGCGGTCGACGGCGTGGTGGAGATCTTCAAGAACACACCCGGTCTCGATGGCGTGTACAGGGGTGGCGATCGATCGGCGGTCACCCTCCATCACGATCGCAGTGGTGAAATTGTCCTCGCAGCGCAGCCTGATCACTGGTTCGCCTACTACTACTGGCTCAACGATACCGACGCGCCGCCATTCGCCCGCACCGTGGACATTCACAAGAAGCCCGGCTACGACCCGGTCGAGCTTTTCTTCGATCCACAGACGCGTTCGATTCCGCTGGATGCGTCGCTTGTGAAGGGATCGCACGGCGCTCGGATTCAGCGGGACGATCAGCTTGGCGGCATCATTTGCTCAGCCACGTCGGGCGTCGTCGAGCAGGACAAGACCTACGCCGACACCGACATCAAAGACATGATTCTGCGATTGATGGGGATCAGATAACCGGAGCCGCCCCGATCAGTACGTCCGTTACGCCCAGCACTGCCAGCAGCACGCTGACAATGCCGTTGACCGTGAAGAAGGCGAGATTCACCTTGGAAAAGTCATGCGGCTTGACGAGGCTGTTCTCAACGAGCAGCAGGATGGCGACCAAGCCGACACCCAGCAGGTAGACCCAACCCAACGCCGCCGTCATCGACAGGCAGATCAGCAGAACCACCACGAGCAGGTGAAATAGCCGCGCGATCCAGAGTGCCGTCCCTGCCCCCAATCGCGATGGGATGCTGAACAACCCTTCGCGTCGATCCACGTCGATATCCTGACATGCATAGATGACATCAAATCCGGCGATCCAAAGCGTCACTGCGCCCCACATCATCACAGCAGACCAGCCAAGACTGTCCGGATCGATCGCCAACCACGCCGCCACGGGTGAGAATCCAATGGCTGTACCAAGATACACGTGCGACCACTTCGTAAACCGCTTTGTGTAGGAATAGCCGCACAGGTAGAGCAACACGGGCAGCGAGAGAATCGCTGGCCACGAATTCCCGAACAGCTTGTAGAACCCCATGCAACCCGCAACGAACAACGCCGAGCACGCCCCCAGAAAGATGTACGCCGACCGCATCGACAAATGACCTGCCGGCAACGGTCGACCGGCTGTGCGTGGATTGCGTGCATCGATCTGCGCATCAACGATCCGATTGAAGGTCATCGCCACACTGCGTGCCCCGAACATGCAGATCACGATGAGAATGACATGCTGCCAAGTCGGCATGCCCGAAGGCTCGATTTGTCGTCCAGCCAGAAACGTCGCGAGGATGGCAAATGGCAGCGCAAAGATCGTGTGCGAGAACTTGATCATCGCGCCCCACGTCTGCACGCTCGACAGCATTCCGCGATCGCTCATCACCCGTCCGTCTTGTCCAACTGATCGGCCCAGCGCGTATTGAGTTGATGCCCGACACCAACAAGGTCGAGCAGTTTTCCGACCACGAAATCCACCAGATCCATGATCGTTTCAGGCCGCATATAGAATCCCGGGTTGGCCGGGCAGATGATCGTCCCCGCCTCGCTCAATCTCATCATGTTCTTCAGGTCGATCGGGCTTGTCGGCATTTCCCGCGGCACAATAATCAGCCGACGGTGCTCCTTCAGCGTGACGGCTGCTGCTCTTGCGATCAGGGCGCTGCCGATCCCCGACGCAAGCTCGCCGAGCGTGTGGCTGCTGCATGGGCAGACAATCATCGCATCGGTCAGGAACGAACCACTGCTCAAGGGGCTGCCGACATCCTGATACGAGTGCATGACAACCTGGTCGGTCTCGCGGCCAACGAGCGATTCCACCGTAACCTTGTTGATGTCCAGCTCGTCCGCGAACAGTCGTCGCCCCCACGACGAAATCACCAGATGCACTTCCGCATCGCCCTCAACGAGGCACTGCACAAGTCGCTGTGCGTAGAGTGCACCACTCGCACCCGTCACAGCCACCACGATCCGCTTCCGCTCCGCCATCAATTCGCCTCCGAGCCGCCCAGATTCAATTCGCGAAGCCGATCCTCGGCGAATTCGCGCCATACACTGTCGGGGAACGCGCGGATGACACGGTCGTACGCGTTGACCGCCGGCTCCGTGTTCTGCTCCGCCTGATACGCCTCCCCAAGAAGGTAGAGGGCTTCGGGCAAAGCGTCAGACGAATCCGCAGCCAGCGTGCACTGACGAATCGCGGACAAACGTTTTTCCCGATCGACCGTCGCCCGTGCGATCTCCAGCCGCAGGTTGTCGGCCAATTGACAGTTGGGGAACTGCTTGAGAATCCGAGTCAGATTTTCAGCATAGCGCAATCCCAGTGGATCGTAGTGGGCAAACTCCTGGATCGGTTCATTGCCGTAAATGGGATCCCGATTGTTTTCCAGCAGTGTCAGCAGGATGCGCGCTTCGAGAACCTTGCGTGGCAGTGGAATTTCCAGACTCGCCTCAGGTGGTTCACGACCCATCAGAGGCCGGTCATCCTCGGCGGAGGTCTTAGAGGCGATTAGGCGTGAACCATGTTCGATCGCGTGCCGCAAGCGTCTTATCGCCTCATCGACACCGCCTTTGCGCATCTCCAGACGGGCCAGTTGCAGACGGGCCGCAACCGACTGAGGCGTCTTCGGCGCATTATGCACGATCTTCTCCCACGCGACCCGAGACCGTTCCGACGGAAAATCATCGTGGAACGAAAGGCGCGCTTCCGATTCCAGCTGCGTCAGATCGGGACGCATATCCAACGCACGTCCCTTGATGTACAACGCCGCCGTCGCATAGCGACTGTCCGGGAACAGGTGCACGAAGCGATCAGCGTCGAGGGCGGCTTTGTCCTGATACTTCGCCCATGTCGCGTTCGCTTCCGGGTCCATCTCCAGCCCGATCCGCCACGTAAGCTGATCACGAATCCACGCGTAACTGCGCTTATTCTCCGGATTGGCGAGCTTGGCCTCGATGATCGGCTCGAGCATCTGTTGAATATCCTGGCTCACCATGTATTGCGAACCGGGGCCGTACTCTTGCTCGAGCAGTCGATAGTGCAACTCATCGCGGCCCACCTGAAACTCGAAGATCACCGCCGGCGACACGAAGAGGATTGCCATCAACGGGGCGATCGCACCGGGTCGATAATTCACCAGCCGCGCGATCGTCAGCACAATTCCCATCACCACAGCCGCCGCCACCAATGCAAGGCTGAGCATCGACTGCAGCTTGACGAGATCCGATGGATTGGCGAGCCGTTCCACCGCTCCCGACGCCTGTCGTGACGCCATGAACATGTAAATCACAATCGGGATCAGGCTCATCAGTGCAGAAGCGTAGCGCGATCGCACGCGAAATGGTCGAACAGACGCGATCAAACACGACGCCACGAGTGTGATCGACAGCCACGGCATGACCGCGAGAAACGCGACCGAAACGAGAAACGGCGTCGCCCACCAAATGCGATAGAGAATCGACACGACGATCGGAATCGCGATCAACGCCGCCAGAATCAAACCCAGCACCACGATCATCATCGGAACGTCAACGATGCTGATCGGCGCCAGTCCTAGACTCAACGGCGTATACTGTGTTCGTGTTGTCGGATTGAACGTGGCGGAGAATACCGACCAGTAGTCCTCCGACGCCGGTGCGAATCCAGTTCCCGTACGCAGCCAGAATGTCACGCAGCAGAGTCCGCCGAACAACACGATGTTGATCGCCATCAGCATCAGCGCGCGCCGGCGATACTTCGCATCCCGCCGCGACCACACGTCCGCCACGGGCTGATCAGACGCGCTCAGGTTGTTGATGGCCACATCCGCCGACATGTCACTTGTACGCCGCGTAGATCGTGACAACCCCCATCGTCAGCGATCTGGTCTCCACCCGCGAAAAGCCCACGCCCCGCAGCCGTTCCACGAACGACGCCACGTCGGGGAAGGATACCACCGACTTGGGCAAATAGCGATACGCCCCAGTCTTGTCACCGCTGACCAGCGTGGCACCGATCGGCATCACCTTGGACGAATAGAACTCGTAAATAGCCCGCATGATGGCGTTGGGCGGACGTGAAAACTCAAGGATGATCGCACGGCCGCCGTCCCGCAAAACGCGCTGCATCTCGCCCAGACCGCTGTCGAGATCCTGGAAGTTCCGCACGCCGAACGCACACGACACAATTGAAAACGAGCCATCACGGTAGGGCAGTTTCTGCGCGTCGGACTGCACCCACCGCATGCTTGTCTGGTCACGTTCCGCAGCTCGGATCAACATCTGTGCTGCGAAATCACTCCCCACAACGCGACGCGGTGTGATCCGGCCATCACGAAACGCCCGCGCGAAATCACCGGTACCACAGGCCACGTCGAGCACGTCGTCATCCCCGGTTACCTTGGCAAGCTTGACCGCCGCCCGTCGCCACGCCCCGTCGCGACCACCGCTGAACAAGCGATTGATCAACTCATACGTCGGCGCGATTGCATCAAACATGCCCTGAACGCGATGCGCCTTGTCCGGCTGCGCATGCGGATCGGCCAGTCGCGATTCATCCCACAAGGCGTTGTCATTACCAACCGACATCAGGCACCACACAACAAAAAGCGACACGGCCAACCACTCAGCCGTGTCGCGTGATTCAACTCACATCAGATTCCCGAAGCACACCATCGTGCCTATGCGAAGCGCTTGGCCACGTCGTCCCAGTTCACGACGTTCCAGAATGCGGAAATGTAATCCGGCCGACGATTCTCGTAATTCAAATAGTAAGCGTGCTCCCAGACATCCAGACCCAGCAGGGGGGTCAGACCCACGCACACCGGGCTGTCCTGGTTTGCGAAGCTCTGCACGACGAGCTTGCCGGACGCATCTTTGCACAGCCACGCCCAACCACTGCCGAATCGTGTGGCCGCGGCGTTGGCGAATGTCTCCTTGAACTTGTCAAATGAGCCAAACGTCGAGTCGATCGCAGCCGCAAGGTCGCCCGACGGATTCCCGCCACCGTTGGGACTCATGTTGTTCCAGAAGATGGTGTGATTGAGGTGCCCGCCGCCGTTGTTGTTCACGGCTCCACGGATCGAATCCGGCAGATCGTTCACGCCCTTGAGCAAATCCTCGATGCTCTTGGACGCCAGATCAGCATGCCCCTCGAGGGCGGCATTGAGTTTTGAAACATACGCTGCATGGTGCTTGCCATGGTGGATTTCCATCGTGCGTGCATCGATATGCGGTTCAAGGGCATCAAACGCGTACGGCAGTGCTGCTACTTCATGTGCCATTGTCGGTCACTCCTTCCATCAATCTCCCAGGACACCCGACGCCAAGTCGCCGTGGGAGGTCAGCTTAGTCCCCACGAGTATTCAGTCAAGCTTCAACGGATTTACCTCAAAACCACCCACATTCCCCGCCGACAACCATTCTAGAAATGTGCATCGCCGCTGACCAACCGCACCGGAGATTCCCATGAACGTCGGCATTCTCACCAGCAACGACATCCGCCACCGCTACTTCGTCAACGCCATCGCAGATGCCTTCAACGTCACCGCCATCGTCCATCAGGACACCGGCTACGTCCCCGCCGACACGGAAAAGGACAATCTCGACATCCGCACGTCCAAGATGCTTAGGATGCATTTTGAAGAGCGAACGCGGCAGGAACAGGCCTTCTGCGGACACGATGCCCAGATCAGATCCGGTCATCACGAGTGCACCGTGCGCTTCGTCGACCCGCGAACGCTCAACAGCCACGACACCGTGCACTTTCTCACCACCGCACAGGTCGACGTCGTGCTGGTCTACGGTACAGGCCTGATCAAACAGCCGCTGCTCGATGCCTTCGGCGGACGCATGATCAACATGCACCTCGGACTCAGTCCCTACTACCGCGGCACGGCCACCAACTTCTACCCACTGGTCAACGAACAGCCCGAATACGTCGGCGCCACCATCCACATGATCGACGCAGGCATCGACACAGGCCCCATCATTCGCCATGCCCGCGCCGACATCGCCGCCGACGAGATGCCCCACACGCTTGGATGCAAGACCATTCTCGCCGGCATCGAAGCCGTCATCATGTCGCTGCACGAGTACGAGTCCGCCCGACTCAACCCCGTCGACCAATGGGACGTCCCCAACGCCCGGCTCTACCTCCGCAAGCACTACCATCCATCACAGGTCGTCAAACTGTACGAACTCATCGACGACGGTCTGTTTCGCAGGTACGTCAATCGCAAAGCCGCAGTCCAAGACGCCATGCAACTCGTCAACCCGGTCATGCTCGGAGAAGCTGCAACTGTTTAGCGGTTCAGTGAGCGTTTTGCAGCGTTCCTACGTGCGCCTACAGCGTCGGCAGGTCGGCTTCTTCGGCGATCTTCAGTCGGGGGTTGTCCATGAAGTGTTTCGGGATCAGCCAGCTTGACCAGTCCTCGACATCGCGCTGCTTGATGGTCTTGGCCGGCACACCGACGACGGTCGTCAATGGTTGGACACTTCCGATGACCACAGCGCCAGCACCGATCACGGCTTCATAACCAATACGAACAGACTGCACGATCGTCGCCCCGATGCCGACAAACGCACCGGCCTCAACAGTCACGCGGCCTGCCAGCCTAGCGCCAGGGCAAATGTGCACCGCTGTCCCGATCATGGTCTCGTGATCGACAATGCAGCCAGTGTTGAGAATCACCGAGTCACCGATTTGGCAGTGCGCGCAAACCAACGCGCCGGCGGCGATCACGACGTTTCGGCCAACGGTCGTCTGGTGTGCGATGTTGGCGGATGGGTGGATGGCGTTAATGAGTTGGAGTCCGCCGCGTTCGCAGGCATCGGCAAATGCCCGGCGGATGCCGTTGTCGCCGATCGCGACGATGGCGGCTTCGATGTCGTACTCGTGACGGAGTCGTTCGAGTTGCATCAGGTCGCCGATGACCGGGACACCGTCGACACGCCGGCCATGAACGTCCGCGTTCGAATCGAGAAAACCGACCACCCGGTGCTCGCCCTCGGCCATCAGTATGTCGAGGACAACCCTTCCGTGCCCCCCACAGCCGACAATGACGCAGTTCATCACGAATCTCCGCAAGTCTTGGCGATTTAGAGGGTTATCGGACAAGTACGGGCGCATCTGAACCGAAACCTGCTGACCGACGTCTGTAAGTATTGGGGCACTTCGTTGGGAAAGGTGTCGATGCCGAACGCCAAGTGGGTCGATTGACCTGATATAGCCGGAGTTGTATGCTCCGGGCGCGTGGGGTTGTGCATCGGCTGTGCCGTAACATGTTGCCGAATAGCGAGTTAGAATAATGTCAACAACAAAGCAACGAGGTGGCGTTCTGACCACGCCGTTTGTCGTTTCAGCCGTCCTCCTTATCGGAACCGCTGTGGCATTGCCCATGCTCACCCAATGGGCCAATGTTGCGATGCGGAAGGAAGCGATTCCCCTTCGCAGGAATCTGCCTCAACTTGCAGAGGCGAAATTGCGGCCTTACGAAGTCGCATTCGAACGCGATCTCGAGTCTAGCATTCTCAACGAATTGGGCACGACCGAGTACATCGACTGGCTGCTGCTGGATTCGCGTATCGCTTCCGAGTCCGATCCCGAGCGCGTCGGGCGCCTGTTTGTGACCTACTATACGGGCAATCCTGACACGGTCCCCCATATTCCAGACGTCTGCCTCGTTGGTAGTGGCTACACGGCAACCAACAAGAAGAACATCACGCTAGATCTCGATACCCGGATCGGCCGGATGGATGTGCCAGTGCGCGTCGTCGATTTCGAGAAGTCAGCGGTGTACAACAGCGAGAAGTTCACCGTTGTCTACACCTTCCATGCCAATGGGAGTTTCTACGCAACCCGTGAGGGCGTACGACTTGCCATTAATGCCCCGGCGGACAAACACGCATACTACAGCAAAGTTGAAATTGGCTTCGGACGAAGATCACATCCGACGCGCGAAGAAACGATCGAGGCAGCAAAGCGATTGTTGACCGTGGCATTGCCCATCCTGATCGAGGATCACTGGCCAGACTGGGAAGCGGTCAAGGCGGCAGAACAGGCTGAAGATGCGAAGGCTGCGGACGCGTCAGAGGACGCGTGAGCAGGCAAAGTTCCATACGACATTCAATCCATTGAGAAGAGCCGACATCGGCGGAGCAGACTGACAGATGGCCAAGAAGGTAAACAAGACAGTGGTCGGTGGGTTGACGGCGGTGTTCGCGATGATGTTCACCGCTGTCGGCGTCTATGGCGTGTATTCGCTCAAGCAGGACGATCCGCAACAATTCGTCGATCGTGCTGAAGAGGCCGCCGCCGCCGGTGACTATGAGCAGGCACGCATCTTCTTCAACCGCGCGTACAACGTCAGCGAGAATGCAATCTACCTCGTTCGCATCGGTGAAATGTCCTACGCTGAGGGCAATGAAGATGATGCTGCCAAGGCGTGGAACTTCGCCATCACCAATGCGCCCGCGCTTGTCGAGGGGCACGAAAAGCTGCTCAATCTGCACCTGGAAATTTCAAACATCTACAACCTGACCAGCATCTGGTTGCGCGTTAAGAAAAGTGCCGAATCGTTGCTTGCTGTCGACGGTCAGGATGAAAATGCCAACGCGCTCTATGGCCTCGGATCGGCGTTGGTCAATCTGCCCGAAGCGGACGGTGGAAATCGTGACGAAGGCATTCGAATGGTTCGACGGGCAGCCGCGCTCGCGCCGGACGAGGTGGACTACAGTCTCGCGTTGGTCTGGTGGCTGAAGGAGGATGACCAGCCCGACGAGGCGGAGACCCTTCTCAAACGACTGGTTGCGTCACAGCAGCAAGCGGGAGAGGAAGCGTCCCGTGTTCGCTACTCTCTCGCCCAGTTTCTCGCGCTGAATGAGCGTTACGACGAAGCCGAACAGCAGTATGCAGACGCCGTACAGCTTGCTGGGACGGAGTCTGAGGATCTCGCGACGGCCAAGGCACAGTTCGCCAAGTACTGGATCGGGCGCTGGTTCGAAATTCGCAGTGACAAGGACAATCCCGACGCCAAAACCTACTACGAAAATGCCACAAAGCTGCTGCAGGAAAGCATCGACATCAATGAGAAGGGTTTCATGCAGTACATGCTGTTGGCCGAGTTGCGGGCGTACGAAGGCAAGCATGATGAAGCCGTCGCGATCTGCAAAAGCCGCATCGACAAGGACATCGTGCGAACCGGGATCAAGCGTCACCAAGCCAAAGGTGCGCTCTACATGCTCGAGTTGAAGGCGGCCGAGGAATCCCTTGCTCACGCCCAGTCCTTCGACTCGAACTCGGCGGATTACAAAGCGGCAGTTACCGAAGCCGAAGTACTGGCGGAAATGGCCCAGGCGGAATTGCCCGATCGGGGACCAGCGTTGCACGTGATCGGAAAGATCTGCTTCGCCCAGGGGCGCGAGCTTGAAGCCATCGAGTATCTGCAAAATGCGCGTGAAGCATTTGGAAAACCGGACTGGAAGAACGACAAAATGCTGGCAGAGCTGCTCCTGCGCAACAACCAACCGGGAGCAGCCAAGGAAGCGATCACGAGCGCCATCGCCGACCCCGGTGCCGGATTATCCTGCTACCTGACGCTGGGCAAGGTATTGCTCGCCACGAAGGAATACGCTGCCGCCGTCGATGCTGCCGACCAGGTTCTTCGCCGCGCTCCCAATACGCTTGAGGCCCAGCAAATTCGCATGGATGCCTATGCTGAACTGGGACAGCAGGAATTGGCCGACCTGATCCGCCGTCGGCACTTTGCAGACTCGCCACAGACCATTCTCAAGGAGGCCCAACGTCTGTACGACGCGGGCAAGTACGACGAATCGATGGCGCGCCTGAAACCCACGCTTGAAGAGAATCCGGGAAGCTTGCCGTTTGTGCGCGCGGCCCTTGCCGTGCTGGACAAGCAGAACGACGATGCCGGAAAACGTGCGTTGATCGATCGTGCCGTTGCAGCAGAGCCGGAGGTCACCGAGTTCCGCATGCTGGCGATCGACATGGATACGTCGATGGACGACGCCACAAAGCAGGCACGCAGAGTCGCGGTGCTGGAGTCGATCGACGATCCGTTTGAGCGCAACTATCGATTGGCGATGTCCTACCAGAAGATGGGCAATGATGCCGAGTATGGCAGTCATCTTGAGGGGGCGTTGGATGCGATTCGAAGCGGTTCGACAAAGCTCGATGTTCTGTCGGCGCGTCGTTTTGAACGCGACGTTGTCGAGAGACTCTTCACGCTGGCCGTCGCACGCAATGACCTTGATCGGATCGATGCCGTTGTCGAAGAGGCTGTCACGCGCAATCTTGATGGTGCGGACGGGTTGATCTTCCGAGGTCGAGCCTACATGGGCCGAAATGAGATCGAGCGTGCCGTCGACTCCTTCAAGCTCGCCCTTGAAAAACAGCCAACCAACGCCAATCTGCTGACACTCCTCGGTCAGACGCACATGTTGCTTGATCCGCCAAGACCATTCGAAGCAGAGGGCTTCTTCGAGCAGGCGTTGGAATCGAATCCGAACATCGGCAAGGCCCATAAGGGCGTTGCCGTCGTCGCGTTGCAGCGTGGCGACAATGAGCGTTATGCGTCGGCTCTTCAGAAATGCGAAGAGCTTATTCCAAACGATCCGTGGGTGCAGAAACGGATGCTTGTGCTGAAAGAGAAATCGACACCTTTTGAGGCAATCGAGCGTCGTGAGAAAATCCGTGCCCAGGAACCGGGAAACCTCCAGAACTTGTTTGATCTGGCGAGCCTCTACGCCCAGACCGGACAACCCGACAAGGCCGCCGAATGCCACGAAGTCATTCTTGCCGACGACGGGAAGTCTGGTGGCATGGTTTTGACCGCGGCAACGTTCTTCCGCGATAACGACCGGGTCGACCGGGCGGAAGCGGCGTTGCGTGCATTCATCGGTGAAAAGGAATCCGACTGCGACAAAGCGGATGCGACGCTGTTGCTGGCGGAGCATTTCTTTGTGCTCGGTCGCAGTCAGGAAGCAGAAGCGGTGTTGACCGAGGCGTCGGAGCTCTGTGTCACGCCCGATGTGGCCTCCGCATTCGCCGTCTTCTTCAAACGCGCCAAGGAGTACGACGATGCCGTCCGCTGGTACGATCGCGCGATCGAATTGGCAGACAAGGACGCTCCCGAACATTCCGCACGCATGCGACGTGATCGTATCGAAATTCACTTCCGCGCATCGGACAACGAAGCCGCACGCGAAGCGATCGCAGAGTACACCTCGAAGTTCCCCGATGACCCGAATGGACTACTTTTGCAAAGCAACCTCAACACCGTCCTCGGCGACATCGATGAAGCCATTTCCCACCTCGACCGTTTCCTTGATCGATTCCCGCTAAACCTCAACGCCAAGCTGCAGCGAGCACGTCTTTACGGTGCACAGGGTCGTTGGCCACGCGCGATACAGGAACTCGAGCAGATTCGCAGCAATGATCCCAAGCATCGAAATTACGAATCGCGCGTTTTGCTGGCCGACGCATACGCGTTGGTCAACGAACTCAACAGCGCCTATTCCGAGCTGGAGTCCATTCTTCGTGATGACCCGGGAGCGACAACCGTCGCCAGTCACCTTGTGCAGCTTTACTATGAGCATGAGCGATACGGTGACGCCATTCGTATCTGCACCAGTGCAGCCAATCGATATCCCAATCAGCCGGTGTGGGTAAAGAGTCGTGCGGATGTGCGCAACGAACTCGGCGATGCACAGGCTGCGATCAATGACTATCGCCGCGCCGCCGAGATGAGCAACCACGCATCGCGCTATTCGGCAGCGCTGTTGGCCGCTTTTGCCGAGCATGAGCGAATCGACGAGGGGATCGACTACTACGAATCAACGATTCCAACCGACCGGCGAGGCCCCTACACACGCATGCGTTACGGCGAACTGCTCGCAAAGAAGGGGCGAAACGACGACGCCGTCGTGGAGATGCTCAAGGCGTTCGACGAAGCCAACTTCAGGGACGCCGCGCTCATCAATGCGCTGATCAACACAATTGTCGACACATTCGGAATCGAGAACGCCGTCGCCACATTCAATCAAGCCGATCCGCCACAACTCGGACGTGCAGCCAAGCACGTTGCATCGCAGCTCATGACGCGGAGCGAACAATACTCCGAAGCATTGGCCACCATGCAGTCGCTCCTGCAGACCGCCGACACCGATCTCGAGAAGACGACCTTGCTCGCCGGCATCGGCAATGTCCACGAAATGCAGGAAAACTGGGCCGGCGCGCAGCAGGCGTATGAGCAACTGCTTGAAATCGACGGACGCAATGTCATCGGCCTCAACAATCTCGCCTATCTGCTGTCCGACAAGCTGAGCAAGCCGAGCGAAGCCGTTCCCTACGCGCGCCGCGCGGCGCTCCTCTTCGGAGCAGCCACCGTCCGAGACACGCTTGGCTGGACACTCGTGCAGTTGGGTGATTTCCGTGAAGCCATCGCCATCCTTACCGGCGTCCTCGAAACCAATCCGCGGTTCATTCCGTCCATCTACCATCTGGCCGAAGCGTATCGACGCAGCGGTGACAACGGCAAAGCCAAAGACCTGCTCGAAAGTGCGATGAACCTCATCAACGATGGAGCCGACGACGCCTACAAGGATCGCATCAAGAAGCGTCTTGGCGAGTTGGATTCCGCCACCGGATGATCCGCGTCGCCTCGGTTTGACCGTTGTGGTCCGCACAAACGCCCACAATTGAGTGAAGCAATCCGCCTTTTCTCGGCTTCCGGTTGAATCGCGCCTGCCAAACCGCAAGAATGCATTGCGGGACGCGCGATCGCACCGACGACGCGCAGCAGGCCCGCCTTGATTATCGGACTCATCGAAATCATTCACGTTGGCTGCTCACACCGGAGTCGTGGTCGATACCGGACGAGCAATGTCGGAGTCGGGAGCCATGAAGAAGTCGCTTGTCTTGCTGGTCGCACTGAGTTGGTTTGGTGCGATGGGATGGTCATCGGTCGCGATGGGGCAGCCATGCACCGGTGAAGAGGAAATCCTCAACGACGATTGCGTGCCCGGCTGCACCGTCGCTTTGTGCTCATGCTTCGTCGCGGGCGAAATCGCTGCCGTCCAATTAGAAGCTCCCGAAGACTGGTATCCGATCGAGGTTCTGCGCGTCCAGGTGTTCTGGCAATCGTTGCTTGGTGGCGCACCGGCCGTGCTTGGTGAGAACGTCTGGGTGTGGGACGGTGATTCGTTTCCCGATCCAGGCGTCATCATCGGCCAAGGCGAAGGTCCACAACTGATCGACGGCGGGCTGAATGAGTTCGATCTCGAGCCGCTGCCCGGTGAAATCATTGTGCAGGAAGGCAAGTTCAGCGTTGGAATCGAATTCGGTGAAGACAACGTCAACAATCCGTTCGTCGGGACTTTGGGTTCCGATGACAGCGGTTGTCAGCCCGGCAAGAACATGGTCTTCGTCCTTCCCGGTGGAGAGGTCGCACCCGGATGGCACGATGCCTGCTCGCTCGGCGTTTCGGGCGACTGGATCATCCGCGCGGTCGTCCGCTGCGCCGAGGATGACACCCTGCGTACGCTGACCGTCACATCCACGCCAGGCGGTGCGTTGATCGACTCGGGGACGGGCTTTTTTCCCGCGCCGTACGACCTTGCCGTCAACGAGGGCGACGAGGTATCGCTTGATGCATTCGCATTTGCGCCATCGGGCGAACCGTTCACCCACTGGGAACTCGACGATCAGTTCTTCTCCGGTGAAAACCCCGTACTCGTCCCCATGACCACCGGGACAGACCGTACGGCCCGAGCCGTCTATGGAGCCGCGGGCCTGCCCCCGGAGATCGTGCACGATTTCGGACTCATCGGCGAGACGCGACCACATAGCGGTTTTGTCGATCCAAGACAGGAGACGCTCGACGGCGTGGCCGTCACCGAGTCGATCGATGAGATCACGATTCTGTTCTCTGAGGCCGTTCGCGCAGTCGGCGGTGGGGCGTTGGCCGCAAACGCGTTCGTCGTGACGTCCACGCTCGGCACACCGCCCAACATCGCGGCCGTGGACGATTCGGAAAACCCGCTGATTCGCATCACCTTCGACACGCCGTTCCCGACGATGGCATGGACGACCATTCAAGCCGTCGTCGAGGACATGGATGGAAACGCGATCGAGAACATGGGCAACCTCGGTCCTGCCGATGAACCCGATCGCGTCGACATCGGATTCCTGCCGGGAGACATCGATCAAAGCGGGTCCGTCGAGCCGTTGGATCTCTTCGTGTACAGGCAAATCGTCAACGAGTCATTCGAACCGACGCAGGGCATCGCCACCGACTACGCAGACACGAACCGTGACGGTGAGATCACACCGCTCGATCTGTTCCGGTATCGCCAGCTCATCAATGGAATCCTGAGCACGCTTGAGTGGGGCGTCGCGGCAAGTCCTTTGGACGACCGACCGTAAGCGTTGCGTCTCGATCAAGATCCGAGCAGCATGATCATGCCGATGATATAGATCGCGGCGATGAGACCGGAGTCTACGCCGATCCGCCGCAGGAACGTCCGCTCGGTGCGGAAACTCAGTCCGCCAACCACCACCGCGGTCAGCAGTATCGGCAGCATGCCCGCAAAGAGATTCTGCATCACGTTGAAGTTCTCACCGCCCATCAACGTCTCCTGCCCCGAGACCAGCGAGGTGACCTTCAGCATCGGAAACACAAAGATGTTGAACATGTTGCTGCCGAAGATATTGCCCAACGCCATGTCGAGATTGCCAAGCCGCACCGCGGACAATCCCGTCACGATTTCCGGCAGCGACGTCGCGATCGCCAGAAAGAGCACACCCACAAAGGTCGCGCCCAGCGGGCCGCCGATGAGTTCGATCGGATGCTCCGCCAGCACGTCGCCCGTTCGCGCCATCCACCATGCCGATGCGACCAGAATCATCGAATAGATGACGACCTTTGGAATGAGCTTCTCTTTGCTGGAAACCGGAGTCATCGAATCTGATTCGAGCGCGAGGTCCTTTTCCGTTTTGAACACCATCCGCATGCACGTGGGATAGCTCAGCGCGATCAGACCAGCCACGACCAATTCAACAACGCCGATCTTGGTTGGCTGACCGGTGAACTTGCCGACCAGCGCAATCCCGCCAAGCGACGTTGTGATCAGCACGATGCCGAACGAACTGCTCAATGCGTGGTTCCGCCCCTTGCCGTGCAGAATCGACCCGCCGCCGACGAACGCATTGAAGAGCACGATCAGCACGATGTTGAAGCTGCAGCTACCGTAAATGGCCGCAAACGCCATGTTCGGTTGGCCGATGGCGACCGCTGTGCAACCGCTGACAACTTCCGGCAGGGACGTGACCGTGGCCAACAGCAGCGCACCAACCCATGCACCGCCAAGCCCATACTTCTCAGCCACTTTGTCTGCCAGAATGCTGAGTCTTGCCCCGGACCCGACGACCATCAACCCCGCAAGGATGATCTCCGTCAGCAGTACCCAGGTCTCAAGATTTGCACCATATAGCCATCGTGAAATCAACGCATCGCCTCCGTTCGTGTGTGCGTGGAGGCGGATTATAGCAGCGTTTCTCGAGACATGTCAGGTGGAGTCAGGCCGCATCGCACGCCGCTGATATTGAAGCGACGCGAACAGCAGCAGAACGCCAAGCACAAGGCAGGAGAGGATGCGGTAGATCGTTGCAATGTGCCAGATGTCAAATCGGAGCACCTTCGCAACCGTCAGTCCGAACAACCCAATGCCGATGTATCGCAGCTCAGCCCGATGGTAGCGCATCCCCACGATGACCAGCACCATCGCGCTGATCGACCAGAACACCGAGATGGCCACATGCATCGCGAAGGTCGGATTGGAGAACAACGAGCGAATCGGTTCGAATCGAAACGCACGTGCCAATTCGTACGTCGGTGTCCACGTCATCAGCAGGGCGGTCGTGGCGAAGAGGGCGCTCAAATGCACCGGCTCCAGGATGCGCGTTCGGCCGACATCGACCAGCGACTTGAATCGACGACACGCAAACAACGCTATGCCAATCAGGACGATGCCGGTGACAAACACACGATTCGTGCACAGGCCGCTCAATTTGCCCCATTGCCCGGTCATGGCTTCACCGAGGGCATCGAACATCACGTACTTGATGGCGATCACGAATGTCATCACAAGCGCGTAACCAGTGAGCGCGGGACGCGCGCGCGACGAAAACCACCAGAGCACCGCAGCGTTGGCGATCCAGAAGAGGGTGATCGCAACCCCCATCACACCCATTGGATCGGTCAGCCAGCCGGGAGGTTCATACCGCAGGCAGCGAATGGTCTCGAATGTACCGGTCCACGTGACGCACAGCAGAGCGCAAAGCGTCAGAAAGTACTTCGGGACCATGGCCTGCGTGATACCGACACTTGCGAGGTTGCGGCTCGATGCGAGGTACACTGAAACGAGAACACCCGTGAAAACCGCACGATTGAACAGGATTCCGGAGATGCCAGCCATGTGTGTCGTGGTCGCGATCGTAATCGTGTCGTACACACAGAATTTCACCAGCGCGGCAAGTCCGATCAGAAGGCAGACCGCAGCCACCTCTGTGTGCCGCCGCGCCACCAAACGCCAGCCCAAGCCCAACGCCAACCATGTCCAGGTAGCCAGATACGCATCAAGCTGCCACGCACAAACACCCATGATCAGTATCGTGCCGACCGTGATGAGTGTCCCGGCGATGGGGCGATCGCGCTTCGCTTCCGCCCGACCCACGGCCAAGGCGGCCGCGCCGATGTAGGCCGCGATGCCAATCACCACACCAATGGCGATGATCCACGAGAAGTTCGCAAACCCGAACTGAGCGACCTGTTTCGTCAACGCCGCGTCACGGATGTCAAACAGAATGAAGTGCATCAACGCCGCCGCGAACACGCCGCCGCCCTTCAGTCGCAGCCAGCCCCGCCACGATCGCCGGCAGAAGTAGAACGTCACCGCCGATTGCAAGGCCCACGCTAGTGAGACCAGGTAGCGATCAAACTGAATCGGCGCTGCCAACGACAGCATCCCCGCACCACCATGCCACAACGCATGATTGGATCGCTCGGCCACCCCATCCTTCGGGCAGACGCGCCAGGCAAGCAACCACTGCGACGCGCCCGCGACCACGGCGAACAGGCCCAGCCAATCCGGAATCTCGCGTCTCAGGAGAATGTAGATGGTCGCAAAGAATACCCCGTTCCCCAGGGTAATCAGCAGGCTTCCGAGGTGTGCAACGACAATCGCACACCGCCGAAGTCCGAACAGAATCGCCGCGTGAAACTGCACGTAAAACGCAAGCACAAACCCTGCCGTTCGCCACGCGGAAGAAGTGTCGTGGTGGGCCAGCCACCAGCCAGCGAACAAGCCAACGGTTCCCACCCACGACAAACCGAGAATCACATCCCAACGCCGCAGATGGGCGCAGACCAGAAGGCCCGTGTTCAGCAGCAGTATGTAGGTCATCAACGCGACCTGTTGATCGATCTCCGACCTCAGCGCAATCGGCGTCCCAAAGCCACCAAGTACAGCGAGCATCGCCACCGGTTGCATCCGCGCATGCACCGACACCACGATTGTGACGACCGTCACGGCGGTATACAGAATCATCGCTGCAGGTGGAGAAATCAGACCGTAGAAATTGTACGCCCCGAACGCAGCCACATAACAAATGCCGATGCCGCATCCCAGCAGACCACCGGCAAAGACACGCATCGATTTCTTCAGGTACACTTCGCCGACAATGATCAACGCCGCACCGGCCAATCCACCGATGCCGACACGCGCCGCCGGACTCAGCCAACCCTGATCGAAGGCATACTTTACGAAGAACACGGCCGACAAGAGGAGCACGACTGCGCCGACCCGGTTCAGAAGATTCTGACCGATCAGTTGCTCCCACTGGATCGATGACGTCGACTCGGTGGCAGGCTTCGCGGACCGATCGATGATCTGCCGGAATGCCTCGTGCCGTGTCTCGCGTGGGATAGGTGGGGGTTCCGAGTCGGTCGGAGTTGACGGCTCGGATGGTGCCGACGCCGTGGTTGGGGGAATGTCGACCGATTCAGCCACAGGGACGGCAGGGGGAACGTCCTCGATTTCCGAGGCTTCATCAGCCGTGCCCGATTCCACCGCTTCGATGCGACGCACCAGGTCGCTTAACTCTTCCTCAAGCCACGCAGCCTGCGCTTTGAGATCTTTGAGGGTGTCGCTTATCGGGTCTTCAGGCATGACGCGTCCGATGCCAGGGTGTAAACGACTCTGCAAGAACGAATTAAGTATAGGTGAACTTCGCGGTGTGCCAACGATACACAGTTGCGATTAAAACTGGGCTGTAATTTGTCGATTCCTGCTCGCGATTCGAGGACGGAGCGGCGAGATCGTGCCTTCCCCGTTGACGCGACATGGGGAAATCGGTAATCTTGAAGAATCAGGAAGGGCGGGACGTACGTCCATCCTTGTATCGAGTCAATCAAGAGAGAGAGCTGCACCCGCGGTATGGGTGTGCTCTCTCTTTTTTTCTGCCGTGAATGATGGGCTCACGGCGACACATTGGGTCAATCGTCGATCACTGATGTCGGTCCTGTGAACGGCTGGCGAGGTGATTGCTCGAGAACGCACGAATCGGAGGAGAATGATGATGAAGAAGTTTGCGTGCTTGCTGGCGGTAGCAGCATTTGCAGTACCTGCGATGGCCGGGTCTCAGGCGAGCCTGTTCCAGAATTCGAACGATTTTGATACCGCGATCAACGATGCTGGCAAAATCCTGAAGGGTGTTGAGGATTTCGAGAACGCCACGACGTTCCCGGTTCCGGGGGCACCCGGTCCGTTGGCAGGTCCCTTGGCTGATCCGCTTCAGGCCGGCGTTGCAAACCTGGATTTCAACGGTGTAGGTTTTGAAAATGGCTTGGTGAACTCCAACCTTCAACTGCAGTCGAACGTCTTCGGTTCCGATCCGTTTGACATTGCTGGTGGTGGTGGCCTGATCGTGCTCGGCCCGAACTTTCTCCCCGGTCAGACAAGCCACGTCGTCGGTGCGAACACGTTTACCGAGAGCACTGACCTGTTGTTCCCTGACGGCGACAAGACGGCTGTCTCGCTTGATTTGTTCTCCAACGGTGCCGTCGGCGATGTACAGGTAACCGTTTTTGATGTCGATGGCATTCAAATCCTCCAGGATGTGGTGTCGGGCGTCAGCACGTCTGGCAGCTTTGTCGGCGTGATTTCGGACGTGGCCATTGGCCGCATCAATGTTGCTGACCTCGAGGAATTCGGCGAGTTGGTTGACAACATCGCTCTGTATCAGGTTCCCGAGCCAGCCACGCTCGGTCTGCTGGCGATGGGCGCGATGGTTGTTTCGCGTCGTCGTCGCTAGATCGCAGCAGCGATTCTTGGAAAATCCAACCGGGCTGTCCGTTGTTCATGCGGGCGGCCCGGTTTTTTTGTGCGCGGCTGACGGCGTCGCCACGCCCATCGCAATTGTGATTTCGCTCGGCCCGACACCGATTGAAGGACGTACAGTTGGCAGGTGCCAACATGTACTGTCGCAACTGCCAATACGACCTAAGAGGCCAAACCGTCCCACGCTGTCCAGAGTGTGGTGTGGCATACGATCCTGATCGAGTATCGACCTACTCATCGGACGAGCAGGCGGCGCTAATCTGGTTCAATCCCCAACACTCTTTGGGCCGTACTGCACTAGGTTGGTTGCTGTTTCTGATCATGATGTTCTTCAACTCTATTGCCCTTTCACTTGGAACGGAATGCATTGCGTATGCCGAGGAGATTTACGAACAGCACAATCTCCGCGCGATAATCGGCTATTGGCACCAAATTCTGCCCGAGCGGGCTGACGCGAACGTCATCGATCCCAGCGCTGTCGCTGTCGTTGCAAGGGCGACATTCAGTCCGTATGCCAATCAGAACCGCGCGAAAGTGCGCATATGGTGCCTAGGGATCCGTCGCAAGTTCGGCGTTTGGGCCGTCGGTCATATCTTCCTGCTGTCTGCGATGTTCTTGCTCTACTTGAAGGTACCGGGCGTCGTGCGAATGCTGAGCGGTTGCGCACTCATGAGCCTTGTTCTCGGCGTGATGGCTTTTTGCGTCATTGAAGCCCGAAGTTTCGGCGGGCGCGATGCCGATCGAGCGTATTTGAGTGACTACGTGTACGTTAATGGCGTCAACTTCTCGGCGCCCGATCAGGCCCGAGATGGCATCATTGTCGCATTTGCTCGAAATCACGGTGTCCGCGGAAAGACTCGCACTGTCGGCTTCCTGAACGGAGTGGTTCGGAATCTCACGGACGAGGAGTTGAGAAAGGCCGCGATTCCACAGGGGCTTGAGGGGGCGGTCGATATGTTTCTCGGTGAATGCGCCGTTCGACGCTTGGATGAATGACGTGTGCTGTCGATCATGTTCCGATGAGTTGCGCGCAGTGGGATTCGCTTCCGGACACGTAACACTGATGACAGATGACGAACTACGCAAGGCCGCCAAGCCACAGGGACTACTAGACGGTGTGGATGATGATCAGGACGCGTCAATCCCTGCTATCGATCGCTGAAAAACAGCGCGTCGGTCCCTCCGGGCTTGGCAAGATTGCTTCGAGGCGTACATTCTTTTGACAGATGGTTTTCATCGATGAAGCTGTCAAGGAACCCTGAGTCCTATTTCAAGGTCCGATTGGCAATTGCGATAACCGCATGGCTGATCGCGATCTTGCTCCTGTACGTGCATTTCGCGCAGACTAGGGGCTATCGCGAGACATCATTCCGCAATATAGCTCGCTCAAACCTGAAGTACGTGCTGACCGAACGGCATCTTCAGGCGGGGAAGTCCGAGGGGCCGATACCGATGGACGTTGGAACAGCACGCCGAGGTGCGATCTCGTCGCTCAGCCCGTACAGCGAGAAAGATCGGATTCAAGGTCGTACATCCCTGCATTGGTTTGTACGGGATCATGTCTTTCCAGCTTTCGCAGTTGCACTCGTGATTTCGTCGCTGTGCTTGCTCGTGCGAGTAGGTCGTTCTGAAGTGCGTATTGCTGCTTGGACGGCCATGCTTTTGGCATGGATCGCAGCCTTCGGAATGCTGTTCCCAGATTTCTTGAAGCAGAGTTTAATCCCTGGTTCAACGGCGTACGTAGACGATTACGTTTATGTTGAAGGGATTCATCCGGCCTGGGATTGCGGCGACGACGTTGCCTGTATTGTCGCATTCTCAAGGAGTGATGAATTCGGGCGAATCGTCGGATACGCGAGCGGACTAACCGGTGTCCTCGAAACCGAAGAGTTCGAAGCAATCATGCGTTCCCTTGAAATCCGGGTTTTGGGCGAACGGGCGATGTATGAGCCTCAAGATGCAGGAAGGGAATAGCGTGAGCAGGTTATCTGGCCGAGAAAAACCGCGCGTCGGTCCCGCCGGGGCCGATGGGCAGCCGAACCTGTTTCGTGCAGTGGGGGCAGAAGCCGACGTAGGCGGTCCCGGTGCTGTTTCGCCAGACGCGGGCATACACGTTGCAGCATTCGAAGTGGATGCCCAGCCAGCGGCGGGACGCGGACTCATCGGACGGCGTTTCGTCACCGCCGACGCGGATATCCAGATGGCGGGATTCGTTGCCCATACGCCAGCAATATCGGCGGGCAGCAGTGGGGGGCTGAAGTTTGCTCAGGTGTGCGAGCCGCGGCAGGGCGGTCAGCCCCGCGCTGAAAGGGCGGATTGGATGGCCGACAATCGCTCGGTCGCCTTGGTGGCCAAGGCGTCAAATGCCTGCTCCGTGTCGCGTCGGACGTCCGGATTTTCCATAATCACCGTATTGGCACGGACCATGTACCCGGCCGCCCGCACCGCCGCCTCCGCCAGCACAGCCGCCACACCAAGGTCCGACACCATGTACTTCGACGCGACCGGCACCAGGCGGCGCATGAGATCAAGCGATTGACCCGCAGCCGCAGCGATCTCCATCGGCACTGCCGCTGCCACGCCGACCGCCAGGTCGTATGCATCCTTTGCCGAAGGATCGGCCTTGAGTTTCTTCATGGCTTCGGTGAGGGCGAGGTAAGCCGTCGCATCCTCGTCAGCCAATCGACGCAGCAGATGGTCGGCCCGTTCGAGCTGCTCCGGCAGGGCGGCTGTCTCGGCATCATCGCTGTCGCCGACCGAGTAGATGGCCACCATCCGTGCCATCGCACATGCCATCGCGCCCGCCCCGGCTGCCACAGCACCACCTCCCGGCGTAGCCGTCCTGGCAGCCACCGCATCGAGAAACGGTGCAAGTTGGGATGCAAGCGTGCTCATGACGATGCCTTCGCTTTCTTCTTCTTGCCCGCTGTCGCCATTTTGCCTGCCACGTCTTCCAGCACGCGACGCAGTTCGAAGTCATCGCGATGGTTGGCCTTGACGATGTCGTCGATGCTGCGTTGGATGTCCTCAGGACGATCGAGGTCGTACCATTCCGGAAGCGTGTCGAGCTTCAGTTTGCACTTCTTCGCGTTTGCGACGGTCTGTTCGAACACCTTGTCGCTGCCCCAGTCGACGTCTGCGAACAGCCGCTCGTCGAACTTTCTCATCCCGAGGCAGTAGTAACCCCCGTCCTCGGTCGGCCCGACGACCACGTCCGACTTGGCGAGTTTTTCCTTAACGAGCTTCGGGGTGTCATAGGGCATCGTCGGACTGTCCGTGCCGATGACCAGCACTTCCTTGTCGCCCGCATCAAACTGTGCCTTGCAGACCCGAGCCAATCGCGCGCCCAGATCGCCATCGCCCTGCGGCGTCAGCGGCACGTACGGACCAACACACTCACGGAACGACTCTTCCGCATCGTCCGGTGAGATGACAAGGGTCGGACGCACAGGCCAACCGCGAAACGAGCGCTCGCAGAGCATGCGGATGCACGCCCGCTGAATCCGCGCCGCGTCCTCCGGATCAACCGTCGGACTGAGACGCGTCATCACCTGACCCGGCGAAGGAAACTTTGCAAAGATCAATAGCCTGATGTTCACGTCGTCAGCGTACAATCGGCGGATGGATGGTCAACCTTCCGCGTGGATAATCCTCGGCTCACCGATGTCTGCCGCGGCGGCAGAGGAGTCGGAATTGCATCAAACCGAGCACCATCATGCCAACCGGAATGATCCCCAGAATGCCACAGGGCGCAGCGAGAAACGAACGGCGACCCTCGGTTGCGGCTGACAGGACGCACTGTGTCAGACCTGCGTCCAGCAGATCCTGATCATTGGGGCCAAGGTCGTCGAGACGGGCGACCGAGATCGGATTGTCCAGATCGTCTATGTTGATCGTCTGGAATGACAGATCCGAGAGCAGCCAGAGTCGTTCGTTGAGCATGTCGAAGGCGTTGGCGTATCCACGGTGCGAAATTCCGACATGCTCTGTCAGGCGCGTCCCAACCGAGATCAGCCGGACCTGTTCGACGAACGCGTTTTGGGCATCATCGAAGTAAGCCGTCGGCATCACCGCCAATCGGCCATCATCGATCCATCGTGTCGATGCCACATCGAAGAAGACCGAGATGGGTTCCAGACTATCCGTACCGTCGAGTTCAATGATTGACATGCGGCGGGCGTTGTCGAGTGGCGAGATGTCAAATAGGGATGCAACGGGGCGTCCGCCGAAAGACGACTCAAACCCGATGGTCAACAGCCGATCCTGCAGTGGAAACAGAAATGTGTCCTGTCCCGGCGATTCCAGTTGCGCGCCGACAACCGGGTTGCTGGGATCCTGGACATCGACGATGAACAGCGGATCGCGCGAGGACGACGTCGCGATGAACACCCGATCATCGCTGTATTGAATCGAATTGACTTCGCCAAAGGTATCGAACGGAAAACGCGTCATGCGTTCGACGTCGGCCGGATTCGAGATGTCATAAACGTAGAGCACGGGGTTGCGGAACGAGAATCGACTGAGGCTCGATTCGCCAGTGACCACGAAAAGCGTATCCCCCACGATGTTGACCACGGAGGTATCCGCGATGAACCCCGGCACCCGGAACGTGTCGCCGACGACAAGGTCGCCAGCTGGATCACGAATGTCCACGTACGTCATGACGGACGTCTCGGCCAGCGTGGGGTCCGGGCCAAGGACGGCCATGCCGTTGGGCGACGCGGCGATGTCGTAGTCTTCACCCTCGAATGATTCAGAATCAATGAACGCCGGGGCACTGGAATCGGCGATGCTGATGGAGTCGATGAACACACCGGCCGGCTCATCGTCCCCTTCGCCATCATCATTTCCACCACCATCACCATTCTGCTCGTCGGCCTCGTCGAGGGTCAGCACACCGGTCAGGTAGAGAACGTTGTCGACCCGGCGGGCTTCCCGAACAAATCCGACGATGTCGAGTTGGCTGACGAGTTGCGGGGCGGCGCTGTCTGAAATGTCGACGATCCAGAGTCGGCTGCCGTCGAAGTCCGGGGTGATTTCAGCCGCAAACTCCTGTGATGAGAATCCGACCGGATCGCCCGCACAGTCAAAGAAATCCGCCGTCGTCACGATGTAAGCCAGATCGTCACGAATGAGCAGCTCGACCGCGCGACCACCGAGTTCCAGGCTGCCCGCAAGGGAAGGCGCATCGATGTCGCGGACGTCAATCAACCGCAGACCGGAATAGGGATTGGCTGCGTACAGAACCCCGTCAACGAGTTTGACCACGTCCGCCTCTTCAAGTTCCCGCGCGACGTTCAATGAACCATCGCCAACGGTTTGTGGCGCCGGGCATCCGGTCACACACATGCAGATCGCCGTGGAGGCTGACAGGGAAATGGCAGTTCGCAGAATTGAAGCGCGCAGCATGGGTCTGCTCCCTTCTGATGGCAAGGCGACTTGAAGAGGTGTTGCGTCGAACGACGGTGCGTGACACTTGCGTCGCACGACGCACTTGCGTCAGGCCATAGTAGAGCGGCACAGAGTGTCCATCTACAACTTTTCGTGTGCCACAGAAAACGATCAGAAGTGTGTGACGCCGGACCGAAATTCGGCAGTGCGATCACGTGTCAATCGGACGTTGGTGATTGCTCGGTGTCCGATGCTCCGGGCGCGATGCAGGCGCGCATACGCTGGGCCTGTTCAAGCGTGAGCTTGGTGATGCGGTTCTGAATGTCGATGCCCTCAGCCCGGCCACGATCAATCAACTCACGCGACGTGATGCCGAGTTCCCTGGCGAGATCTTCGACTTTGGTTCCGCGTTTCGGCATGATGAGCACCCCTTCCAAAGCAACGCCAAAACGCCATTATCGCAACGTGGCGGTTTGCCTGCAAGCAGTGGTGGTGGGGCGGTGAATTTGGTTGGCGGCGTGTGCCTGGCGACAAAAACAAACCGGCGGTCGGAACGTTGTCCCGACCACCGGTCGCGTGTCTGCAGCACTGATGGAGGCTTGTACTTAGCGACGTCTGCGGAGCACGAAAACGCCGGCGGTGCAAAGCAGCATCGCCGTCGCCGGCTCGGGCACGACGGTGAACGAAATCCGATAGATGTCCGTGTCCGACGCCAACTGGCTGTCAAACACATAACCGGCCGCGGTGGTCGAGCCGTTGAACACGTTCAGATCCGCGAAATCGAACTCCACAACACTGTCTTCGGCAATGCGATCGTCGTTCGAAGAGCCCTGCAGGAACGCAGCCCCAAAAACGCCGTCCACTTCCGAACCGGCATCCCAGATGTCGCTGGCCGTCAGCGTGATCTCGCTGATGATCAGGTCGCCATTGTCGTCGAACAGGTCGTACGCCAGCGGGTTGTCATTGCCGATGAAGTAGTCGTTGCTCGGCACGACCATCGACGCGAAGGTGAAATACTGATTCACGGAGGAGTCGACCGTAAAGACGCCCGTTCCCGTACCACCGGGAAGCAATGGGCCCGGAGGATTCGGAGCAACCGTGCCCAGTGTCGCCGTCGGGTCGGCGGCGCTGAATGCTGGGAACCAGTCGACACCGGTACCACCCTCAGCCACCGAGATGATTGGCTGACCTGCCGCTTCGCCGTTGTTGAACGAATCGAATGTTCCGTTGTTGAAACCGATCCGAAGCGGAGCGAACGAAATGCTGTTCGTCGGTGAGAGATTTTCGACGCTCACCTCAAGCTCTACGTCCTGAGCCATCACCGTCAGCGGAAGCGCCGCCACCAATACCCCCGCCGCAATACGTCCACGCATACTCATCCTGATTCTCCCTCATTGTTCAGGCTCGCCATTCTGTCAGCGCCCACTCTGGCGCCGCATCATCTCGTCACGAGTTCCGACTCGGTGACGGATGTATGCAGGGTCTGTCGCGACAGTCTCATGCGCCTTGCAGGAAAGTAGGGAAATTTCGCTGATGCTCGACAGAGGTCTTCGGGCGAAGGTGGTGGGGCGGTAAAAATAGAAAACCCGCCAGCGCGAGCTGACGGGTTTTCTTGAATATCAAGAAACAGGATTGTCGCCGGTTTGACAGGTTGCCCCGTCGAACACAGACATAATGTCTGTGGGTATGTGCTGACATCTTCCTTGGCGGTCAATCTGACTGCCGAGGTCTAGATAATCCTCTAGAAAGGAGGTGATCCAGCCGCAGGTTCCCCTACGGCTACCTTGTTACGACTTAGTCCCAGTCACCGAGCTCACCGTCGGCCGACGCCTCCCTTGCGGGTTGGCTGATCGGACTTCGGGTGCTCCCAGCTTCCATGACTTGACGGGCGGTGTGTACAAGGCTCAGGAACACATTCACCGCGTCATGGCTGATACGCGATTACTAGCG
>JANQQK010000081.1 GCA_028289375.1 Phycisphaerae bacterium | reverse complement strand
CCGGGATGGAGCCTGTGAGAATGCGGATATTGGCAAGTGCTGTACCGAATCAATGGGGTGCATGAACGTGACCGAGCAAGAATGTTTCGAGCTGTGCGGAGCGTTCGGCGGCGCCGGGACGGCGTGTTCCGGCCTGCCGTGGGATTGCCCGATTCCACCGATCGTCGTGAGTGCGTGCTGTCTGCCGGATGGGACGTGCGAGGTGACGACCGAGTGCCTGTGCGAGCGTGCAGGCGGCGTGTTCTCCCAGGGCATTGATTGCGAAGGTGCGTGCGGTGAGCTTTGCGGTGGGATTACAGGCATCCAGTGCCCAAGTCGCAAGCAGTTCTGCCGATTCCCCGATGGCAGTTGCCTCGTGTCAGACAATCAGGGCGTCTGCACCCAGATTCCGCAGGGCTGTCCTGAGATTTACGACCCTGTCTGCGGTTGCGACGGCGTGACCTATGGCAACCGCTGCGAAGCCAGCGCGGCAGGAATCTCCGTCGACTTCACCGGGCCATGCCCCGATCCCGACATTGGAAAATGCTGCACGGAATCCGGGCAATGCCTCGAAACGACGGAGGCGCAATGCGCTCTTGAGTGCGGCTTCTTCGCAGGACCGGGGACCGAGTGCATTGGGCTTCCGTTTGACTGCCCGATTCCGCCAATCTTCGCCACGTCCTGCTGCCTGCCCGATGGCACGTGCGAGATTCTCTCGCTTTGCCGATGCGAGCTTGCCGGTGGGACGCCGGGCAACGGCATCGACTGCGAGACGGCCTGCAGCGGTGGCGACGTTTGTGGCGGGTTCATCGGCATCCCGTGCAATGATGGTGAGTTCTGCCAATTCCCGGAGGGAATGTGCAATTCAGCGGACATCTTCGGCACGTGTGTCTCGGTTCCGATGTTCTGCCCGCTGATATTCGCGCCGGTTTGCGGGTGCGACGGCGTTACTTACTCGAATGCGTGCTTCGCGCAGGCGGCGCAGGTGAGCATTGACCATCCGGGCCAATGCGACGTCATCGGGCTGGAATGCGACACGAATCTGGACTGCTTCGTGTTCGGCTCGCCACTGCAATTCTATTGCGAGAAATCGACCGGCGACTGCGGTGGTTCCGGTCTGTGTGCAGCCCAGCCTCAAGGGTGTCCGGATGTCTGGGATCCTGTGTGCGGGTGCGACGGCGTTACTTATGGCAATGCTTGTGAAGCGGCGGCGGTTGGCGTGAGCGTTGCCTCGGACGGCGAGTGCGACAATCCGAACGTCCCGTGCAACAGCAACGCGGACTGCCAGATCTTCGGCTCTCCGATTCCGTTCTACTGCCAGACACCGGTGGGCCAATGCGATGCGGAGGGCTCGTGTCAACCGGTTCCGCTTGTCTGCCCGGACGTGTGGGACCCGGTGTGTGGCTGCAATGGCGTAACCTACAGCAATGCCTGCGACGCAGCGGCTGAGGGCCAGACGGGAATCGCCGGGGAAAGCGCATGCGTCATCCCACTTGGTGAAGCCCCATAAACCCGCGGGAAAATCAACGCCCCCGAATGGCGCCATGGCGCCGTTCGGGGGCTTTTTTGTTGGCGTCAGCGTGGGCCGCTTCCCGGTCCCCAGCCATCGTTGAGCAGGTCGACCGGCATTCCGCTTCGCGGATTGAGCAGTGGCGTCATGGTGTCCATTCCAGTGGGCTCCAACTCGATCACGATCTCGTGCGGGGCGGGGATTTCGTAGGCACGATTGTAGTCGTCGGGATCAAGCAGTCTGGCGGCTTCGTAATCGGGACAGCCTTCAACGATTTGTGTCTGCTGATAGGTCATCGGGAGGATGCCCCGGGTCATCGTGTCCATCAGTCCGATGGTGTTGGTTATCGAAAACCGACATGCCTGACCCTCGGCGCCGATCAGGTGGATCTGCGCCGAAAGGTAACCAGTCTGCATATGGGCCACCGAATCAATGAGTCTTCCGTTCGCGTTCCGGTGAAACGCGATGAACCGGGGACAGTCGGCATCGCCTGAGTGACCCTGAAAAACCTCTGCGAGGGTAAGCGGCCGAACCTGCATCTCGCCCTCGTGAATCTCAGTGCCTTGCAGAAGAGGTATGAGATTGAGCGCCGCTTGAATGTTGGTCTGAATGAACAAGCGATGTCGAAGTACCGCGTCGCCACCGAGTGTCCACTCGGTGCGAAACGCTGCCTTGAAAATCCGGATCTTCTCTTCGTCGCTGAGGACGTCTGTGTTGAATCGTCGGGCAAGTTCGTTGGCGGTTACTTGGGGATCGATCGCCGCCTGCAGCCTTATGAGTACACCCGTCGGCAGGAGACGTTCGAACCCGCTGTACCGGTACACACCGACCGGCAAGACCGCAAGCAACATGGCAACGCCGATACGCCGCAACCGTCGAGCGCGGCGACGGCCGCTTGGCTTGTCTGTCAGTTGCATGCTTGTGACCTGCGCGCCGCATTCGGGACAGACACCCGGATCGATGGCGTAGTCACATTTCGGGCAGTACCCCGCTGGTTGATGTGATGTTTGCGGTCGTTCGTCCGACATCGTGCCGCCATCCGACTGATGCTGTCTCGAACGTTCAACGTAACGGGACAAGGCGTCAGATTCTTGTCAAACCATGTCGGCGTGTTGCTATGGCGTGTCGAGAGGCGCCTGAGCGACCATGGCGCCCAGGCCCGCTTCGGAGAGGATTTGGTCACGCAGGCGGGCTTCCATCGCACCGTCCCGCCCAATCTCAAGCCAATGGTACGCGGGCGAACCGGCTTGGCGGGCGTCGATGCCCTGGCGGAAGAAGTACATGACGGCTGCGGAATTGTTGATCTGCCGTTTCGGCTGGCTGTAGCGCTCTTTCTGGACGACCACTTCGAGCACCCGGTTGCCATCGGGCTGTTCCGGGCTGATCGTGACGGTCACCGTGCGTCGGATGCTCGCCATGGTCGATTCCCAGAAATCCTGATGGGTGTTGACGTCGGCCCGCCAGAACTCGAAGGCATGCTGGCTGCCAACTGGATCGGTCGTGATCAGGCCTTGACGGGCGTCAGACACGCCGACGGGCCAACCGTATCGGCGGATGACGGTCTCGGAGGCCTCGAACAGTGCGGCATATTCGGCATCGTTGACGGCGATTTGCGCGGGGGCGGCGGGTGTCGGATCGGCATATCGGGCAGCGCAACCCGCAAGCATCGCGAGAAGCCATCCGATAGCACAGATAGGAACAGCGTAGCGGACCATGGGCTTGATGATAGATGCTGCCGATGACCGGTCAAGAAAGGTGGTGGGTGACGATGGCGATTCGTTGCCAATTGCTAGCCACATGGGTAAAACTGGGAAGTGAAGGCTGTCATCTCTTTGGGGCAGCACGTCTCGCGTATTTTGATTTATCGTGAACTCGCGTCGGGCACGGTGGTGCTTTGCGGTGAGGAGTCTGCCTGTGGCATTCGGTGATCGGCTTGTGGTGTTGGCGTCGGTGGTGATGCTGTGTGCGTCGCTATCGTCCCACGGGCAGACGGCGGTGTCACCGGGCGCGGATGGCGCGGCGACGGCGGTCGATGAACGAACGGATGTCGAGCGCTTTCGGCACATCATTGCGACGTCCACCAACGACCTGACCAGTCGGCGACTGATGGCTGACCAATTGCTGCGCGAGGACCTCGAGAACCGGGTCACGCTCGTCACCGAACTGCTTCGTGAACCCCATGATTCCGGAACACCGGGCGTCATGGCGCACGCCATCGCCAACACCGGCGCCCGCGAACCGTCGCGACTCGATGAGGAGATGGTTGGCCCGTTGTTGGACCTGCTGGGCAGCGATGACGAAGTGCTCCGCGCTCAGGCGGCCACCGCAATTGCGGCCTTTCCGGCTGGCGCGGTGGCCCCGCGTTTGAATGCACTGGCCAACAATGCTGAACTTCCGATCGTTCAGCGGCATCAGGCCGTCGATACACTCGCGATGAAGGTGACCAAGCGCGAAGTCGTTGGCGAGTTGGTGAAACTGCTGCGATCGGAAACGCCATCGGTCGTCGATCGAACGCTCGGTGCCCTGCGTGATACGTCGCGGCGTGACTATGGTGGCGACGTCGAGGCGTGGGAAGCGTGGTGGCAGCGAAAGCTGAATCTCAATGAGGCCGAGTGGCTGCGCGACCGCCTTGATCTGGTTGAGCGTCGCGGTCAGGAGTTGCGGGAAGAGATTCTCCAGCTTCGCGAATCGCAAGTGCAGCAGGATCGCGTGTTGTATCAACTTTCGGGCGAATTGCTGGCCAAGAACTACCAGTTGACGCAGGAGTCGAAGCGGGGGGCGCTGCTGATCGATTGGTTGAAGCACAGCGTGGCCGACGTCCGCATTCATGCGATGGACCTGATCCGCAAGCAGGTGACCGAGGGCATCACGCCGACCGACGACGTTCGAATGGCGGTGCGAACCTGTCTTTCGAGCAAGTGGCCTGCGGTGCAGCTGGCGGCGTTGGAACTGGTTGGCACGATGAAAGAACCGCAGGACGCCGAGGTGGTGATTCCACTGTTGGAACAGGTGTCCGAGACAAGGCTTCGCGCGACGGTGTTGCGTACGCTGGGGCGACTTGAGAACGCCGCGGCGGTCGATGTCCTGATTGCCGAGTTGCAGAATGGCGATGCTGCCCGTGCATGTGTGCTGGAAGCGGCGCGATCGCTGGGTGTGATCGGCATGCGTGCGAACCTTCCGATGCCCATCAAGACCCGTGCGATCACACCATTGCGTGAGCGTTTTTCAGCGGCCGCCACGGATGACATCGCCTTTCGCGAGACGTTGCTGCTGGCGATGGCCAACATCGGCGCAGAAGACGCGTTGCCCGAGTTCGTCGCACACCTGGCGTCCGATTCCACCGAACTGGTACT
This sequence comes from Phycisphaerae bacterium, assembly GCA_028289375.1. Lineage (GTDB taxonomy): Bacteria > Planctomycetota > Phycisphaerae > UBA1845 > UBA1845 > OFTM371. The sequence continues at coordinate 100,753 of JANQQK010000081.1, read as the reverse complement.
CGCAGCCATCCGCGGGATCATGGCGTCACGGTCGACGGCCAACATCGATCGCGTCGCGGACCGATTGAGTCATCCCGATCCACGCGTTCGCCAGTTGGCAGTCGATGCTGTCGGCATGCTCGGCGACAAACCTGAACACCTGCGTGCACTGATCGCGCGATGGAATCCTGACGAAGAGCCGAATGACGCCGTCCGCACGGCTGCCCTCGCATCGTTCCAGAAAGCGTTGAGTCGCGTACCATCGAGCCAGCGATTGGAGTGGATCGATAAACTATCCGGTCAACCCGAGCAGCAGGTTGCCATCTTGAAGACCTATATCGATGAGTGGAGCGCAAATGGGGCAGGACCGGTGCTGGTGCATCAGGCCCGCAGCATGCTGAAATCGGTCCTGCTGGCGCAGGCGCGGTTCTCGGAAGCAGCTGATGTTCTGACGGAGCTCTTCAGCGACGCCGTCGCCACCAATCGCGATGACGCCGTCCAGATCGGCATCGAACTGCTGGATGCGCGCCTGGCGGCCCGCTCGTTCAAGGAAGCAGCGGAAGTCATGACGCAAATGGCGTTTCTCGCGGTTCCGTCCGATAAGGCTGCGATCATGACATCTCTGAGATCAGCACATGCATCGCTCGCTGACGCCAACGAGCGCAACAAGATGCTCGAAGCGATCGCGGGGTTACCCGACGACCTGCTTGGTGACGATTGGAAGTCAGCCATCACCGAAAAGGCGTCCGAGAACACGTCGCCGACACCAGATTCGCCCGCCCCCGCGACGTCGGACCAATAAGCGCTCCGCCTGTGAGATTCAGGGTCCGCGTCTGTGACTTCGTCGACCGCTGGCCGACTTCCTTGCTCACTTGAATTCACGCGACCACTTATGCAGGTTTGCATGGTTATCACGACCGAGAATCCACGAGCGTCCGCCTAACATATCAGCATCTCATCAGCATTCGCCACCGCGACGATATGTTCGTCAGACACCCAAAGCCGGCCAAGCGACTGCGACGGCAAGTCCATGATGCGACTCGGATTGTGATCACGTCGCCCGCGCTCGACAGGCTTGTGGTGGCCGAGGAGATGGAAAGATCGACAGCCAACATTGGTGTGCAATTTCAATGGACACGCAACTCGAGTCTGGCGGATCGTCGGGGGCTGACATCAGTCCCACACATGATTCGCAACGACACAACGTGACGCCGCGGAGATTCACGAGAAAGTCCCTGACGACGCATCTGGCGGAATCAACAAAGACCGCCCGGCGCGCGGAACAGGTTGCCTTTATCGCCATCGACTGGCGTGATGGACGCTGCAATTGCACATCATCTGCGGAGACGGCACGCCAACCGAGCATGCCCCACTACCTCGCTTCGATTCCCGACATGGTCTCGAGAACAGCGCGCGTGACACAACTGGACCACAGACATGTCGTTCTGGCAACGAAGGGTGTCGATGAAGCAACCGCCGCCCGCATCGCCGACACATTGCTTACACGCATGAAGAACGATGGTTTCGACGGCCATGCCGGTGTCGCCGCGTCACAACCCGGGTCCCCGGAGACCGAAAGCGAATTGCTGGAACGTGCGTGGCACGCCGAAGCGGGCGCAGAGTCGCTCGGGAGCAACCGTGTCGTCCGCTGGTCTGCGGTTGCGAAGTATTTTCCAACCAGCAAGCAGCTCGATGGCGCTTCCATGGAGCAGGTCGGGCAATGGCTTGCACGCTATCGCCAGCGCATCCGACAAGGCTATATCGAATCAACGATGGCCCTTGTGGCGGCAGTCGAAGCGCGCGAGCCGCTCACCGGTCGCCATGCCCATACTGTCAGTCGCTATTGTTGCGCACTCGCGCAACGACTCGGATTGCGCCGATCTGCCGTTGCAACCCTGCGCACCGCCGCCCTGCTGCACGACATCGGCAAGATCGCCATTCCCGACGCGATTCTGCGCAAGCCCGGCCCACTGAATGCAGCAGAATTCAAAGTCATGAAGACCCATCCGCAGGTTGCGGTTGACATCCTCGGGCACACGAGCTTTGTGGACGATGAATGCCCCATCATCCTGCACCATCACGAACGATTCGACGGACGAGGCTACCCACATCGCCTCGCAGCGGACTGCATTCCACGCGGCGCACGAATCCTCGCTGTGGCTGACACGATGGACGCCATGTTGTCGGCACGTGTCTACGGATTGCGCAGCACGATCGAGGAAACTCGCGCGGAATTGATCCAATGTTCCGGTAAGCAGTTCGACCCCGAAGTCGTCGATGCCGCCGTCGAGTGGATCGACGAATCCCCAACGGAAATCGTGTCGGACTAAGCTAAGACGCCCCGGCTGGTTGCTCGGATGACGGAGCAGACAAGGCCGACTTGGCGGCGGTTCGCCAGTGCGACAACAGGACCGCCGCCGTTCCGAAGGCGACGTAATTGACCGGAAGAGCTCGGAGATAACCACTGTCGGGGATCGGCACGGGGCGTCCCGCACCGCCCGCACCACCGGTGACCCACGCAATCAACATGGCCATCAGCACGACCATCGGCACCGTGCCGACTGCCCAGCGCGGCGAGGCCACCGGAAACCTGGATTGCGCAATGATTTCAGCCACATAGAAACCCGCCCCCACTGCAAAACACGCCTGCCCGTGCGTAATCACCCGATCGTCACCACCAATCGAAAACAGCCGAATCAACACGAGCGATGCGACAAACAGCGTGGCCATGTGCAGCTTGATCTGCTTGCGTTCATCGGCGGACTGTGGAATGTCATCCTTCTTCGCCATCCCCAGCCAAGACACAACCAGACGCGAAACGCCGCAACAGGCAATCATCAACACGACCCAGAACATCGATTCGGCAATCAGGCGAGGATATAGACTGGAACGCCCGCTGAACTCGATCAACAGTTGCTCCATGCTTCCGCCGCGAAACGACGCGATGGTCAATCCCACCCCGATGGCAAATCCACCAACGTCGCGATGAGCGCGGCCCGCGACCGCAGCCGCCACCGCAGACATCACCAACGCGAGCAGTCCGATCTGGACCATCATCGCGATCGGCCGACCTTGCGTCATCAGGGAAACGGCTGCTTGCGGCTCCCATGGTTTCAGCGCCGTCCACCCCACCGTGACGAACACCGCCGTCGTGACACCCCATGCGGCGTGGAACAAAAGCCGATGCGTCGCCGCCGGCGGTTGCTGATTGGATGCGACTTGCGCCACGGTCATGTCAGCCTCATTTCCCCCTTCGTACTGTCTCGTCTATGCCAATTCGAACCGACCGAGAATCGGACCGACCTTCGCACGCGCATCGGCCGACAACGGACACATCGGCAGGCGGAACTCCTCCCGAATCCAGCCCAACTCGGCCATCGCACTTTTGACCGGCAGCGGGTTCGGGCCCAATTTGCCCAACTCCTCGGCCAAGCCACACGCCCGCAAATGGGCGGCACGAGCCTGTTCGTAACGACCGGCCAAGCCGGCATCAACAAGTTCTTTCATCCACGCCGGCACGAGATTGCCGATCACGCTGATCACACCCTTCGCACCAAGACTGATCATCGGCAGCGTCAGGGCATCGTCGCCACTGAGCACGGTGACGCCACACCGCGCGGTCAAATCAGCCGTACGCGTCGCATCAAGGCTCGCATCCTTGTGAGCGACGATGTTCGCGCACTCGTTCGACAAGCGCACCACCGTATCGTTGTGCAAATCAACGCCGCAACGCGATGGCACGTTGTACAGCACAATGGGCAGGTCCACCGCACTTGCGATCGCTGCGTAATGTGCGAACAACCCGTCCTGCGTTGGCTTGTTGTAATAGGGAGTCACAACCAGCGCGCCGTCGGCACCCATCTCTTTCGCTTCAGCCGTCTTGCGAATGGCGTCGGCTGTGTTGTTTCCGCCCGTGCCGGCCAACACGTGACACTTGCCGTTCGCAAGCCGGACCGACTCGGTGACCGACCGCGCCCACTCGTCGTGAGAAAGGGTCGGCGACTCACCCGTCGTCCCGCACGCAACGATGCCCTCAACACCCGCAGCGAGTTGCTTCTCGACCAGCGACGCGAATGCGTCCCAATCGACCTTACCATCGCGAAACGGTGTCACCAGCGCCGTGTACGTTCCCCGAAAATCCATTGTCGCCGATTGTGCCATCATCTGCTCCGTCTACCGGCCACCCGGTGCCAGGGACAACTCGAGGATCATGTCGATGGTCCTCGGCGTCCGTGCAATCACCTTCACCAAGCCTTCGTGGTATTGCCTCTGACTGAGGATGTACGTCTCATACGACTCCACGAGTTCCGGCTCGGGCGCCTTCTCCTTCATATTTCGATCGACCCAGCGGATGGTTTCCGAGAAGCGAAAGTTCTTCGTCTCCACAAGATCGTTGAATTTCTTGAAGGATTCCACATACGTCACAGGGCTTGGTGACGCCAGATTGAACCCCGTTGTCAGGCGCGTCGACAGAACACGCAGCGGTCTCACGCGCGATCCAGGCTCGGTCAGCATTACCGCGCCGCCGGGAAGGTTGTCCACTTTGAGCAGCAATTGGCAGTATCCCGCGCAGGCCATCGCATCCGTGAATGTCTGGTCCCGCCGCCCGGTGTACAACGGCATCGGGAAGCCCTTCAACTCCACATGCACCACATTGTCCGACACCGGCGTCACGCTGACGGTGCCCGAACTGCTCGTCACTTTCCGCGTCTTCCAATCCAGATCAACGACAGCCTTCATCGGCTCCACCGCCCATGCGTCAAACAGCAACTTGGCCACGATCGACTTCGACATCGCCGTTGGGAACAAGCCATCCTTGTCCACGAGCGACACATTCGGCTTGGTGGATCGCATCTGCCGCGTCGCACTGTTCCAGTCAATCAGCACCGCGCCGGTCGCCTCGGCAGCCGACGCAATGGCCGACGAAAGCTGCTGCACGGATTCATCGTACCGATTCACCTTGAGGATGGTTTTCTTGGCAATGTTCGGCGACGGAGGCGTCACCGCGAACACCTTCGCACCAACGGCCTGACATCGTTCGATGATCTTGCCGTACTTCTCTTCGAACGCCTTGGCACGCGATTCGCTGGGTGGCTTTGTTTCGCCCTCGCCAAGCCCCCAACTCAGCACCACGACCGTCGGCTTGATCGGCAGCACCAGCTCTTCGAGCATGGCGTCGGCCTTGGCGAGCGTGTCATACCCCCGCGATCCGATGTGCCAGAAACGCGCGTTCGACTCGGGATACTTCACACGAACGAAGTTCTCGACGAACAACCCGAATCCCGGATACGAGACGGTCTTGTCCCCGAAGAACACGACGCGGTCGTTGTCGGACACGCCCACCGGACCAGCCATCGCCAGTCCACCAACACAAGCCAGCACCAACGCCGTCGCCCACAAACGAATGCTCATCATCAAACGCTCTCCCGCGGCCCATGCCGCCAAAGCAGTTCCGTCATCTCCCGAACCGCCTCCCGCATGCCGACAAACACCGACCGGGAAACGATGGAATGACCAATGTTGAATTCCGAAAAACCGGGAAGACCCGCCACACGCCAGACGTTGCGATAGGTCAACCCATGGCCACCATGCACCTCAAGCCCCATGCGCTCACCGGCCCGGATGCCCTCCAGCAGACGATGCAACTCGTCGTCAAGCTCGTTCTCAGTGTTCGCATGGGCATAGCCACCGGTCCACAACTCGATCGCATCGAAACCGGTCTCCGCCGACGCCTCGATCTGATCGCGAATCGGCTCGATAAACGCACTGACGATGATGCCTTCACCCGTCAGCCGCGTCACAACCTCGCGAACCCGATCCTTCAGGCCGACGACGTCCAAACCGCCCTCGGTCGTCAGTTCCTCGCGTTTCTCCGGCACGAGCGTCACTTGTGTCGGCTTGAGATTCAAGGCGATCTGCACGACGTCCGAGGCAATCGCCATCTCCATGTTCAGCTTGCAGGCGACCGTCTCCTTCAGCAGCCGGGCATCCCGATCCGTCACGTGTCGGCGATCCTCGCGCAGATGGAACGTGATGCAATCCGCACCGCCCAATTCCGCCTCAGCCGCCGCCCAGACAGGGTCCGGCTCATCGGCGCGTCGCGCTTGGCGCACAGTGGCTACGTGATCGATGTTGACACCCAAACGTGCCATGAATGTCTCCCGCCAGAAATCCCGGCAGCATTATAGATGGGACGAATTTGTTGTAAATGCAGGCAAAATACGCACTAAGCGTCGGGTTCGATGGTCACGAGGAGCTGATACGTCTGGAACTGCTCGGCGTACAACTCCGCCCGTTCGCGATGCGTCACGAGCAACAACGCCACACCCGTTTCATGGGCTTCCAGCATCTTCTCGATGGCTTCCTCAAATTCCAGCGTCGTCAACTCCAGGATCTTCTCGACGACGAAACCCATGTCGTTCACGTCATCGTTGTGCAGCAGCACGCGATAAGGCGGGAGCAGGCCCGGGACAGGGAGGGTCTTGGCCGGCAGCGTCGCTGCGGCACCTTTTTCGCTCATCTCGATGTTGAAGAATGCGTCCGACATGAATTTACCTCTCACGCAGTCATTCTAACAACCGGCTGGCTGCGAAACCAGCATTTCCTGCTCCAATCGCCCCGCCCTATTCATCGGGGTCGATCCGCCGAATCTTGATCGCCTTTCGAGCCGTGAACGTCTTGCCCGTTGCCAACTCGATGAATGTCACGTGGACATCGATCTCATGTCCCGGCACCAGTTTCGCCCCGGGGGCAAACGGAACGATGATCTTGAAGTAGTCCGTCCAGAACTTGCCATACCACGACTTACGGATCTTCTCAGGATCGTTGACGACCACCTGGCTGATGACCTTCGGCTGACCGATCGCGGAGTTGTCCAGCAGCTTCACGCGCATCTCACCCGCGCGCTTCAGCGTGTCGCCGTCGCGATCCACCGGCCTGATGTAGATGGCCACGCCATCATCGCCCGGATTGTCGTCCAGATCGACGCCGCTGGTGATGTCGAGCAAATGTAATTCGGTGATCTCGAAGAACGGCCGACCGCCGCGATCCCCCAGCCCGGTCAATTTGTCGACCCGCCCGGTGAGTGCGTGAATCTTCGCATCCCGCGTCGCCAGCCGATCGTTCAGCTCGATGATCTCGACCGTCTTGGCCGTCACAAGCCTCTCCAACTCGATCTCGCGCGGCGTCGGCCCGCACCCGACCAACCCGCCGGGCAGGGCAGCGACCGCAAGCAGAAGCGAGGTTGTCCGATTCATCAGCATGGCCCATGCAATACCCCCCCACCGATCGAAACGCAAGACATCGTGCGTAAGAAGATACCTGCCCGGAAAACGAGAACAGCCTCGCCCGCGAGTCCGATCGGATAGAGCCGATCGGCATCCACAGGCGAGGCTGCTCGAAATTCAGGAAACTCGCGGAGCGTTAGTTGCAGGTCGATTTCAACGTCACGAACACATCACAACAGGCCAACTGCACTCTCTGGGCAACCGCTCCATTGCATGTGGATACCTTGTACGTGCCGACACCAAGCCCGGTGAATGAGAAATTGCCTGACGCATCGGTTCGGACCGCTTGCGTCGCTTTCCCAGCCTGAAGCTCAACAATCGCATTCGCGACCGGAGCACCGCCCTGATCAATCACGCGGCCCGCAATCGTATCTCCGGTCAGGGGTCCGGTCGGGAAACCAGCGGCCTCGGCCGTGGAAACCAGCAGCCCGCCAACACACAATGCGACCGCACACAATGCTGCTGAAAGTGTCACCATTCGTTTGTTCATGTTCTTCGACTCCTCTTTGAGATGCTCAATTGACCAGAAAATATGCCACAAATCGCTGCATGAACGGCGATCTGCGTTATGCTGAAAAGGCACCGGAAACTTACCGGGGCTCGTCACTTGCGTGGCGGCGTGATCAAACCTCTCCTGATTGGTCGCGATCACCGTCGCCATTGGCCCGGCTATCTGATCTGGCGGAATAGACACGTTGCATCCGCCAACAAAATTGCGGTTGGATAACCGAGCGGGAACATGACATCTTGAAGAAAGTCACGACACGATGTGAGCATCGCGCGGAAGGGACTGCGCGCGCCGATCGCCTGATCGCGGCGCTCTACGAAGACCTAAAACAAGCCGCATCGCACACCCTTCGCCACGAACGTCGCGATTGGATGCTGCAGACCACAGAGCTTCTGCACGAGACGTACGTGCGTATGGTCGACCAGCGCAATGTTCGCGACATGGATGAGCTCGCCTTCCGGGCCGCTGTCGCGAACACGATGCGACGCGTGCTTGTTGACACCGCCCGCGCCCAACGTGCGCTCAAGCGTGGCGGAGCATGGGGACGCCTTTCCCTCGATGACATCAACCCCTCTGACGACGGGTCAAACACGGATCTGCTGGCACTCGACGAGGCACTCATCGAGCTGGGGCGGTCGTCTCCGAGAAAACAGCGAATCGTGGAATTGCGTTTCTTCGGCGGCCTGACTGTCGAGCAAGTATCAACCCTTCTGCGCGTGCCACGACGGTCGGTCGAACGCGATTGGACCTTTGCCAGAGCGTGGCTTCGCGATCGGCTGTTCACTGATTGAGGCTGACTTGATTCGCCGGCTGCACCCGGTTTCAGGAGGACAACATGATTCAACACGACGACGCATCGGACTCCCTGGAACGTCTCGAAGAACACTTTCACGAACTGCTCGACCTGTCGCCCGACGCTCGCGCGGATCGGCTGTCCGCCATGGCCAAGGACAATCAGCCTCTTGCCGGCGAACTCAAGCGCCTGCTCCAGCACCACGCAGCTGATGACGATTTCCTCGAGCCATTGCTGACGAGCAAACATGAAGACGCAGCAACGCCAACCGCAAATGTTCAGGATCAAGTCGGCGCCTATCGACTCATTCGGGAAATTGGTTCCGGCGGCATGGGCACAGTGTGGCTTGCGGAGCGCACCGAGGGCGGATTCGATCAGAAAGTAGCCATCAAATTCGCCAGCAACCGTTGGTCGTCGCATTCAAGAATGAAACGCTTCGAGCGCGAACGACGACTCCTCGCCTCACTCGAACACCCCTACGTCGCACGTCTCATTGACGGGGGAACCACGCCCGACGGCCTGCCATATCTCGCGATGGAATATGTCGAAGGCAGACCAATCGACACCCACTGCCACGAAAACGATGTTCCGCTGCGCGGCCGACTTCGCCTCTTTGTCAAAGTCTGCGAAGCCGTCCAATACGCACACCAACACCTCATCATTCACCGAGACCTCAAGCCCGGAAACATCCTCGTCAACGAGTCGGGCGACCCCAAATTGCTCGACTTCGGCATCTCAACCCTTCAGGAGTCCGAAGAAGGCCTTTCCCTCGCCGATGCCCAAACCACCAGCCACGCACTCATGACGCCGCGCTACGCAAGCCCGGAGCAATTGACCGGTGGTCCCATCTCGACAGCCAGCGACGTCTACTCCCTTGGGGTCATGCTCTATGAACTCCTGACCGGGCGCTTTCCGTACGAGGTTGATGCATGCACGCGTGGCGAGTTTGAGGGCATCGTCTGCAACCACGACCCCACCGTTCCAAGCACGATCGACCTCGTGACAACGACGTTTACACCGCGTGAACTTCGAGGCGATCTCGACAACATCGTGCTCAAAGCGTTAAGCAAGAACCCCGCTGAACGGTACGCATCCCCGCAACAGTTGGCCGATGACATCGATCGTCACCTCTGCGCCCTTCCCATCGTCGCACGCCCCGCGTCGATTCGTTACCGATTATCAAAGTTCATGCGCCGAAATCGCACAGCTGTGGCTGCCGGTTCGACTGTCGCCGCCATACTCGTTGTCAGCGTCATTGGCATTACAGCCAGCATGCTGAAAGCGAAACATGCACAACATGACGCCGCGTCCGCAGAGGCTCGATCCAGCGCGACCGTCAAATTCTTCACCGACCTTCTCGTATCAGCCGACCCATTTGGCAGGTCCTACCAAGGCAGCGACTACACCGTCCGCGAATTGCTCGACGAAGCCTCAGCACAAGTCGACGCCGCAACGGACACCGACCCAGCCGTCGAAGCAGCCATCCGCCTCACCCTCGGCAAGACATACCGCAGTTTAAGTCTTTACGACTCCGGCGAGCCACACCTGCGACGCGCGTTGCAACTCCGCGAAGAAACGTCCGGAACAACAAGTCCGGAATATCTGATCGCTCGGCGCGAACTCGGCATGCTCGTGCTCGGCAAACGCCAACTCGCAGAGGCTGAACGACACATCAACGCCGTCGTTGACGCGATGGACGATGTGTTCACCGGGCAACCGGCCGAGATCGTCCAGTCCATCATCGGTATGGCCGAACTTGAACGCGTCCGCGGTGCCTTTTCGGAGGCGGCGTCACTGCTCAATCAAGCGGCAACACTGCAAACGAAGTCCAACGCCTCCGACGTCGCCATCGCCGAAACACTGCAGCAGCTTGGCGAAGTGAGGGTCGAGGAAGCCGACTACGCCAAAGCGGAAGAACCGTTGCGCAGAGCTCTGGCGTTGCGACGTCGCACGTTCGGGGAATCGCATCCGCTCGTGGCAGAGTCGATGTCGGTTCTCGGATTCGGCCTGGGGCAACTGGGGCAGTCAGAGGAGGCTGAGCAATTCCTTACCCGCGCCTACGACATGAAAGCAGCGCACCTCGGCGAGGATCATCCGTCGACCGGCAACACCGCCCTGCTCACAGCCCACTTCTACACACGCATCGGGCGAATCGATCAAGCCGAGTTGATGTATCGCAGAGTGCTCGAACTGGAACGCAACCGCGTCGGCGTGGAACATCGCGAGTATGCCATCGTGGCCATGAGCCTCGCACACAACCTGCGTCGACAAAAGAAATTCGACGAAGCACGTGCACTGCTCGAACAGGCCATCACCGCACTGGAGTCAACCCACGGCGAAGAGCACCAACTCGTTGCGACCGCAACCTCGACGTTGGCCGCCGTCATCCGCTACAGCAAACCCGAGTCATTGGAAGAGGCTGGCGAGTTGTTCAAAAAATCGTACCACATCCGTCGCAAACTTTACGGAGACAATCATGCCCACACGATGGAAAGCCTCATCGAGGTGGCCTCGTGGATGAACGCCGCCGGCCAGTTCGAAGACGCCCGGCAACTCGTCGAAAAAGGCATGGCCATCAACGACGAGCACTTCCCCACCGCCCGCAAACGCAAGGTGCGGCTCGACTGCGTCCTTGGCGAGTCACTCGGCGGATTGGGACAGTTCGAGAAGAGCGAAACGATCCTGCTCACGGCCTACAGACAGGGTGCCGAGTGGTTTGGCGAGCGCCACTGGATTTCTCGAAACACCCTGAGCAAGCTGATCGCCACCTACACCGCCTGGGGCAAGGACACCGAAGCTGAACAGACCCGCAAACGCCTGTACCCCGATTCCGCCAACACCGCCGTCGCATCCAGCAAGAAGTAGCCCATCTCGCCGCCAGGCCATCTGATTGGGTAATTATCCCCACTTTGCCCACCGCGGACGGGGAATGGGCCACGAATCGGGCGCCCACCGCCTCGACCCACCAAAACGGTAAGTACCTTATAAAGAATATGTTACGACTATTTCATGCCCTCGTTTCCCAATTGGCACGGGGCGTGCTTCATACCCCCGTGTTAGCGAGACGAGCTGATGGGAGCCAACCACGGCAGGAAACGCTGACACGGTAGCCTTGGGGGTCATGAGCGGGTTGCCAGACATGGGGGGTCACGGAGACCCCGAATTCGGGGTCTCCGTGACACACTTTTTCCAACTTACCGCCTCTGCTACGGCTGATCGACCCTGCGTTGGGGACATCGATCGGCCGTAGTTTTTTGCGCTCCCCGCTCGATCACCAGCCAGCCCGATCCGGCGAAACAACCCATTCCGCAACGATTTTCGGCCCCAGCACGATTCGCCGTTCTCCGTTCATCAAGCCCGTTCAACCCCCACCGCCTCTTGGCTCGGGTCCTCATCCTCCACTAGAATCGAGTGCTCGCGTCCATCACATGTCCGCAAAGGCAGAACGGGAGGAACACCACGTGGCGACAGCTGTCTCCGAAGATCAGGCATTGCTCATCGATGCGATCCGCAAGTTCGCGCGCAACGAGCTTCTGGAGGCGGACCGTCGATGGGACAAGGACGAGACCTCTGTTTGGGAGATGCTGCCCGCGGTGGCGGAAATGGGCCTGCTGAGTCTTTCTTTGCCCGAGGAATACGGCGGGCTTGACTGCGACATGCGTACCTACGCCGCCATCATCCGCGAGTTGGCGTACGCCTCACCGTCGACGGCGGTCTCCGTGTCCGTGCATTCGATGGTGGCCAAGGTTCTCGGCATGCACGCGACCGACGCATGGAAAGAGAAGTTCTACGGCGAGCTCGGCAGCCACGAACACTTCGCCGCGTTCGCGATCAGCGAAGCCGACGCCGGCAGCGACGTATCGTCAGCCCAGGCGGTCGGGCAGAAGGTCGACGGCGGGTATCGCATCACCGGCAGCAAGATGTGGATCACCAACGGTCAGCACGCCCGCTGGTTCCTCGTGCTTTGTCGGACCAACCCCGACATTCCACGCAGCGGCGGACTCAGTGCGATGATCGTCGACGGCAACGAACCGGGCATCGAGCGTGACAAGATCCACGGCAAAATGGGCATCCGCGGCAGCGAAACTGTTGTGCTGCACCTCAACGACGTTTTCGTGCCCGATGAGAATCTGCTCGGAAACGAAGGAGACGGCATGAAGGTCTGCCTCGGAGCGCTCGATGAGGGGCGGATCGGCATTGCGTCACAGGCAGCTGGCATCGCTGAGGCATGTCTCGACGAAATGGTCTCCTACGCCAACGAACGCACGCAGTTTGATCGGCCCATCGGGCAATTCCAAGCCATTCAGACCATGGTGGCGGATAGCAGCATGGAACTCGAAGCTGCCAAGCTGCTGATCGACCGCGCGGCACACCTCATCGATCAGGATCAAAAAGATCCCAAAGCCAGCGCCATGGCGAAGCTGTATGCGACCGAATCGGCCAACCGCATCGCCTACCGTGCGGTGCAGGTGCACGGCGGGACAGGCTACGTGAACGAATGTCGCGTGGAACAGCTCTACCGCGACGTCCGCGTCACCACCATCTACGAAGGCACCAGCGAAGTGCAGCGTATCGTCATCGCCAGGCAATTGATCAAGGAAGATTGACCGGAAACGCCGAAGAAAGAGATATCATGAGCACAACCTTGCACAACACGGAAACGTCGGCCATTGCGGCACAGGACGCGGCTGTCGCGGCGATCATGGACGCTGAACGGGAGCGTCAGCAGAACACGCTCGAACTCATCGCCTCGGAGAACCATGTCTCACAGGCGGTGATGGAAGCGACCGGTTCGATCTTCACCAACAAGTACGCCGAGGGTTATCCCGGAAAACGCTATTACGGCGGCTGCGTGAACATGGACGCGGCTGAGACGCTCGCCCGCGAGCGTGCGACCGAACTGTTCGGCTGCGATCATGTCAACGTGCAGGCGCACTCGGGCAGTCAGGCCAACGCGGCCGTGTATCTCGCCTGCCTGAAACCGGGTGATACGATTCTCTCGCTCGACCTTGCCCACGGCGGTCACCTGTCGCATGGGCTGAAGGTCAACATGAGCGGGCTGCTTTACAACATCGTAAGCTACGGCGTGGACGCGGACACCGAGCAGCTCAACTACGACGAGATTCGCAAACTCGCTCGCGAGCACAAACCACAGCTGATTATCTCCGGGGCCAGTGCCTACTCGCGTCAGATCGACTTTGCGGCGTTTTCCGAGATCGCTGAGGAGGTCGGTGCGTTGCATCTGGCCGACATCGCACACATCGCCGGACTCGTCGCTGCCGAGCTTCACCCGACGCCCGTCCCGACCGCCAACTTCGTCACCACGACGACGCACAAGACGCTGCGTGGCCCGCGCGGCGGCATGATCATGTGCAAGTCCGACTGGGCGAAGAAGATTGACTCACGCGTCTTCCCCGGAACGCAGGGTGGCCCCTTGATGCACGCAATCGTCGCAAAGGCCGTCGCGTACGGCGAAGCGCTCAAACCGGAGTTCAAGACCTACCAAGCCAAGATCATCGAGAACGCCAGAGCGCTGGCAGACGCACTGGTCGCGTCGGGCAATCGCATCGTGTCCGGCGGCACGGACAACCACGTCATGCTCGTCGACCTCAGGCCCAACTATCCGAACGTGACGGGTCAGGACGCTGAATCATGGCTTGAGCAGGCCAACATCATCTGCAACAAGAACATGATCCCGTTCGACGAACGCAAGCCAACCGAAACCAGCGGCCTGCGACTCGGCACACCGGCATTGACCACGCGCGGACTTGGAACGGATGACATGAAGCAAGCGGCTGGCTGGATCGACCGCGTGCTGCACGCTCAGGGCGACGCATCCGAGATCGAGCGTGTTCGCGGCGAGGTCGGCGACATGTGCAGCCAATACCCGATCTATTGATCACGCACCAAACGTGGTTCGCCTTGCATCTCTAGTCGCGATCGTCTTTATTGTCGGTGGCTGCGCGTCATCCGCGAATGTCGTCGTCACGCCGATGTCCTTCAACAAGCTCAGCGAGCGCGACATTCTGCAAACCGATTTGCGCAGCGCGCCGTGTTACTGGTGGCGCGAAGACAGCGAGACGCTCTGCATCGCCTGTGGTGATGAAGGCCGAACCGAGCTGTCACTCGCGCTCGAAGCACCGGCGGAACACGTTGGCCGCAGCTTTCGATCCGACAACCGCGACCTGCGAATGATCTACCACCATGATGTGGACCATCGCCGCTGGGCATCGCTGGTCGGGATCGTCACCATCGTGGAAGAATCGGGCGACACCCTGCGCGGCCGATTTCGCATCCTCACCAAGCAGCAGCAGTACCTGGTAATCACCGGCTGGACCGCCAATCAACGCGCACTCGTGATCGGCGAGTTCTTAGCAACCCACAATCCCCACCAAGGCCGACCGATTATCGAGCGTACGGAAGCGAATGGAATGAATCGCAACTGACGAGTCGGCCTTGTTGGCTGATTGTCAATTGTCCGCGATTGTTCGTTCTGCATTTTCAACCCAACTTGGTGACTGGCGGATAATCCAATAAACTCGCGCACCTGGATTCGCCACACGATTCACGAATGCCGGATTTCCAAGAGGATTGAACAACGATGCACGAATCTGCCGAGTCGACGGAGCAGTTGACCGTAGACGACACAAGGCTCCTACGACCCACCTTCATCACGATCCTGGCGGTTCTTCATATCGTAGGCGGAACCGTTGGGCTGTGTATGATGGCCGACCTCGTGCTCAACCCTCCCAAAGTCGCCGATCCACTGCCGAATGAGAGCGTTCTGGTATTCCTCGTGTTCGGATTCTACATCGCATTGCTCGCGCTGCTCGCTGGCGTGGGAATGGCCAACGGCTGGCGATGGGGATGGTGGCTGACTGCTTATTACTACTTGTACCGGATCAGCGGAAGCGCCAACGCCCTGTTCTTCTTGGGACAGTTTCATGAAGAAGTATCAGCCGGATCACGCGGCGTGGGACACTACCTGGCGCAGTATGGATTTCGGTTGCTGATTGGAATGCTCATTATCTGGTATCTCTTCTCCGATCGTGTCCTGGAGTATTTCAGGCTCGCCGATCAAAGTCGACTGCGGTCTGCTTTCAGTGTCATCGCAGGCGCAATTGCCACCGTGGTGCTACAAAACGTCCTTGCGCTCTTCACTTAGCCTATCCTGCTCCGCGAGCGCCAGGATTACCCACTCACCGGCCAGACTTCTTACGAGCATCCTGCAGGATTGAAACGGCCTCAGCCAATTGTGGATCAAGTTGGATGTGCTCGGGTTGCTTACCCACAACTGTCTGATCCACAATCCGGCGTTGGGAGATGATTGACGCATTTTGCTCATCATCCAATGATAGCATGATGTCCGGGTCGACACCCCATTCGTCGGTATCGCGCGACTTGTGGATGATCCGCCCGCCGGGAAGCTGATACAACGCAACCGTCAGCCGCAATCCTGCGTGGCCATGTTGAATCTGAATCAGGTTCTGCACACTACCCTTGCCGAAGGACCGCTCACCAACAACGGTCGCTCGATCATGGTCCTGTAGTGATCCCGCGACGATTTCGGCGGAGCTGGCCGTGGCTTGATTGATCAGAATGACCGTCGGTGTCGTTGTGTCACTCTCGGTCGAAGTCGCTTGATACGTCTTGACGGCGTGACGTCGGTTGACGGTTCGAACGATCACGCCCCGATCAATGAAGCGGTCCACCATCGCGACGGCCTCGCTGAACAAGCCACCCGAATTGAACCGCAGATCCAGAACAAACCCCTTCATGCCCGCGTGACGCATGTCCGCCATTGCAGCCATCAGCGCTTCGGTCACGCCTTCGTCAAACTTGGCGACGCGGACGTAACCGATGCCGGCGTCGGGATCGAGCATGAAGTCTTGGTCACCGTTGACGGTACGCCCACATCCGCGCACTGAAATCCGGTGCAGAATCGAACGACGGATCCGCTTGTCGACGAGCGTGCCATCGGGCCGCCGAAGTCGCAGGGACACGAAACTGCCGTGCGCACCTTCGAGTGCGCGCTCAGCTTCATACACCGACATCTCGGATGCCGACGCGCCGTCGACCGACACGATCACATCGCCCGATGCAACACCAGCAACCATCGCAGGGCCATTCTCGACTGGCGAAATCACCACCAGAGCACCATCCACGTCGCCGATTTCAAGCCCGATGCCAATGTACCGGCCGGTGTTGCGTTTTTGGTATTCTGACAATTCGGCCGCGCTAATGTAGCTGCTGTAGCGATCCAGCTCGAGGAGGAGTCCGCGGATGGCACCATCGGAAAGCTGATCCGGCGCTACGGTGTTGACGAATTCGCGTCGAATCAACGCGTCAACTTCGACCAACGGCGCATAGGTCCGATAGACCGAGTCCTGCTCCGCCGCGATGGGCGGCAGACGATAGAACACCGTCGTCAGCACGACGATCATGAACAGACCGATAAAACCGCGTGTCGACATGCTGCCCGTGCGTCACTGCAATCCGTGATCGAGTTGGGAACCGCGTCGCCCCCTCAGTGCTTATCGACCGGAACCGGATCGCGCGTCAGTTGGTTGCAACAGGTTTGATGATGGCCACAACACGTTGGACATACAAAATGTCGTCCATCTCATGGCGTGTTATCGGAAACAGGTCGTTGGCGGGGATGAGATGCACACGCTTCCTTTCGACGCGCCAGATTTTGCATGTCACACCGATCTGATCACGGAGTTTGGCGATGCACGGCTTGCCCGGAAGCGGTGGCGCGGACAGATCGACGATAACCCGATCACCACATCTGATCATCGGGCTCATGCTCTCACCGTCGACGCGCAGGGCGATCAGTTTCTGTCTTGAATTGGAATCGATGTTGACGTCGACCCATTCGTCGACCGGCACACCGCCAAGCACTTGATGTTCTGCGAATTGAAGGATGCGCACGTCCGCAGGGCTGTCTTCCGCGGTCGATGCGTCGATCTGCCGAGACGGATGCCCGATTGGTTCAGCAGGCAAACAGTCGACCTCGCCCGCCTCGGACGACGCCCAGAACTGCGGTACGCCGGCTGCAGTGCGACCGACAACGGGAATCAGACTTCGTGACACGAGATCGGCGTCGTCAGGGGCATCATGCTCGTTGGCGAATCGGTTCAGAACGTCGACATGGTCCTCGAGAAGATCGACGAACGCAGTCATCGCTTTCAGCGATGCCGCGTCGGACGGCAACGGGTCGGCGAAGCGTTCGAGTTTCGCGAATGCGTCAGCCAGATCGCCGCCATCCAGAACCGCATCACCGGGACCAAACTGCCCGGTCAACAACCATCGCATATCAACCCCGGTCAATCGGGCGAGACGAACCAGCATCGTCGGCGACGGATATTCGCCGGATTCAATTGCACAGACTTGATCGACGGGCAACGACAACGCATCAGCCAGTTGTGATACACCATCTGCGCCGAATTGCTGCTCGCGCAAACGGCGGCATCGTGCGTGAATGGTATCGGTCACATCGTTCATCCATTGGATGCTATCGCGTCGCGATCTCAACCGATACGCCCCGCCGTAAACGAATTGTGTTTGGCCTCGCAACACGTTACGCTCGACGCTTACGGAAAGGACGGTGTCGGGATGGCACGGGAAAAGTGGTACGCAGCCGGCCTGCACTTTGAATGCACCCAATGTGGTAACTGCTGCAGCGGACCGCCGGGCTACGTCTGGGTCACCAAGGAGGAAATCCGCCGAATTTCGGAGTTCATTGGCCGAGAGGATGGCTGGCTGGACAAGGAACACCTCCGCCGCGTCCAATTCCGTTACAGTCTCACCGAAAAGAAGGATGGCGACTGCATTTTCCTCAAACGCGACGGTGAAAAGTCCTACTGTGGCATCTATTCGGTTCGGCCACTGCAATGTCGCACGTGGCCCTTCTGGACGGAAAATCTGCGTTCACCCGATTCGTGGAACCGGGCGGGGCTGACCTGTCCGGGGATGAACCGCGGAAAGGAATACAACTTCGTTGCGATCGAGGACATCCGTTTGCAGAAGTCCTGGTGATCCCGCGATGTTGTGACGCGTGCTGGTCCGATGTTTGCAGCCCCACTCCCCATCGAACGCATATTCGAACTTGCAGACGAACCGACGTTCGTGAACGAGGTCGCCAGCCTGTACGACAAGCTTGATTGCGAGGTCGCTTCACGCCAGCCTGTATGCATCAATCGCGGACTATGCTGCAAATTCGCTGAATACGACCACAGCTTGTATGTCACGCCGGTCGAGTTGGCCTATTTCGTAGCACGTGCCGATCAGGCGATTTTGGCCGATTCCGGCAACGGCCAATGCCCCTATCACCGAGGCGGAATCTGCACGACGCGGGTTGCACGACCCGGTGGATGTCGCGTCTTCTTCTGCGATCCCGCCGCCCAATCATGGCAGCCCGACGCTAGCGAAGGGCTGCTGCATCAATTGAAAACACTGCATACCCGGTACGACATCGCATACGCCTACGTTGAGTGGCTCTCCGCCCTCTCCGCCCTGCGCGACCATCGCCGGGAGACGAAGCGAGGGTCCGTCAGGCCCGATTGACATCCCGCATGCCCGTCCATACGATCCCTTCATCAGTGCAAAGGAGCGCCTTTTGATGAGCACATTCAATTTTCATCGTACCTTGGCATGCGGCGTTCTTGTCGGCCTGCTGGCGTGTCTGGCTGGCTGCAGCGCCGGACGCAATGCCGCCATGGTCGCCAACGCCGGCAAACTGTTGGCGATGTCGCAGGAACCCGGACCGACCATCTCCAAGACGGTTGGCGAACACCTGCACCAGATTGAGACCGTAATCGATTACGATCGCCGAGCGATTTTCAATGACCTCGATCTGTTCTTCCAAACCGAAAGGCCGTCGCGCCTCTCGCGTTTCGTGGATCGTTAGTCAATTCGCAAGGTGATACGACAGCGACGCCTTCGAACATACGTGTTCGGAGGCGTTTTTTTTTGTGACCGAATCCATTTCGCCGCATCGAAGACCGACCAACCATGAAGCAGGTACCATTGATTCGCCTCGAAGACTGCCGCGAAAACGGTGGAACGTTCGTCGAGCATGACGGGTTGGAATTGGCGGTCTTTCGACTGGCAGGCGACACCATCCATGTCATCGACAACGCCTGCCCGCACGCCAGCGGCAATCTCTCTGGCGGAGAGGTGGTCGACGGTGTCGTGAGTTGCCCCTGGCATTTCTGGCAATTCAACCTCGCCACCGGTGTCTGCATCGATTCAGAACAGGCGAAGGTCAAAACCTTTGAGGCCAATGTGGTCGATGGTTGGGTGGTCGTGGAATTGTGACAAGCCGCAAAGGTGCGGTGCGGTCGTGGCCTACGCTTGTTGGGCGATGGCACGCTCGGTCAGCTTGTCAAGCAAGTCGACATGCTTGCGAACCCGGCCCGCGATTCGGCTGACCACTTCCGAGGACGCCTCGTGGGACGCCACCTGTCCCGATGCTGACTCGTAATAGGAGAGCAGTTTGCGGCGATCCGCCAGCACCCGTGGCAACAGGAAGCCCAATTCGATGTAATGGAGATTTGTCGTGTTGATGTCGGCACGAACGGGCAGGGGATAGCCACCGGCGCGGTTGATGGCTTCGACAATCCAGCCCTGATGTTCCTGATCCTCGTCGAGGATACGCTGCACGTCATCGACTTCGTCAGCCGACGCCCAGGAAACAAACACGCGGGATTCGCGAAGGCGGGGCAACAGGCTGGCTGACTCGGCCGCCAGCAGTTCGTTCAACACTTCGATGACGGCATCATGGTCCATGACAGGCTGTGTCCTCGTTTCAGGCCGCTAACGTGCTCCACCGGCCGTGGCCACACCCACTTCGGGCGTTGGCTCGGTCGCCACCAGTGCAGCATCGCTTGAATCCACCTGTTTCGTCAAGTAGCGAGCCGGCATGTACAAGTCGCTGGCGTAGCGATAGGCGAGATCCTTCGGACCATTAAGCATCACAACACCGAACAGCACCAGCAGAACCGCACAGAGATTGGCCATCGCCGTACCAAAAAACGGCGGCCGGAACTCGGGTTGTTGATCGTCGGAAAGGAACATCGCCCTGATGATGCGGAAGTAGAAGAACAGGCTGATCAGCGTGTTCACGACGGCCATGATGATGAGGAACCAGTACAATGTTCCAAGCGTCGTCTCCGCCGACTTGGAACCCAACGCCAGCAGAAGCCAGTATTTTGCAATAAACCCACCAAACGGCGGCAGGCCAACCAATGACGCCAGGCAGCAAACCATCGGCACAGCCAGCCACGGTGCGCGTCGGCCCAGTCCTGAGAACGCCGATACATCTTCACTCTTCGTTTGCCACGACACGATCGCCGCCACCGTGAACGCGCCGAGATTCATGATCGCGTACATGATCAGGTACAGCAGCAACGCCGCCATCGGCTTGCCGCTCGTGCTCGACCCGGGCAGCGTGAATACCGCGCCCAGCATCATCATGTATCCGGCATGCGCGATCGATGAAAACGCCAGCAGACGTTTCACGTTGTTCTGTCGATAGGCAGCAAAGTTGCCCCACGTGCAACTGATCACGGCCAGTATCCCGATACCCCACGCCAAACCGTTGTACGTCAGGATCGACTCACCCGCGGCAAGCGCACCATTACCGAACGCATCGACCAGTCTCAGCAACAGCACCAACGCCGCCGCCTTGCTGGCCACGCTCAACCACGTCGTCACCTCGATCTTGGCACCCTCAAACACGTCGGGACACCAGAAGTGGAACGGAACAGCCGCAATCTTGAACATGATCCCGCCCAGCACGCAGAAAAGCGACATGCCGATCAGCACCGTGTTCGTCCCGGCGGCCAGATCGCGTGCAAGGCCTTCGCCAATCGCCACAACGTTCAGCGTGTGGTACATGCCATAGATCAGGCTGATGCCATAAAGCATAATGGCCGCACTGATGCCGCCGAACACCACGTACTTGAGCGCAGCCTCAGCAGACTTGCGGTTGCGCTTGTCGAATGCCACGATGCTGTAGCTTGGAAGGGACGCCGCCTCGATCGCAACGGCGATCATCAGCAGGTTCAGCGTGCTGGTCATCAGCGACATGCCCAAAGCACTGCCGAGCATCAACACGAAGAATTCCTCGCCGAACTCCTCTTTCGCCGACGACCCCAGCACCCAGAGTGCCGTCACGCCAGCCAGGAAAAGCATGATGATGACTTTGACGAGGATGGTCAGCTTGTCGAGGATGAGCATACCCGCGGCTGCTTCCGGAGCGAGACCGGAAAGACCGCCGGTCGACACCTGCCCGACGAGATTGCACGCCAGCAGCAGCGTGACCAACGCCCCGACAAACGCGATCCGCGCCGAACGCAACGCCGACCGACCCAGGATCAGCGGTGCGACCAGTATCACCACAATCGTGCCGACCAACGCCAATTCCGGCGCAAACCAGCCAAGCTCCGTCAGCGTCGGATACCAGGAAAGCTCGAGATCGGCCAACAGGCTGTGCATCACATCCCCGCCATCGCACCGAACTTCGCCGGTGCCGTCGCCATGGTTTTAACAATCAGGTTCAGCGTGCCATTCGTGTAATCAAACAGCATCTGCTTGGGCAGAATTCCGAACAGCACACACAACGCCGCAAACGGCACCAGGATCAGCATCTCGCGACCGTTCGCCTCCGGATAGCCGGCATACTCCTGCTTCTCCGGTCCAAGGTACACACGCTGAATCAGCCACAGGATGTACCCAGCCGTCAGGATGACACCCGCCGCTGCGAGGATCGCCATTGGCACCGCCCAGTCGAACGTCTCACGTGCGGCGAACACACCCAAAAGGACCCACAATTCACCAATGAATCCACACATGCCCGGCAGGCCTAGCGATGCGAAAAACCCGATGGTTGCCATCGTGCCGTACTTCGGCATCGTCAGCCAGAGACCACCAAAGCGATTGATCTCACGATGGTGGGCACGATCGTAAATCACGCCAACAAGGAAGAAGCACATCGGCGAGGAAATACCGTGCGCGATCATCTGGAACATCGCCCCCTGCACACCCGCCTCGGTCATGACGGCCACACCCAGCAGCACATAGCCCATGTGCGAGACCGAGCTGTACGCGACCAGCTTCTTGAAGTCGGTCTGCGCCATGGCACACAGCGCGCCGTATAAAATACTGATCACACCGATGACGGCGAGGAAGTACGCCCAAGCATGCCCGCCGCTCGGGAAAATCGGATAACACAATCGCAGGAACCCGTACCCACCCATCTTTAGCAGCACGCCAGCCAGGATCATACTGATCGGCGTTGGGGCTTCGACGTGGGCATCGGGCAGCCACGTGTGCACAGGGAACGACGGCAGTTTCACCGCAAAACCGATGAGCAGGAACATGAACATCAGCGGGGCAAACTTGATGCCCTCAGCCAAGAAATATGTGTTCTCGGCGTTGAAATAGGTCTGAATGGCCTGGTTCGACGCCAACTCGATCAGATCGAACGTGCCGGTTGTCAGCACGCCAACATCAGGCCGATAGCTGGTCGCCAAAGCGGGGTTCTGCAGAACAGCCTCAGCGCTGTAGAAGTACATCGCGACCAGACCGACGAGCATCAAGACCGAGCCGGCCAGAGTGAACAAGAAGAACTTGATGGCGGCGTATTCCTTTCGAGGCCCGCCCCACACACCGATGAGGAAGTACATCGGCAGCAGCATGATTTCCCAGAAGATGTAGAACAGGAAGAAATCCAGCGCCACGAACGTACCGAGCATGCCGGTCTCAAGAAGCAGGAACAGCGCGAAGTAACCCTTGGCCCCCTTGTTGACCTTCCAGGAATCGAAATTCCAACTCGCAAGACACGCCAGGAGACTGACGAAACTGGTCAGGACGACCAGCGGCATGTTCAAGCCATCCAAGCCAACGAAATACTCGATCGTGAAGTTATCGCCAACGATCCAGTCAGCACGCTGCACGAAGTGCATCTTCTCGCCGTATTTCGAACCGAAAATGTCGAACAACCCCGCAGCATCAGCAGAGCCCGCACCAACGAATGGCCCGATCAGTCCCAACGTCAGCAGGAAGGTCGCCACCGTTGTGAGCAGCGCGACGCCACGCACCAGTTGCTTCGGTACGAACATGCACACAGCCGCACCGACCAGCGGCAAGAATACGATGTAGGTCAACAATGAGCTTTCCACGAGATCGCCACCCAGCCAGGTCGTTATCCACCCGCCGATGTCAGGACCACCTGCGTTCCAGACATCTGATCAAACACCAATATCAACAGAATTGCCACCGCAGCCGCTCCCGCAGTGAACAACACGTAATTGCGAATCCGCCCCGTATGCGGGCTTCTGAAGAAGTTCGACAAGTCGAAGGACGTCACCGCCATCCCATTGAACACGCCATCGACGATGTTCGCATCAACGCCGCGACCGGCGAACACACTGAACCGCTCGGTCACTTTCGACGTGAAACTCGCGACGATCCAGTCAACGATGTATGTGTCCCAGAAGGCCGAGATCGACGCGATCAGCCGACACCCGCGCACAAGCAGGAAGTCGTAGATCTCGTCGAAGTAATATTTCTTCTCGAGCAGTGTCGCAATGGGGCTGAACGCGGACTTGATCTTCGCGGCGAAGTCCAAACCGCCTCGGTAGATCACGATGGCGACAATAAACATGATCAGCCACGACCAGCCAACGCCCCAGAACAACCAGTCATGGGCCGCTTCCAGTTTGATTAAAGCGCCCTTCGCGTGTTCGGCATCGTACGCATGCCCGTCGTAAGACGTGACCAGCACCGCATCGGTTAACGCTGGCGCGGCATCCGCGATCAATGGCCTGAACAGCGCATAACTCGACACCACCGTGAAGATGGCCAGGATGACAAGAGGCAGGAACATCAGCGGGCTTTCGTGCGCATGGTCATGCACGTGCTGATCCCGCGGCTTGCCCATGAAGGTCATCCACCAGCAACGCATCATGTAGAACGGCGTCACGTAGGCCGTGATCAAGGCACACCAGAACATCAGCTTCAGGGCGCCCGATCCCTTTTCTTCACTGGAATCACCGCCATGATCGCCACCGTGCGAACCACCCGCGCCGGCCACCAGGGTGAAACCCGTCGTGCCGGCGAGTGCGTGATCGCCGCCATGGCCATCATCACCGTGACCGCCATGGTCACCGTGATGACCATGCCCCTCACCACCGATACCCGCGCGGTCCCACGCGACGGCGAGGATCTCGTCCTTGCTGAAGTAGCCGCCAAGGCCAAGATGCGCATTGGGAATACCGAATCCGGCGATCGCGAGCACACCGATCAGAAACGTGATGCCCGTCACGGGCATCTTGCGAATCAGTCCGCCCATCTTCCGCATGTCCTGCTCGTGGTGGCAACCTTCGATCACCTGTCCCGAGCCAAGGAACATCATCGCCTTGAAGAACGCGTGCGTCATGAGATGGAACAACGCCGCAATCCACGCACCGACACCCAGTCCGAAGATCATGTAGCCAAGCTGCGACAGCGTTGAGTAGGCCAGACACTTCTTGATGTCGGTCTGCACGATCGCGATCAGCGCCATCGCTGTCAGCGTGATGCATCCGACACCCGCGATGAACATTTGCGCTTCGGGCGTCAGCAACCGGAACACGCGGGCGACCAGATACACACCGGCCGCGACCATCGTTGCGGCGTGAATGAGCGCACTGACAGGCGTCGGGCCCGCCATCGCGTCCGGCAGCCACACCTGCAGCGGGAACTGAGCACTCTTGCCCATTGCACCGCAAAACAGGCCAACCCCCATCAGCGTGGCCAGCATCGCACCCGATACCTTCCAGCCGAAGATGTTGATCGTAAACGCCGGATCAAACACGCCCGTGTTCGAAGCGTACTGCCGCGAGAACTCAGCCGCTGCCCCGTCCAGATCGAGCGTCCCGAGGAAGAAGTAGACCATCATCAACCCGAAGATGAACCCGAAGTCACCCACGCGGTTGGTGATGAACGCCTTCATGGCTGCGTTCGACGCATATTTCTTGTCGAAGTAGAACCCGATCAGCAGGTAACTGCACAGACCGACCAGCTCCCAGAAGATGAACAGAAACAGCAGATTGCTGCTGATGATCAGCCCCAACATGCTGAACCCGAACAGCGACAGGTAGCAGAAGAAGCGGTGATACTTCGATTGACCGCCGACCTCGTCACTGTGGCCAGCCATGTACCCGACACTGAACACAAAGATCCAGGTCGCAATGAAGGTCACCATGAAAAACATAATGACCGTCAGCGAATCGAGATTCACGCCGATATTGATGGGTACCGTTCCCAGGTCAGCCCAATAGAACTGGTTGTCTTTCGCGGCGGCGGTCATCTCGGCAGCCGTTCCGTTTTCGACTTCGCCAAGCCAACCAACCATCGTCAACGTGGCCAGCACGCAGCACGTCGCCATCGCCGCCACCGCAACCCAGCCAGCCAACGGCTTGCCCAGTCGCGGGCCGAAGAGCATCAGAATCAGAAAGCTGACGAAGGGAATCGCAACGCCGGCCAGAAGATAGGTTTCGTAATTGCTCATCTCGCCCTAGCCATGCAACGCGTCACCGCGATCCACGTCGATCGTGTTGATGTTCTTGTAGAGGTTCATGCAAATCGCCACCGCCACAGCCGCCTCCGCTGCCGCCAGCACAATCACGAACAACGCCGTGATCTGCCCATCGAAACCCGGAACCAGCGAGTAACGGTCAAACGCGATGAAATTGATGTTCACACTGTTCAAGACAAGCTCAACGCCAATCAGAATCCCGATCGCGTTTCGCTTGGTCATCATCACAAACACGCCGCAGCAGAAAATCGCCGCCGACAGAATCAGGTAGTGCATCAAACCGATCGTCAACACGCCCTACCCCTCCTGCCTTGCGAGATAGGCCGCCGCGATCATCACCACAAGCAGCACCACACTGGCCACCTCAAACGGCACCAGATACGTGGTCAACAGCGCTTTGCCGAAATCTTCGACCGTCGCGCCGGTCGTCGCGCCCTCCGTCACCGCCCAGTCCGCCCGCGTCAACACGGACAACAGACCGGCGAACAGCATGACCGCGACACCACCACCGGCAGCAAGCTCCACCTTGCTGCACTCGAACCGCACCCAGGGCGACTTGCTCGTCAACATCACGCCAAACACCAACAGCACCAGCGTGCCACCGGCATACACAATCAACTGTATCGCGCTCAGGAAGAACGCCCCAAGCAGCAGGTAAAGAACCGCAACCGCACCAAGCGTTCCGAACAGCCACGTCGCCATCCGCACCACGCTCTTGCTCAGACAAATCCCCAACGCCGCCACAAGCGCCGTCCCACCAAAAATGTAGAACAGCACCGCCTCCAGCACCCCACCCTGGACCGCCGTCGGCACGCCCTCAAAATCAGCCGATTCCTGACCCATCGCCACCGCAGGCATTGTCAGCACGACAGCCATCACTCCGGCAAACGCAAGCAAGGAACATCTTCGTTGCAGAAACACCATCTACCTACGATCCAGGTTTCAAATCGACGGCCAGGTACCCGACAAGTCGCCGTCCGCTCATGAATCCATACGCGGCAATCCCGACAAACCCGAGCATGACCAACGCGCCAATCAACGCCAGCAACACATTGAAGATATTGAACACAATCGAACCTGCCGGCACCAGCAACTCATAAAGTGTCTGCCCCAGCATCACGACCATCATCAACGGCAGGACCACCTGAATGCACGAGTACAGCACCTGGTCGATGCGAATCCGAGGCAACGTCCAGCGGACCCACAACTGCACATACAGGAGGAAAACACACTTCGCGATGAACCAGATCGGCCCGGCGAACAAAACACCCTTGGCCGCCTTCGCGAAGAGCGAGTCGCCCAGCGAATCCGCCCACGAGATCGGCAACGGCGAGTACCACGCGCCGAAAAACAGAATCACGGCAAGCCCGCTCACCACGAACATGGCTGCGTACTCAGCAAAGAAGAACAACGACCATCGGAAACCGGAATACTCCGTATGAAAACCAGCCACCAGTTCGCTTTCAGACTCGGGAAGATCAAACGGCGCCCGCTTGCAGCTCGCCAGCGACGCAACGTAATACGCAGCAGCCGCAACGAATGTGAACGGGTTGCGGAACACGATCCAACTCAGCCAGCCGCCCGACTGCATCTCGCCAATCTCGCTGAGACTCAACGTTCCGGCAGCCATGATCGGAATCAGCAGCGCCAACCCCAGCGGGATCTCGTAGGAGACCATCTGGCAGGCTTCACGCATCGCGCCGTACACGCTCCACTTGTTGTTGCTCGCCCAACCAGCCAGGATGACACCGAATACCTCAACGCTCAGCATCGCCAGAACGAATACCAACGCCACGTCCAACTCGCGGAACACCCAGTACGTTCCAAATGGCAACGCAAAGAACGCCAGAATCGCGGGTACAAACGCAAGGTAAGGCGCCAACTTGAACAGCGGACGATCCGCATCAGCCGGACACAAGTCCTCCTTGGTCAATAGCTTGACGCCATCTGCAATACACTGCGCCCAACCATGCCAACCACCCACGCGCATGGGCCCGGTTCGGGATTGGATGCGACCCGCAACCTTCCGCTCCCACCAGATCGCAAACAGCGGAATAATCGAGATGAACCCGAGAATTCCGCCCATGCCAACAACATCACGCGTCAAACTGTATTGCAGAAGATAGATGGGGTAGCAGATCAGATCCGGCGCCGGCCAACTCGCACTCGCCAGACCAGCCTGCAACTCGGGAATCGTCATCGCAGCGCCAAAATGACCTAGGTCCGGGCCATTGGCAGCCCCGGCAATCAGACCATCGACGAACTCAAAAAGCAGGTAATGCGCCCAAACAGCCACAATGGCGGAAAACAGCGCCCCAAGCATGATCATGCCCGGAGCCGCCGTCACGATCGGCGCAGCAATGGTGTAGACCGCCTTCGCGATACCGGCGACCAATCCCGCAAGACCCGTGTATTCCTGTTTGGCCTTGGGCTTCCAAGGCACCGAAAGCTGTGGCAAGGTGTCGCTCCCTAATGACGCGGCGTTGACCTCCGCCGCCGCCCACGCATTCGCGGGCATTCTAGCCGGATTCCGCCGCCGCGAAACCCGCAAACGCCAATTCGACCGTTACCGGTCCACTTCACCCATCACGATGTCCGTGCTGCCCACGATCGCCGGAATGTCCGCAAGCAGGCAGCCGCGACCAACGTGATTCAGGATCGATATGTTGCAGAAGCTCGGGCCTCGCGCCTTCACACGCGACGGAATGGCAGATCCGTCGCCCTGCACATAAAAGCCCAACTGACCACGCGGATTCTCAATCTCGACGTACACTTCATCCGCCGGCATCTTCAGGTTCTTCAGCTTCTTGTTGATGTGATCACCGTCGGGGATCTGCTCGATGGCCTGACGAATGATCCGACACGACTGCTGCATTTCCAGCACCCGCACAAAGTAGCGACTCCAGCAATCGCCCACGACCACCGACGACGGAATCCCGTCCGTCCCGCCATCAACGCCCAACGGCACGTCAAACTCAAACCGGTCGTAAATCTCGTATGGCGCACTCTTGCGCAAATCCCAATTCACGCCGCTCCCACGCAGGCACGGACCCGTCAGGCCCCAACCCATTGCGTCCTCCGCAGATACCACACCAACCCCAGCCGTCCGCTTCACGAAAATGTGGTTAAACGACAAGAGCTGGTTGTACTCCGGCACCTTCGGCTCGAAGTAATCCAGAAACTCGATGAGCACCTCGAGGAAGCGATCCGGCAGATCATCATGCGCACCGCCGACCGTCAGGTAGCTGTACGTCAGTCGCGCTCCGCACGCACTCTCGAACAAGTCGAGAATCATCTCACGCTCGCGGAACGCATACAAGAACGGCGTAAACGCACCCATGTCCAGCCCATACGTTCCGAATGCCACCAGGTGCGACGCGATGCGGTTCAACTCCGCGAAAATCACGCGAATGTACTTGCCCCGCTCTGGAACCTCCACGCCAGCAAGCTTCTCGACCGCGAGCGCGTAGGCTTGGTTGTTGTTCATCCCCGCCAGATAGTCCATCCGGTCGGTATAAGGAATGTACTGGTAAGGCTGTACATTCTCGCCGATCTTTTCGGCGCAGCGATGCAGATAGCCGATGTGCGGAACGGCCTCGAGCACCAGCTCGCCATCCGTCCGAAGCACCACCCGAAGCACGCCGTGCGTGGCTGGGTGCTGAGGACCCATGTTGACCAGCATCTCCTCGGTCCGGACGTCGCCCTGCGACGCTTTCTCAAGGTCCATCAGTACGTCTGGTTTTGACTCGAACGCCACTTCACCCATGGTGCCTGGCCCAATCTAGTGTCTCGGGTTGGTCAGCTCGTATTCAGTCGTGCCTGGAATACCGTGATACTCCAGCGGGAACTCATAGTCCTTCCGCAACGGATAACCTTCCCAGTCATCCGGGCACAAAATGCGCTCCAACTGCGGGTGGCCATCAAAAATGATGCCCATCATGTCGAACGCCTCTCGCTCATGCCAATCCGCCGTCGGCCAAAGATGCGATACGGTCGGCAGGTGCGGATTGTCGCGATCGGTCACAAGCCGCACGGCAAAGTGATGCCGCATTTTCGCGACTTCCGCGCCCGTGTCGGTCGGAATTGAAAAGAAGTCGTAAATGGCCGCGAGCTGATTCTCTTCAAGCAGATCAATCGACGTGATGCACTGGAGCATATTGAAACGCATCCGCGGATCATCCCGCAAGAACGCCGCAACATCCTGCCATTTCGCGGGATCGACCACGACATAAGGTCGACCAGCATCCATCACCGAATCGGTAATCGCCTCGCCGAAGGTGTCTCTCAGAATGTCGCTAATCTCTTCAGAGGTCATCGCAGGGCCTTGCTTTCTGTCGGACTAGTTGAGTGCCTCTTCCTTCACACGCGAAATCGCATCCTTCGCGCGCGTCTGATGCTTGATCTTGTCCTGAAGACGCATCAGCCCCTCCAGCAGACTCTCAGGTCGCGGCGGACAACCCGGCACATACACGTCAACCGGCACCACCAGGTCCACGCCTTTCACGACGTGATACCCATGCTTGAAGTAAGGCCCACCACCAACCGTGCACGCACCCATCGCAATCACATATTTCGGATCCGGCATCTGGTTGTACAGCCGCTTCAGACGACTCGCCATCTTGTACGTCACCGTACCAGCCACGATCATCAGGTCCGCCTGTCGCGGCGTTGCACGAAATGCGCCCGCTCCAAAGCGGTCGATATCAAACCGCGATGCCCCGACCGCCATCATCTCAATCGCACAGCACGCCAGCCCAAACGTCATGGGCCAAATGCTGTTCTGCCGCCCCCAGTTGATCGCCCAGTCCAGCGACGTCACGATCAAGCCCTCTTCGAATCGGTTGTCAATCCAACTCATGCCCCTGCCTCCGCCTGCAGTGAACCCGAAAGACGCGACGGACGACGTTGTCCCGTCGATGCCCGAACCCAATCCAAGTACCCGAATTTCCACAAAAACAGGAAGCCGACCACCACGACCCCGAAGAAGAACAGCATGTCATACAGCGCGATAAACTTCGCCGTCGAACCCGCAGCCGCCGATCCAAACACCACCGCCCAAGGCCAGAACAACGCGATCTCAACGTCGAAGACAATGAACACGAGCGCGACGACGTAGAACCGCAGATCAAACTGCACCCAGCTCTCGCCCACGGCTGGCTCACCGCACTCATACGCCGAATCTTTCTCCGGGTGCGGCAACGTCGGACGCACCAGCTTTCCCACCACCAGGGCGGAGAACGCCATGAAGAATCCGGCGATGATGAAGAGCAAAATGCCCGTCACCAACTCAATGTTCGTATCGCCGCGGACGATCGGTTCCGCCTGCGCTAGGACGTGCGACATCATGATGAATTCCCTGCTTCAAAAGACGCGGCGCTACTTCGCCGGCTTCTGCTCTTCCAACGCCTTGACCATCGCCTCCGCCACCGGCACGCCGCGGTCGATCCACTCCTGCTTGCGCTCACCCGCCCAGTCCGGCAGCTTCTCGTGACGCATCCAGAATGGCTGCGGCGTCTGCAAGCCTTCCTTCGCCAGATCTGTGAACTCGACGATCATGTCCTCGCGGGTGTAACCCGACATGTCATGCACATTGCCCATGTGGATGCAATCCGTCGGACACGGATCAACACACAGGGCACAGAACATGCACTTGGCGTAATCGATTGCGTACCGCGTCATCGCGCCGCCCTTGGCCACGCCCGACGCCTTGTCGATCTTCCGAGCACCGGTCTTTTCGATGTAGATACAATCAACCGGGCACGCCTTGGCACACAGGTCGCAGGCGATGCACTTTTCGATCTCGAAGAAATGGAAGCCGCGATACCGAGGCTGAAGTGCCGGCGCGACATCGGGGTACTGCACCGTCACGGTCTTGGCGAAACAATACTTCAACGTGATCCGCATGCCGATCAGGATGGTCTTGATCGTCATGTACAGGTTGTGAAAATATTCACGCATAGCCGCTTACACCTGCCTCCCCTGAAACCGCCTGGCAGCCCAAGCCTAAGTCCTTGTCAATCACAGACATAGCGAAAAGCAAGGCCGGACCCCGGCCACGATCGAAAGGGATTCTAGTTCCAGTCTCCGGCGATTGCAACACAATCCGCGACAAGATCCCACAAGGACATCAATCTCGTAAACTTCGATTTCAGAAATACTTATCGTGAATTGCCAAGCAGATGTCGACGGAGAAGATGAAGCGCCACCTTGCAAGCCCGATCACGCACCTCCCACCGCGTCAAATGCGTTCCGATCAGCCGCTTGTGCGTCGAAACGCCATCTGAGCTTGCCAATCCGAACCAGACCAACCCGACCGGCTTCTCCTCGGTGCCTCCGCCCGGACCAGCCACGCCCGTCACCGACACCGCGAGATCGGTTCCGAACCGCTCTCGACACGCGGCGGCCATCATGCCTGCGACTTCGCCGCTGACGGCGCCATCGCGCATCATCAGGTCCCGCGGCACGCCAAGCAGATCGGTTTTGGCGTCATAGGCGTAGGTGATCACTCCGCCAAGAAAATAGGCGCTGCTGCCCGGGACGTCGGTCAAACACGTGCCGAGCATTCCACCGGTGCACGACTCTGCCACCGACACCGTAACCTTATGTTCCAAAAGCATTTGCCCGACGGCATCCTGAAGCTGCGTCTCTTCCTCTCCAAACACCAGCGGGCCCAGTCGGCGACGAATCTCAGCCACATCGGCGTCAGCGGCCGCGGCGGACTTTGCGATGACACGAAACGAGATGATCGCATGCTTGGCGGTGATGCCCACGATTGGCTCGCGGCCCGGTGTCATCAGGTCGGCAACCTGCTCGGCCATCTCCGCCTCGCCCGCCCCGTAACAGCGAATCGTCCGAACAACGGTGCGCGTCGTTTGATCGGTCGCCGCCAACTCCGGCAGAACCGACAACTTGAACATGACCTTCATTTCGCGCGGCACACCCGGAATTGCGTAAATCATTGCGCCAGATGACGCTACGCGAATACCCGGCGCCGTCCCGCATGTGTTCTCGATCCCGGATCCGCTTTCCGGCACCTCGGCCTGCCGCATGTTGGAATCCGGCATGGGGCGACCCATGTGCTGGAAATGTCGCTCGATTTGTTGCATCAGTTCCGGATCGCGGCGGAGGGGTTGCCCGACGGCGTCGGCGATCGCGTCACGGGTCAGGTCGTCGGCTGTCGGACCAAGCCCGCCGTTGACGAGTACGGCGTCACTTTGCGCCGCAGCCAACCGCACGGCGTCGGCGATCGCGGTCTGGTCATCGGGCAGGGTCATGTGCATGCCCACATCCCAGCCGATTTCGGCCAACTTCAATGCCAGCCACGCCGAATTGGTATCGACCGTCAGGCCGCTGGTCAGTTCGGTGCCAATGCTGATGATTGCTGCTTTCACGCTTCGGAGCATACACCGCTGGCCAAGCGGGCGAAACAAGCGGTCACCTCTTTAGCGATGCTGTTCGTGCTGATACTGCTTGGCATCGATACCCGCCCGAATGACCGCGATCAATTGTTCGCGATTGATGGGTTTGGTGGCATACTCGTCGCAGCCTGCATCCATGCACTTCTCACGGTCACCACTCATCGCATGAGCGGTCAGCGCGATGATGGGGACGTTCACACCGCTTTCGCGCAACGCCCGCGTGGCTGAGTATCCATCCATCACCGGCATCTGCATGTCCATCAGGATGGCATCGGGCAGGTTCCCGGCGTCGTCCAGACCGGCGATTCGGTCCAGCGCTTCCTGCCCGTTCTCCACCAATGCAACGTCAGCGCCGGCTTTGGTGAGAATGTGCGCCAGCAGCCTCCTGTTGTCCGGTCCATCCTCGGCCACGAGGATGCGATACGGCAGATCACCCGGGTCAATCGACTTTGTTGCTGCTTCATGGTGACGGTGCTTGCGTGCATAAGCCGGTCCGGTCGCTTCGGTCTTGTTGGGCTCGGCCAGCGCATGATCCACAGTGATGCGGAATTGCGATCCTTGGCCAACTTCGGAACCGACCAACTCCAGCGAGCCATCCATGAGTTGTGCAAACCGTCGGCTGATGGCGAGGCCAAGTCCTGTACCGCCATACTTTCGTGTAAGCGAAGGGTCGCCCTGGACGAACGGATCGAAGATCGACTCTTGCGCGTCCCGAGATAGGCCAGCGCCCGTATCGGTCACATCCACGGTTGTCCGAAGTTTGTCGTCTTCGATGTCGTGGCTGACACAATTGATGTTGATGCTGCCTTGCTCGGTGAACTTGATGGCATTTCCGACGACGTTGACAATCATCTGCTTGATGCGGCGGCTGTCGCCACAAACCAACCGCGAGCTTGCGGCGCAGGCGTTGGCGGTAAACTCAAGTCCCTTCGATCGCGCCCGCGCCCCCATCAATGAGGCGACGTCTTCGATCAGTGAATCGAAGCTGAAGGACTCCCTCTCCAGGTCGATTTCACTGCTTTCGACTTTGGCGAGATCCAGGATATCGTTGATCAGGTTCAGCAGGTATTGACCGTTGCTTGTGATCGTCTTGACGGCGTCTCGACAGGCGGGTAACGCGGCGATTGCTTTCTCATCCTCGAGCACCTGGACGAAACCGAGAATGGCTGTCATGGGCGTGCGGATTTCGTGGCTCATGTTGGCGAGGAATGCGCTTTTGGCATGATTCGCACGGTCCGCTTCAATCATCATGCGCTCCAGATCCTGCGCCTGACGTTCGAGGTCGTCAGCGTCTTGTTCCAATTGAGCTACCGACCTCTGTGCCGTGCCCAATAGGAAATTGACGAGCATCTCGAGCTTTTGAATGGAAAGATCCGCGGACCCGGTTCGCACATTGATATCGAAGCGGCCCTTGACGGCCTGGCAGAGTTGGTCACTGATGGATTCGACTCCGCGTCGAAGATCATCTGATTGAATGGATGGGTCTTGCGCAGTCACGAGGCTTGTCGATTCGTCTCAGGCCATCGAATGCGAATGATGCAGTGGCCGGCTCCTTGCTTGGCACACTGCGTTTCGTCAATGTCCGCAACTTCGCCGTAGTGGTCGAGGACGCGATTCACCAGGGCCTTGTAGAGTCCACACAGCGCATTGGGCGATTCGTAGCGCACGATCGAGGCGGCGGGCAGGGATTCGATCTTGAATTTGTCGTTGATCGCATCGCGGCTCGTGGCGTCCTGCTGGCCGACGGCAAATCCATTGTGAATCGTGGGCTGTTGTTCGAGGAACTCCCGTGCGTTTCCAGCCATCGTGAACCACATCGGCCAGCGCTGTTTGGCGTCCTCGAAGAAGTAGGTGGCGTACGCCTGTTCGGCTTCGTCGGGCGTCAGGTGAAGAACATCGCAGGCGGCGGCGAGCAGGCTTTGCCACTGCTTGTCGTCATATACCTCATTGATGCTGAACTCCTGCTCTTCCGGAACACGGGCCAGCTGCTTGACCTTCTGAACGGTTTCCGGGCCACCTTGTTGTCTGACAAGATCGAGCAGGAGTTTCTGAATCAAGCCCACCATGACAGGGTCTCCGCTGTGCCAATGCGGCGACGAGTGCTGCCTGCACGGATGTGAGTGTGAAGCCCGCGCAATCGGAAGCAGCCCGACAGCCACGAATGAAGCCCCTCATTAAAGAAGTATCGTCTGAAAGTTACTGGTTGAACAAGAAATCTGTCCCACAGCGCACCATTGCCCTGGCGCTGGACTTCCGCGTGAAGGTCCGAGAATCAACGCTTTGGTGGATCATGTCGAAGCGTGCCGATATAGTCATCGTCCAAAGGTGGCAGACAAGATCTATGAAATCGACCGCAAATACATCGCTAAGGGTACTGTTGACCTGTGTGGGCAGGCGCGTGGAACTGATTCAAGCGTTTCGCCGTGCGGCTGATCGCATGAAGATCGACCTGACGATGCATGGCTCGGACATCACCTTGCTGGCGCCGGCGATGCATCATGTCGACAAGCGCCATCTCCTGCCGCGTTTGTCGAATCCATCCTACATCCCGGAATTGATGAAGATTGCGCGGCGACACGGGATCGACCTGATCATTCCGACGATCGATTCGGAATTGGGACTGCTGGCGTCATCTTGTGAGGCGTTTGCAGAGTTCGGCTGTCGCGTGGTGATCTCGTCTTCCGAGGTCATCGACATCTGCTCCGACAAGGTGCTGACCTTTTCGGCGTTGAAGAAAGCGAAGATCGATACGCCGGCCACCTGGACATTCGACGAGATTCTCCAACGCAAGCGACACCGCTTTCCCTACTTCATGAAGCCGCGGGCCGGCAGCGCGGGCAAGGGCAATTACCGGATCGACAACGTGGAAGAGCTGCGCATTCTCGGGCAACGTGTGGAAGACCCAATCGTGCAGGAATTCGTCAACGGCGTTGAGCACACGATGGATGTCTACGCCGGGTTTGACGGCGAGCCGCGATGTGCCGTGCCGCGCAAACGTCTCGAAGTGCGAACGGGTGAGGTTTCCAAAGCCGTCATCGTGAAGGACCGGCGTGTGATGGACGTCGGATTGGCGGTCGCGCGGGCACTTGGTGGCTGTCGGGGCGTGGTGACCGTGCAGTGCATGGTCACGAATCGTGGTCGGATTCGGGTGATCGAGATGAATCCGCGTCTTGGCGGTGGTGCTCCACTGGCCATCCATGCGGGGGCGGATTTTCCGCGCTGGCTGATGTCCGAGCATCTTGGGCGTCGCGTGAAGATCGGCGAGTCGTTCAAGGATGGGCTGACGATGCTGCGATACGATCAGTCCGTGTTTGGCCGCATCAAGGACGCCTGATCGTGGGCGACGCAGACCGATCGGCGATCGTCTTTGATCTCGACGATACGCTCTACGCCGAAAGGGCATTTGCATTCAGCGGCTTTGACGCGGTTGGGCAGGTGTTTGGCGATCGGCTGGGAGCGTCTGACCTCGCCGAGCGGATGCGGGTGTTGTTTGACACGGAGCATCGCCATCGCGTGTTCAACGTCGTGCTGGATGAGCTTGGTGTCGACGATCCCATGCCGATCGTACGTGAGATGATCGACGCCTTTCGCAAGCACAAACCAAACATCCGGTTGCACGTGGACGCCGACCGCGCACTGACGCGATTTCGTCCGACGCACAAACTCGGGATCATCACCGATGGCTACGCTGTAACACAACATGGCAAAGTTCAGGCGCTGGGGCTCCGGTCTCGGGTGGACGCGGTCATCGTGACGGACGATTGGGGGCGAGACTATTGGAAGCCGCACCCGCGTGCGTTTGAGGAGATGGAGCGGTTGCTGTGTGCAACGGGGACACGGTGCAGTTACATAGCCGACAACCCATCGAAAGACTTTGTGGCCCCCAACGCACTTGGTTGGCAGACCGTCATGATCGAGCGCGATGATCGCGTGCACGCCGACGTGAACGTGGCCAACGGTGGCGAGCCGCAGCGGCGTATCGCGACGCTGGATGAACTGTGAACCGTCAACACGTTCCCCAATCCGACAACACGTGCGACATCGCGCCGATCAGCGCGTAGGATCATGCGGGAGGTGATGATCCTTGCCGATGCCGAGT
Source organism: Phycisphaerae bacterium (assembly GCA_028289375.1). Lineage (GTDB taxonomy): Bacteria > Planctomycetota > Phycisphaerae > UBA1845 > UBA1845 > OFTM371. The sequence goes on along the minus strand of JANQQK010000081.1, from coordinate 63,083 downwards.
CGTGACAAATGGGCCGAGTGGCGCGAGCTTTCCAAACAGTACAAGGAAGGCGTGCGCATACAGTTCAACGACTGGGTGTATGCCTGTCGTGATGACCCGGCACTGATCTGGCAGACGCCCATGGTCCGCTACATCACCTACGGTGTCGGGGGGATTGTGGCCATTCTGCTGCTTCGGTTTGCGATGGGGCTATTCGTGCCGGCTGGTGCGGGTCAGATTGCCCCGCGTGCGGAGACGGCCCATTTCGACGTCATTTGCACCGACTCAGCCTGCGGGAAGTACTTCAAGATCGAGCGTCGATTCCGATTCGACGACTTTCCGGTCAAGTGCCTGTTCTGCAAGCAGGAAACCGGGCAGTTGGCCACGCGTTGCACATCACAGCGCTGCGGCGGGCGGATGACGCCGACGATTGAGAACGACGGCGCAACCACATGTCGCGTTTGCGGCGAGCCTATTGGCGGCGGCTGACGCTACTCGACGGTCACACTCTTGGCGAGGTTGCGTGGCTTGTCGACGTTGCATCCGCGCAGGACGGCTGCGTGGTAAGCGATCAGTTGCAGCGGAATCACGGTCAACAGCGGCTGCAGCGGTTCGAGCGTGTCGGGCACGTAGATGACCGCTTCGGCGAGTTCGGCGATCTGGCGGTCGCCTTCGGTGGCGATGGCGATGACGCGACCGCCGCGAGAGCGGACTTCCTCGATGTTGCTCGTGACCTTGTCGTACTGGCTGCCCTGCGTGGCGATGAACACGACGGGCATGTCGTCGGTGATCAGGGCGATTGGGCCATGCTTCATTTCGGCGGCGGCCAGACCTTCCGCGTGAATGTAGCTGATTTCCTTGAGCTTCAGGGCGCCTTCAAGGGCGACCGGGTATTGATATCCGCGGCCAAGGTAGAGCCAATTCTCGCGATCAACGTAATCTTGGGCGACCTTCTTGCAGGCGTCGTTCTGTTCGAGAACAGACGTGATCTGCGCGGGGATGCGATCAAGCGCCGAAAGCAACTGCTCGGCCGCCGGTTGCGACATGTGTCGGCGACGCCCCAGGTAGCTGGCGATCATCGACAGCACGACAACCTGACCGGAGAACGCTTTCGTGCTGGCCACGCCGATCTCAGGACCGACGTGCAGGTAGATACCAGCGTCGGTTGTGCGTGCGATGGATGAGCCAACCACGTTCACAACGCCGAGTGCGAGCGCGCCACGCTGTTTGGCTTCTTCCAGTGCGGCGAGCGTGTCCGCCGTCTCGCCACTCTGCGAGATGGCGATCACAACCGTGCCGTCCTCGATGATCGGATTTCGGTAGCGGAATTCGCTGGCATATTCGACTTCACACGGGATGCGAGCGAGATCCTCGATCAGATACTCACCGACCAGACCGGCGTGCCATGCCGTGCCGCATCCGGTCAGAATGATGCGTTTGGCACGGGTTAGTTCGCGGGCGACGTCGGCGATACCACCGAGATGGATCGTGCCATTTTCCGCGTCGATGCGGCCTCGCATGCAGTTCTGCAACGCCGCGTCCTGCTCATAGATCTCCTTGAGCATGAAGTGTTCGTGGCCACCAAGTTCGATCTGGTCGAGCGTCCATTCGATCTCCTGGATGCGCTTGGTGACCGGGATATCTTCAAGCGTCGTGGTGCGCAGGCCGTCCTGCGACACGCGGACCATTTCGTCATCTTCGAGGTAGACCACCTGCGACGTGTGCGCGAGGATCGCGCTCGCATCAGAGGCCACGATGTACTCATCCTCGCCGATGCCGACGAGCAAGGGGCTGCCGCGCTTGGCAGCCACGATCACGCCCGGCTCATCCTTGCAAACGACCGCGATGCCGTACGTTCCGCGCACTTCATGAAGCGCTTTGCGGACGGTTTCTTCAAGGTTGCCGTCGTAGACGAGGGCGATGAGCTGGGCGAGGACTTCGGTGTCGGTGTCGGTCTTGAATTCGACGCCCTGATTCTGCAGATAAGTGCGCAAGGCGCGGTAGTTCTCAATAATCCCGTTGTGCACAACGGCGAATCGTTCCGACTGATCCGTGTGCGGGTGGGCATTGATGTCGTTTGGTGCGCCGTGGGTGGCCCAGCGTGTGTGGGCGATGCCGGTGATGGCGTTGTCATCGTGGTCGAGGCACTGCTCGAGGACAGAGATGCGGCCGGCGGACTTGGTGATGCGGATGGCATCATCCGCGACGAGGGCAACCCCGGCGGAATCGTAACCGCGGTATTCCAGGCGTTTCAGCCCCTCAATGAGAATGGGCAGCGCCTGCTTGGTTCCGACATAGCCCACGATTCCGCACATATGGCGATCCTCCAGTTGGGTCGATGGTTACCCCATTATCGGCCGACGCCGCCGCATGCTTCATGTCGCAGAAGCACCGCACAGCATCCAAAACCGGGCAGCCAAGCACCACGACTGCGTCAAGTCCGGTAAGATGCCGTATTATACCCCGACAGGCGGGCGATCCCAATGGGTCGTTCTGACGGATGTACGTGTCATCCGGCCTGGTGTTGTACGATTTCACGCGTTTCTGGTGCGTTTCTTGGATCTTTTCCACGAACAACATGAGCGGCGGCGACGGGCGGCGGCACCGTTGGCCGTCCGGATGAGGCCTCAATCGCTCGACGAGTTCGCCGGGCAGTCGCACTTCATCGGTCCCGGGAAACTGCTGCGGCGGATGCTGCAGGCGGACAGGCTAACCAGTGCCGTGTTCTATGGTCCGCCGGGCACGGGCAAGACGACGCTGGCACGGATCATCGCGAACATGTCCGAGGCTGCGTTCGAGGAGGTCAACGCGGCGGCTGTGGGCGTGAAGGAGGTCCGCGAGATTCTCGAACGGGCGCGGCGACGCATCGAGGTTGAGGGACGCCGGACGGTGGTATTCCTGGATGAGCTGCATCGGTTCAATCGCGCCCAGCAGGACGTGCTGCTCAACGACGTGGAAGACGGCATCGTGATCCTGCTCGGGGCGACGACCGAGAATCCATTCTTCTCGGTGAACACGCCCTTGCTGTCGCGTAGTCAGGTTTTTCAGTTTGAATCGCTGTCGGTTGAGGACGTTGAGAATCTGTTGCGGCGGGCGCTCGTTGATGAGGATCGTGGACTTGGTCAAACGAAAGCCACGATCACCGATGACGCCTTGCGACATCTCGCAGTTTCGTGCGACGGCGACGCGCGGCGGGCGTTGACCGCGCTGGAAGTGGCCGTCCGAAGTCAGTTGGATGAGAACCGCACATCCGTGGTGATTGATGCAGCCGTCGCAGCCGAGTCGATCCAGAAGAAGGTGATCCGCTACGACGCCGGCGGCGACGAGCATTACGACGCAGCCAGTGCGTTGATCAAGAGCATCCGGGGCAGCGATCCGGACGCAGCCATCTATTGGCTGGCGAAGATGCTCGAAGGCGGCGAAGACCCGCGATTCATCGCGCGCCGACTTGTGATCGCAGCAGCAGAGGACATCGGCAACGCTGATCCGCAGGGACTCGTCGTCGCCCAGGCGGCGGCGGATGCGACGAGCTTCATCGGCCTGCCCGAATGTCAGCTTCCGCTCGCCCAAGCCACGATCTACCTCGCGTGCGCCGAGAAGAGCAACTCGGCGACCTCGGCCATCGGGGCCGCTCGGCGCGATGTCCGCGAAGGCCGAACCGTTCCGGTTCCCAGACACCTTCGCTGTGCCCATTACGCCGGGGCGAAGCAATTGGGACACGGAGTCGGCTACCGGTATCCCCACGATGAGCCGGAGGGTATGATGCAGGAATACCTCGGAGTGGATCGAACCTACTACGAACCGATCGAGCGCGGTGACGAAGAACGGATGTCGGCTTATTTGAAGAGGATTCGCGCATTGCAGCAGCGCGACGATGTGCCCGGCCAAGAGGAACAGAACCCATCTCGATGAAAAAGGAATTGCGGGACAAGTATCGTCAGTTGCTGGGGGACATGTCGCTGGCGGAGTTTGAGCACAAGAGCAACCTCGCGGCGGGTCGGCTGTTCAGGTGTCCCGAGTTCGCCAAGGCGCAGGTGATCATGGCCTTCGTCTCGCTGCCCACCGAAATCGACACGACGCCGGTCATCATGCACGCCTGGCAGGAGCGCAAGCGCGTCTGTGTCCCGAAGGTGAGCTGGGAACAACGCCGCATGATGCCCGTCGAGATCAATTCGCTGACCGAAGATCTGGCTGAGACGCAATTCGGCCTGCATGAACCGATTTCGGGCGTTCCGGTTCCCTTGACCACCATTGATCTGGTGATCGTTCCGGGACTGGCATTCGATGAATTCGGAAACCGCCTCGGGCGTGGACGGGGTTTCTACGATCGGTTCCTTGCCAACGGTCACTTCGACGGCAAGGCCTGCGCATTCGCGTTCGACGAGCAGGTGACGACGGGTGTCCCGGTCGGACCGCACGATCGCGCGGTGAACATGATCGTGACCGACGAGCGCACGATTCGTGTTTCGCAATAATTCGCAAGAAGTCACGAACACATAACTCCTTGTCACACAAGACATGACACGAATCGCCGGTCAGTCCCTTGCGATCAGCGCTCGCGCGACTATGCTGGACGATCGAGCAAACATTCAACAGGCGCGGAAACCACGTCGGCACTGGCGGTCAGCCGACTGGAAAAAACGCTGTTCATGTACCGGATTGGAGCGCGGTGGCAGTGGCGAGAAGGCGCATTCGACGACGAAAGAAACGCGGCAACCGGTGGCTGGTCGTGACGATTCTGTTGCTGGCGGGATCCGGTGTCACCTGGTGGCAGTGGCCGGTGACCGAATCGCCAACCGAAACGACGGTCGCCACGATCACACCACCCGCACTGACGACAGATCGCCCCGAAACCGCGCCGCTGGATGGCGGACCCTACAAGAACGTCACCGAACGCGGCACCAATCCGCTGGCGGCCACGCCGACCGAACCCACAAAACCGCAAGTGGAAGCACCCCGTGCTGACGATGTGCTGGCGGCTGCGCGACGCGAACTGGCAGCCGGAGACGTGGTGCTCGCTCGCGCACATTTCAGCGAGGCACTCAACCACGAGGCATTGTCCGCCGCCGACAAGATCGAAGTTCGGGCCGCCCTGCGCAAACTTGGTCGCGAGACCATCTTCTCATCCGCAGCCAAGCCCGGCGATCCGCTGGCGGAGTATTACACGATCGTTCCCGGCGACAGCCTGTACAAGATCGCCAAGCGTTATGACATCACGGCGGACCTGCTCGCACGCATCAACAACATCAAGGACATCAACCGAATTCAGGCCGGCCGACGGATCAAGGTCGTAAAGGGGCCATTCCACGCCCGCGTGACCAAGAGCACGCACACGCTCGACATCTTCATTGGCAACACGTTCGTCGACCACTTCAGCGTGGGACTCGGCTCGGAGGATTCCACTCCCCTGGGTGCATGGGTTGTGCAGAACAAACTCAAGAACCCAACGTACTATCCACCGCGCGGCGGCAAGATTCTCTCAGCCGACGATCCGGAGAACCCGCTCGGCGAACGGTGGATCGGGTTGCAAGGTGTCGGTGGCCAAGCCGTTGGACAAATGCGCTACGGCATTCACGGCACGATCGAGCCGGAGTCCATCGGGCAGAACGCATCGATGGGGTGCGTCCGCATGCTCAACGATGACGTCGCCATCCTGTTCGAGATGCTCATTGAGCAGAAGTCGACTGTCGACATCGTGCAATAGCCAACGCGTGTTCATCACCGGCGAACCGTCGGGAATCAACTCATGGCCTGGATCAAGCAAATCAGCGACGACGAGGCAGAAGGCCAGTTGGCCAGGATCTTCGAAGCCGCGATCAAGCGGAGCGGCAAAGTCTTCAACATCGTCAGGCTGCAAAGTCTGAATCCGTCCGTCTTGCACGCGGGGATGGGCCTCTACATGTCGGCCATGTTCAAGGACTCCCCGCTGTCACGTGCTCAGCGTGAGATGCTCGCGACCGTCGTTTCCCGCGCGAACGAGTGCCATTACTGAACGATCGCCCACGCAGAAGACCTCCGGTCGGAGGCCAAAGACGACAATCTCGCAGACGGCGTGCGCGATGATTACCGAAACGCAGACCTGTCCGACGCCGATCGCGCCCTCTGCGACTACGCTGACAAACTCACCCGCACCCCGGCAGCCTGCAGCAAAGCCGACATCCAGAACCTCCGCGACCACGGTTTCGACGACCGCGCCATCCACGACGCCGCACAGGTGATCGCCTACTTCAACTACATCAATCGCATCGCCGACGGTCTCGGCGTCGACCTCGAACCCGACATGCCACCGGCGGATCATTGATCCGCTCAATCATCCTGTCGTTTGTAAGCCACCTTCATCTCGCCCATCGGACTTTGAATGGTGGTCGTCAGAGTGTCGCCGCTCAGTTCGAAACCGAAATCCTGCTCCAGCAGCCCCTTGGCTTCGTCGATTTCGTCCTGCGTGAAAGGCCGCATGGGGAAATTGTTGGCCGGGTCCGTGCAGCCAACCATCTCTGTCTCGCCGCGATCGAATTGCAGCCGAAGCTTGCCGTCATTGGCATGGTAGGTGCCATAGTGATGGATGTTCTGTTGCCCGCCGTGCATCGGATAGACCATTTCGGTGTGGTACGATCCGCTTGGATCAAGCGTGTGGCGAATCGTCATGTTCCTTCCACCATAGGCTGACGCATGTTGCCAGATGCCGGAAATGTCAGACATGGTTCATTACCTCCTTCGTTGTCTGCAGCATAGCGATCACTATCCGGGTGTCGATGTTCGCTATTTGGTGATTAAAGTTGCCCTGACATGCCATTGTGATTGTCCCATTGGCGTCGTGCACGTGGCAGACTTAACATGGATCGAACCGACAACGTTTTCTTGAGATCGGGGGCAGGTCATGGTTGATCAAGTCGCACAAAATGAAAACCAGCAGAGCGCCAAGGGCAGGCTGAGCTTCTCGTGGAACAAGGCCATCACGCTCTTCCTGCTGCTGATCGTTGTTTGCCCCATTGGAATCTGGTTCGCGTGGCGATCATCGGTCGATCGCCGACTGGACGCATTGATCACCTCGCAGCAACAGGCTGGCAAGAAGATCAAGCCCGCCGAATTCGAGTCAGAGCCGATCGCCGATGAACGCAACGCTGTCACGATCTTCGTTCAGGGTGCGCAATCCATCACGATCCCTGAATCGGTCTCATTCACACTTGAGGACATCTACAAATATCCTCGCCGATTCGAAGAGAAACGCGACCAGATCGACGCCATCGTCCGCGCGAATCGCGAGTTTTTTGAACACGCGAAGCGCGCCGCCGCCACCGAGGATGCCTTCTGGAAACTTGACCTCACCGGCCCCCTTATTCAAACGCTACTCCCAAACCTGCCCGAATGTCGTGCAGGGGCGAAACTTCTGGCGGCCTCTGCGGAGTTGCACCTGAAGAATGGCAAGACGACCGAAGGACTTGACCGCATCGAGACCCTGCTGGCAGTGGCTGATCATGTACGCGCGGCACCCGTGCTGATCCAATACATGGTGTCGATGTCCATGGACAGTTACGCCATCGACGCGCTCGAACGGGCGGGAATGACGCAGCTGGGTGACAACGACCGGGCAACCGTGCACAGGCTGATCCAGTCATTGCTGGACCATCAGACGCTGGACACGTCGTGGACGATTGCGATGCAGATGGAAAAGACCATCATGATCGATTCCGTCACGCGCATGGCGAATGGAACGCTCTCCATGGATGCTCGGAACGTATCTGGTCTGGTCGCGTTGAACATCTCCAACAAACGCAAGTCGTTCTCGTTCGCCACGATCGCCAGTCCGGCCATCAAGTCCGCCCTTTTTGAAATGGTTGAGTATGCCGACGATGCGGAACGAGCCGGGATGCAAACTTCCTACACCGATGCTACCCGCGAATTCGCTGATGTTCGTCCGACCCGACCCAAAGGACTCTCCCCGGCCAAACACGTCCGTTGGACCATCCAATCCGTGCTGATGCCTTCACTCGGCCGCGCCTTGTACATGCATTTTCGTACACGCACGATTCGTGTTCAGGCTGCAACGGCACTGGCCATTCAGCTCTACGAGCATGACACAGGCCAACGTCCCGCGTCCCTCGAGCAACTCGTGCCGAAGTATCTGCCCACTGCTCCCGTTGATCCGTTTGCACCCGATGGCGAATGGATCCGCTACTTGCCGGACGCCGACCATCCTTGTCTCTACAGCGTCGGTTCCAATGGCGTCGACGATGGCGGAGCTTACCAACTGCGCAAGAAGGGTGGCATCGATGCCGACGCGCAGGACATGCCATTCTTCCTTGACGGAAAACCGGAACATATCGACGATCCATCGTCAGGCCAGAATAACGAAACTCCAGAGTAGCAACCAAGTTTACGCATGCACCAAACACCAAATTCGCCACCAACCGACGACCTGCCGATCCCGCCGCGATACTGGTGGCTGAAGCGGATCGCGATCGCCGTCGGCCTGCTGATTGTCGGCTTGGTAGTGTTGCGTCTCTGGTGGGGCCACATCGTCGACCGCCGCATCGACGCGATGATCGCCAGGTACCACGCCGCCGGCGACCCGATCCTGCCGGAGGATTTTGTGATCGAGCCGATATCTGATGAAGAAAATGCCGCGTGGTATTACACGCAGGCAGGACATTCCATCACAACGCCCGCGGACTTGAAGATATCGCTCGACGATCTTATCAAGGACTCGCAACTGAGATTGGAGCATCAGGAAGCCGTTCAGACCATACTGCATGAAAACAAGACGGCACTTGAAATGGCTCGCCACGCCCGAGACCTCACGCTAGCTCATTGGACCATTGATCCATCAAAACCGCTCATCTCGAACTGGATACCGAGTTTCAGCCATCACCGAAACGGCATCAAATTGCTCGCGCTCACTGCCGAGGATCACCTCCAGACTGGTCGTCCACTTGAGGCTGCCAACTGTGTCGCCGACCTGCTGGCATGGACATCGACGCTGGAATCATTCCCATCACTCATCGCTCATCTTGTCGCGTTGTCGGGCGACATGATGGCATGTGATATTTTGGAACGCGCGGGACCAAGCATTGTAGCCATGCCCGAGGAATCCTCGGTGCTGCAGCTCTCAACGCAGCTGCAGGACAAACAGCGATTGAATGCCGGATGGCGCCTTGCGATCCAAATGGAACGCGCGTTTTTCGTTGATACCTACCGTCGACTGGGCGATGGGACACTTTCCTCCATCGCCTTGGCCAGAACACAAACGCTCCGAGCTGCGGCACGTCGGGAAAGGACAATTGGGTTGTTTGTCGGTCCGGCGATTCGATCATGCTCGCTCGAATTCGAAGCGTTCTCGGATGCGATGGAAAAGGCGGGGCTGCAGTCGAACTTTCAGGATTCACGCGCTTTTTCCGGCGGACCATGGCTCGTCCGTCCAACAGGCGTTTCACCCATTGAGCACTTCCGATGGTGGGCAAAGCGGCTTGTCTTGCCGGCACTCGACAGATACGTCTTCATCCACTTCCGTGCTCTGACACGTCGAATCCTGGCTGCGACGGCGCTCGCGGTGCATAGGTACGAATTGGATCATGGCCACCGTCCTGACAGTCTGGATCAACTCGTCCCAAATTATCTGCCTGTTATACCAGCAGACCCTTTTCATCCTCAGAATGCCGCAATCCGTTACCTACCGAATACCCCACACCCGCGCCTTTACAGCGTTGGTCCAAATGGTGTCGACGACAACGGGATGTACGAGTTCAGCGAGAGGGGCGTGATTCAGTACGAAGCACTGGACATTCCGTTCTTTCTCGATGGCCCACCGAGCGAACGGGAACAGGATGAGGGCGAATCAACTGACCAGCAGGGTCCAGACGTCAAGCAGCATGAAGAAGACAGCCGGGATGACGACAAAGGCCAACACAACAATCAGGCACCACAGGATCGGGGTTCCAATCGCAATCACGAGCGTTGACGTCAAGTGACCACGTAGGTTCCGGTTCGCCATGCGCAGAACGTCGACCCACCAGACCCCGAAAATCGCGAACGGCAGTATGGCCGCAGTGACAATCAACAAAAAAGCACCCACCGTAAGTGACGGCGGATTAAGCCACACGATGAGAAACACCAGCAACACGGGCACCACCATGAACACGATCGGCCCGGACGTGTAGTAACTCAACGCGATCGCGCGATTCTGCAAGTGCACGGGCAGGCGTCGCGGGTGAAAAAAGCAACTTGGAACACCTGTTGCCAGCGCGAATACCAACCCAAGCAGTAATGGAACGGTGATCGCGTAGAAAAGCACAGCGGCCCCAGCGACCCCGCCAATCGCAGGGAACACGAGCGCCCACAACATGCCTTCGAGCACCACCACGATCAATGCCCATGCGACCAGCACGGTCGTCCAGCGGTATGCCTGCGCATCCGAGAAACTCACGGGCTTGCCAATTTCGTTACAGAACTCCGCCATGCGCCGTCGCACCATCCAGAATGTCCGCCAATAGGCCCGCCATCGACCGATACGACGACGGTGCGTCCAGGGAATCAGCGACGCCAACGCATTCAAGTCGGTCACCGTGTAGCCACACTCGGGGCAATGATTGCTGACTAAACCGCGAAGGTTGTAATCGCACTTGGGGCAATAAGCGTCCGCCGACAGCGCCCGAGGCTGCTCAATCGCCACATCGGGCACGATATCGGTCGCCGTCTTGTCGCTCGGTTCGCTGCTCATGTCAGACCTGTTGCCACGCGGATCGACACCACCCACAGCCTCCGCACGCGGTGACGAGCCGATCCGTTCCCGCTATCATTTACGGCATCGCGAACACATTCAAGGGCAGCATCCATCGGAACGCCGATACTGAATAGAAAACACAAAGCCCGCCGATGAACCAATTCCCAGATTCGCAGCCTGCACGTGACCTTCCCATCCCGCCGCGGTATTGGTGGCTCAAACGGATCGCGATCGCCGTCGGCCTGCTGATTGTCGGTCTGGTGGGGTTGCGTCTCTGGTGGGGCCACATCGTCGACCGCCGCATCGACGAAATGGTCGCCAAGTACCACGCCGCCGGCGACCCGATCCTGCCGGAGGATTTTGTGACCGAATCGCTTCCCGACGACCAGAACGCCGTCTGGTATTTCGAACAAGCGGGAACGTCGATTACGTACCCAAATGGAGTCGATATCGACATTCATGATATCGACTTCAATGGTGAACTCCACTACACAAATGCCGCCGACGTCGCCGCGATCATTGAAGCCAACACAAGGGTCATCGAACTGGCCCACACCGCCCGAAAGATGCGAAAAGCCGACTGGAAATTCGATGCAACCCAACCACTCTTGACGATTAATCAAACGCCCCGCGCTCCGTTTCGATCCCTCGTCTATTTCCTGAGAGTCGCAGCCACACATGACGCACTGAAGGGCAAGCCACTCGACGCAATTGCTCGAATCAGCGACGTGCTCGTTTTGTCAGACGTATTTCGCGAAGAATCAACTCTGGTTTCGCAAATCGTAGCCGACGCACAAGCAATGGCGGCGTGCGACACGATCCGCAAGATCGCACCCCTCCTCGCACGGGCCAAACCGAACGAGGATGTCAAGCGCCTGATCGCCGCCCTGCTGGATATTCAATCTTCCAAACAAGGCTGGAATCGCGCGATGCTGTTCGAACAAGCCCAGTTGCTCGACACACTTACGCGATTGGCCGACGCGCGACTCACTGCCACGAACTTTGCAGGCGTCACCGTTGGCGGAACAACATCCCCGCTCATGACAATTTACGTGGTCGCACTGGGACCAATGTTGAAGACATCCGGCTTCGACATGATCGCGCATACGCACAAAGCGCAGGAAGCCGGAACCATGGCAAGCTATCAGCAAGCCACCAAGCACTTCGACGAATGGTCCGCCTTTGATCAAATGAGCGGCTTCCCGACCGACCAACTAACGATTGGGATTCGTGGGAAACTCGTGGGCTCATATTCCAGGGTCATTCTTCTCCATTTTCGTCATCGTGCGATACGATTCGCGACGGCCACTGTCCTGGCAATTAACCTTTTCGAATCGGACCACGGTCGGCGACCCGAGACGCTCGACGAACTGGTGCCCGATTACCTCCCGTCCGTTCCGCTCGATCCATTCGCACCCGGCGATCAACCAATTAGGTACTTACCGCATGCGGAAGACCCGCGACTATACAGCGTCGGCGAAAACGGGATTGACGATGACGGCGCATTCGACGAAAGCGATCTCTCGGGCCGAGGCGGCAAATCGCCCGACATCCCCTTCTTCCTCGATCGAGACACCCTGACAGAGCTGCTCGATGAATGGTCAGGCCAGCACACCGAACAGGAAGACGAGGATCGCGGGGATACCCAGGAAGATCAGAAAGAATGAAACGAACCAGCAAACCGGTATCAGAACCGCAAGACGTGCGGTAACAAACGCATTGCGACGCAGCGAGCGGTGCGCGACATGAAGAATGTCCAGCCACCAGGGACCAATCGACGCAACCGGCAGTGCAACCGCCAACATTACATAGGTCACCGCGGTGTCATCAATGCCGAATTCGCCCCTTGGTCGCAACGCCGCGAGGATCGCAAGGACAACCGAAATCCAAAGCAGAAAAACCGGTCCCGACGTGTAGTAACTCAGCACGATCGCCCGATTCTGAACCGAGACCGGCAGAAAACGCGGATGGAAGAAATAACCCGGAATACCCGTCGCAGCCGCGAAGTACAGAAACACCATCACCGGCACGATCATTGCAAACGCAACGAATTGCCAAAGCACCAACGCACTCCGGATCGCCGGATACAGTTCAAACCAAATCAACGCCTCCAACGCGATGCATATCGGAACGCACACCAGCACCACCGTCGTCCACCGATACGCTTGCGAATCGGCGAAGCTCAGCGGCTTGGCGATTTCGTTGCAGAACTGCTTGTTGCGAAACATGACCATCCACATCGTCGCAAAGTACGCCCGCCAGAAACCGATCTCTCTGCGCCGCGTCCACGGAATCGACGATTCAAGCGACTTGAGCTGCGCCAACGCATAGCCACATTCCGGACAACGATCGCTCGCGATCCCACGCAGGCTGTAACCACACTCCGGGCAGTGCAGATCCGCCGACAGCACCCAAGGCTGCTCGACCGCCGCATCGGGCATGTTATCGGTCGCTGACTTGTCGCCTGGTTCGCTGCTCATGTGAGACCTGTGGCTGCCCGGATCGACGCCGTCCGCACCCGCCGCACGCGGTGACGGGCCGATCCGTTTCCGCTATAATTCACAGCATCGCGAACACATGCAAGGGCAGAGGCCACCGGAACGCCGTCCCGCCCGATTCGCACCCAACGCAAATGGATGAACCAGCATGGATTTTGATCTACCTGAAGAAATGACAGCTCTGCGGGAAATGGCCCGCAAATTCGCGGCTGAGGAGATCGGCCCGCACGCCCGCGAGTGGGATCGCACCGGCGAAATCCCCATGGACGCCATCAAAAAAATGGGCGAACTCGGATTCATGGGAACGCTCGCGCCCACCGACCTCGACGGGGCGGAACTTGGCTACCTCGGCAACGCCATCGTCATCGAGGAAGTCGCCAGACAATGCGGCGGAACGGCGCTCATGCTCGCCGCCCACAACGGCCTGTGTCAGGGGCACATGCTCGTGGCTGCCAACGACGAGCAAAGGAAGAAGTTCATCCCCCCGCTCGCCCGCGGTGAAATGCTCGGCTCATGGTGTCTGACCGAACCGAGCAGCGGCTCGGACGCGGCTGCCCTCCAAACACGGGCAGAACTCAAGGGCGACGAGTGGATCATCAACGGATCGAAGATGTTTATCACCAACGGCGACCGCGCCGGCGTCTTCATCGTGATGGCCCGCACAAGTGACGAGAGCAAAACGAAGGGCATCAGCGCGTTCATCGTCGAACGCGACCGCGCCGGCCTCTCCATCGGTCCCAAGGAAGACAAGATGGGCATGCGGGCGAGCGACACCGTGCCCGTCACGCTCGAAGACGTGAAAGTTCCCAAGGAGAATCTCTGCGGCGAACTCAACATGGGATTCATCGACACACTCAAGGTGCTCGAGCGAGGCCGCATCGCCATTGGTGCCCTTTCGACCGGTCTGGGTCGCGGCGCGATGGAAGAAGCCGTCTCCTACGCAAAAGACCGAGAGCAGTTCGGCAAACCGATCATCCAACACCAGATGCTGCAGTTCATGCTCGCGGACATGGCCATGGAAATCGACGCGGCCCGCTTGCTCGTCCGCAAAGCCGCACTGCTGCAGGATTCCGGCAACCCCTCCGAAGTCGAGTCGGCCATGTGCAAGCTGTTCGCCAGTGAGATGGCCACCAAGGCATGCTTGAACGCGATTCAGATCTGCGGCGGATATGGCTACACCAAGGACATGCCCATGGAACGTCTGATGCGCGATGCGAAGCTATGCGAGATCGGTGAAGGGTCAAGCCAGGTGCAGCGTATCGTCATCGCCCGCAAGCTTCTCGATCTCAGGAAAGGTGCATGATGGACTTTAACTTCTCCGAAGATCATCGCCTGTTGCAGGAATCCATCCGCGAATTCGCGTTCAAGGAAGTCGCCAAGGGCGCCGAGCAGCGCGATCACGAAGCCAGCATGCCGCGCGATCTGATCGATCAGCTCAACGAACTGGGTCTGTTTGGCATCTGTATTCCCGATGCCTACGGCGGCGCGGGACTCGACACCGTCGCCTCCACCATCGCCGTCGAGGAAATCTCCAAAGCCTGCGGCGGAACGGGCGTGTTCCTCAGCGCGCACAACTCGCTCTGCGTCGATCCGATCATGAAGTTCGGCACCGAAGAGCAAAAGCAGAAATACCTGCCCAAGATGGCCGGCGGCATGATCGGCTGCCTGTCGCTCACAGAACCGGGCAGCGGGTCGGACGCGGGCGGCGCCAAGTGCATGGCCGTCGAGGAAGCGGATGGCTGGCGGATCAACGGCAACAAGATTTTCGTCACCAACGGCAAGGAAGCGGGCGTCATGGTGCTCATCGCCGTGACCGATCCCGACAACGCGCGTCGTCGACTGAGCGCGTTCATCGTGGAACAGCCATGG
Organism: Phycisphaerae bacterium; assembly: GCA_028289375.1. Taxonomy (GTDB): domain Bacteria; phylum Planctomycetota; class Phycisphaerae; order UBA1845; family UBA1845; genus OFTM371. The sequence goes on along the minus strand of JANQQK010000081.1, from coordinate 48,020 downwards.
GACGGCCTGCGGATCGGCAAGCTCGAAAAGAAGCTCGGCATCAAGTGCAGCTCAACGGCGGAGTTCGTCTTCGAGGATTGCCTGATCCCGAAAGAGAACCTGCTCGGCGAACGCGGCAAGGGATTGAACATCGCACTGGCCACACTCGATGGCGGACGCATCGGCGTGGCTGCGCAGGCGTTGGGCATCGCCGAAGCATGCTTGTACGAAGGCGTGAAATACGCCAACACACGCGAGCAGTTCAACCAGTCCATCGGCAACTTCCAAGCCATCCAGACCAAGATCGCCGACATGTCGCTGAGGATCGAAGCCTCACGCAACCTGATCTATCGCGCCGCATGGCTGAAAGACCAGGGTCGCCCTTATGGGTACTACAGCGCGATGGCCAAACTCTACGCAGCCGAGACGTCTTCGCTTTGCGCCAACCACTGCGTGCAGATTTTCGGCGGTTACGGCTACTGCCAGGATTACCCGGCTGAGCGCTTCCTGCGCGACGCCAAAATCTGCGAGATTTACGAGGGCACGAGCGAAATCCACCGCCTCGTCATCGCCCGGGGACTGATGAAAGAAGCCGAGAACCACTGGATGTCCACCATTTGACCGGCAGGCACACAACGCACCACGGAAGGAACGACAGCCATGATTGACAAATCCAAACCCGTCGCCGTCATCGGCGCAGGACAGATGGGCCGGGGCATCGCCCAGGTCTTCGCACAGGCAGGATTCACCGTTCACCTCAATGACGCGTTCCCGCAGGCACTCGAAGCCGCGCCCGGTTTGATCGGCAAACTGCTCGACCGCGCCGTCGACAAAGGCCGAATGGAAGCGTCCGCCGCAGATGAAACGAAGAAACGGCTCATTCCAACGCCATCATTGGCCGAGCTCGGCAAACCGCAACTCATCATCGAAGCTGCCACCGAAAACCCCGAACTCAAGATCGAAATTTTCAAGAAGATCGACGGTCAGGTCGGCGAGGGTGGCATCATCGCCTCCAACACATCGAGCATCAGCATCACCAGACTTGGCGCTGTCGTGTCCGATGCGACGCGCTTCGTCGGCATGCACTTTTTCAATCCGGTTCCGGTCATGACGCTCGTCGAGGTCGTTCGCGGACTCGACACGTCCGACGACACGGTGAATGAAACCGTCGCCCTCGCCAAGGAAGTCGGCAAGACGCCACTGGTCGTCAACGACCATCCGGGCTTCGTCTCGAACCGCGTCCTCATGCCCATGATCAACGAAGCCGTCTTCACCCTGCAGGACGGCGTCGCCGACCCGGAAACCATCGACGGCATCATGAAAATGGGCATGAACCACCCGATGGGCCCGCTTGCATTGGCCGACCTCATCGGCATCGACACCTGCCTCTTCATTCTCGAAGTGCTGCACCGCGACCTCGGCGAAGATCGCTACCGCCCCTGCCCGCTGCTGCGTAAAATGGTCGACGCCGGTCGCCTCGGACGCAAAGTCAAGAAAGGCTTCTACAGCTATGAGTAGCAACACGCAGTCCACAGCCACCATCGACGGGCCCATCGCCACGATCACCATCAGCACCGAAGACAGCCTGAACGTGATGTCTTCCGAGGCGATGTCACGCTTGGGCGATGCCGTCGCCAAGGTCGCAGCCGACCCCAACGTCCGCTTCACCATCATCCGCGCAGAAGGCAAAGTTTTCATAGCCGGCGCGGACATCAAGGAGATGATGCCCTACGACGCAGCCGCCGCACAAAAATTCGGCGAACTCGGCTCGTCCGTCTGCGACGCCATCGAAGCGCTTCCGAGCATCACAATCGCCGCGCTCCAAGGCGCTGCGTTGGGCGGCGGGTTTGAAATCGCACTCGCCTGCGACTTCCGCATCGCCGTCGGCAAGGCCAAGATCGGACTGCCCGAAACAACCCTCGGGCTGATTCCCGGTTGGGGCGGCATCCCACGTGCCGTTCGACTTGCAGGCCAAGCCCGCGCCAAGAAACTCATCTTCTCCGGGAACCCCATCGCTGCCACAGACGGTGTCGCGATGGGTCTGATCGACACCGTCGTCGACGATGCCGACGCGCTCGACACCGAAATCAAAAACTGGATCACAGGATTCGACCGTGGCGGCCCACAGGCTGTCGCCCTCGTCAAACGAGCGATCCAGGACGGCAAGGACGTCGCCGCCTTTGCCGATTGTTTCAATACAGAACAAGCCCGCGAAGGTATGACCGCTTTCGCCGAAAAACGACCCGCATCATGGGTCACGGGGTAACATCGAAAGGCTGACCATGAGCACGCAACCGAACATTGGCAAACCGCACGCATCTGACCAGATCGACGAGTCCAAGCCCTTCGTCGGCCCCGAAGACATGCGCGGGTTCGAATCGGACAAATCCCTCGCCGAACCGGGCGACTACCCTTACACGCGCGGCATCCACCGCACGATGTACCAGGGTCGCCTCTGGACCATGCGCCAGTTCGCCGGATTCGGTTCCGCAGCCGAAACCAATGAACGCTTCAAGTACCTGCTCGCCCATGGCCAAACCGGTCTCAGCACCGCCTTCGACCTGCCCACGCTCATGGGCCGCGACAGCGACGATCCGTTGAGTCTCGGCGAAGTCGGTCGCTGCGGCGTCGCAGTCTCATCACTGGCCGACATGCGCCGCCTCTTCGACGGCATCAACCTGGCCGAGGTCAGCACGTCGATGACGATCAACGCACCCGCCGCCATCATCCTCGCCTTCTACATCTGCGTCGCAGAAGAACAGGGTCACACCCCCGACCAACTCCGCGGCACGTTGCAGAACGACATCCTCAAGGAGTTCCACGCCCAAAACGAATACGTCTACCCGCCGCGCCCGAGCGTCAAACTCGTCATCGACACCATCGAGTATGGCACCAAGTTCATGCCCAAGTGGAACACCGTCTCGGTCAGCGGCTACCACATCCGCGAAGCCGGCGCGACCGCAGCCGAGGAACTCGCCTTCACGCTCGCAGACGGCATGGAATACGTGAAATACTCGATCGAGCGTGGCCTCGACGTCGACGAGTTCGCACCGCGACTCAGCTTCTTCTTCGACGTGCACAACGACTTCTTCGAGGAAGTCGCCAAGTTCCGCGCCGCCCGACGCATCTGGGCCAACGCCATGCGCCACCGATTCAACGCCAAGAACGAACGCAGCTGGCTGCTCCGTACACACGCCCAGACCGCCGGCGTCACCCTCACCGAACAGCAACCGATGAACAACGTCGTCCGCGTCGCCTACCAGGCCCTTGCTGCCGTACTCGGTGGCGTGCAATCGCTGCACACCAACAGCATGGACGAAACCCTCGCCCTGCCGAGCGAGCAAGCCGTCAAGGTCGCCCTCCGCACCCAGCAAGTCCTCGCCCACGAAACCAACGTCACCCAGACAGCCGACCCGCTCGGCGGAAGCTGGTTCGTTGAAAAACTCACCAACGAAATCGAAGCGAAGGCCAACGCCATCATCGACCAGATCGATGCCATGGGCGGCGTGGTCCCCGCCATCGATCGAGGCTACTTCCGCCGCACCATCGCCGACTCAGCAATGCGATCCAACCGCAGCCTCGAATCAGGCCAATCCAAGATCGTCGGCGTCACCGACTTCCGCGAGGAAAACGAGGAGCGCAACATCCCGATCCTGCAGATTGGCCAGGACGTCGAAGATGCACAGGTCAAACGTCTCAAGGAACTCAAAGCCACCCGCGACGCGTCCAAGCACCAAGCCGCCCTGGACGCCCTCCGCGAAGCCGCCGCCAACGACCAAAACGTCATGCCGCAGCTGATCAACGCCGCCAAAGCAGACGCCACCGTCGGCGAAATGGTCGACACGTTGGCAACCGTCTTCGGCCGCTACGACGGCGGCCCGGAGTGGTAGGGTTTGAATGAGGCTGGCAACGCAACTTCGTCGCGGCATACGACACTATCTAACAATCGGAAGCTTGCTTCTCGCCATGACAACGACGGGGTTGTGGGCTTACAGCCACAGACGTCGCCCACCACCTCCACCCTTCCCATCAAGAATGACCGAAGATGGCACATTTTTGATGGGATCGTGCTTTCCTCTTCAAAGTTGTATTCCCTTCCACAAGAAAACAAAAGAGGCTAAGTGGCTGGCCGAACTTCGGGAAGAACCTGATGCGGAATCGCACGTTCGCACTTGTGGATGGGCTTGGTACGTGGATTGGTCGTGGGACCAAACTTGGATGGTCCGCGGCGTGGGCGGACAGTTGCAGCTATCCGCTCATTCGATGGTCTTGGCGTTTGAAGACTACAGGGCATCGCTCACGAGCCACCCCGATGACTACCGTAAACCGCAAGAACTCGCGGCGATTGGCTTTGAGCTCGTCAGATACCCATACAAGGCTACCCACAACGCGAGCAAGACTGAGTGGGATGAGTTGAAGAATCTTCCAACGACGAATGCCAGAAACTGGCGTATGAGAAACGCACGCTACGACGTTGTCGCCTTCAGGTTGCCCATCTGGTATGTCACAATCGCGTTCCTCGTCCTCCCCATGCTGTATGTTCGTAAATCGACTCGCCGATGGTGGCGACGCCGCGCAAATCGATGCATCCACTGCAACTACGACCTCACCGCCCTCACCGAACAACGCTGCCCCGAGTGCGGCGCTCCTGTCGGCAAGCAATCACATGAAACTCCTCCAACGGAAAACCCAACATGACCACCATCCGCCATCGCGTCGGAATCGCTGCTTCCGTCGAAGACGTCTTCGCCGCCACTCACCAACCAGACCACCTCGACAAATGGTGGGCCTGCAATGCAATCCCAAGCGCGCGACCAGACGCCGACATCCAACTCGACTTCAAAGGCTACGACAGTCATCACTGGCGCATCACCGACCGGGTCGAAAACAGATCCGTCACGCTCACACACGTCGCCGGCGAACCCGTCTGGTCCGGCTCCACGCTCCGATTCGACCTCGAGCCAGCCCCCCAACAAATCTTCGTCACCCTCACCCACACCACTGGACCCGACTGCCCACCCGAAGCCGAGCTTTTCTTCACGACCAAATGGCCAACTTTCCTCGTCAGCCTCAAAGCCTACCTCGAAACCGGTACCGGCATGCCCAACCCCAACGACATCAAGATCCAACACGACTGACCCCGCCGCCGCATCGGTACACACATCGCCCCGACTCGTGTAGGATGAATGAGCGGTCAGCGTCACCCGCCCCACCGGCGCGTGGCGACCCCCGAATCAAGATATCACAGGCACCGAGATCAACCGATGAGCAATCAACCCATCCGCATCCTCCTCGCCAAGGTCGGCCTCGACGGACACGACCGAGGCGTCAAAGTCCTCGCACGAACCTTCCGCGAAGCCGGCTTCGAAGTCATCTACACCGGTCTCTGGCAAACCTGCGAGTCCACCATGTACGCCGCCATGCAGGAAGACGTCGACATCGTCGGCGTGAGTCTCCTCTCAGCCGCCCACATGACCGTCATGCCCGAAATGGTCCGCCTGCGCAAGGAACTCCACATCGAGCACATCCCGATCCTGCTCGGCGGCATCGTTCCGATCGAAGACCACCCCAAGATGCACGACATCGGCGTCGCCGCTGTCTTCAACCCCGGCTCCCACACCGAGGACATCATCAACAAGATCAAGGAACTCACCGCCAACCGCTCACGACCCGAACCCAAACAAGCCATCGCCGACTTCGATGCGAACAAAGACATCGGCCTCGCCCAACTCATCACCTGCCTCCAGCAAGGCCAATCCATCGACGGCTGGTCTCCGCCCAAGGGCAACGCCACCATCGTCGGCGTCACCGGCTCGCCCGGCGTCGGCAAAAGCTCGTTCATCGGCAAACTCGGCATGGAATTGCGCTCGCGCGGCATGCGTGTGGCCGTCGTCGCCGTCGACCCGACATCCCCCGTCTCCGGCGGCGCTCTGCTCGGCGACCGCCTGCGCATGATGTCCGGCAAGCCCGACGAAGGATTGTTCGTGCGAAGTCTGGCCAGCGGATCGGTCCACGGCGGACTCGGACCGAACGTCGCGGATATCGTCAAACTGCTCGATGGCTACGGATTCGATGTGATCTTCGTGGAAACCGTCGGCGCCGGTCAGGGCGACGTCGCAATTCGCGAACTCGTCGACAACATCTTCCTGCTCGTCATGCCCGAATCAGGCGACGCCATCCAGTTCAGCAAAGCCGGCATCATGGAAATCGCATCCCACTACATCGTCAACAAAGCCGACCTCGACGGAGCCGACCGCACCGAAGCCCAGCTCCTCGGCGTCCTTGGCGACACCAAACCCATCTGGCGCGTCAGCACCATCAACGGCGAAGGACTGCCCGCCGTCGCAGAATGGCTTCAATCGCAGCGCAACAGCGGCTGATCAACATTTCACAGGTTGATTGATTGGAGAAATGGCTCAGACGGCAGCGAAGGTCGCCCCGCGACGGAACACAATCGTCCCCGCCGTGAGCAGACACAGCACCATCACGACGACGCCCCACTCCGACACCGTCGGCACGCCGGCGGACATCACCTCACCGGTCAGCGTCAACTGCAGATCAGCGCCTGAACCCGCTCCGGCGATATCCTCGTCCGACACGCTGATCGTATAGGTGGCTGCAAACGTCCCGATCCCAACACCCGGATCAAACGACGCCGTGAACATCTGTCCGCCACCGGCTGCCAACTCCGAAACCGGTGCGAAATCCGTGAATAGCGCAGCCGTGTCCCCGCTGCCGACAACACTGTCCAGATCGAGACTCGCGGTCGAACCCGGCACCACCTCCAGGTTGTGGATGGTGAGATTCTCTGTTTGGACCGAAGAGCCAGCCACCACCGACCCGAAGTCGATCACCAGCGTGTCCTGATCCACGCCGGCGTCAAACGATCCCTCCGAACGCTCCAGCACGTCCAGCGTCACATCGATCACATCATCACCGTCGGCCGATCCATCCCCCAGCCCCGCCGACGTCAGGTCCGTATTGTCGATCACAACCATCCCGCTCTGCTGACCAATGACCGCTGCCGACGCAAACGTCACGTCGATCGTCGCCGACTGCGTCCCACCGACAAACGCCTGCCCCAGCCCTTCGGCATCCGACAGCACATCCCCGCTGACGATCACATCAAACGTCGTCGGATTCGTCCCGACCTTGTTCAACGTCAGATTCTGACTCGGCACCGCGGCCCCCACGATCACCCGAAAATCCAGCATCTCCGCAGACGCCCCGTTCGCCGGCACCGACCCGCCGACATACAACGTCGCGTCGTTGTTCGTCGGCCCCCAAATCGCCCACACATACTCAGGCCGATCGATGAATGGGTTGCGATTGCCCTGGAAATAGGACGGATTGTCCGCACTGCTGTAGATCAGGTGATTCCGCCGCCGCTCGATCTCATTGACCGGGTCGGAAAAGTGCCAGTCGATCATCTCCGACAGATCGCCCATCTGATTTCCGCTCGGAAAACTGTCCGTCAGCGTCAGGTTGTTCGTCGCACCGTCCGAACCGTCATACCGCGTGGCCATGTAGAACATCGCCCGTGCACAATCGCCACGGTCGTGCACGCTCGCAGGCGACAGTGCATCCGGATCCCAATATGAACTGCTGATCGTCCCAAACGGTTCATTCGCGCGATTGTTGTTCACGCTTGGATTGCAAGGCCGAAGGTTGAACAGGTCCGAATTGTCCGGTCCACTGCTGTCCACGCCGCGACCACGAGGCCACTGATGCTCGCGGTTCCACGTATTCCCCGAATCCCACGTGCCGTTTACCGAGACTCCGGTGTAGATCAGGATCACGCGGCTCGCGTTGTTTGGATCCACGTCCAATAGCTGCAGAGCAAAGCGGGCATCGCCATAGGAGCGCACGACGTGATTGTCGATGATGTTGTGCAGGTTGTTCCTAAGCGTCGTCCCGGTACCCGTCGCCGACGAATAGTATCCTGGCGGCGGCTCATACTGCCCATGCGCCAACCCCGCCATGACCACACACACCCCGACCGCAACCCATCCAGACCCGCAACGCATCGTTCATTCCTCCCCGTGATATTCCAAGCCCCGTATCCTAACACATCCTGCCCGCCGCCCCAACAGGTTCCGATAATCACCGCCGGGCTCCCAACGCTCCCGGACCACACATCTCAGCACGCCCGGTCACCCTGTTACCGCCGCACCACCATCTTTCCTGTCAGCAAAAATTACCGGACCGACGATCTGCACGGTTTCAGCCACGACCACTGAACCCCCACCGCCAATCGTCCGACAATCGTAGCGGGTGAAAGCTACGTTACCCGAAACCAACGTCAAAATGGGGCCGCACATGTACCGACTCATCTACGTCAGCCGCTCGACAAAACCCATGACCAACGACGACCTCAAAGCCATCGAGCGCTCAGCCGTCAGATTCAATAGCGGAGTGGACATCACCGGCGCCCTGTTCTTCGGAAAAGGTCGCTTCCTCCAGGTTCTCGAGGGCAAGGAAAAGACCGTCGAAGCCCTCTACCAACACCTGCACGAAGACCCGCGCCACACCGACCTTGTCTGCATCTCGCGCGCGTCCACGAACGTACGTCTGTTCCAAAATTGGAACATGGGCGTCTTCAACCTCGAAACCGAAAACGCCGCCATCGATGTCGAGCGATTGGCCGACCTCGCCAACGCCGCCACACTGAACGACAACACCGAGAAGGCCTACCTCGACATTGTCGAGTTCATCGAAGATTTCCGCCAACAGGTCTGCTCCGTCTGACCAACCCCGGATCCCGCCTCGAGTGACATGATGAGGCACATTCCCCGCCGTGCCGCGCCTTGGCACAATCCCCTTCCTGTCACGCGACCATAGTTGCAAGAATCACCTAACGCCCCCGCCCGCGAGCACCGATAACAGACAAGACGCTCAGCTGAAACTCCTGTCCACGTACCAACGAGATTTCGAATGCCCGATCAACCCATCCCCGCAGCAGATGTGCCGTCAGAATCCGCGGAAAGCAACTGTGACCGCATCGCGTACCAGTTCTCCGCCATCGTCCAGCCGCACGCCTGTCTGCTCGTGCTCGACGACCAACTGACCATCCTCCAAGCCACCGCCAACACAACCTCGATTCTGAATGACTCCCCGCAAGCACTTATAGGTCAGAGCCTTAGCAACACCACCGTTCTTCAACTATGCCGTGAAACCCTTGAACAGCTCAAACCCGAGTCAATCACCGATTCACACCTCGTCGAAGGGGTCACCACTGTTGCGGGCGACGCACTGATCGGACGGATCCACCGTCGCGACGATCTCCTCTTGCTTGAACTCGAACCCGAATCCCACCCGCACGATTTGAACCTCGATCACCCGGTTCAATTCCTCGCCAGATTCAGCAAAGCTGTCAGCGGCACCAAGAGCGTCTTCGAAGTGGCTTCTCGCGTCGCTAGCGAGCTGCGACCCTTCATTGGATATGAACGTTGCATGGTTTACCGGTTCGATCCCGATCACAACGGCGAGGTCATCGCCGAAGCCCGATCCGAATCCGCCGAGGACACGTTCCTCGGATTGCGTTTCCCCACCCGAGATGTGCCCAAGAGTGCACGGCGTATGTTCATGGACGCTCCGGTGCGTGCCACCGTCGATCAGTTGACCGAATGCAGCCCGATCGTTCCCCGCCTCAACCCCGTCACCGGCGAGGACGTCGACCTGTCACAGGTGCTCGCACGCGGCGCTGCTGGCTCGTGTCAGACCTACTACCGCAATATGGGCGTCCGCTCGACGCTCGTGATGCCGATCGTCGTCAACGACCGACTCTGGGGGCTGATCTCCTGTCACCACAACGAGCCCTCTCGCCTCAGCCCGCGTCTCGAGCCAATCTTCCAGACCATCGGTCGCGTCGCCTCCACCGCCATCGAATCCGCCATGCTCAAGGAGCAGTCGATGGCTGAGCACAAGATAACAGCACTGCAACACGCCATGCTCGATGACCTGACGGTGATGGCCGACTGGGGAACAAAAAACACCGAGCACCTCACCACGTTGTGCCGACTCCTCGCCAGTAACGGCTTCGTCCTGCGACTGAGCGGCCAATGCCACATCAGCGGCGACGTCCCCGACCACGACGCACTTCAATCGCTGATCGACAAACTCCTCGATAAGACCAACGGCCAACCAATCGCGACCCATCACCTCGCCTCGGTGTTGCCGGAATATGCAGAGCTAAACGACACTGCTGCCGGTGTCCTCATCGTGCCCCTTGCCGGTGGCGAGGGTGACGCAGCCATCTGGTTTCGCCGAGAAAGCAAACAGACCATCCGATGGGCAGGTGACCCCAAGGCAGGAATGAAATGGGACCAGCGAGGCCAACCCGAACTCACCCCCCGCGCCAGCTTCAAGCTCTGGCAGGAATCAACATCCGGCATGTGCCGCCGCTGGACCAATTTTGAGAAAGCACTCGCCCAGACCGCCTCGGCAAACCTCGGACTGATCTTCCTCACGTGGCACGCCGCACAGGCGTATCGCGCGAAGAGCGAGTTTCTCACCAACGTCAGCCACGAAATTCGCACGCCGATGACAGCGATCCTCGGCTTCGCCGAAATGCTCGCAGCCGAGACGGACAACAAGGATCAACTCGATCACATCAGCACGATCATTCGCAATGGCAATTGGCTGCTGGCCATCATCGATGACGTTCTCGACCTCGCGAAGGTTGACGCAGGTAAAATCACGGTTCAGAAAGACACATTCGCTCCGCTTTCTGTCGTCGAGGACGTCCGCGCACTCATGACCGACCGTGCAGCAGCGAAGAATCAGACCATCCGAATCGTGTCCGAGACGCCACTACCGCAGCACATCTCAAGCGACCCAACACGATTGAAACAGGTGCTGGTCAACCTTGTCGGCAACGCCATCAAGTTCTCCGGTGACGGCGAGATCAGAATCGTCGCAGAACACTCACCCGAACAGGATCCCGCGCAAATGACATTCGGTGTGGTGGACTCAGGCATCGGCATCGCCCCCGAGCACCTCGACAAGATATTCGAACCCTTCCATCAGGTGGATTGCTCCTTGACTCGCGAACATGGAGGGGCGGGGCTGGGACTCGCCATCTGCACGCGCATCGTCGACGCGCTCGGCGGGCGACTCTCTGTCACAAGTCGACTCGGCGAAGGCAGCTCCTTCAAGTTCACGATTGACATCGGCGATGACACTGTCGCGGACACCCCCGTAGGATCCGAAAACGTTCTGACAGGTTGCCGCGTGCTGTTGGCCGAGGACGCTCCCGACAACCAGCGCCTGATCGAACGCTACCTGCAACGCGCCGGCGCTGCCGTATCGATCACTGAAGACGGAAAGGAGGCCATCCACATCACCATCGATGCTGCAAATGCCGGAACCCCCTACGACATCATTCTCATGGACATGCAAATGCCCGTCCTCGACGGATACGACGCCACTCGCAAACTCCGCGAGCAAGGTTACAAACACCCCATCATCGCCCTCACCGCGCATGCAATGGCCAACGACGTACGCAAGTGCCTCGACGCCGGCTGCGACGCATACACGACCAAACCCATCCAACGCGACGAACTGATCAACGTCGTTCACGAATACTGGACCGCCCAGCCGGTACTGTCCTCGTAACGCGCTTCCCCTTACGGTGCCGCTTCCGGGACAAATGACATGAAAAAAGAGGGCCACCCGTCGTCGGATGGCCCCCTTCGCATGTGTTCAGCGTCAGATCAGTTGGTCTAAAACTTGCTCCACAGCCACTGATTCGTGACCTCGTGGTGGAACTGGATCTCGCTACGCTTGACCAACTTGCCCAGTTCCTTCGCACAACGATCCGCTGCCATCTGCTTCACACCCGCATACTTGCCGTGGAAGTCCTCCCCGAGCATGTCGACCGCCCACTTGCTTGATTTGAAGATGCGAATCGCATCGTGGACGTTGTCCGGCAGGAATCGGGTCCGCGAGCGCTTGCCTTCGCTGTCGGCCGGATCCGGCATCGGTCCTTCCAGACCCGTCTTGAGCAAGGTGTACAGCAGCAGGTACGGGTTCGCATCCGGGCCGACGGAGCGCACCTCGACGCGGGCCGACGCTTCATCCGCCAGCGGAATCCGCACCATCGCACCACGATTGACCGCAGACGCCTTGATCTGATTCGGCGCCTCATACGCAGGATCAAGACGGCGATAAGCGTTCACGCTCGAGTTCAACACCAGGCAGATGTCCGGCGCCGAATGCAGAATCCGCTCAATGAAGTGCCATCCCGCCTCCGACAACCCATCCTCGCCATCCTTATCGAAGAAGATGTTCTTCTCGTTGCGACTCAGCGAGATGTTCGTGTGCATCCCATTGCCATTCACGTCCATTACCGGTTTCGGCAGGAAACTCGCCGTCGCGTCATGCATCGCCGCCACACGCCGGCAGATCAACTTGTACAGCACGATCTGGTCAGCCGTGATCTCAGCCGGTGCGTATCGGAAGTTCATCTCGAACTGCGACGGCGCCACCTCCGGGTGATCCTTCTCGTTCGACAGGCCCATCGCACGCTGCACCTCCGCGCAACTGTCGATGAACTGCCGGATCGGCCCCTGCGGCAACGAATGGAAGTATCCGCCGACCGAGACAAAGTCGAAAACGCCCGTGTCAGGGTAATCTCGCTCTGCGTTCAGTCCCTTGAACAGGAACCCCTCAATCTCGGGCGCGGCGTACACCACGGTGTTGTCCTTCGCCCGCAACTCCTGGCAGTAACTCGCCAGCCGCGCACGCAGATCACCCGGATAAGGCTGACCCTCGCGCGTCTCAACACGCCCGAACACGAGAACCTTGCCCGGACCAAAAACGTCCGACGGCAGCCAGTAGAACGCCGGCCAATCGATTTTCAGCCGCAGATCCGACTCGTGCTGCTCGGTGAACCCGCGAATCGACGATCCGTCGAACGTCAGGTTGTGCGCCGACTTGAGTAGATGCTTCTTGTCATAGTCGAGCATGTGCAGCCTGCCTTCAATATCGGTGAAGGCGACGGTGACAGCCTTGATCCGCTTCTCACTGGCGAGGTACTTGATGCGTTCCTGCTCGATCTTGGCGGGGTCCACACCCGCAGCCCGTTGCTCCTTGGCCTCCAGGTTCATCTCTTCCAGTTGGTCGTACGGGATTTCCAGAAAACTACGAAGCGATGTACTGTCCATGACGCGTTCTGCCTCTTTGAGACCGATATTACCACTAATCAGACGCAGATTAGTGCAATTAAGTTCATTTTTACATTTGGCGGATAAATATCAACGCCTCTTTGGTGTGATTTTACGATTTTTGTCGATCAACCCGACGAATCACGCCGAGCGGGACCATCTCAAGCTCCAGTCGCAACCCTGTGCGACCGTATCCGTTCATCGGCGGTCCACTGACCCTGCAATTAGTTAGGAACACGCGATTTTGACGTTGTCACGGTGACAATTGTCCTAACGCCCGCCAGTGGCCCTTTCGACGCGCAAAAAAAAGCACCTGCAACCAATCAGAAGATCAGACGCAGGTGCTTTATTTTCAGATACTTACGATCGAATCCGCCATGACGGCGACCCGACCGTCAACGCCCCTAGACCATGTCCTTCAGGCCCTTGAGCGGCTGAGCCTTCACCACCTTGCGGGCGGGTTTGGCCTTGAACATCATCTCTTCGCCGGTGAAGGGATTAACGCCCTTGCGTGCCTTGGTGGCCGGCTTGACGACGCGCTTGAACTTGACGAGACCCGGCAGGGCGACGACGCCCGGACCGCGCGAGCCGAGATCCTTCTTGATGATCGACGCAAACTCATCAAAGACCGACGCGACTTCCTTTTTCGACAAGCCGGTCTGATCGGCGATGGTGCCGTACACTTCACTCTTGGTGCGCGGCTTGCCCGTTGCAGCCTTTGCCTTCGACTTTGCTTTTGCTTTTGCTTTCTTCTTAGCCATCACGATTTCCTTTCACTTCCTTGCCGCTTCCTTGCGGCGTTGTTCGTGGCGAATGTCTTCCCTCCGCGCCGGTATGTCGGCCAAAACAAGGCAAAAACTCAAGCCAACGCAATCCCGACACCGGGCGGGTCTCCGATCATTGGACTGCTTTGCCCATCAGGCATGGGCCGAAAACAGCTTAAAACAAGGGGAAAATAGCCATCGCCCCACACCCCGTCAACGCTTTTCCCTGAAAATAAAGGGTTTTTTGCACTTCGGCTCATTAACGCACTCACGGCAAATCGGAAAACGATGCCCAAAACCAATGCGAATCACACACAAACGGACGGTGCATCGCACCCTCCGCGCATAAGAAAACCGGCCGGGGTGAAACGTTTCACACCCGGCCGGTTGACCTTCGTCAGGTTGTCTGGCGTCGCTTAGAGCGAAGCGGCGACGGTCTCGACAAACGTGCGGGCAGCCACCTGCTGACGCATCATCTGTGCGATCGACTCGCTGCTCGTGGCTTCTTCGCCAACGTGGTACATGACCGTCTTGCCGGAAGCCTTGGCCGAGTGTGCACACTGGCAGGGCTTGCCATCGGCAGTCATCGACACGGTGACAGCCTTGGCAGCTGCCTCAGCCTTGGCGACGACCGACTGGGCCTTGTCCTTGCAGCTGAAATCGAAACCAGCCACGCGGTACATCATCGACGACTTGCCATCCTTCGCAGCCATGGTCGCCGACTTGGGGCAATGATACTCCTTGCCACCAGCCACGTACGCGACCGTCATCATCTCACCCATCTTCTTGCCCATCATCTTGGCAACGACGGCCGACGCCTCTTCACGGCAGTGGTATTCCTTGCCATCGACGACGTAAGCCATCTTCGTGCCCGACTCGGCAGCCTTCATCGACGCGGTCTGCTCGCAGCAGGTCGTCATGTCGCCAACCTTGTACTTCATCGACGGCATCGAAGCCAAAACGCTCTCAACCTTCTTGCGCGCCATTGGACACTGGATCGACGGGGCACTGGCGACGGTCGTCGCCGACTTGCCACCACACGGCTTCGAGCAGCCACCCTTCTTGTCCTTCGCCATCGCTGCGACGGTGGCCGACTTACCCTTGCTGCACGACGGCTTGGAACCAGCCGACGCGACAGTGGCCTTCTTGCTCTTGCTGCAACCGGACTTTTCAGTCTTGGCTGCGACAGTCGCTGCCTTGCCCTTGCTGCAGCATGGCTTGTCAGACTTTGCCGCGACGGTCGTTGCCTTGCTCTTATTGCAACCGGACTTCTCGGTCTTGGCTGCGACGGTCTTCGCGTTGCTCTTACTGCAGCATGGCTTATCGGACTTCGCTGCGACCGTCTGGGTCTTGCTCTTGTTGCAACCGGACTTGGCCTGCGTCATCTTCGCGACCTTGGCCGATGTCCCACTCTTATGCTTGTCACAGGCGACAGCGCCGCTGGCCACCACAAAACACAACGCCGTTACCAAACATCCAATTCGTTTCGTCAACACTTTCTGCGTCCTCCTGAGCTTGGCTCACCTTGTCCAAGAGATTGTTCTGAACCACGACTTATTATGCTAGCGAAGCGGGTTGTGAAAAACCATGGCCCGCTCCGGGCTGTTACGTCCGTGAGATGGATGTCGGATTTTGTCGGATCAGACGTCCAGTTCCCGCGTGTGAACGGCGTTTTCCTCGATGAATCGCCGCCTTTGCTCGACATTGTCACCCATCAGCACGCGGAAAATGCGGTCCGCCTCGCGGGCATCGAGGTCCACCTGCTCCTCATCCTCGACGTCCTCGGAGACCATCACGCGCATCAAGGTCCGATTCGAGCGATCCATCGTGGTCTCCCACAATTCATCGGCATTCATCTCGCCCAGACCCTTGTACCGCTTGATGTGCATCCCCTCGCTACCGAGTTTTCGCACGCCATGGGCCACCGCAGCCAGATTGTCCAACTCGGTCAACGGGGCATCGCCGTGTCGCAGCAGGAACCTGGCCGGCGACAACTCGCCCGTAACATCCTCGGTCCGCTGCATGAAGTAGTCCTCCACGGACAGTCCCCAGGACTCGATCCGATCGACCAGCTCCGCCAACAGGCGACATTCGCTCAACTCGTGACGAATGACGCGGTGGTCGGCGGTAATGTCCTCACCATTGCCGTTGGTCTCAGCCACGTAGACATGGCGGGACTCGATGATCTCGTAATTGCCCTTCAGCGTCGGATCGGTCTCGCAGTATTGCCGAATGGCATCGTCGTCGGCGAAGAATCGCCGTTCGTCGCCATCGCCGTCCTTGCGTTGGATGATCGCCAGGATCGACGGCAGACCGGTCTGCGGATCACGCTCATCCACGAGAATGTCATGAAGGTCGATCCCGCGGCGACTCAGCACCTCGGCCTGCCACTCGATGCTGTCGAGCGTGGTCACCAGCTTGGCCAGATCGTCACCGGAGATGATCCGTTCCCCGCTTTCGCCGCGGATGATCAAGTCGGTATCACGCAGACCCAGCTTGGCCAGTTCCGCGTTCATCTCCCGGTCATTCAGCACGTACTTCACGTGCTTGCCCTTCTTGATCTGGTACAGCGGCGGTTGCGCGACGAAGATCCGGCCATCATCCACCAGCGGGCGCATGTGGCGGAACAGGAACGTCAACAGCAACGTACGAATGTGGCTGCCGTCGACGTCGGCGTCGGTCATGATGATGATCTTGCCGTAACGGCGCTTCGAGATGTCGAAGTCTTCCAGACCAATCCCGCAGCCAACGGCTGAGATGATTTTCGTGATTTCGTCATGCGACAGCATCTTGTCGATGCGTGCCTTTTCGACGTTGAGAATCTTGCCCTTCAACGGCAGGATCGCCTGTGTGTTGCTGTCACGACCCTGCTTGGCAATGCCGCCAGCCGAATCACCCTCGACCAGGTAAAGCTCGGTTTCGTCCGCATCCTTGCTGCGACAATCCCAGAGTTTGCCCGGTAGGCCTGCGTTGCTCAGCACGCTCTTGCGGGCGAGATCGCGGGCTTTGCGTGATGCTTCGCGGGCCAGCGCTGCCTGAATGCCCTTTTCGGTGATCTTCTTGGCGTCAGCGGGATTCTCTTCCAGGAACGTGGCAAACTGCTGGTTCATCGTCTGCTGAACGTAGGACTCGACCTCCGGATTCAGCAACTTCACCTTTGTTTGACCTTCGAATTGCGGCTCGGGAACTTTCACGGACACAACGGCTGTCAGCCCCTCGCGGAAGTCATCACCAATCGGCGATATGTTGCCCTTCAGCAGATTGTTCTTCTTGGCGTACGAGTTGAGCACGCGCGTCAGGGCGCTCTTGAAGGCCGACAGATGCACACCGCCATGGACGTTGTGGATGTTGTTGGCGAAGCAGATGACGTTTTCGCTGTACGTATCGGTGTACATCATCGCGATCTCAGCCACGAGATTCGCTTCGTCATCACTGTTGCGAATCGCGATAACGTCCTTGTGGATCGGTTCGCCGCCGGCCCCAAGATACTTCACGAATTCCCGCAGACCGTCCTCGAACTGGAGCGTGATTTCCTTGGCTGATCGTTCGTCAACGACCTGAATCTTGATGCCTTCGTTCAGGTAGGCCAACTCACGCAAACGTGTCAGCAGCGTTTCGTACTTGAACTCGCAGTCGGGGAAAATATCCGGGTCGGGCATGAACTCGACCTTGGTCCCGGTCGTTTGCGCGGGTCCAAGCTCGGTGAACTCCTGAACAACTTCGCCGCGCTCAAACTTCATCGAGTAGGTCTTACCGTCGCGCTTCACCTCGACCGAGCACCACTCAGCCAGCGCGTTGACCACACTGACACCCACCCCGTGCAAACCGCCCGACACCTTGTAGCTGCCGCGGTCGAACTTTCCGCCAGCGTGCAGCACCGTCATGACCACTTCCAGCGCGGGCTTGCCGTTGAGCTGCGGATTCTCATGCTCCATCGGGCCAACGGGAATACCACGACCATCGTCACGCACGGTGCAACTGCCGTCGGCATTGAGCTTGACGAGAATGTTCGAGCAGAATCCCCCCATCGCTTCGTCGATGGCGTTGTCGACAACTTCGTAGACCAGATGATGCAGACCCGCGTGTCCGGTGCCACCGATGTACATCGCCGGACGATGCCGGACAGCCGACAGGCCTTCAAGAATGGTGATATTCGATTCGTCGTACGTGCGTTCTGCTACCGCGTCGTTGGCGATGGGGTCTTTAGCACTTTGTGTCACAACATCAGCCCTTATGCGATCCATTCACTCGATTGTTCGGCGTCGACTCGCGCGCAACGAATCGAAGAGACCGAACACCCCGCCCGGATGGATGCGCTCGCAACGCCTCCATGATGGCGAATCCCCATTCAAGGCGGATCGACGCAATCAGTCGCCGGTCAACCACCTCGATCAGCAAGGCACCACCCTGAACACCTCGAACTCGTGCGGACGATCGAAACCCGTCGTCCACGACAGACGCTACCACATCAGCCAACGCATGGGCGGCGCAGTCTTCATCGCAAACGCGATCCACCACGCGCGACGCAGCGTCGGACAATGGGGCAACCCGCTGCTTGCGACGGCGATTCCGGACCACCCATCCAAGCTGCGCGTCGTTCCAGCGTTCTGTCATCCACGGAGTCCTCAGGACAAACTCACCGGCATCACGACGTAGAGGAAGTCGTCACCCTGCCGAAACACACCGGGGCGGTTCGATTCCTTGAATGCGAATTCAACCTCGTCTTCACCAATGACCTTCAAGACGTCGGTCAAGAATGCGGGGTTGAATCCGATCTCAAACGAACCCCCATCATACCGGATCGGCAGCGAAATCACAGCTTCTCCCTGCTCCGGAGCGCGACTGGTCAATTGCAGACTGCCCTTAGAAAACGCAAGCCGCACGCCCTTCGATTCCTCGTTCGTCAGCAACGCCGCACGACGCACGGCGCTGAGCATCTCGTGCGTGTCCATCATGGCGGATTTGTCGAGATCGTCCGGGATGACCTCTTCGTACTTCGGGAAATGGCCTTCCAGAAGCACCGAACTGACCGTCGCACGGGGCGACTGCAGGAGAACCTGGTTGCTAGTGATCTTGATCGCCACTTTCTCGTCCGCGTCCGGCATCACACGCATGAACAGCTGCATGCCCTTCGCCGGCACAATCGCCCAACGGTCCTCACCAGCCGATACGGCATGCATTGACTTGGAAAGGCGGCGTCCGTCGGTGGCGACAAGGGTCAGTTGCTCACCCTTGCGGTCCCAGAGGATTCCGTTGATCGCGTAGCGCGTGTTTTCCTTGGCGGCTGCGAAGACCGTCCACTCGGTCATGCGGCGAAGCGTGTCGATCTCCAGTTCAAAGTCCGGGTCGCCCTCCAGCCGCGGAACGGGGGGAAAATCCTCTGCGTCGAGGGCGAAGATCTGGAAATGACTGTCGTGACCCTTCAGGTGGACGGTCTGGTCTTTGAGCTCGATTTGGAGAATCTCGTCGTTTGATTCGCGGACGATCTGGGCAATTTTGTCCGCAGCCACGAGACAGCGACCGGTCGCGTCGACCTGAACCTGCGTGATGTGCAGCCGCAGGCCCACCTCCAGGTCGGTGGCAGCGACGAGCAGGTAGTCGCTTTGGGCGTCGAGCAGCACGCCGCGGAGGCTTTGCTTGGTCGTTCGGGAGGCGGCCACACCAGTGGCGACGCCAAGTGCGTCAGCGAATTCAGCTCGATTGACGGAGAACTTCATGGTGATGCTTCCTGCCTGGTTGCTGGCCGTTGGTGCAAATTCCAACGGGATGAATAGATTGACAAAATTCTCTAATCACTCACCGTCTTACGTTTTGTTGAAAACGTTGCTTTGCAACGTGAAGTTGCTCGCAACGCTTTGTTAATCAGAATGTTAGGGCTGATTAGTCAGCTAATCACACTCTTGATAACCTGTTGCAAACCACCCATTCACCAAGGCATTCCAACGCCCGGACCCGCCGCGAGTGCTTCGCCTGTGCCATGCAGGACGTTCATCACAGCTTAACCAACAGGCAACACAACGCCAGACTGACTATCACCTGTGGATTCAGTGATTGTTTCTCAGTGTCAGTCTCAGTTTATCCAGCGTCTGATCGAGCTGATCGTCCGTCTTGCGTCGATCGCCGATCAGGCGGTGGGCGTGAATGACCGTCGAATGGTCGCGCCCGCCGAAATAGCCACCGATCTCCTCGAGGCTCAGCGGCGTCAATTCCCGCGCCAGATACATGCAGATGTGGCGAGGGAACGCGATCGACCGCGTACGCTTCTTGCCCTGCAGATCCGACAAGCGGACATTATACATCGTTGCGACAGTGTTGAGTATGTCCGGAATCGCGACCTGCGTCTGAGGCTTGGGCATGCCCAACGCTTCGCGTGCGATGTTCAGGTCGATTTTGCCGCCTTGCGTCTGACTCAACAAGTCGATCTTGTGCAGTGCGCCCGTCAACTCGCGCACATTGGCGTCGTACCGCGCGGCGATCAGTTTCACCACGTCCTCAGGCGCGTCGATGCAACGCAGCTTGGCTTTGGCGCGGACGATGGCCATGCGTGTTTCGAGGCAGGGACGATCGACCGACGCAACGAGTCCCGAGTTGAACCGACTGACGAGGCGGTCTTCAAGACTCGGAATTTCCTCGGGAGAACAATCAGCCGACAGGACGATCTGCCGTTCGGATTGGTGCAGGGTGTTAAACGTGTGGAAGAACTCTTCCTGACTTCGCTCTCGTGCGGCGAGGAACTGGATATCGTCGATGACGAGCAGGTCCGCATGTCGGTAGCGATAGCGAAACTGGTGCATCGCTCCGCGTTCGACGGCTTCGAGAAAGTGGTTTGAAAACGTCTCACAGGAGAGATAAGCGAGGCGGAAATTCGGGTTGTCGTTTCGCACGCGGTGGCAGACCGCCTGGAGCAGGTGCGTCTTGCCGAGTCCCGCACCGCCGTGGATGAAGAGCGGGTTGTACGCCCGGCCTGGATTTTCCGACGCAGCCATGGCGGCGGCGTGGGCGAGTCTGTTGCACGGACCGGTGACGAAATTCCGGAAAACGTTTTCCCCGCCAAGATGGAGCTCACCCTCTTCGGTTTCGAACGAGAGCGGTTTCGGTGCGGGTTCGGCGGTTCGCGATTCGAACTGCACGGTCATGATCCGTCCTGTGGCGGCTTGGAGTGCTTCGCTGAAGGCGCGGGTGCAATGTTCGTTGAGATAGCGGACCTGAGGCGGGTTTTCAGCGCTGATCGTCAGGATGCCCCGATCGAGGGAAACGGGCTCCAGACGGGCGAACCAGCCGCGGGCCAAATCCTCGAACCGGACGCGCATGTACTGCATGACGTCGTTCCAAACCGAATCCTGAATAGGCTGTCGCATCGGGCGGCTTGATCCGATCAATTCACAGGGGTCTGAAGACGCCTTTTTGGCGGTTCGAGGCCCGATTTCTTGGTCTAAGATACTGTCGGGAAGACAGTTACGCATGTCGTCGGAGTGCGACACGCTGAATCGACCATTGTAACGTCTTTGTCCGATAATTCCAGTGGCGTCGATGTGGAACGTCTGTGTAAAAGAAGGTTGTGATTTGGGGTTGCAATGGCTGACCCGATCCCCCTATACTGGGTCAACCGAGCAGGTCTGCGCTTGCAGGTCTGCGTGATAAACTGGGGTGAAAGGAGGACGGAGGAAGGACCTACATCCTCACCGCAGGACACACCGAGGGAGAGAATCGACCCTGAGGGGGTTGAATTCGGCGTGTCAGGCTGTGCGATGTTTCAAAACTCAAACCTCGTCGGACACGACGGGAAAGGTTAACTCCGGTAATTATGAGAGAGAGAGAAAACCCACGCCGGGGTTTTGCCGCCGCGATTGGTGTAATGGCTGTCATGGCTGTTGCGACCGTTGCTCAGGCTGAACCCATCACCAGCATTTTCATTGGATTCGATTCGCCGAACGCGTTGATCTTTGATGCAACGGATGATTCGTTGACCATCAGTATTGACTCGTTCAATGTCCTCGTCGAGCGTGACAGCGCGATGACGCCGAACGAGTTTTTCGATGGCGCATCGTTCGAGTTGACCGCGACGGGTCTGACGGATCAGTCGAGTGGCTCGGATGCAGCTGGTACGTTTGATTCGGTGTCGTTCACGTTGCTTGACGCGGCAGACAACGTGCTGTTGTCGGGCGAACAGACATCGGGTTCGGATCTGCTTTATACCGAAGCGGACACGCTCGATACGGTGCTGTTCAGCGGCGGCAACGTCGCGATCACCGGCGGCAGTCTGGCGGGTGACTTTGACGTAGCGGCCGACCTGTTCGGCTTTGGTTTCCGGGTCATACCGGGGACGGATACGTTCGATGTATTGGATACGGACCACAACGGTGCTGTGAAGTTCAGCCTGTTGCCGGTACCGGAGCCGAGCACCGCACTGATGGTGCTGGGGCTTATGGGGGTAGGCCTGCGTCGTCGCAGCCGCCTTAATCGCTAACCGGGGGGTATGGGAAGAAGACATTTCCCACTAGAGAAGGAAATGGGAGGAAGTGAAGGATGAATCGATGGCGGTCTCTTTTCGGAGGCGTCGCGGCGGTGGCATTGTTGGCCATGACGTCCACGGCTACTGCCGAGTCGATAAACAATCTCGGAACGACATTCGTCTCGACCACGTACATGTATCCAGACGACATGGGCCGACCGGGGCAGTTGACGCTTGAAGACGATGGTCTGGGCCTGATCGCCACGCTTGGTGATCTGTCCCAGGAGAACTTTGGCAACGTCGGTCTGACGCTTTCGCTCGAGTTGACCAATGAACTTGGCGACCCGATGGACACCATGGCCGAGGGAATGTTCGGACCTGGTACGACGGGCAACGGTGTGCTGTCGATTGAAGATCTCGACGCTAGCGAACTTCTGTTCCAGGCGGACATCGTGGACTTCGTTCTGGCAGAGAATGAGTTCGTCGAAGGTTCGTTCACCGGTCAGGGCAACTTCGAGAACGCCATTTATGGTGGCGGTCTGAGCGATGTGGATCAGCCAACCGATGGTCTGTTCGTGACCTCGCTGATCACGTGGTACCTTGATGAGGCATTGAGCCAGAAGATCAACATCGACAACTTCGTGGATGGTCCGGGCGGACCTGGCTCGACGATTTACGGCGAGTCTGCACAGGTGAGTGTCGTACCCGAGCCTGCATCGCTGCTGCTGCTCTCGGTTGGCGGCATGCTGCTTCGTCGTCGCCGCTAGAATTTCGGCGTCCACCCAACGAACATCACAAGCCGGCTTCGGGCCGGCTTTTTTCATGCGCGGATTTCGCTGACGTACCATGGTTGGACAATCTTTGTTGAAGCAGGCGTGTCTTGGGCTAAGATGCGACCGGCGTCGGGACGACGTCGTGACCAGTAGCCAGGAGGGCGCCCATGAATGAACCCCCACCCGCAACCGCGCATGACGAGGCGGCGCAGCTCAGTCTTGCCTTTGACAACACCGACACATCGCAGGCCGTGACCGCATCACCGAAGAAAAAGTCGTCAGCCAGGACCAACGGCACCAGCAAGCGTTCGAAGCGCGCGTCGGAACCGGTGACTGCTGAGAAGATGGCGTCTCAGCAGCGGGAGATTTCGGTTTCGGAGTTTTTCGCGAAGAACCGGCATCTGCTGGGGTTTGACAACAAGCGCAAGTCTCTGCTGACGACGGTGAAAGAGGCGGTCGACAACAGCCTGGATGCGTGCGAGGAGGCGCGCATTCTGCCGGATTTGTTTGTGGGGATCGAGCAGCTTTCCGAGGATCGCTTTCGGGTGACGATTCGCGATAACGGGCCTGGGATCGTGAAGGCGCAGATTCCCAACATCTTCGGCAAGCTGTTGTATGGCTCGAAATTTCACCGGTTGAAGATGTGTCGCGGTCAACAGGGGATCGGGATCAGTGCGGCGGGGATGTATGGGCTGATCACGACGGGCAAGCCGTTGAGTGTCATCAGTCGCACTTCGAAGCGGGCGAAGGCGCATCATTACAAGCTGGCGATCGACACGAAGAAGAATCGGCCTGACATCGTGCATGACGATGCCGTCGAGGTGGACTGGGATCATGGGACGGAGGTCGAGATCGAGCTGGTGGCCAGCTACAACAAAGGTCGCCAGAGCGTTGATGAATATCTCGAACAGACAGCCATCGTGAATCCCCATGCGGAGATTACGTATCAGCCACCGGCGGGCGAGCTGGTGGTGTTTCCGCGTGGGAGCGATCAGTTGCCGGCGGAGACGCGCGAGATCAAGCCGCATCCGCATGGTATCGAGCTGGGCATTCTGATGAAGATGCTCAAGGAGACCGGGTCGCAGAAGGTTGGGGCGTTTCTCAAGGATGAGTTTTCGCGTGTCAGTCCGACCGTGTGCAAGACCGTTTGCGAGAAGTCGGGGATCACCCCGGCGACATGGGTTAAGCAGGTGGATTCGCAGACGGCAGAGCGGTTGTATCAGGCTCTTCAGGAAGTGCGGATCATGGCGCCGTCGACGGATTGTCTGGCGCCGGTGGGGGCGGATCAGTTGTTGGCTGGCCTTCTGAAGGGGGTGAAGGCGGAGTTTTACACGGCTTCGACGCGTTCGCCGGCGGTGTATCGGGGCAACCCGTTTCAGGTTGAGGTGGGGTTGGCATTCGGTGGTGCGTTGGCGACCGATCAGTTGGCGCGGTGCATTCGATTCGCCAACCGTGTGCCGTTGTTGTATCAGCAGTCGCACTGCGCGGTGTTCAAGTCGGTGGCGGAGACGAACTGGCGGCAGTATGGCATGCAGCAGTCGAACGGGGCATTGCCGTCGGGGCCTTTGATCGTCACGGTGCATTTTGCAAGCGTGTGGGTGCCGTTTACGTCGGAATCGAAGGAAGCGATCGCCGATTATGACGAGATTCGCAAGGAAATCGGGCTTGGTCTGCGCGAGTGCGGTCGAAAACTGAACACATTCATTCGTCGACGTAAGCGGACCGAACGCGAATCGCAGCGGCGCAGCGTTTTTCTGCGGTACATCCCGGAGGTGTCGAAGGCGCTCGAGGCGATCACGGGTCGCGGTTCGGACGGATTGCGAGAGCAGTTGATGGAAATCGCGACGCATCGGACGGAGTTGGCTGACCGCGAATTGGATGATCGTGGGAACATCGTTCGGAAGCGCCGCGATACGCTTGAGGATGAGCACACGGTGATCGTCGAGCGCGATACGCCGCTGGATGTGGACGACTCGCTGTTCGAAGGCGACGACGTCAAGCGGATCAGTGAGAAGGGGGCCAAAGCCCCGCGCGCGAAGGGAAAACGCAGCAAGAAGAAACGGGCGAGCAAGAAGAAATAAGGGGCGGGAAGAACAGCGATGGCCAAGAAAAAGACGGTGAAGAAAGCGAAGAAGGCGAAGTCGTCGTCGAAGCGTTCGAAGAAGAACGGGTCAACGCCGACGAAGGAGAAGATCGTCGGGTTGGCTGAATCGGTGGTGTCGCACATTGACGCTGAGGAGAATCCGTCGCTGAACGTGCCGATCCGGTCGCTGTCGAACGTGTCGTTCAACACGCGCAAGAAGATCATCGAGATGGGGGAAAACAAAGCCAATCGCCCATTCTTTGATCTTGGCAATGCGCGGCGATTCATGCAGACGATGCTGATGTCGAGTGAGTTGCTGAAGCTGCAGGATCAGTTCAAGACGACCAGCATTCGTGACATGTTCTATCATTGCAAGCACACGATCGAGGGCACGCGTGAGGAGACGTTCAACGATCAGGACGAGTCGGATCCGATCATCGAGGATCTGGAGGTCACGCTTGGGTCGCTTCGCGAGGAACTGCGCGTGTTCGCGAATCCGGACGGTGCCATGGTTGGTCCCGCAGTCATCCGCGATCGCGGTGATGAGATCGATCTGTCACGCATGGGCAGTGGTGGCTGGGCGGTGCCGTCGATCGTCGAGCCGGACGTCATCGAGTTCGTCAAGTGCAAAGCCAAGTACGTGCTGCTGATTGAGAAAGCGGCTGTCTGGGCGCGGTTCAATGAGGACCGCTTCTGGGAATCGGACAAGTGCATGATCATCCACGGTCGCGGTCAGCCGCCGCGGGGTGTTCGGCGATTGTGCTATCGGATGGTGCATGAGTTGGGGCTGCCGCTGTACGTGCTGGTGGATAACGATCCGTGGGGGTATTACATCTACAGCGTGATCAAGCAGGGGTCGATTAACTTGGCGTTTGAGTCGGCGCGGATGGCTGTTCCGACCGCGCGGTTTCTCGGCATGAGCAGTTATGATGCGGCTGAGTTCGATATATCGCCGTCGGTGACAATCCGGCTGAACGACAAGGACATTGCGCGGGCCAAGGAGATCATGGCCTATCCGTGGTTTCAGGATCGTCGCTGGCAGCGTGAGATCAAGCACATGCTCAAGCTGGGTGTGAAGCTGGAGTTGGAAGCGTTGTCGAACAAGGAGTTTTCCTTCATCGCCGATACGTACGTGCCGCAGAAGCTCAAGAAAGGCAAGTGGCTGGACTGACAAGCGAGGTGGTGCATGTCTCCGCTGGTAATCATCGAGACGATATTGCTGTTCTTTTTCGATGTGATTGTGAACATCTTCGTGGGGGATCTGCTGCAGATCTGGGGGTTTCAGTTTCTGGGCACGCCGATCGAGGTGATGTGACCGATGCGAACCACCGGCGTGATCATACTGCATTTGATCGCGCTTGCGATGATGCCACAGTTCGGCTGCGCGACGGCGGCACACAATCCTGATCCGCACGATCAGTTGCGTGCAAAGCATGGTGTTCCCGATCACGCGGTAATCGCCGCGAATCATCGATGGGCGGGTGAATATGGCCGAGCGCACAACGGTCTTGATTTCAACGCTGACGGGACGTACGAGCTTGCATTTGTCATGTGCGGACCAGAGCCCCTGTCGGTCGAACGGGGTGTTGTGCTGGATCAGAAAGACGGGACGCTGCGTTTGTGGCGCGAAGCTGGTGATCTTGATCCACAGGGTATCAGGACGCTCGTGCCCGTTGCGTGGGGCAAGCGGCGTTATCTATTTCCCGTTGGATCTGATTGGCAGATATTCAGCAACGGAATCGCCCTTGGATTCGAGCAAGCCCACGGACAGTTTAGCATGATGTACATCAGGCGGGGGGACGCAACGCATGCTGTCTCGGGAATGCCGACGCTTCCAGGCACATTCAACCTGCCCGATCCAGACTTCAGCCACTACCAGCAGAATGAAGATGCGTCAGCCGCTCGCGATACCGGACCGGTGTAAATGGCGCACTGCTTCTCATTGATCCTGCCTGACAAAGTCTTGCTGACCGTTTTCATTCTCGGGCGATTCTTCCCACTCTGCGCGAACGACCGATAACAAGTTGCAAGAACACAGTCTGCATTTCCCGGGCTTGTGCTCGCATTGCACTTTGAAACACCTCAACAAGACGCTCATCTGGGCGCAACTGTGATATTGCAAAGATTCACGGACGATATCGAATATGGGGTCGCATCATACGATGCGTTGGGATATGGGCTTGAATGGGCGTAGTACTCATGGTTGATTCATCCTCTTCCGGACAGGAATCGGAACGCACAACAGTGTCGCAGGTGCCTGATGGTCGTGCAGTTCCATCTGCGAACATTGGTCTGGACGTGACGTCTGAGATCCTTGAGAACACAAGCGATCATCTATACGTGATCGATCCGGGGGGATCCATTCTCCGTTGGAATGCCGGTTGCGTGCGAACTTATCAGTATACTGAGCGGGATGCCATCGGCATGGATGTGCGGGACATCATTCCCGAGACGCACATCGGGCAGTTCAACGCCATCATCTCGCAATCGGTAGCGGGAAGGTCGGTGACACCGATCGATTCTGTGCGCGTGACCCGGTCTGGTGCAATGCGGCATGTCATTCTGACCACAGCACCAATGCTCGATGAGCATGGAAAGCCCCACTCCATCATTTTCTCCGAGCGTGACGTGACCGAAGTACGCCAAATCCAGCAACATGCTCGGGAACGCGAAGCGCGTCTGGACGGCATGGTCGAGGAAGCATCCGATGGCATCGTCACGATTAACGCCAAGGGTATCATCCTATCTGTTAACCCAGCCATTGAACGCCTCTTCGGGTATACGAAGGAAGAGCTAGCCGGCGAGAATGTTTCCATGCTCATGCCGTCGCCCTATCGCGACGAGCACGATGGGTACCTCGCACGGTACCTGCTGACCGGTCGCGCGAAGATCATCGGAGTCGGGCGGCAGGTGGTTGGCGTTCGCAAGGATGGCAGCGAGTTTCCGGTGGATCTGGCTGTTACCCGTCACAGTGTCGGCGATGAGACGCTTTTCACGGGATTCCTGCGAGATATCAGCGCTCGGCTGGAAGCTGAACGAGAGATGCTGGACACCGCGGCAGCGTTGGAGTTGTCGAACCATGCATTGCAGAAAGCAATGGGGGATGCCGAGAACGCGAGTCGAACCAAGAGTGAGTTTCTTGCGAACATGAGCCATGAGATACGTACGCCGATGACCGCAATCATGGGATTCGCAGATATTGTTCGTGAAGGTATTTCAGCGGGGGCCTCGAGAGAAGACTTGACCGAAGCGATCAACACGGTGACACGAAATGGTCAGTACCTGCTCCAGATCATCAATGACATTCTTGATCTGAGCAAGATCGAGTCGGAGCGACTTGATCTCGAGGATATTGAGTTTGACTTGCCCCAGATGTTGCTGGACATCAGGGGCCTGATGCAGGTGCGTGCTGACGCGAAAGGGCTCAGCTTTGACGTTTATTGCGTTGGACCGCTTCCGAAGACGATCCGGAGCGATCCGACGCGCCTCAAACAGATTCTCATCAACCTGATCGGTAACGCCATCAAGTTCACCGAGAACGGATCTGTCAAAGTTGTGACCCGAATGTCTGAAGAGGGGGATCAGGCGCACACGCTGCAGTGGGATGTGGTGGACACCGGCATCGGAATTGACGCGGCCAAGCTGAACACCGTGTTTGAGCCGTTCAAACAGGCTGATCAGTCGACGACGCGTGTTCATGGCGGTACGGGACTGGGTCTGTGCATCTGCAAACGACTGGCTGTCATTCTCGGCGGGGATGTGGAGATTGTGCGGTCGACACCAGGCGTGGGCACGACGTTTCGCCTGAACACGAACATCGCGTGTCCTGAGGATGCTGAGATGTTCGAGCACGACGGGCCGCTCGTCGCGTCAGAATGCGATCCGGGGCCATCCGTCACACCAGTGGAGTCGAACATCAACGCGCGTGTTCTTCTCGTCGAGGATGGTCCGGACAATCAGCGGCTGATTCAACATCTGCTGCGCCGTATCGGCGTTCAGGTTGAAGTTTCCGAAAATGGTCAGGTTGCGTGTGACCGCATTCTCGAAGAGGGAGAGGTGTTCGATGTCGTCCTGATGGACATGCAGATGCCGGTCATGGATGGCTATACCGCGACGAAACGACTCCGGTCGGCCGGATTTGATCGTCCGATCGTGGCCATGACCGCGCATGCGATGAGTGGTGACCGGGATAAGTGCCTCAAAGCCGGTTGTAACGACTACCTGACCAAGCCGCTTGGCCGCCAAGACCTGTATCGCAAATTGGCCGACCATGTTTCGCCTCAGTGTTCGGTTTCGGCTTGATTGCGGCGATCCAGTCGCAATAATCACAGCAGCGGAACCACGCGTGAGGCCCCGAGATTTCCGGGATTCCCGTCGCTCAACCCGCCTGGAGTCCACGATGAATGTGAAAGAGCTGTCTCCCACCTTGGCCCCGTTGCTCGACTACCTGAACAACCTGTCGGAGCGTGCGCCGGTTGAAGAACTGCAAGCGCGGCTGGAAGCGACCGACGTCTCGGTCGCGGATGTGGCGGATTTCATCGAGTTCGGGGCGAGGCGGTATCGCCGAAATCTCATCTGTCAGGGCGAGTTCTACCATCTTCTGGCGATCTGCTGGCGGAGTGCGCAGCGCAGCCCGGTGCATGACCATGCGGCGTCGACGTGCGGCTTTCGCGTGTTGCAGGGCGTGGCCACGGAAACCGGTTTTGAGCCGACCCCCAGCGGTCTGATCAAGCCGACGGTCACGACTGATTACCATGCGGGGCAGGTGGTGGCTTCGCAGGATGCGGACATTCATCAGGTGTCGAACCTGCAGGCGGCGGGTGAGGATCTCGTCACGTTGCATATCTACTCGCCGCCGCTTTTGCGTATGGACACCTATTCGATTACGGATGATCAGGTCAGTGAGTATCGCCCCGTCATATTCGAGCACGCCCACGGCAGCGGCATCTGATCGCGAGTTGATCCATGGCTGACGCTGCGCCGACCGGCAACACCGCAACAGGACCGCTGGGTCTGAGTCCCGAAGCCTTTCTCTCGCTTGGCTCGATGGAAGGCATGTACCACGACATCGTCGAGACGACGCACAAGGTCGATGCGCCGGTGCGGTCGGTCTGGTCCGGGTATGTGGCGGCGGCGGTGACGGCGGGATTGGCCTATGCGGTGCTGTCGCAGATTGATCGGCCCATTGTCAGCTCGGCCATTCTGGCGATTTTGCTGGGGGCGGTCGCGCGGAATGTGTTGCCGCTGGGGGCGGGTATTGCGACCGGGTGCAAGCGGATCGTCAAGAAGGGTATTCCGATTGCCATTGTGCTGATGGGTGCGGGGTTGAACCTTGCGAGCATTGGCGATGTCGGCGGAGCGGCTGTGTTGATCATCGTCGTGTGTTTGGCCATTGCGGTGGCGATGGGGTATCGCATCGGGCGGTGGTTTGGACTGAGTCGCGAGACGTCGCTCTTGATTGGTGCGGGGACCGGGATCTGCGGGAACAGTGCGATCGTGGCTGTTGCACCGTTGGTTGATGCGAAGGACGAGGATCTGGTTCTTTCGATCGGGACGGTGAATCTATTCGGGTTGATCGCGATGTTGGCCTGCCCGGTGATCGGTCAGTTGTTTGGCATGTCGCCCACGTCGTTCGGTGTGTTCGCGGGTACGACGATTCACGCGGTGCCACAGGTGGTGGCGGCTGGGGTCGCGTTCGATGCCGATGCGGGGACGATTGCGACGGCGACGAAGTTGCTACGTGTGACGCTGCTGGCGCCGATGGTCATGGTGTTGGCTGTCATGTACGCTCGGCGACACGCAACCGAGGTGGCAGCGTCGGGCAAACCGGTGATTCACTACGCCCGCCTGGTACCGTGGTTTGTATGGGGATTCGTGATCATGGCGCTGCTGAATACGTTTGGTCTGATTCCGACGATGCAGTTTGCATCTGATTCGGTATTGGCCGACGGCGAATCTAATGCCGTGTTGCCGATGGCGGACTTGTTCAAGAACGCGGCCAAGATCCTGCTGACGCTGGCGATGGCGGCGATCGGTCTGGAGATCAACCTGCGGCAGTTGGCGTCGGTTGGGGGTAAGGCGATTCTCGTGGGCGGCTTGGCGACGGCGCTGCTGGCGACCGTGAGCGTTGTGCTGATCCTTCTTTTGATGTAGCGCTGATTGCGTTGTGGCGGCCGAGTCACACCAGGTCGTGTGTTGACTGGTATTCCGGTATCGACACGTCCAAGCGGAGGTCTTCTCGCATAGCCTCCGCGATGTTGCTGGCGGCGTCCTCCTCGCCGTGCGTCAAAAAGACCTTTCTGACGGGTTTCTGAAAGTGACCAATCCAGCGAAGCAGACCGGAGCGGTCGGCGTGCGCGCTGAAGCCGTGAATCTGGGCGATGCGCGCGCGAACGGGGCGATGCTGGCCATGAATGCGCACCTCGCGTGGTTGATTCAGGATCTCGCGGCCGAGCGTGCCATGGGCTTGGAACCCGACGAACACGATGGTGGACTCGGGGCGCGAAATGTTGCTGACGAGGTGGTGCTTGATGCGACCGGCTGTGCACATGCCCGAGCCGGCCATGATGATGCATGAGCCTTTGATGCGGTTGATGGCTTTGGATTCGCTGGTTGAGCGGACGAGTTTCAACCCCGGAAAGCGAAGGAGTGATTCGCCACTGTCGACGATGGCTCGTGCTTCCTCGTCGATGTTGTCGCGGTGGCGACTGAAGACGTCGGTGACGTTGACGGCCATGGGGCTGTCAAGAAACGTGAGCAGATTTGGGATGCGGTCTTCCTGCACGAGTCGGGCGATGTGGTAAATCAACTCCTGGGCACGTTCGACGGCAAATGTCGGAATGATGATGTTGCCGCCAGCGTCGACGGCTGCGTTGATTTCGTTGCAAAGTTGATCCTCGACATCGCGATGCTCGCCATGGTCGCGATCGCCGTAGGTTGATTCCATGATGACGTAGTCGGCGCGTTCGAGCAGGCTTGGGTCGCGGATGATGGGTTTGTCGCGTTGGCCGATGTCGCCGGAAAAGACGATCGTGCGCTCGGTGTCGTCGCGTTTCAACTGTACCTCGAGCATGGCCGAACCGAGGATGTGGCCGGCGTCGTGAAACGTCACCGTGACCCCGTCTGCGACCGTTACCGGTTCGTTGTAAGCAGCAGGTTTGAACAGCGTCATCGCTTCGTCGACGTGCTCGGCCAAGTAGAGCGGCTCGATGGGGTGTGGACCCTTGCGCTTCTCGCGCTCGTGGCGTTTGCGTTTGAACTTTGCGTCTTCCTCCTGAATTTTGGCGGAATCGGACATGATGATGTCGGCCAACTCCACAGAGGCGGCTGTGGCGTGGATGGGTCCGTTGAACCCGTTTCTGACCAGGCGTGGGATCAAGCCCGAGTGATCGAGATGGGCATGGGTGAGCAGCATGCAGTCGATCGACGCGGGTGGGACGGGGGATGTTTCCCAATTTCGGTTGCGAAATTCGCGCTCCTGAAAGAGGCCGCAGTCGATCATGATGCGGGTGTCACCAAGATCGAGCAGGTAACGCGATCCGGTGACCTGCTGATTGGCCCCGAGGAAATGAAGCTTCATCGATGGTGTACCTCCTGTTTGCAAACCGGAAGTTACACCATCGTTTGCCGTCACGACAAGCTTACTGACCGGACTTTTCGATCCAACGGGCGATGTACTTGATCACCGATGCGTGCACGTAGCCTTTTTCCTGGTAGTCGGCGGGCTTGGATGGTCCGCTGCCCTTGTGGAAGAGGTGGTCCATCTTCGCGAAGCGTTTGAAGGTGACGTTGTCCTTGTCTTTCAACGCCGCTTTCCATTTGGCGAAGTCGTCATCGGTGACCTGATAGTCGCGTCCGCCCTGGATGATCAGCGTGGGCAGCGAGAGCGTGGCGGCAATCTCGGTTGGGCGCAACTTGTGCAATGTTATCCAGTAGGCGGCTGGTGCGCCGAGGAGTTGGTCTGTTGGTTTGGCGGTCTTGTTGCGGATCTTTGTGGCGGCCTTGATCGTCTTGTCGATCTGTTTCTGTTCCTCATTGGTGACAACGCCGTCGACGTTGGCGATGTAGGTGACCTGTTCGACGACAAGGTCTTCAATCGGTCTGGCTGCCCCTGCCAGCAGGATGATGCCAGCCAATCCTGGCGTGCGATCCGCGATGTACGGAGCGGCTGTGGCGCCGAGGCTGTGACCGATGATGTAGACGCCCGATACATCCTGACGCTTCATCATCATCGTGGCGGCTGCGATGGCGTCGTCGGAGATTTCGTGTTCGATGGTGATCTTGTCCGGCGCGACCGCCATTGGGTATGCCTTGGTCCGCTTGACGTAGCGAATCGATGCGACGCCGCGGCTGGCCAGTCCCCACGCGATGTCGCGAAACGGTTTGGTGCTGAAGATCGATTCGTCGGCGTCATGTGGTCCGCTGCCATGCACCAACACGACGGCGGGGGATGTCGCTTTTCCCTTGGGCATGCAGATGTAGGCATCGAGCGGGTAACCGCCGGCGTCGATCGTTGTTTTGGTCTCGGTGAATCGGGACTCGTCCACGTAGTCCGGCGGTTCGTAGGCAACACCCTCCGATGTTGGTTTGAAGAAGAGTCCAGCCGCTTTGTTGTCGGCATCGAGCGTGAGGCTGACCTCGATGGCGCCACGTTCGAACTTGCAGACAAGCTGGACCACCGTCAGCTTGCCCTGCTTTGTCACCGATGTTCGCAGTTCGCGCTTGTAATCGCCGTATGCACCGGTCATCCCAACCCACGCCTGCTTGACTTTTTCAGCGGGAAGCACGCGCTGCATGGTGGCATCGCTCTCGGCCACGAATGCGCCGTACTGCTCCGTGCGAATCAGCTCGAACAGCGATCGTGCGCGTTCGATGGCCGACCCATCATCGGATGCGCGCAGTGTCGCCGCATATGTCGAGCACATGGCAAGGCAAAGCGTCAGACGGTTTGTCCACAGATGGTTCATTGAAAATCTCCCTTGGTGTTGCACGAATGACAGATTCGTGCCTAGACCGTTTCCAGTTCGACGGCTGTTCCGTAGGCCAGCAGTTCCGCCGCCCCGCCCATCAGGACCGATGTCGTGAATCGGCAGTTGACAATGGCGTTGGCTCCGAGGCTGTCGGCTTCTTCGACCATGCGATCGATGGCCTGCTCGCGCGCCTCGGCGATCAGCTTCGTGTATTCCTGAATCTCACCACCGACGAGGTTTCGGAACAACGCCACGATGTCGCGCCCAACATGTCGTGCGCGAATGGTGTTGCCACGTACGATACCGAGTGTACGGCGAATCTCGTGTCCCGTGACCATCGGTGTGTTCACGACCAGTATGCGTTTCATCGTTCCACGTCCTTGTAGCGGTCGGTCTTGCGGTCACGCAGACGCTCCACCAGCACCGATCCGCCGATCAGCAAGGCCGCCACCGCCACCGCGCCATTGCCGATTTTGACCCAGAGGTTGATCGATTCGTCCGTCACAAACTCGTACACGCCCATGCCGATCAGCAATGCAGCCCCACCGATCGCCAGCAGCCATCCAACACCGCGACTTGTTTTCGTCAACATCACACCCATCATTCTGCTCCGTTGTTGCTCCGTCGGCTCGGGATGCGGCATCGATCCGAGGCCCGATTGAATTCTTTGCAATTGCTCAAACGCCTGCCGGCACGACGCGCAATCGTCCAGGTGCACGTCGACCCGCTGGCGATCCTGCTGCGTCAGCTCGCCGTCGAGGTATCCGCTTAACAACGCTTCGATGTGTTCGCAGGCACTCATCGTCTCACAACGCACCCTTCAGCCGATCGCGCAGCGTCATGCGTGCACGATGCAGACGCGACATCACCGTCCCGGCTGGTATCGACAACACGTCCGCGATCTGTGCATAGGACATTCCCTGCACATCCCGAAGTACCAGCATTTCCCGATGCACAGGATCAAGTTTGGACAGTTCAACGCGCAACGCTTCAGCCAATTCCCGCCGCGCTGCATCCGATTCACCATCGGATGCACGCTGATCGGCGGCATCAAACAGCTCTTCCGTGCGGCGTTTCGAACGCTCGCGCAGACGATCGACGCACTTGTTGCGCAGCACGCGAAAGAACCAAGCCGTCGGATCATGCGCGCTGCGCACAACATCGCGATGGTTCCACGCGGCGCTCAAGCCATCCTGCACCGCGTCGGCCGCATCGTCCGCGTTGCCGAGCATGTACACGGCGAACACGAATCCCTGCCGCTGAAACGTTTCCATC
Source organism: Phycisphaerae bacterium (assembly GCA_028289375.1). Lineage (GTDB taxonomy): Bacteria > Planctomycetota > Phycisphaerae > UBA1845 > UBA1845 > OFTM371. The sequence goes on along the minus strand of JANQQK010000081.1, from coordinate 12,559 downwards.
AGTGTTGTCATGTCCGACCGTCGTTCCACGCGACTGCAACTACCCGCCGCAACGCTCAGCGGCAAGTACCATCTCGCCGACCACCCGTCAGACGGAGCGCAAGTCGGTTTATTCCGCAGATTGTGTGTCAGAATGTGTCAGGAGCGTTGGTGGATTCTCAGCGCGTCAGTTCTGTTCGCTGACGAGCTGGCGAAGCTCGTGAAGGTGGGTGTTGGCGGTGGCTTCTTCCTCGTCGTTGGAGGCGAGTTCGAGTGCGCGTGTGAGCGTGTTGGCGGCAGATTTGAGATCGCCCGCCACGAACTGCATTCGCCCCAGTTCCGAGTGCAGCATCGACTCTTCCGGATGGACAGCCACGACGCGTCGCAACACGCGGACGCAGCGAAGCCAATCCTGCTTCTGGGCGTACATCGAGTACATGTTGCCGAGCATGCGGGTGAGCATGGTCTTCGTTCCGATGGGTGCGAGATGGTCGTCAGCCAGCACGAAGTCAGGTCCGAAAATACCCTTGACCATCTGCTCGCACTGCTCATGCGACAGTTCGCGACCGCCGTTGAACGGATCAACGATTATCTCTTCGCCGATGCCGTCATAACGGATCAGAAAATGACCCGGCATCGAGACGCCGTGGAAAGGCCAATCCAGCTGCCGCGCCAGATCAAGCCAAACCGCCGACAGCGAAATCGGAATACCACGGTGCGTGTCGATCACTCGGTTGAGGTAATGGTTGGCCGGGTTCTGAAAGTCTTCGTAATTGCCGCGATAGGACTCCGATTCGATCAGCACCACGCGCAACGCTTCCACGCGATCCGACCCGGTGTAGACATTGGAAACGTCGACACGCTCGGCCAATCCATTGAGCCGCTCCAGATAGCGGGCCGGGGCGATGTCGTCATACTCGTCCGTGGCCAGCAGCAGTGCAGCGTGGGCAAGGCGAACGTTGTCACCGTCCCGCAGGAGCATCTCGTCAAATGGATGCAATTCGTTGCGAATCGTTCAATCCTCCGAATCGTTCTGACGTCGACAGCGACATGCCGGCGATGTGAAGATGATCGTGCTGCCCCGGTACATTATAGGCATCTACTCACTGGCCGAAGAAGCCAATTCTTCAGCATCCTGAATCCAGCCTGCAAAGTCGGAAGTTGTCGGTTCATCCGTGTTTTTCTCGGACGTGTCCGTGACCGACGAGAAGCGACGTCGTGGTCGCATTGGCGTACTTCCAAGCGGTTTGAGTGAACTGGAAAGTGCCTCGCGTGACGCGGTTTCCAGCCCCTCCAGCGACGATCCGGAGTGTGACTGATTCAGCGTCGGCACGCGCGTCAATGTGCGCGACAGACGCGTCTGCACGTGTTTGGCTTCGTCCACCCACTCCCGGAGGGTTTGTGACGATTTTGCGGTCTCGGCAGACAGTTGCGACAACCTGCCGTTGGCTTCGCGACTCACCTCGGAGAATCGCGTGATGTCGCGGTTGGCTTGCAGACTTGCCTGGGACAACCCACTGAACACCTTGCGCACCGCACCGCACACCTTGTCGAGATGGGCGGCTTGCACCTTTGCATCGTCGATGATCCGTTTCGGATCAGCCATCATGCTGTTCAACTGGTGCGTGAACGCATCAGTGCGGGTTTCAAGTTGCTGCGTGCGCGATTGAATGTCGGTGACGCGTTCGAGGAACTGACTGAGTCGTTCGTCGCTCGCATCCAGCATCTCCGCTCGATCGAGCACGTTGGCCAGAAGCTGCGACACTTCGCGGCTCGTTTCGGTGGCTTCCTGCGTGATGGCTTTCACTGAGTTGACCATGCGCGTTGCCCGTTCAATGCGGTCGTCGAGCGCTTCGTTGGTGGATTCCGCCACCTTGGACACTTCATCAAGCGACTTGGCCACCTCGTGGTTCGCGATTCGCAGGGCTTCGAGGCGCTCGAGCTGCTCTTCGGCTGATTTCACTTCGTCAGACATGCGCCTCCGCGCGTTCTCTGCGGATTCAATCGTCTGCACGACATGGGATGTCGTCTCATCGGCCAGCGGCATCACCTCACCCAGACGATGGTGCTTGGCGTCGGCATCTCTGATCAGTGACGTCAGCTGCTCCATCTTCGCGTCAGTTTGGGACAACGTACCCTTCATCTTGGCATCAGCCCGTGACACCGCACCTTCCAGCTTCGATTCAGCCCTCGAAAGGACGCTTTCCGTCTTGGCCAACGCGACCGAAACGTCCTCAAGCCGCCGTTTCGCGTCAGCATCATGACTGGCCAACCTGCCGCAGACCGCTTCCGCTTCGTCACGCTGTTTCATGAGTTGGCTTGTGGTTTGCTCGGCTTGCTGATTGCTTCTGGACAGCTGTCGTGTGTTTTCCTGCGCCGTGGTCGATAGCGTCCAGATATCCTGGATCAGACACTCAATTTTCTCGACTGTCGCGGATGTACCGTCGACAGCATGACGGACGTTGGTTCCGACCGTTCCTGCCTCTTCGAGTGTGCCATTGAGCGTCTTGCTGCAATCACGGGCCAGCTCGGTCGACGCCTGCAACTGCTTCAGTTGGTCGAACGTGATCGTGTGCTGCTTGCGCTGCTCATTCAACGTCGCCGACGATTTCTGCGTCAGCTCCGACAGCATTCGTGCCGACTCACCGGCAGCCTGAAGCTGCGATGCCAAGCGCTGCTGTTGTTCTGTCACAAGCAGCTCAAGCTGCTTCGCATGCGTCTCCGCCTTGCGTGACAAATCGTCGATCCGCACACCGGCCGTCCGCTCCAGTCGCATGGATTCGCGCGTGGCCAACTGTGTCAGTTCCTGACACATGTCGTCGAGCAGCTTGTTTTGCTTTTCGAGTTCTTCGACCCGCGTGTCGACGCGCGAGACTGTTTTGTCCACCAGGATCTGGACGCGTTCGACCCCTTCGTCCGCGAGTTGGCTCAATCGCCCGACCGAGCGATCGCGAACATCACCGATCATCTGCCGCGCGTCAGCCAATGACTGCTCGATCAGTCCCTCGATGCGCGTCGAGAGACTCGCCTGCACTTCGGCGATCTTCTGCTCGACCAGCGCACCAAGCCGTCGCTCCGCGTCCTGTGTCATCGCCTCCATGCGATCACGGTCACGCGAAACGGTCTGTTCCCACTTCTCACTGCGCTTGATGGACGCGTCCTGGATCCGTGCGATGCCATCCTCGATCAGTGACGACGCACGATCGACCATCGTGTTGAGTTGGCCCGTGCGTGCATCGAATCTCGACCGCTCCTGGGCCGACCACTCTTCGACCCGTTGCCGTCCAGCCGTCAACGCCTCTTCGATCCGCGTGTCCAGCGCTTCACGCTTCGCACCAGCCACGTCGCGTAGTTCATTGCCGCAGTCGTGGGCATCGTCGATGACACGCAGCAGTTCTTCTCGCGCTTGCGAGCCGGCTTCCACCGCGTCCAGCAACAGCGAGATGCGATCCTGGGACGCTTCACCCGCGTCGGCCAATCCCTCCATCAGGGAGTTCATGCGCTCGACCATGCGCTGAGCGTCGGTCGAGCGTTCACCGGCGTGATCCGGGGGCTGGCTGGTGTTGGTGTCGTGTTCCAGCGACGCGTGGTACTTCCCGTCGGTGATGGACGGGACGGCGGCGTCTTCGTGCGTCGATTCCGTTTCGACTGCCATCAACGTGCTCCTTCATCGTTCGCAACGCCGCACAACACGGCGGACGCGGTCGCCCCGCGCAAGTCCGGGGCGGAGGACCGCAAAAAGCGGCGTCGTTCCGATGTATCGGCACTCATTATGGGGCACTGAACTTATCGGGCAGATGTGTGGAAACCGATGCCGCAGATCGTCAGGTTGTGTCTTATCGGACGACCCAGCCATCCATATCGAGCAATCCACGCACGGCTCCAACAGCGTCGCCAACATTGGCAGCACCGTCGACGTGTAATGGCACCAGCCGCAGATCCTGATTCCGCCGCGCGTGAATCTCCTCGATCAGCGTTTGCAGCCCGATCCACTGAGCCATCGAGATGTCCGCCGCGTCGGCGGGGCAGGGCAATTCGATCATCATCCGACGATCCCGACGCGACGCGCCCGTCGCCAGCGCATGGGCCATCCCGTTGGCGACCACGACGAATTCGGGTCCCCCCGCCTTCACCGCTGCCAAGGTCGATGGAGACCCGGCGTCCCTTGATTTCAGTGTGACAAGAATCCCGGAGAGTTGATCAAGCCCGGTGACGTTCTCGAGCACCATCCGTGCTCTCTCGCGGGCCAGTGAGGGGTCTTCAACGACATCGAAACCGGGTGTATTGGGCTCAAACCACGCCAACAGCATCGCCGCTGCCGTCATCGACAACGCCAACCCCGCCCATGTCCTGAACATCCGTGTTCGTGACTGCATCGCGCCCGTGTTTCGTGCGTCCGTCCGTGTCTGCCCGTTCGATGGAGGTGTTGTACTGACTCACTTCAGGAAACACAAACACAATCACAACGACAATTTGTTCTGCGCCGCAATCAAGCCTGTGAGTTTTCCATTGACATACGCCATGCCGCTGCGTCACAATGCCCCCATGCAGACGGGCCAGACACAGACCAGCAAGACGGGTCGCGATCTTCGCGTCGGCTACGCGCCGGCCGGGGGGGTCTGCATGTGTTGTTGTTTCGCCGCACAATCCGGAGATTTTGCCTGACGGGCGTACGGTCGATCGCAACACCGACACGAAGTGAAGAAGCACCACCCGCAGGCCTGAAACGCCGGCGGGTTTTTTTGTGACAGAAACGAGCGGAAGAAGCCAAATCAAAGCGGAGAATGTACCGTGGACACCCAAGCCGTCATCAGCAGGACAACCCGAACTGTCAACGAGGACAGCCCTGCCCATGAGATCATCGAATGGTCCCTCGAACGCTTCGCCGGCCAACGCATGGTCATCACAACGTCATTCGGAATGGAAGGATGCGCGCTGATCGACATGTACGCCCGTCACAACGTGCCCCTCGACGTGGTCTACCTCGACACCATGTTCTTCTTCAAGGAAACCTACGAACTCCGCGATCGCATGATCGACAAGTACCCCCACGTCACATTCGTCAACAAGGGCACTACCGTCACTCCCGAACAACAGGCTGAACAGCACGGTCCCGAGCTTTGGAAGTCCAACCCAGACCTCTGCTGCAGTATCCGCAAGGTCATCCCGATGGCCCCCGCGCTGTCGGATTACGACGTCTGGTTCACAGGCCTGCGTCGAACGCAGTCCGGAACCCGCGCCAACCTCCGCGTCGTCGATTGGGATTGGCAGTATCAGATCCTCAAGGTCAGCCCCATCGCCTCGCTCGACCGGCCTCAGATCTGGGAGTATGTTCAAGAGCACAACGTGCCCTACAACGCACTTCACGAACAGGGATACCCGACCGTCGGATGCACGCATTGCACCAAGCCCGTACCAGGATCGAAAATCGGGGAATACTCACGCGCAGGTCGATGGAACGGCACCGGAAAGACCGAGTGCGGCCTCCACGGATACGGCATCTAACAACCTCAGGATCGCACAATGGCAGACAAGAAAGACAAAGGCCCCTCGAAGGTCGAAAAAGCAAAAGCCGCCAGCGACCACCTTCGTGGCACCATCGAGGAAGTCCTGCAATCAGACGCCGAGAAGTTCGAGCACGACGATCTGCAACTGCTCAAGTTCCACGGCACCTATCAGCAGGATGATCGCGATCTGCGCAAGCAACGCCGGGCCGACGGGTTAGGCCCCGCTTACAGCTTCATGGTCCGAGTGGCCATGCCGGGCGGTATCACGACGGCCGACCAGTACCTCGGCCTCGATGCCATCGCCGATGACGACGCCAACGGCACGCTCCGCATCACCACGCGACAGGGCATCCAGTTTCACGGCATCATCAAGGACGACCTCAAAGACAGCATCGCCCGCATCAACGAGAAACTGCTCACCACCCTCGCTGCCTGTGGCGACGTCGAACGCAACGTGATGGCCTGCCCGGCACCAATCGCCGATGAACCGCACCGCATCGTCCGCGAGGAAGCAGCCAGAATCGCCAGGGAATTGCAACCCGCCAGCCGGGCGTACCACGAAATCTGGCTCGACGGTGAGAAGCACATCTCCGCCAAGCCCGAAACCGAACCGCTCTACGGCGATACCTACCTGCCGCGAAAGTTCAAGACCGGCATCGCCCTGAACAGTGACAACTCCATAGACGTCTACTCCTACGACCTCGGCTTCATCGCCATGGTCGAAAACGACGTGCTCACCGGCTACAACGTCGTCGTCGGCGGCGGCATGGGCATGACCCACCGCAAGCCCGACACCTTCGCCAAATTAGCGGAACCGCTCGGATTCATCGAACCCGACCAGATCATCGAAGCCTCCCGCATCGTCGTCATGATCTTCCGCGACCTGGGCAACCGCTCCGACCGCAAACACGCCCGCCTCAAGTATCTCCTCGACGAGATGGGCATGGACAAGTTCCGCGACGAATTCAACAACCGCGCGTCCTTCAACTTGCAACCCTACCGCGAGCACGACCCCATCCCGGTTCATGATTACATCGGGCGACACGAGCAAGGCGACGGCAAAATGTTCTACGGCGTGTTCATCCAGAATGGCCGCATCGCCGATTTCGACGACAAGAAGATCAAGACGGCCCTCCGCGAGATCGCGAAGAAACACAACGCCGGTTTCGTCTTCACCGCCCACCAGAACGTCCTGATCACCGACATCACAGCCGAGCAATGCGACGACATCGAACAAATGCTCCGCGACCACGGCATCATCCCCGGTCTCGAACTGTCGCAGGCCAGACGAAACTCGATGGCCTGCCCCGCACTGCCGACCTGCGGCCTCGCGCTGTCTGAATCCGAACGCGTGCTCCCCGAGATCATCGATGACATCGAAACCGAATTGGACAAGCTAGGCCTACGCGACGAACCCATCTCCATCCGCATGACAGGCTGTCCGAATGGCTGCGCCAGACCCTACACCGCCGACATCGCTTTCGTGGGCAAGGGGCCGGACAATTACAACATTTACGTCGGCGGCGGCATCGCAGGCGACCGCGTCGTCGACCAGTTCGCAGACGACATCGCCCAAGCCGACTTCGTCCCGACGCTCCGCCCGCTGCTGGAAAACTGGGCCAGCAACAAGATCAACGGCGAGTCCCTCAGCGACTACTACCACCGCATCATGGGCACGACCGAGACCCGCATCAAAGTCACAGGCCTCGAGGAATCCACCGGCGAGACCTTCTCTCTCAAGGTGCTGCAGTGATTGACCGGCTTCAATACTTCGGCATCACGCACCAGACCGCGCCGATCGACGTGCGCGAGCGGTGCTTTCTCGACGAGGCGAAGTCCCGACACATTCACCACGTCCTGCACGACGTGGCAGAGGGCTGTTTTCTGCTGCAGACCTGTGGCCGACTCGAGATCTACGTCGATTCAGCCGCCGACTGCACGGCCCACATCCGCAAGGTCCTGCCCATTGATGATCACGGGGAGGTGAAGACCGGTCGCGCAGTCGCCGAGCACATGATTCGCGTCGCAGCCGGTCTGGAGTCGCAGATCATCGGCGAGCCTCAGGTTCTCGGTCAGATCAAAACGTCGTATACCGATGCCCTCGACGCGCAGTCATTGTCACCGTTGCTGACAACGTTGATCCGCCACGCCATCCACGCCGGCAAGCAGGCACGACAGGCGATGACACTGGCCGACACCAGCCCGACCCTCGCGGAAATGGTCGTCGCACACATGGCCCAATCCACCGGCACGATCAGTCGCCAACGCGTGCTCATCGTCGGTTGCGGCCACCTTGCCCAGGACATCGCCGCGCACGTCGCCGCCAACAGGCCCGCACAACTGACCATCGCCAATCGGCACATGGGCCGAGCGCTCGCACTTGCGAACAAAACCAACGCCATCGCCGCCACGACCGACAATCTCGGGCAACGACTGTTCGATCACGACGTCGCCATCGTCTGCACCGCCGCCTTGCGACACATCATCACGCCCGACATGATCGCCGCCGACGCAACCCGTCCGCTGAGCATCCTCGACCTGGCCATGCCGCGCAACGTCGATCCCGCCATCGCCGCGATGCCCACCATCGATCTGACCCATCTCGACCAGCTGACCGCCGGCCGATCGATCCATGACAAGCATCGCCGGCAGATCGACACCATCATCGCGCAGACGCTCGATCGATTGCACCAATGGACCACCGGTCGCCGCGTCGCCCAGACCATCAACCGTTGGCTTGCGTCCGCCGATCACCCCGACCCACAGGTTCGCCGCCGCCGCCGACGACGACTGCACAAACCCATCATGATGCTCAAGAAGGCCATCGCCGCATGACCCGCCCCGTGCTGATCCTCGCCGCCCACGGCGCCGGTGACGACTCGTCCGCCAACCGCATCGTCCACGAGCAGGCCGACCGACTTCGCGCGCTGGATCGATTCGAATCGGTGATCGTCACGTTCAACAAGGGCACGCCCCGATTCTCAACCGTCCTCGATACGCTCCCCTGTAGCGCCACCCTTCGTGCGTGGCGGGAAAACGCAATGCCGTTGTCAGGCTCATCGGATGCCCCGCCCCCCCTGCACGTCGAAGCCAGCCCCATCATCATCGTCCCCCTCATGACCGCCGCCGGCTACTTCAGCAAAACCTACCTCCCCGCCGAGCTTGAAAAGAACGATTGCTACGCTGACCTCGACCTGCACATCACCGAACCGGTCGGCACACATCCCGAACTGCAGACCATCACCGCGCAGCGCATCGTGGACATTCTCAACGAACACGCCCTGACCGACGCCCCGCTCACCATCCTCGCCGTCGGACACGGCACCCGCCGATCGCCCGCCAGCAAGGAATCCAACGAAGCCCTGGCCAACCACTTGCGGCAAACAGTCGCGACCGCAAACGTCGTCACCGCCTACCTCGACGACGATCCGCACATCTCCGCCGTCGTCGCCGACATCCCGCCAACGCACAACATCGTCACCATCCCGTTCCTCATCGGTGGAGGCTCGCACGCGCTCGACGACATCCCGACCGCTCTGAATCTCTCCGATGCGCCCACCGCCGGACATCCCGTCATCGAGCGACACGGAGACCGACTGATCATCTGCGACATCCCCACAGGCCGACTGCCGCAACTCACTGACATCATCCTCGACCTCGCCGCTGTCCCGGTCCCATGAAGGCCGAACCCGGATCCGTCTACCTCGTCGGCGCCGGCCCCGGTGATCCCGATCTCATCACCGTCCGAGGCCTCCGCCTCATCGAACAAGCCGATGTCATCATCCACGACCGCCTCATCCCCACCGAACTGCTCGACCGCGCCCGCCCCGATGCCATCGTCATCAACGTCGGCAAAACCCCCAACCAACCCAGCCCGTCGCAGGGCGAGATCAACGTTGCAATCCTCGAACACGCCACTGCAAAACGCGCCGTTGTCCGCCTCAAGGGTGGCGATCCATTCGTCTTCGGTCGCGGTGGTGAGGAGCTGCTCGCATGCCACGCTGCCAACGTCCCCTGCCACGTCGTGCCCGGCGTCTCCAGCCCCATCGCCGCCCCCGCCACCATCAACATCCCCGTCACCCACCGCGAGATCGCCCGCTCATTCGCCATGATCACCGCCACCACGCAGGACGGCAGCCTCGATGACAACCTCGATTTCACCGCCCTCGCGAGAATCGACACCCTCGTCATTCTCATGGGCATTCACAATCTGCCGGAACTCACCGATCGCCTCATCGCCGCCGGAAAAGACCGCCTGACCCCCGCCGCCTGCATCGCCTCCGCCACCACCCCCCACCAGCACCACATCACCGCCCCCCTCGCCGATATCGCCGCCGCCGCCCAATCCGCCAACATCCGCCCCCCCGCCGTCACCATCATCAGCCCCACCGTCGGCCTGTTTGCCGATGCTGCGCGCCAGTCATAAGCTGGACCCCATGGCGGGAGACCAGCCAGCCAACCCAGACGCACCGCTGACGTGCCGCAGTTGCAGTTATGACCTGACCGGCCTGACGACGAACCGCTGCCCCGAGTGCAACACCGCATTCGATCCCGATGATCCGGCGACGTTTCGCCAATTGCAGGAGGTCGGTGGCGGGCTCAAAGAGATACGGGTGATGATGGTCGTGTTCGCAAGCACGCCCTACTTGGCGTGGCTGTGCATGTTCATCGCTTGGTGCTGCGGTCGCGTGGCGTTGGGACACTGGCCCGTCCCGCATCATGACGATCCTCGAGGAATCGACAGCAGCATGATGGTGGCGTGGCTCGGAATGGGACAATTCATGCTCATGGTTTCAATCGTGACATTCGCCGGAATCTGCGTCTGCATCTTTATCGCAACGGTGCTCGGAAGGCGACACCCACGCTATGTGGGTGTCACAGTGATGATTGGGTTGGGCGGCTGGGGGATTGGCCTGCTCTGGATCGTCATCGGTCCTTTCAGAATACTTGACTGGATGCTCGACTGAGTCCGAAAAACAAACCGTCCGGATACCCCGTCGCCAGTGGAAACGACACCCAACCCCCGCTAGCATTACGCAAACGACGATTGTTCAGAAACTCACAGCCCACAAGGCCTACGGAGCAGACACCATGACCACCGTCACCCGACGCATTCTCATCGCTGCACTCGCAATGTTCACCATCACGCTCACCGGCTGCCCGCCGACGGACATGATGGACAATGGCGACACCCCCCCCACCGACATGAACGGTGACAACGGCGGTGACGGCATGGCCGACGACGGCAATGGCGGCGATCAGCCCACCGACGGCGACATGCCCGGCGACGGCGGATCGAACGATGGCGACGGCGGTGATGGCGGAACCGACGACGGCATGTCCGGAGACGGCGGCGGCGATGACGGCATGACCGACGACGGCATGGGCGATTCCGGCGGCGACGATAACGACATGGATGGTGGCACAGATGGCGGAACCGGTGGTGGCGGTGGATCGGTCAACCTGCCCGAGCCTGATCTCGACACCGAATCGCCCGGCTGCACGCTGACGCTCACCGGTGACGGCACCAATCCTGGCGCCGGTGCCGACCGCGAATTCATCTCCACGACTTTCGTGCTCGACGAATCCGCCGGCTCGGTCATCGTGCGACCGGTCCTGCCCCCTCCGTTCGATGGCAACGCCCTGACTGTCACCCCCGATTCCAACGCCGTCGTCAACTTCATCTGCGGCGACACCATCAGCCTTGGCGGCATCACGTTCGTCGATGGTAATGGCAACGCATCCACGCCCGGCGAAATCAGCTTCGATCGCGAAGCAGACGTCCGCTGCGGCGACCCCATCACCGTCACCTTCAACTTCCCATGCTCGGTCACCCTGACCAGCCCGTAGGCCACGCGCGACACCAGAAAGATCAATCCTGACCGCCGGTTCCAACGAGGATCGGCGGTCTTTCGTTGCGCCCACCCACCCGCAGAGACTTGTTGCCCATCGCACGTTCCACGCTATCCTGAATCACGGATCAGGAATCAACAGGCCAATGTGGCTGCGGGCATTGGCGAACACCGAAAGGAAACAGACCATGCGGACCGTCAATATCCTCGCACGCACCTGCACACTCGCCGTCGCCATCATCATCACCGGCTGCCCCGGCGTCACGCCCGATCCCAACCCCGACGCGCTCAACGTCAGCCTCTTTTGCCCCTCGGCTGAGCAGAACGTCGGCCAACCCCTGACCATCACCGCCACCCCCAGCCGTGCGACCGCCACGACGATGTTCGCGGTCACCGGTGACGCCACCATCACCACCACCGACGGAAACGACGTCACCGTCGTCGCCAGCGCAGCCGGCGAGGTCACCCTGACCGTCACAGCCACCGACGGCAGTGACACCGCCACCGATTCCTGCACGATCAACTACACCGGCGACAGCCAACCCGAACCACTGGCCATCGAGATCGACTGCCCCGGCGGCATCACCACCACCGACGACATTGCTCAGATCTCCGCCGACGCCAACGACCCCATCGCCATCATCACCTTTGCGTCCAACGGCGGCGAACTCAATGACAACGCCGACGCCACCGCAACCCTCACCAGCGATCAGCCGGGACAGATCACCGTCACCGCAACAGCCATGCTCGACGACCAGACCGCGACCTCTTCCTGCACCATCAACTTTGAAGCCCCCAACACGGTCGACGCCATCCCGGCGTCCCGCATCGTTCGCGCCCCATTCGCCAGCGCCTGCGCCCAGAACGTGGTCAACTGCACAACCTCGTTCCCGGTTGCGATCATTGGCGTCACCGCCGGCGAGGGTCAGACCGTCACCGAAACCGATGACGGCTTCATCGTGCAGGGATCCTCCGGAAGCGGCGTCGAAACCGTCAACCTCATCGGGGCCAACTCCGGCATGGGCAACACAGCCAGTGAAATCTTCTACAGCTGGTCCGCAAACGCCACCGACGAAGACCCCTGCACGCTCGCCCCCGGCAACGCATTCTCCACCAACGCCAACGTCTCAGCCGCATTCGCCGTGGGCACGCACTACGTCCGACTCACCGTTGAGAACGACCTCACGCGGGACGCAGAGGCCTCCGGTCTGACCCAATGCGG